>CALKES010000038.1 GCA_938084715.1 Candidatus Bipolaricaulota bacterium | reverse complement strand
CCTTAGGGTGGCCCGAAGCCTTCGGGGCGACTCGTACACGACGACGGTGCACCCGAAGTCGAGAAGCTCCTCCAGGGCCCGGCGGCGGGGGCCGGGCTGGCGCGGAAGGTACCCTCCGAAGAGAAACCGGTCGAGGGGGAGTCCCGAGGCGACGAGGGCGGCGAGAAGCGCGCTCGCCCCTGGGATCGGAACCACCGGGATCCCCTCCCGCGCGCACGCCCGGACGAGGGGGAAGCCGGGATCGGAGAGGAGGGGAGTACCCGCGTCGGAGACGAGGGCGACCCGTTTCCCCTCCCGGAGGAGCCGGAGGAGGGCCTCCGTCCGCTCCTCCTCGACCCCCTCGTAGAGGCTTGGGGCAAACGGGGTCGCGATCCCGTAGTGGGAGAGGAGCCCCCGGGTTCGCCGACTGTCCTCGCCCACGACGAGGTCGGCCTCCCGGAGAACCCGCAGGGCCCGCAGGGTGATGTCCTCGAGGTTTCCAATTGGAGTGGAGACGACGTACAGGGTCCCCGGCATGGGCGGATTATACGCTTGCGCTGCGGATCGACTCCCGCTAAGGTACCGTTGTGAACGAGCGTCTACGCGATCTCCGGGATCGGCTCACCCGCCTGGGGGCGGGGATCGGGGTGGAGGCCCTCCGGGCCCAGGTCCGGGCGATCGAGGAGGAAATGGCCCGCCCCGGGTTCTGGGACGACCGGGCCTTGGCCCAGGCCAAGGCGAGGGAGCTGGAGCGGGCGAGGGAGCGCCTTTCCGACTACGAGGGGCTCGCTGCGGCCCTGGACGAGGCCGAGGTCCTTCACGAGCTCGCCGAGGAGGCGGGGGACGAGGGGACGCGGGGGGAGGTGGAGGCGCTACTTGGAAAACTCGAGGAGGACCTCGAGCGGCTGCGGATTCAGCTCCTCCTCTCTGGGCCCTACGACGGGGGCGACTGCTTCCTCGCCCTCAACGCCGGGGCCGGGGGCAAGGACGCCCAGGACTGGACGGAGATGCTCCTCCGGATGTACAGCCGGTTCTGCGAGCGCGCCGGCTGGGACGTGCGGCTTGTGGACGAGACCCCGGGGGAGGAGGCGGGCCTCAAGTCGGCGACCCTCGAGGTGAAGGGGAAGAACGCCTACGGGCTCCTCAAGGGGGAGACGGGGATCCACCGCCTGGTCCGGATCTCCCCGTTCGACGCCGCCGCCCGGCGGCACACCTCGTTTGCCTCCGTCACCGTGACCCCGGCCGTCCCCGAGGAGGACGTGGAGATCGATGAGGACGACCTCAGGATCGAGACCTTCCGCTCCGGGGGCCCGGGAGGCCAGCACATGCAGAAGAACGAGACCGCAGTCCGGATCACCCACCTCCCCACCGGGATCGTCGTGGGGTGCCAGAACGAGCGGTCCCAGCTTCAGAACAAGCTCACCGCGCTGCGGATGCTCCGGGCCAAACTCCGGGCCCTCATGGAGCAGGAACACGCCAAGAAGATCGAGGAGCTCCGGGGGGAGCTTGCGGAGATCGAGTGGGGCCACCAGATCCGGTCCTACATCCTCCAGCCCTACCAGCTCGTGAAGGACCACCGGACGGGGGTTGAGGTGGGGAACGTTCAGGCCGTGCTCGACGGCGAGCTGGGGCCCTTCATCTGGGCGTGGCTTGAGCAGGGCCAGAGCCCGCAGAAGGCCTAACCCCCTCCTTGCGCATCACGCCTGATCGGTGCGGGGACCCTACCGCGCCGCCCTGGGGAGCGGACCCTTGGGGCCCGTGACCCGTTTGGCCATGAGGATGTCGGGCTTTCCAAACCCGTCTGCGTCAGGGATCAAACCGACCACGACGAACCCGCACTTCCGGTGGAACCCGAACGGGTTCCCCCCAGGTCCTCGATCCGCGCCGCCCAGGACAGGACGTTGGGGTAGAGGTCCGCGCCAAACAGGTTCGTCCGCCCGCTACTTGCCCCCGCGGCCCCGCTGGAGGGGCCGCACCTCCACTTCCCGTCTGCCCCCCTCCTGCGCCTCCCGATCGAACCTCGCGAACCACGGGCGCGTGCGGTTGGCGATCGACACCAACGTGAGCATGATCGGAACCTCAATCAGCACACCCACCACGGTGGCCAACGCCGCCCCGGATTCGAGCCCGAACAAGGAGATGGCCACGGCCACCGCAAGTTCAAAGAAGTTGCTCGCCGCGATCTGCCCCGCTGGGGCGGCCACCGCGTGCCGGATCCTGAGGAGCCACGCCGCCCCATAGGCCAAGGTGAAAATGAGGAACGTCTGGATGGAAAGCGGAATGGCGATCAGGAGGATATGCAAGGGGTTGTCGATGATCTTCGCTCCCTGGTAGGTGAACAGGATGACCAGCGTCAGGAGGAGGCCCCCGATGGTCACCGGGCGCAGCCGGCGCAGGAAAACTCCCTGGAACCAGTCCCCTCCCTTCCGCGCCAGCAGCCAGCGCCGCGACAGGTACCCCAGGACGAGCGGGACCACGATAAACAGCACAATGGACAGGATCACCGTGTTGTAGGGGACGTAGATCGCCGATAGCCCCAGAAGGAGCGTCACGATCGGGGCATACAGCACGATGAGCACGAGGTCGTTCACCGCGACCTGGACCAGGGTGTACGCCGGGTCCCCCTTGGACAGGTAGCTCCACACAAACACCATCGCCGTGCACGGCGCCGCCCCAAGGAGGATCGCCCCGGCGTAGTACTCCCGGGCCAGCTCAGCCGGGATCAGCCCCCGGAAGAGAACAAACAAGAACAGAGCCGAGATCCCGGCCATGGTGAAGGGTTTCACGCCCCAGTTGGCGACCAACGTCACCCCCAACCCCTTGGGGCGTTTGCCGGCCCGGACGATGCTGGAGAAGTCGATCTGGACCATCATCGGGTAGATCATGAGCCAAATGAGGATGGCCACGGGAATGGAAATCTGCGCCACCTCAGCTCGCTTCAGGAGCTCCGGGACCCCAGGAAACAGCCAGCCAATACCGATCCCCAGAACAATGCACAACGCAACCCACAGCGTTAGATAGCGTTCAAACGCGGATAGTTTCATCTCGGTCATCCATCCTTCGTTCGTCTATTGGCCCCGGGCGGGGACCACCAACACCGGCAACGAACCCCGCCGCACCAACGCTTCGGCCGTGCTCCCCCACAGGAGCTCGGCGATCCTGGTCTGGCCACGGCTCCCCACGGCCACACAGGTCGCCCCCACCTCCCCGGCCACGCGGGCGATTTCCACGGAGGCAATTCCCCCCCCGACCTTTGCCTGGACCTCGATTCCGAGCTTGGCCCCGAGCGCTTGGGCCTGACGGGAGAGCTCCTCCAGAGCTTGCGCCTTCGCCTGCTCGTAGCGCGCGTGCTCCGCTCCGACCACGTCTTCCACCGGGAGCTCCAACACGTGAACCAGGGTTACCTGGCCGAGGCCCGGCAGCCCAGCGAGAAAGCCCAGCATCTTCTCGGCGTTGCTGGAGAAGTCCGTTGCCGCCAAGATGTGGGCGAACGGCCGCTGACAGATCCTTCGGATCTCCCCCGTGTCGTCGCGGGTCAGTCGCTCGATGAGAACGGGAATGGGGCTCGTCCGGGCGACGTTCGCCGCCACGCTGCCCACGAAGGCCCGGCGCAGGATTCCTCCTCCCCGAGACCCGACGACGATCAGGTCCACCGCGTGCTCCTGCGCCGCCCGGACGATGGCCGCGTGGGCCGCCCCCCGCTCCGCCGAGGAGACGCTCGTGATGACTTGGACTTCTCTAGCCTTGAGGGCCTTCTCCATCGCGGCCAGTTGCTCGCGTTGTTGAGCGCCCAATCTCTCCTCAGGTGGGCCAGCGCCTGCATCCTCCACAACGTGCACCAGCACCACCTGCTCCAGGTCCTGTAGCTCCCCGAGACACTCTCCGGCCATGCGGGACGCGGCCGAAAAATCTGTTGCAAATAGCACCTTCATCTTCACACCTCCTACGCGCGACCCGTGTCTTTGGGTCCTACGACACACCGACCGCGCTCCCGCAACGCCAGTCGCTCTCTCAACCTTCCCTCGTCCTCGGCTGTCGGAGAGAGGTTGGGCCGCAACGCCTCAAGCAAGGGCGAGTCCACGGCCGAATAGTACACCCAGGGCCCGTCGTGCTCCCTTGCTACCCAGCCGGCGTGCGCCAGAGCCTTCAGGTGGCGGGACACGGTGTACTGCGGGAGCTCCAGTACGTCGGCAAGTTCGCAGACGCAAAGCCCGCCCCGCGCCCGGAGCAACACCGCCAGGGAGCGGAGCCGCACCGGGTGGCTGAGGACGCGCATCCGCTGGGCCAGGGATTCCATTTGCGCCGACGTACATTTGCCCACAACCGCAAATGCTAACCCAACCCATCGGATGTGCAACCCCTCCACCTGGCCGCTCCTCAGGCAGGGTTGACCTTGCCGCGCCTCCCCGGTAGGCTGGCCTAACGAGCGTCCAATCTCCAACATGGGGAGGGACAACAGATGGATGACCGAACGAGGGAGCTCATCGCCATCGGAGCGTCCGTGGCTGCGCACTGCCAACCTTGCCTGGAGTACCACGTGGGGAAATCCCGTGAACTGGGCATCACGGAGGAGGAGATCGCCGAGGCGATCCAAGTCGGGCACCAGGTTTCCCGCGGAGCGGACCGGGCGATGCGCCAGTTCGCAGCCGAAGTGGTCGTCGGTACGCCGAGCGTCCAGGACAGGCCGGCGTGCTGTGCCGGTCCTACCCCCCAGGGCGGGGACAGTTGCTGCTGACTCGCCTCCGCAGTCTGGATCCTACAGAACCGTGGCGGTCATCCCGAAGCGAATGCGCAAGGAGGCCCCGCCGCGCTCCGAAGATCGGCTGCGGGCGGCCGAGGGAGGGGACCGGGGTCCCCAAGTGGTCGTCCGGGACGAGAGGACGCCTTTCGGGGGTGAGGACCGTCCGCCCCTACGGTCCGAGGCGCTTCTTCCACCGGTAGAACACCGCGGGCGAGATGTCGAGTTCTCGACACGCCGCGCTCACGTTGCCCAGTTCCTCCGCCTGGCGGAGGGCATGGAACGCAACCCGGGCCCCATAAGGTAATCGGGCACATCCCAGGTCTCCTTTCAGATCCCTGGGGAGGTTGCGCGGTGACCCTCGCTCCTGCTAACCCCTCCGCACACCCCCACCTGTCAACACTGCTCTGAAACCGAACACTCTAGGCGGGCTCGGGAGGGGCTGGCTGCCCATCTGCGGAGATCCGAGGTTCTCCACGCGGCGGAAGGCCCCGCGGGCGATTGAGGCCCCTGGGCCGGGACCCGCTTCGCCATCGGGATGTCGGGCCTCAATCCGCGCCGCCCAGGAGAGGACGTCGGGGTAGAGGTCCACGCCGAACAGGTTCGTCCGGCCGTTCTCGTCGTCCGTGCCGATGAAGATCGTGTCCACGCCCCGCTCGCGGGCGAGGCACTCCAGATCAGCAACCAAGGCCCGGCCGATCCCCTGCCGGTGCCGGTCCGGCCGGACGACGAGGGGGTGAAGCTCCCACACGTGGCCCTGGTACAGCGGAATCGCCCCGATCCAGCCGACCACGTCCCCGCTCTCGTCCAGGGCAACGCGGCTGATCCGCCCCGGTTCGAGGGACCCATGGACCTCCGCCAGCCCTTCTTCGAGGGTGTGCCACCCGCTCGGGAGGTGGGCAAAGAGGCGGACAAGCAGCTCCGCCGCCTGCCCCACGGCCCGCTTGTCCTGAGGACGGAGATCCGCGATCGTCATGGCCGTCAGTCTAGCGCCAGAGTAGGTATGGCGCCGGGAAGGTATACTCCTTCCCATGACCGAGAAGAAGCTTCCGCGTTGGGATCTCTCGCCCCTCTTCCCAAGCCTGGAGTCCCCGGAGTTTGCCAGGGCGTGGGCGGACCTCCAAAGCCGCCTGCAGGCTCTGGAACCCCTCTTCAACCGGCACGAGGTCGGCCCGCGGCCACCCCGCCCCTCGGACCGGGAGGCGTTCCACGAGGTCGTCGAGGCGATCAACGGGACCCTCGAGGCCGCTGTCCCAATCCGGGCCTTCGTCTCCGGCCACGTGGACACCGACAGCACAAACCAGCTCGCCCAGGCCAAGCTGTCCGAGCTCCAGAAGATGTTCCTCCTCTACGAGCGGCTACGCCCCCGGCTCACCCTGTGGCTGGCGCGCCTCGACCCGGACAAGGTCGACGCCGGCCCCTACGCCCTCATGCTCGAGGAGGCCCGCGTCCAGGCCGAGCACATGATGAGCGAGCCGGAGGAGGTCCTCGCCGCCGAACTCCGCCTGTCGGGCGGGACGGCGTGGGCCAAGCTCCACGGGAACGTGTCGAGCCTCATCACGGCCACGGTCGGGGGCAAAGAGCTCCCCATCACCGCCGTCCGCAACCTCGCCCACAGCCCGGACCCCAAGGTGAGGAAGGAGGCCCACGACGCCGAGCTCGCCGCCTGGAAGGCCCACGAGGTGCCCCTGGCCGCGGCCCTGAACGGGGTCAAGGGCGAGGCCTCAACCCTCAACCGCCGTCGCCGGTGGAAGGACGACCTCGAGCCCGTCCTCTTCCGAAACCGAATCTCCGCCGAGATCCTTGGGGCGATGCAGGAGGCGGTGGCCGCGAGCCTCCCCCTGTGGCGGCGGTACTTCCTCGCCAAGGCCTGGCTCCTGGGGAAGGAGCGCCTGGACTGGTGGGACCTCTTCGCCCCGGTCGGGGAGTCGGAGAAGAGGTGGACGTGGGACGAGGGGGCGCGGTTCATCGTGGACCAGCTCCGCACGTTCTCCTCCTCCGACGCGGCGGTGGCGGAGACCGCGTTCCGGGAAAGCTGGATCGACGCCGAGCCCCGCAAGGGGAAGCGGGGCGGGGCGTACTGCATGGGGGTCGGAGGGGGCAAGAGCCGGATCCTCGCCAACTTCGAGGAGAGCTTCGACTCGGTGTCCACAATCGCCCACGAGCTGGGGCACGCCTACCACAACCACTGCCTGCGGGACAGGCCGCCCCTCCTCCGGACCTACCCGATGACCCTCGCCGAGACGGCAAGCATCATGAACGAGACGATCGTCGTCCAGGCCGCCCTCCGGACGCTTCCCGAGAAGGACCAGCTCCCGATCCTCGAGGCCGACCTCCAGGGGGCGGCCCAGGTCGTCGTGGACATCCACTCCCGGTTCCTGTTTGAGAAGGCGGTGTTCGCCAAGCGGGCGAGCCGGGAGCTTTCCCCGGAGGAGCTCTGCTCCCTCATGGTCGAGGCCCAGAAGGCGACCTACGGGGATGCGCTTTCCAGCTACCACCCCTACATGTGGGCGGTGAAGCCCCACTACTACGGGACCGACTTCTACAACTTCCCGTACACGTTCGGGCTCCTGTTTGGACTGGCGCTCTATCAGAAGTACCGCGAAGAGGGGGGGGCGTTCGTGGCCCGCTACGACGACCTCCTCGCCTCGGTGGGGATGTATCCGGCAGCGGAGCTCGCAGGGCGGTTCGGGTTCGACCTCGCGTCCCGGGCATTTTGGGAGGGGGGCCTGGCCGTGCTCGGGGAACGCGTCGCCCAGTTCGAGGCCCTCGCCCGCTAGGGGGGAGCTGAGCGGGGGCCGAAGAGGAGGGTCCCCAGCCGGATCATCGTCGCCCCCTCCTCCAGGGCGACCTCCCAGTCGGCACTCATCCCCATGGACAGGGTGTCCAGAGGGTAGCCCTCGCTGCGGAGGGCGTCGAACAGCCGGCGCAGGGCCCGGAAGTGGGGCCGGGAGTCCTCAGGGTCCTCGGGCTCCGGGGGGAGGGCCATCAACCCCCGGAGCCGGAGGCCGGGGAGACCCTGGATCGCCTTGGCGAGGGCCGGGACGTCCTCGGGGAGGGCCCCCCCCTTCTGGGGCTCCCGGCCGACGTTGACCTGGACGAGGACAGGGAGGTCTTTCCCAGCCTGGACGGCCGCGGCGGAGAGCTTGCGGGCGAGGCCCAGGGAGTCCACGGTCTGGACCCAGTCGAACAGGGAGGCGGCCTTCCCCGCCTTGTTCCCCTGGAGGCGGCCGATGAGGTGGAGGGTGACCCCAGGGGGGAGAAGCTTTCTCTTCGCGGCTGCCTCCTGGACGTAGTTTTCGCCCACGTGGCGGATCCCCGCCTCCACGGCCGCGCGGATCTCCTCCGGGGTTCGGCCCTTGGCCGCTGCGACCACGACCACCCCGGGGGGCAGGCGCCCGAGGACCCGCTGGCACCGCTCGGCGACGTCCATCGCCGGGATTGTACGGGTAAAAGAAGGGGGGCCGGGATCCCCGGCCCCCGCACTTCAGCCTTCCGGCCTAGTACACGTACGGACCTGGGTAGTTGTTCCACCACCCCGGCCAGCGGCTCACCGGCGGTCCGGCGGTGTAGGCGTAGTAGACCCCCGTTGATGTCAGCGCAAACGTGTAGGTCTCGGTGATCGTGTTCTGCCTCACCGTGACCGTCACCGTGGCCGGAGTGCCGCCCCAGAACATGACCGCGAACGGGTAGAAGTCGTCGTCGTAGTGGACCGGGTTCAGGGTGTAGGTCTCCGTGCCCGACGGACCGCTCGCATCCGCCGACCAGCTTCCCCAGAACCCCGGGTTCCAGGCGAACGTCCAGCCAACCCCGGGTTCGTTGACGGCGAGGTCGATGTCCGTGTCGGAGCCGCCGCCGGTCCAGGACAGGGTGACCTCGAGGTCCGTCGTGACCTGGACGTCCACGGTGGTCACGCCGCCCGGGGTCAGGGTGACGGTGGTCCTCCCCGTGACCCGGTTCGCCGTGCGGAAGTTCGCGTAGTACGGCGTGGCGTCGTAACCCCCCACGATGACCTCGTAGGTTCCGGGCTCGAGGACCGGGAAGTACCCCAGGCCCTCGTTCCCGTAGTAGCCGATGTAGTCCCCGACGGGGAACCCGATGTTCAAGTACCCCTCGAAGTCGGTCTGGCCCCGCTCGATGATCCGGCCGTCCTTGCGCAGGGTGAGGTCCATGGTGGCAAGGGGCCACCACGCGCCCCACAGGGGCATCGAGCTTGAGGTGACGACGTGCATCCGCAGCGTGGCCCCGTCGTTGGCGGGCAGGGGGGCGGTGAGGGCCCGGTCGGCCTGGATCAGGCCGTGGCCCGTCTTCACGTCGTACCCGGACGTCTCGAGGTCGAGGGCCGTCCCCTCAAGGAGCTTCCGCACCTGGTACGGCGTGGCCGCCGGGTGCTTCTCGAGGACAAGCGCGGCCAGGGCTGACACGTAGGGGCAGGCCATGGACGTCCCGTCGTAGTAGTCGTAGAGGAGGGGGAGCCCCGTCCCGGCCTGGGTGGTCTGGGAGCGGACGCTCGACAGGACCCGCACGCCGGGGGCGGCCACCGAGAGCCACGTCCCCTCGGTGGAGAAGGAGGCCTTCTTGTTGCGGGGGTCCGAGGCGGCAACGGCGATCACGCCGGCGATGCTCCCCGGCCTCCGCCACAGGGCGTAGGTGTCGTTTCCGGACGAGGCCACCACCACCACGCCGTTGGCCAGGGCGTAGTCGACGGCGGCCTTGATCGCCTGGGAGTAGGCGGCCCCGCCCCAGGAGTTGGAGAGGACCCGAGCCCCGTTCTGAATGGCCCAGACCACACCTCTCGCGTAGTTGACGGTGCCGATAAAGCCCGGATCGAAGATCCGGACCGGCATGATCTTGGCGTTGTAGGCAAGCCCGACCACGCCCTTGCCGTCGTTCTTGGCGGCGATGATCCCCGCGCAGTGGGTCCCGTGGTTGTCGGTGTCGGAGTTTGCCGAGGCCGGAAGAGGGGTCATGTTCCGCACTTCGATTCCATCGACGAGCTGGCCCTGGAGGTCGGGGTGGGTCCCGTCCACCCCCGTGTCCATCACCGCGACGATGATCCCCTGCCCGGTGTAGCCCATGGCCCACGCGGCCTCGGCGTTGATCGCATCGAGAGCCCACTGGAACGGGCGGAGGTCGGCCGAGGGATCGTAGACCGTGGGCTCCACGGAGGTGATCCCCAGGGCCCGCTCCGGCACGGGTTCCGGCGTGGGATAGATGTAGTCCGGTTCCGCAAACAGAAGCCCCTCCAGGGGCTGGTTCCGGGTGGAAGGCCGAATCCGCGGCGAGGGCGCCCCCTTGGAGGCGGGAGGGGCCGGGACCGGATCGAGGGCGCCCCGGGCGAGGAGGTTCACCAGCCCCAGCGCAGTGGGAACGTCGAGGGTGTTCTTGAGGTCGATCTCGGCGATGACGACTGTTCCCAACTCCACTTGGGCTACGACCCGTTCGCCGACCAGGGAGAGCACCTTCTCCAGGGCGGCCCGGCCTGCATTGTTGTTCTGGTATCCGACAATCAGCCGGTCCGGCCGGTAGTCCTCGGCGAGGTCGATCATCCCCTCCCCAAGGAGCCGGGGGTCCACGGTCAGGGTCGCCGTGGGATCCGCGGGGGCAATCGCCACCGCCTCCTTCGGCGCCGGGGAGCGGACAAGCCCGGCGCAGCCCGCGAGGAGGAGGGACAGCCCCACCACTCCGAACATCGCTACCGCTGTCTTCTTCGTCATCCCTCACCTCCTCACCAGTCTCCGGTGGTGAACGAGAAGACCTCCCACGCGCGCTGGGTCGGGAACACCGTGGTGTACCCGTAGTTTGCGGCGATGGAGATCGCGTTGGCCGTCGTCACGTCGATGGCGATGGCCGCCTGGACCTCCCACTGGTACATCCGGTGGGGCTGGAGCCGCTCAAACCCTGTGTTGGGGATTCCGCCGTACGTGGCCGAGGTGGTGTTGAGCGGCGGGGTGATCGTGATCGTGTACCCCCCGTGGGGGGTGTCCCACAACCGCACCCGGTAGAACTGGGTCGTCCCCACGACTGCCGTGGGCTGCCAGGTGAACGTGGGGAATAGCCCCACGCCGCTCGCCTCGTCCACGGGGGTGAGGAGCTTCACGTCCCAAGTCGGGAGCGGCGTGCAGGAGTCCTCAAGAGGAGCAGACTCCACGTCCCCCTTGTAGGCCACGACCCGGTACGTGGCGGTCAGGCCAACCCGGAGGTCGGGCGTGCTGTCCCGGTAGAGGTAGGCGGAGGCCCCGGTGGCGGCGATCGTGTACAGGAGCCGGAAGTCCGCCTCACCGGCGAGCTTGCGGTAGATCCGGTAGCCGGCGACGTTCGCCGGGTCGTCCGGGGACTTCCGCCAGCGGAGCTCCACGTAAAGGTTCCCGCCCGGAGGAGCCGCCTGGGGTTCCCACCCGAGGAACTCCACCTTCTTGTTTAGGGTCACAGCCAGGGCTGTCCGGGCCGGGACGAGGACACCGTGGACCGCGTCCACGAGGATGTTCGCCGTGGGAGGAAGGGGAGCGGCAATGGAGGGGGGCGCAGCGGCCGGGGGCACAAACACCCGGTAGATCACGTGGGTTCGGTTGTCGTTCCAGTCGTAGACGACCACCTCAAACGTCGTCTCCCCCGAGACCCCGTACGTGGCTGGGTTGATGGTGAACGTGCCCGTGGTGTAGGTGTTGCTGTAAGCTGCGCGCGGGGTGGTGAGAAGCGCCGCTCCGGGCATTTTGCCGAACGCGGCGTAGATGATGTAGATGTCGTTGGGCCCCTGGGCGTCGATCTTGACGTTGATCGGCCCCGATACGGTGTCGCCCTCGGCGATTCCGGTGATCGTCACCGTCGGAGGCTGCACCGACCAGAACGGGTTCGCCCGGGGCTTGAGCACGGTATCGACCCGGGCCGTGCTGGCCACCTTGACCCCTTCCACCCGGGAGGTGGCGTGGCCGTCTTTGCGAACTTCAAGCACGTACAGCCCCTCGGGGAGGACCAGCCGGTAGAACCCGTTGGCGTCGGTGACGGTGGACGAGCCGTAGTAGGGCGATCCGACGCTGTACATCGGCGTTGAGCCCCCCAAGGGCCAGGCGTTGACGCTCGCTCCGCCGACGGGCTCGCCCGACAGGTGGTCCGTCACGAACCCCTCGACGGTCCCCGTGGACGGCGCGGGGACGAACAGGCACCCCGAAAGGAACGCCGCCCCCAGGGAGAGCACAAGAGAGAGGAAGAGCTTCTTCTTCATGGTCGCCCCCTAGAAGGTGAACGTCCAGCCCAGGGCCAGGTTCGCCGGCCCCCCCACGGGGACCCCAAGCGCCAGGTCGAACGTGAGGTTCGCCATGACCGGGACCGTGGCCCACACCCCCAGCCGCCGCAGGCCGAACAGGGACCCCATGGGCTGGAAGTAGGCGGTCAGCTCCACGGTGTACTTCCCCCCGCAACAGCCTGGGCCGCAGAACCCCATCCGGACGTACTCGAACTCCGGGCCGGCGAAGACGTCCTCCCCGAGGATCGCCTCCACCGCGGCCACGTCGAGCGCGGTGAGGAGCTCAACATAGGTGCACTCCCCAAGCTCGCAGCGGACCTTGAACCCGTAGAGGGCAATCCCCTGCCAGGTGTTTCCCTGGAACAGGGCGTCCCCGTACACGGCGAGGCACCCCTCGATCCCACCCCACCGGGGGGTCACCTCCACCGTCTTTGCCGTGGTCGTGAACCGAACGGTGGTGTCGAAGGTCACCCCGCAGCAGAGGGGGATCCCCCCCACGGTCAACGACAGGGCCTCAAACCCGGCCTTGGTGAAGGAGAACGCGCTGTCGATGGTCACGCCACAGCAGAGGGGAAGCCCGACCGCGTCCACCCTCAGGTAGGTGAACTGGGTCCCCCCCGGGAACGGGTTCACCGGGAAGGTCTTCGTGTACGTCCCCACCCCTGTGAAGGTGATCGTGATCGGGTTGAGCGAGGCGCCCCAACCCACCGCCACGCTGACCGCGGTCCCCCCGAGGTCAGCCTTCGCCACGGCCACCATCCCCCCCGACGGCCCGCCGAAGAAGTAGCCGGGGATCGTCGGGCCCACGTGGGCTGTGTAGATCTGGAGGTCGAGCCCGCCCAGGGAAAGCGTGCCCTTCCCCCACGTGTACAGGTACGCCGGGGCCAACGGGCCGAAGAGAACCGTCCCCTCGACCGCGACCGGACCGAACACCCCGGCGAGGTCGAACGTCTGCCACACGTACCCATCCGTTCCGAAGTACTCGGCCGTCCCCCCCACCTTCCACCCGCTCCAGTCCCCCACCAGGGTGAGCTTGGTGTCCAGGCTAATGGCGGGGAGGAGGTTGACCTTGGCCGACCAGCTGCCGCTGAGCGACATCTGCGCGGTGGCCAGGACCGACGTGCACACGGCTAGCGAGAGCCACAACCGTACCCTCATCGTACCTCCTCGCCTCAGACTGGGAAACTGAACGACGAACCTGCGGGCTCTCTTTCCCCTACCACCCCCCTTCCTTGGGCCGTGATGGGTGGGAGTATAGGCCGGGGCGGCCCTCAGGTCAAATGAATAACGCGCTGATAGTATGGGTTTCCAAAATCGACCAGAATAGGATCTAAAAAGAGCTACGTTCCTGCGAGGGGCCACGGTGGTGTGGGGGATTGGCGGCCCCCCTCGGGGGGCGTACCATGGCACTGATGCGCGAGGCGCTTCTGTGGGAGGGGGCCGGCGAGGGGCGGGTCCGGTGCCGCCTGTGCGCCCACCGCTGCCTGATCCCCCCCGGGGGCCGCGGCGTGTGCGGGGTCCGGGAAAACCGGGGCGGGATCCTCTACTCCCTCGTCTACGGCCGGATCGTTTCCCAGGCCCTGGACCCGATCGAGAAGAAGCCCCTCTACCACTTCCTCCCCGGCTCCCTCGCCCTGTCCGTGGCCACCGTGGGGTGCAACCTGCGCTGCGACTTCTGCCAGAACCACGTGATCTCCCAGTACCCCCGCGAGAACCCGGGGTCCGTTCCGGGGGAGCGGGTCTCCCCGGAGGCGGTGGTCCGGGCGGCGGAGGAGGCCGGAGCTCCGGTCATCTCCTACACCTACACCGAGCCCACCGTGTTTTTCGAGACGTGCCTCGCGATCGGGACGCTCGCCCGGGCCCGGGGAATCCGCAACGTCTTTGTCACGAACGGCTACATGACCCCGGAGGCCCTGGGGGAGGCCCGGGGGTGGCTCGACGGAGCCAACGTTGACCTCAAGGCGTTCTCCGAGGACTTCTACCGCCGCCACTGCGGCGGGTCGCTCCAGCCCGTCCTCGACACGATCGCCCGGATGGTCGAGGCGGGCCTGTGGGTCGAGGTGACGACCCTCGTCATCCCGGGCCGGAACGACTCGGAGGAGGAGCTCCGCTGGATCGCCCAGTTCCTCGCCGGCCTCTCCCCGGACCTCCCGTGGCACCTCTCCCGGTTCGTCCCCGCCTACAGGGTCCAGGACCTCCCCCCGACCCCCCTCGCCACGCTCCGCCGGGCCCAGGCGATCGGACTCGAGGCCGGTCTTCGCTACGTGTACCTGGGGAACGTCCCCGGGGAGGGGGAGGACACGGCCTGCCCCTCGTGCGGCCGGGTCGTGATCCGCCGGTACGGGTTCCGGGTCCTCGAGCACGCCCTTGCCGAAGGCCGCTGTCCGGGCTGTGGGGAGGCGATCGCCGGGGTGTGGGCCTAGCGGCGGAGGGTGATCCGCCGCCGGTCCCCCCCGGCGTGTTCGAGGACCACCCACACCGCCCCGGGGGGGATCCGATCGGGGATCCGGTCCGCCCACTCGACCGCCGTCACCCCGCACGGGGGAGGCACCAGCTCGTCGAGGCCGACCTCGGAGAGCTCCGCAAACGACCGGACGCGGTAGAGGTCCAGGTGGTGGAACGGGATCCTCCCCTTGTAGGACCGGGCGAGGACGAAGCTTGGGGAGAGGAGGATATCCTTCACGAACAGCCCCCGGGCGAGGCCCCGGACGAAGGTGGACTTCCCCGCCCCGAGCTCCCCCACCAGGGCCACCACGTCCCCGTCTCGGAGGGTCGGGGCGAGTTCGGCCCCCGCTTCTTCGGTTTCCTCGGCGCTTCCGGTGATGAGGATCCGTTCCATCTAGCTTCGGATCCGAACCCCAAGGGTGGCGAGGCGCCCCAGGATCCGCTCCACCGCCCCGTCCACCTCCCCGGAAAGAAGCGTCCGCTCCGGGTCCCGGAACGCGACCTCGTAGGTCAGGCTCACGTGCCCGGCCGGGAGCCCGGCCCCCTCGTACCGGTCGTAGAGGAACGCCCCCTCCACCAGGGGCTCGGCGAGGATCGCCTCCGTCACCTTCCCCGCGGGGAGGGCAGCCGGGACGAGGAGGGAGAGGTCGCGCTTGGAGGCCGGGGCGCGGGGGAGGGGGCGGTGCTCCGCCGGCCGGACGAGCTCCCGGAGGAGGGGGAGCGAGAGCTCGAAGGCAAGCACCCGCCGCCCCCCGGGGAGGTCCGCGGTGAGAGAAGGGGCCAGCTCCCCAAGCCAGCCGATCCTCCCCCGGGGCCCGTAGACGGTGGCCCGGCGGTAGGGGTGGAGCCGGGGGTCGCTCGCCTCCCCGAGAGAGACCTCCTCGACCCCGAGGGCGGAGAGGAGCCCGTCGAGGAGGCCCTTGAGCTCAGCCGGCGTGTACTCCCCTTTACCCGCGAGGGGGATCGCGGGCCGGCCGGCGAGGGCGACCGCGGCCCGGTCCTCCTCGACCAGTTCCCCGTTTCGGCGGAGGAAGACCCTTCCCACCTCGAACAGGGCAACTCCCGGGGCTCCGGCCTCGAGGTTCAGGCGCACGGCCCCGAGAAGCCCGGGGAGGAGGCTTGACCGCAGGCCCTCGGCCCCTTGCGCGAGGGGGTTCCGGACGAGGACCTCCGCCTCCCCGGCCGGGACGAGGCCGGGGGTACAGACCTCGAGGAGCCCCAGGGACGCCAGGACCTCCCGCACCCGGTCGGCGAACGCCTCCCGGGGGTCCTTCCCCCCCACCCGGGGAGCGACGTGGGGGGCCTGGGCTGGGATCCGGTCGTACCCGTGGAGCCGCGCCACCTCCTCGATGAGGTCGATCTCCCGGAGGAGGTCCCCTCGGAACGGGGGAACATCCGCCTCCCACGCCTCCCCCCGGTCCTGGAGCTGGACCCCCAGGCGCCCGAGGCCCTCCTCGACCTCGCCCGGTGGGACCTCGACCCCGAGGATCTCCGCGATGCGGCCTTTCCGGAGGACGACCCTCCGGGGCCGGGCCGGGGCGGGGTAGGCGTCCACGGATCCCCGTAGGATCTGAACCTGGTCGTGGCGGGCGAGGACGGCGCACAGCCGGCGGGAGGCCACGTCCGCCATCTCCGGGGACAGGCCCCGCTCGAAGCGAAGGCTGGCCTCGGTCCGCAGCCCGAGGAGCCGGGAGCCCCGCCGGACCCGGGCCGGGGAGAACGCCGCGGCCTCCAGGAGAACGTCCCGGGTCCCCAGGTCGATCTCCGTCTCCGCCCCTCCCATGACCCCTGCCACCGCCACGGGGCGGCGGGCATCGGCGATCACGAGGACCTCCGGGGAGAGCTCCCGCTCGACCCCGTCCAGGGTCCGGATCCGCTCCCCGGCCCGGGCCCGCCGGACGACGATCCGCCCCTCCCCCAGGCGGGCGTGGTCGAAGGCGTGGAGGGGGTGCCCGAGCTCGAGGAGGACGTAGTTCGTCCCGTCGACGACGAGGGACAGGGGTCGCATCCCCCCCTTGAGAAGCCGGGCTTGGATCGGGAGGGGCGAGGGGCGGCCGTCGGCGCCCCGGAGCACCCGGGCCACGTACCGGGGGCAGTCCGCGGGGTCCTCGACCTCCACCGCGGTCACGGCCTTCGCTTCGGGCCCCGTCTCCGGGAACCCAAGATCGGGCTCCCGGAACGCCGTCCGGTAGAGGGCGGAGATTTCCCGAGCGATCCCGACGATCCCGAGGAGGTCGGGCCGGTTGGAGGTGATCTGGAGGGTGAGGACGGTGTCGGGGAGCTCCAGAAGCGGCCCCAGGTCCGCCCCCAGGGGGAGCCCGTCGGGGAGGTTCCAGATCCCCGGGGACTTCGCCTCGAGGCCCAGCTCCTGGCGGGAGAGGATCATCCCCTTGCTCCGGACCCCGCGGATGGTGGCCTCCGAGAGGGTCCCCCCGGGGAGGCGGGCCCCGGGGAGGGCGAGGGGGACGAGGCCTCCGGCGACGACGTTCTCCGCTCCACAGACCACAATCCGCGTCCCCGATCCCGTCCCCACGGTGCACACCCGGAGGCTGTTCGCCTTGGGGTGGGGTTCGACCCCCTCGACCCGGGCTACGACGACGCCCTCGAGGGACAGGGTTTCGACCCGCTCGACCTCGAGCCCGGCCACGGTCAGCCGCTCGGCAAGCGCCTCCAGGGGGACCTTGGGGAGGTCCACGTACTCCGAAAGCCACTTAAGGGAAGCCCGCACTGTACCTCCTCGCTAGAACCCCAGGCCGAAGTAGAGGACGGCCTCGCCCCCCGGGAGGAGGGGCCATCCGACCCCCAGGAGGACCTGGAGCCGGGCCAGCCCCCCCAGGAGCTCAAGCTGCACCACGGCCTCCGCCCCGGCCTCGAGGTAGGTGGGAATGGTCTCCTCCCCCTGGCCCACCTTCCACAGCCGGGCCCCCGTGAGGTAGACCCGGGGCCGAACCTCGGTCACGAGGGCCGCGCCCCCGAGGGCGTAGGCGGGCCGGAGGGGGGGAAGCCAGACCCCGAGGGAGAGGACGAGCTTGCGCTCGTCCCGCGGGAGGGCTTCCGCCGGGAAGGTCCGGAACTCGGTGAGGGCCGGAAGAAGGCTCGGCGGGGCGTCCGGGCTGGCCAGGGCGAGCCGCGCCCCCAGGGTGAGGTAGGTGTGGGGGAGGATCCCGAGGAGCCCGGTGTGCCCAAGCTCCGCCGCCCAGCCGAGGCCCGGAAGCCAGAGAAGGGAAAGCCCCCCGGCGTGGACCCGGGCGAGCTGCTCCCCCCACGAGAGGTCCACGCCCAACCCCCACTCGGACCGGCGGCTCAGGGTGAGGGTGAGCTCCCCCACGGGCTCCCAGTACGTCCCCGGCGTCCCGAGCTCCGGCTGGGCCCATAGGTAGCGGGTGAGGGAGAGGGCCCCCACGAGGGTCTCCCGGAGGGCGGCCCACCCCGAGATCGCGCCCTCCCGGCCGTACCGCACCCAGCCCGCCACCGCGAGCGCCCGGGGGAAGATCCCCCACCCGAACCGATCCAGGTACTGGACCGTGACCCCCTCGGTCTCGACGTCGGGCCGGACGAGGTAGGCGTCCAAGGGGAGCAGGTTCCGATCGAGGGCCACGGCGAACTTTCGAGGCCAGGCGTTGTTCAGCCGGTCCACGTCCAGGGCCCGCCCTTCCGGGTCCACGGCCGCCCGCGCCACGGGGAACGACGTCCGGAACTCGAGCATTCCCTCGGGTTCCGCGGCGGCCCACACCTGGCGAGCCGTCTCCCCACCAGCCCCTTGGACCTCCACGGTCACGGGCATGAACCCCGTCCCCTTTCGGACGAGCTGGACGGTGGTGACGTATTCCTCACCCTCCTTGAAGCGGGTGAATCCCAAGACCCCGTAGTCGGCCCACGCCTCCCCGTAGACCCACTGCTCGAAGAACGGCCCCCAGTCCTCCCCCGTCTCCGCCTGGAGGAGCTCCTGGAGGTCGGAGGCCCGAAACACCCCGGCCCGCCACCGGAGGTGGGCCTCCCGGAGGACCTGGTCGAACGCCTCTTCCCCAGCCAGGCCTGCTGCCGCCCGCAGGACAAGGTAGCCCTTGTTGTAGAGCCGGTCCCCGGTTGCCTGCTCGTAGCGGACCTCGGCGGAGGGCTTCACCACCGCCTCGTCGAAGCCCAGAAACGCGGTCTTCATGTAGGGGAGCTCGGTGAGGTGCTCCCGGAGGTTCAGGAACCCCAGCTGCCGGTCCACGAGCTCCTCCCCCAACCCCCGGCCCCGAAGGTCAAACACGTTTCCCCCGGAAGAGCCGTACCGGTCCTCGAACCAGCGGATGGAGAGGTACTGGGTCATCCCCTCGGAGAGCCAGTTCTCGGCGTCGAAGTCCACCCCGATCCCGATCCCCCACCACAGGTGGGCGAGCTCGTGGGCGAGGATGTACTGCCCGTAGCGGGAGAGGATCCCCCCCGCGGTGAGGTCCTGGCGGCGGAAGAGCCACCGGGGGAGGTACACCACCCCATCGGCGGTCATCGCCACCCCGATCTCGTTGGGGTGCTCGACGAGGAGGAGCCGGCCCTCCGGGTAGGCCCCGTACCGCTCCCCGTAGTAGGTGAGGATCTCCGGGATGTAGGTCGCGACGGCCCGGAGCTTGTCCTCGTCCCCAGGCAGGGCCACCCCGTCCACGGTGATCCCCGGGAACTCCAGGGTGAACCGGCGGACCGCGCCCTGGGGGTAGAGGAAGAGCGGGAGGGAACGGCTCGGGCTCCGGAACCGGGCCCGGTAGACCGTCCGCCCGCCTTGGGTCCGTTCCGTCTCCACCTCCCCCGGGAGCGCGGCCTCCCATCCCTCGGGGACGGTGAGGACGAGTCGGTAGTCGAGGGACGGGAGGACAAACGGCCACCGGCCGTCCTCCGAGGGCGTGGTCGGAAGCGGGTTCCAGCCGAACCGCCAGGTGTAGAAGTCCCCGAGCCGCCCCGGCTCCCCGAGCCAGATGTGGGGGAACCTCGTCTTGAACTCGATCCGAAGCTCCCCCGGGCCCTGGGGAAGGGGGACCCGGAGGAGGACGTCCCTGAGGGAGTAGGTCTGGAGCGTGGGGGGGGCGGGGAGGAGCTCGAAGGGGAGCTCGACCTCGCCCGCGGGGGTGGCCCACGCCACCCGCTCGACCTCCGTCCACGCGGGGTCGAAGCCCGCGACGTACGTCCCGTCCCGGACGAGGGGGGAGACGTAGGGGTTGGGCTCCCGGCCGAGGTTGGGCAGGAGGGCGAACCACGCCTCCCGGGTTGACGGGTCGGCGGACATCCGTATCACTCCGGACACCGTGTGGTCTCCGGGGAAGAAGGTGGCCTCGATCGTCACCGGGGACGCCCCGGCGGTCGCCACTGCAACCACACACAGCAGGAAAAGGTTCCGCACGTACTCTCCTTGTTAGCCTGTGGGCTCTTCGGCCTTGGGCTCGGGAAGGAGGGTCAGGCGCAGGGCGTGGATCTCCCGGGCGCTCGCCCGCTCCACCGCGATCTCGGCCCGCCCCACCCGGACCCTCGTCCCGGGCTCGGGGATGTCCCCGAGCTTCTCCAGGACGAGGCCCGCCATGGTAACCGCTTCGGTCTCGGGGAAGTCGAGGCCCAACGTCCGGTTGACCGTCCGAACCTCGGCGTCTCCGTCCACGATCGCCTCGGTGGGGGAGAGGCGCCGGATGAGGGGCCGGGGCCGGCGCCGGTCGTACTCGTCCTCGATCTCCCCCACGATCTCCTCGAGGATGTCCTCCAGGGTCACGATCCCCGCCACGCCCCCGTACTCGTCCACGACGACCGCCATGTGGGACCGCTCCCGCTGGAACTCCCGGAGGAGCGTTCCGATCGGCTTGGTGGTGGGGACGTAGGATACCGGCCGGAGGAGGGCGGCGAGGGAGAGGTCGGTGCGGCCGTCGGCGAGGTGGGGAAGGAGGTCCTTGGCGTGGAGGAGGCCGACCACGTTGTCCTGGGCCCCCTCGTAGACCGGGTAGCGGGAATGGCCGTCGGAGACGATGAACGCCACCACCTCGGCGAGCGGTGTGCCCACGTCGATCGCCTTCACCTCGGTCCGGGGGACCATGACCTCCTCGGCGGTGATCTCGTCGAGGGCGAGGATCCGGCGCATCATGAGCCCGTGCTCCTTGGACAGGGCCCCCCGCTCCTCCCCGAGCTCGATGATCGACACAAGCTGGTCCTTGGAAAGAGGGGTCCTCTCCCGGCGGAAGAACTCCACCCCCAACGGTCGGACGAGCTGGGCCGCCGCCCCCCGGAAAAACCGGACCACCGGCCGGCTGGCCCGGGTCAGCCGCCACACCGGAACCACCACCGCCAGCGCCACGGCCTCGGCCCGGTTCCGGGCCAGGTTCTTCGGCGTGATCTCCCCGATGAGGAGAAGGAGGACGGTGAGGACCACCGTGGCCACAAGCCCCGTCACGTACGGGGGGAGGCTCGGAGGGAGGAGGCGGAGGAAGAGGAGGGTGGCCAGGCTCGAGGCTCCCACGTTCACGAGGTTGTTGTAGACGACGAGGCAGGTGATGAACTCCCCCGGATCCCGGAGGAGTTGCTCGAGGGCCTTCCCTTTGGTGGAGGACCCGGCCCGGCGGATGAGGTGGAACACCCGGAGCTCGGAAATGGACGAAATGGCCGTCTCGGCTGCGGAAAAGAACGAGGAGAGGATAAGGAGAACAAAGAGAATGATTCCTTGCGACTCCGGACTCACGCGGCGATCACCTCACCCCTATTATAGACGGGGCTTCACGGCCCCTTCCGACGGAGGGCGTCCGTTGTCCCCCACCCGAGGGGCCGTACACTTACGCCCGTGTTCGAGTCCTTGAGCGAGCGGCTCGGCCAGGTCTTCCGCAAGCTCCGCGCCCCGGGGAGGCTGACCCAAGCCGAGGTGGAGGAGGGGCTGCGGGAGATCCGGCAGGCGCTTCTTGCTGCCGACGTCCACTACGGGGTGGCCCGGGAGCTGCTGGCCCGGGTGGGGGAGCGGGCGGCTGGGGAGAGGGTGGTGGAGTCCCTCGCCCCGGCGGAGCAGCTTCTGGCGATCGTCCGGGGGGAGATGGCCCGGGCGATGGGGGGGGCGGCGGCGAAGCTCCGCCTCGCCGGCCGGCCGGCGGTCGTCCTCCTCGTCGGCCCGGCGGGGTCGGGGAAGACGACGACGGCGGGGAAGCTCGCCCGCCATCTCACGAGAAAGGGGCGGAGGCCCCTCCTCGTCTGCGCCGACCCCCAGCGCCCCGCCGCTGCCGAGCAGCTCCAGACCCTGGCCTCCCGGGTCGGGGTGGCGTTTGCCTCCGCCGTGGACGATCCCGTGGGCGGGGTCGCCGGGGCGGTGGATCGCGCCCGCCGGGAGCTCTTGGACGTCCTCATCGTGGACAGCCCGGGGTTCCCGCCGGGGGTCCCTCCGGACCCGTTCCTTGGAGAAATTGTCTCGGCCCTGTCTCCCAGCGACGTCCTCCTCGTCCTCGATGCCATGGCCGGCCAGGAGGCGGTGCGGATGGCCGAGGCGTTCGCCTCCTTGGGGGTGACGGGCCTCGTCCTCACGAAGCTGGATGGTGATGCCCGGGGCGGGGCGGCCCTCTCCCTCCCCAGCCGCTTGGGAAAACCGATCCTGTTCATCGGGGTGGGGGAACGGCCGGAGGACCTGGAGCCGTTCGATCCGGAGCGGATGGCGGACCGGATCCTGGGGTTCGGGGACCTCGCCGGCCTGGCGGAGAAGCTTGCCGAGGCAGGGGGGGAGGCGGCCGCGGTCACGGCGGCCCGGGTCCGGGAGGGGACGTTCACCCTCGAGGACTTCCTCGTCCAGCTGGAGGCGATGAGCCGGGCTGGCCCTCTCGATCAACTCCTGTCCCGGATCCCTGGGCTGGGCAAAGTGGCCCAGGATGAGGCCGTCGAGGCCGAGCTCCGGCGGGCACGGGCGATCATCCAGTCGATGACGGTTGAGGAGCGGCGGAACCCGCATATACTTGGGGCCAGCCGCAAACGGCGCATCGCCCACGGGTCGGGGACCACCGTTCAAGAGGTGAACCAGCTCCTTTCCCAGTACGAGCAGGCGCGGCGCCTCGTGCGCGGGCTAGGCAAACGGCGGCCCCCCGGGTGGGGCGGACTTCCGCAGACGAGGTGATGGGATGGTCAAGATCAGGCTCATGCGGGTGGGCAAGCGCAAGCAGCCCAGCTACCGGATCGTGGTGATGGACAGCCGGACGAAGCAAGGGGGCCGGACGGTGGCCACTTTGGGCCACTACAACCCCCTGGCCGAGCCGGCGGAGGTCACCGTGGACACCGAGGCGGCGCTCACCTGGCTCCGGCGCGGAGCCCAGCCCTCGGACGCCGCCCGAAGGCTTCTTGGCAAGGCGGGGGTCCTCCAGGCGTGGAACGAGGGCCGATCCGGCGGGGGGACCGGGGAAGGGGATGCTGGTTGAGCTCGCCCGGTACCTCCTTCGGGCGGTGAGCCCGCGGCCGGGGGAGGTCCACGTCGAGCACATCCGCTCCGGGGACGTGGACTTCCTGTTCCTCCGCCCCGGGGGGCCCGATAAGCTCACCCCCAAGGATCAGGAGGCCCTGGCCACCGTGATCGAGAGGGTGGGGGCCCGGGCCGGGGGGACCGTGATCGCGGACTGGAAATGAGGTTCGACGTCGTCACCCTCTACCCGGAGATGCTCGTCCCCTTTGCCTCCGAGGGGATCCTCCGCGGGGCCCAGGACAAGGGGATTCTCGAGATCCACCTCCACGACCTGCGGCTCTTCTCCCCCGACCCCCGGGGCCTTGTGGACGACCGGCCGTTCGGGGGAGGAGCGGGGATGGTCCTGCGGCCCGAGCCGTTCCTCCGGGCCCTCGCGGCGATCGAGGGCGAGATCGGCCGCCGGCCCTACGCCGTTCTCCTCTCCGCCCAAGGGATCCGGTTCACCCAGGAGGTGGCCAAGGAGCTTGCCCGCCAGGGGGCGGTGGCCCTCCTCTGCGGCCGGTACGAAGGGGTGGACGAGCGGGTGGCTTCCCTCTGCGATCTCGAACTCTCGATCGGGGACTTCGTCCTCGCCGGGGGCGAGCTCGCCGCGGCGGTGGTTGTGGAGACGACGGCGCGGATGGTGCCCGGCGTCGTGGGGCGCCACGAGTCGGCGGCCACGGACTCCTTCTACGCGGGACCTGGGCTCGGCTACCCCCAGTACACCCGCCCGCGGGTCTTTCAGGGGATGGAGGTCCCCGAGGTCCTCCTCTCCGGCGATCACGACAAGATCCGGCGCTGGCGGGAGAAGGAGGCGTGGCGGAAGACCCTCCGCCACCGCCCCGACCTCGTGGGGCTGAACGCCCCTTCTTCATCGCACCGGGCCTAGCTCTACCCCTCCCGCATCGTCGGGGCCGGGTGATCTCCCTCTCGATGCTCGCCAGCGTCGGTGTTGAGTTCCTGGTCGGTTGGGCGCTGGCGACAGGGGTAGACCGGACCACCGCGTTTTGGTACATGATCGTCACGGCCATTCCGTCGCTTGGGGAGGCCCTGTCCCTCCGCCCTACAGTCGGGGATCCGGTGGAACGAGGATGTGCGGCCTGCCCTCCAGATCATCGTGGCCTCTCTCGTTCTGGCCCGGAGGCGGTGGCTTCCCGGACTGGCGCGGGCCGTCGAGGCCTGGCGGAGGTCCTGAGAGGACTAGCTCCGTGGCGCGCGGTCAAGCCACGCCTGGAGGATGAGGACGGCGGCGAGGGCATCTTCGCGTTTCTTTCGGGCGCGACGGGTCAGACCTCCCTCGACCATCGCCCGCTCAGCCTCGGCGGAGGTGAGCCGCTCGTCGGTGTAGTGGAGGGGGAGGTGGGCCTCCCGGGCCACGGCCTCGGCGAGCTCCCGGGCCTTCCGGGCTTGCTCCCCCTCCGTCCCGTCCATGTTCAGGGGAAGGCCGACGACGATCGCCCCTGCTCCCAACTTCCGGGCCAGCGCCGCCAGGTGGGCGGCGTCCTCCCCAAGCGACCTCCGGGTGTAGACCCCGTGGGGGCTGGCGATCGTGCCCGTCTCGTCGGAGAGGGCGATCCCCACCCGCCGATCCCCGACGTCGAGGCCCAAGACTCGCATTGAGTTCAGCCCTTGGCGAGGAGGGAGAGGGCCTTCCGGATGAGCTCCTCCACCGAGGCGTCGGGGGCCTCCCGGAGGAGCTTCTCCACCGCCCGCCGGGCCTCGGCCTCGGGGAACCCGAGGACCTTCGAGGTGAGGGCCTTCACCGCGACCTGGGCCTTCTCCGCCTCGGGGGAGGGCGCTGCAGGGGCCCACCGGGCGAGCTTCTCCGAGAGCTCGACCATCACCCGCTGGGCGGTCCGGCGGCCGATCCCCTTGACCCCGTCGAGGGCGGAGAGGTCCCCCCGCCGGACCGCGGCCGCAAGCTCCCCGGGGGGAAGGGCGGACACGAGCCGGAACGCGAGCTTCGGGCCCACCTGGGGGACGGAGAGGAGGGCGACGAACATCTCCCGCTCCTCCCGGGTCGCGAAACCCCAGAGCTCGAGCCCATCCTCCCGGAGGACGAGGTGGGTGTGGAGCCGGGCGGTCTCCGCCCCGCGGAGCTCGGCGGCGGTCCGCGCCGGAACGGCCACCTGGACCCCCAGGCCGCCCAGGGCAATCACCACGTACTCCTCCCCCGCCTCGACGACCGGTCCCGCGACGAACTCAACCATCCCGCACCTCGGCCCAGGGGCCCAGCGCCGCGCGGAGGACCGGGGCCCGGTCGGCCGAGATCCGGAGTTCCAGCTCGACCCGGTCCCCGAGCCGCGTCCCGCGGACGCGGCCCCCGTGCCTTCCGATCAAGGCGAGCACAGCCCCGGCTCGGGACGGCTCCACCGCGACCACGAGGTCCTCCTCGGGGACGAGGGGCTGGGCTCCTGCCGCCTTCAGGGCCTCCCGGGCCGCCTCGCGGTACGCCCGGGCCAGGCCCCCTACCCCGAGCTTGACCCCGCCGAAGTACCGGACCACGGCGAGGAGGACCCCCACGAGGTCCTCGGTCTCCAGGAGTTGGAGAAGCGGCCGGCCGGCGGAGCCGGACGGCTCCCCGTCGTCGCTGGCCCGCCCCTCGCCCGTGGAAAGCCGGTACGCGTAGGGGATGTGGCGCGCCCCGGGGTGCTCCCGCCGGAGACTGGCCAGGGCCTCCTCAGCCTCTGCGGCCGACCCCACAGGGAGGGCGTGGGCGAGGAACCGGGACCGGTCCCGGACGACCTTCCCTTGGGCGGGCCTGGCGATCGCCTTCATCCCACCCGGGGCGGGGGCTCGGTCCGGGCGAGGAGGGAGAGCTCCTCGAACGCCCGGCTGACCCCCTCCTCCTCCCCCCCGAGGAGGAGGGTCACGGACCCCGTCCCCGGACCCACGCCCCCCGTGGCGATGTGGTGGGCGTGGATCCCGTAGAGGAGGGCGATCGCCTCGAGTTCGGTTACGACCTTCCCCACGAGGGGGAACAGGCCCACCGGTCCCCCGGTGGCGTGGGCCACCCGGCCGATCCCGAGCTCCGGGGCGAGCTCGGAGACGAACCCGTGGATTGACTTGGCACAGGAGACAGGGATCACGAGCTCCACCCCCCGGGCCAGGGCGGAGGCGGCGAGCCTGCCCACCGTCCCCCCGAGCGGAGAGGCCATGAACACCCCGCACACCCCCGCCGGGTCGAGGACGTTCGCCCCCTTGATCACGACGTCCCCGGCCCCAAGGTCGGGGAGGACCTCGTCGAGGGAGAGGTCCACGGGTTCCCCCTTCCGCAGGACGAGGGGCCTCGCCTGCCGCTCGGGGGGGAGCCAGGCGAGGGCCTCCCCGATGTAGCCGGCGCAGAACCGCTCGCGCTCGATGGGTTTTCCCAGGAGCTCTTCGGCGACGTAGGCGTTCGTCGTCCCCAGGGCCACGACGATGAGGCCCCCTTCCCGGGCCCGCTCGACCTCCGGGAGCCGGGCCACGCCCCGGGCGATGAGCCGCCGGGCCGCCCCTGGAGGGAGGACCACGAGGGCCTTGGTTGCGTTCCCATCCCCGCGCATGCTATAACACTAGCCAACGACGCGGTCTTCGGCAAAGGGGTGATCGGATGGTCTTCACGCGAGAAGCGTACGAGCGGGAGCGGCGGGAGTTTCGGTGGGACATCCCCCCGGACTACACGATCGCCCGGGCGGTGGACGGCCATGCCCGGGCCCACCCGGACAAGCCCTGCGTCCTGTGGGAGTCGGAGAAGGGGGAGCGGCGGACGATGACCTGGGGCGAGCTCTCCGAGCTCTCGAGCCGGTTTGCCTCCGTTCTCCAGGGCCTCGGGGTCCGGAAGGGGGACCCGGTGATGCACATCTTCCCCCGCCTCCCGGAAGCGTTCGTCGCTCAGATCGGGACGTTCAAGGCCGGCGGGGTCGCCGTCCCGGGGACGGACATGCTCCGGGCGAAAGACATCGTCTACCGTTCCGAGACGGCCGGGGCGCGGGTCGTCATCGCCCACGTCTCGACGATCGGGGAGGTGGAGGAGGTCCGCGGGGGGTGTCCCCTGGACACGTTCATCCTGATCGGCGGGGAGCGGCCGGGGTGGATCTCGTTTGAGAAGGCCCTCAAGGACGCCCGGCCAATGAATCCGGTCCCCCTCACCGCCCAGGACCCCCTCACGATCAACTTCACCTCCGGGACGACGGGGAACCCCAAGCCCGTCATGCACCGCCACCGCTGGATGTACGGGCACTTCCGGATCACCGCCCGCTACTTCTGGGGGGCGAGCCCCGACGACCTCATCTGGGCGACGACGGCCCCCGGCTGGGCCAAGTGGTACTGGGCCCCGATGGGGGTGGGCCTGACCACGGGCTGCACCCAGCTCATGTACCACGGCCGGTTCGACGCCGAGCGGTACCTGGATCTCCTTTCCCGCTACCCGGTGACGAAGCTCTGCGCCACCCCCACCGAGTACCGGCTCATAATCCAGCTTCCGGACCTCGGGAGGCGCAAGGTGGCCCTGCGGGACGCCGTGTCGGCCGGGGAGCCCCTGAACGCCGAGGCGATCGAGGTGTTCCGGCGGGCGTTTGGGATCACGATCCGCGACGGGTACGGCCAGACGGAGTCGGTGTGCCTGGCCTGCAACCCGCCGGGCCTTCCCGTGAAGCCGGGCTCGATGGGCCTCCCCACCCCGGGCCCGAACGCGACCCCGATCGACGAGGAGGGGAACCCCGTGGGCCCGGGGGAGGTGGGGGAGATCGCCGTCGAGGTCGGGAACCCCGGGATCTTCGACGGCTACTGGAAGGACCCCGGGCTCACCGCCCAGGTGCTCTCCGGGAAGTGGTACCGGACCGGGGACCTCGTCCGGGTAGATGAGGACGGGTACTTCTTCTTCGAGGGGCGGGCCGACGACGTGATCAAGGCCTCCGGGTACCGGATTGGGCCGTTTGAGGTCGAGGACGCCCTTGTATCCCACCCGGCGGTGGTCGAGGCGGCGGTGGTGGGGGCGCCGGACCCCGTGCGGGGGCAGATCGTGAAGGCGTTCGTCGTCCTCGCCCAGGGGTACCAGCCGTCCGAGGCACTTGTCGCCGAGCTCCAGGACCACGTGAAGCGGGTCACTGCCCCCTACAAGTACCCCCGGGCGATCGAGTTCGTCGCCGAGCTCCCCAAGACCACAAGCGGGAAGATCAAGCGGGCCGAGCTCCGGCGGCGGGAGAGGGAGCGGGGGCAGGGCTAGCCGTGGACGAGGCGGGGCTTGTGCAGGCGGCGGTCGCGGCCCGGCGGCGGGCCTACGCCCCCTACTCCCGGTTCGCGGTCGGGGCGGCGCTCCTTGCTTCCGATGGCCGCGTCTTCACCGGGTGCAACGTGGAGAACGCCTCCTACGGGCTCACCGTGTGCGCGGAGCGGGTGGCCCTGTTCCGGGCCGTCGCCGAGGGGGCGCGGGAGTTCGTGGCCATCGCCGTCGCCTGCGGGGAGAGCCCCTGTTCCCCGTGCGGGGCCTGCCGCCAGGTCCTCCGGGAGTTCGCCCCCGACCTCACCGTTCTCCTGGCGGATGGCGAGGGAAAAAGGTGGGAGAGGACGACCCTCTCCCACCTCCTTCCCCGGAGCTTCGGCCCTTCCGACCTCCCCTAGAGGACCTTCATCGTCAGGGACAGGCTCACGTCCACCGACCACCCCGGGGCGCCGGCGGCTCTGGCCAGGGCGAGGCCGATCCCGA
>CALKES010000037.1 GCA_938084715.1 Candidatus Bipolaricaulota bacterium | reverse complement strand
CCCCCAAGGGGGACGTCGCCCACGCGCACGAGGCGACTCAGGCGGCGCATAGGGCCTCCCGCAGGGCCTTCGCCGCTTGGCCCAGGACCCAAGAACAGCGCAGGGCCCGCCCCGCCCAGAGTACCTTCCGCCAGTCCCTGGGTGCCTCCTCCTCGTAAGCGTCCAGAATCACCCGGGCTGCGAGGAACGGAATCCCCCGGCGGAAGAGCTCCCGGGCAAGAACGCTCGTCTCCATATCCACGGCAAGCGCTCTTCCTTCAAACTTCTCTTTTTCCGCGCGGCGGGTGAGCTTCTCGTCCGTAAAGAGCGGTCCGACCCGGGCCTGGGGGAGAAGTTCTTTTGCCCGAGCTAGGCGTTCCGCGCCCACCCGCACCGTCCCCTTCCGATCGAGGAGGAGGTCGGGGAAGACGAGGGTCCCCGGTCGCAAATCCGCCCGGAGCCCTCCGGCGTAGCCCACGACCGCCACAGCCTTTGGGGAGCGACGTTCCAGGACCCTGCGCAGGGCTGTTTGGGCGCGCGGTCCCACCCCAAGCGCGGCCTTGGGCCCTCGCACGAAGAGGAGCTCCGTGCGAAGCGCGGCCACCACGGTCACCTCCGAAGGAGCGCCCATGGTCGGTTCACCGCCTCGAGCACCGTCTGCGGCTCGAACCCCGCGTGGAGCATGCACCCCGCGCAGCGCGGGTCTTTCCCCGGACCGTACTTCCGCCAGAGCGCGGGATCGAGGACCTCCCGCAGATCGGGGACGTGGCGGTCGGCGATGAGGTAGCAGGGAAGCCGCCAGCCCAGGACCGTGTACGTGGGCACCGCCCAGGCCGCGCAGTCCCGGTACGCCCGCTTCCCCTGGAGGAAGTCAAGGAAGAGGGGGTTGTCGTAGAACGGGAAGCCGTTCCGACTCCCAAGGAGCGCCCGGAAGACCCGGATCGCCTCCTCCTTCTGGAGGAAGAGCTCCCGCGCGGGGACGGCCTCGTAGGCGTACCCCGGGGAGAGCATGAGGCCCTCCACCCCAAGCTCGGCCAGGGTTCGGAAGAGCTCCTGGAGATCCGCGACGTCCGAGCCGTGGTAGACCGTGGTGTTCGTGGCCACGCGGTACCCCCGGCGGAGGGCCTCCTGGATCCCCTCCAGGGCCTCCCGATACACGCCTGGGCGGCCTGCCACGGCGTCGTGGACCCGCTCCGTCCCGTCGAGGTGCACCACGAAACACAGGCGCTTGTGCGGCCGGAACCCTTCGAGCTTTTCCCGCAAAAGGAGGCCGTTCGTGCACAGGTACACCCAGCGTCTTTGCCCGATGAGGCCCCCCACGATCTCCGCGATCTGGGGATGGAGGAGGGGTTCTCCACCGGAGACGGAGACCACGGGGGCGCCGGCCCCTTCCGCAGCGGCCAGGGCCTCGTCTACGGGCATGCGGCGGTCCATGACCGGCGCGTACTCCCGCACCCGGCCGCAGCCGGCGCAGCGGAGGTTGCAGGCCTCGAGGGGCTCGAGCATGAGGACGATGGGGAAGAGCCTCCCCTTCGGGGGCCACCTCCTCCGGGGGAGGAGGTAGCGGGCGAGTTCAACGGTCATCCCAAACGGCCGGGCCATCTCACCTCACCCGGACGGCGAGCCCTTCGCAGAGCTCCCCAAACGCCGCGTGGGCCCACGGCGCCCAAGGCAAACCCGCGGCCTCCTCCCGGACCTGGGCCAGGAGGGCGGCGGCCGCCTCCTCGGTCGCCTCCCGGGCGCCCAGCCCCACAAGCCGGCGCCCGACCTCGTCCAGGGGGGCGGTGCGGAGGAGGGAACCCAGGGTCGGGTCCCGGTCGAGGGCCCAGGCGACCGGGTAGGTGCGCTTGCCCCGGGCGAGGTCGCCCCCCACGGACTTCCCCAGGACCGCGGGGTCCCCCCACAGCCCGAGCCAGTCGTCCCGGATCTGGAAGGCCAGGCCCAAGGTCACCCCCACCCGCCGGTGGGCGGGGGCGAGGTCCTCCCTCCCCGCGGCGATTGCCCCAAGCGCGAGCGCACACCCAAGGAGGGCTCCCGTCTTCCCCCGGGCCATCCGGAGGTACGCTTCGGTCCCCACCTGTCGACCCTCAAATTCCAGATCCAGGGCCTGGCCTTCCACCATGGCCAGGGTGGCGGACGCGAGGGCCTCCACGGCCCAGGCCACGGCCCTCCCCGGGAGCTTGGCCCCCGCCGCAGTCCCAAACGCGAGGGCCAGGAGCCCGTCCCCGGCGTGGAGGGCCTGGCTCTCCCCCAGGGCGACCCACGCCGCGGGCCGGCCCCGCCGGACCCGGTCCTGATCCACGATGTCGTCGTGGACGAGGGAGAAGGTGTGAACAAGCTCGACGGCCGCGGCGAGGGGTAGGGCCCGTTCGGCCTCCCCCCCGAGCGCCTCGCACGCAAAGAGGACGAGGGTCGGCCGGAGGAGCTTCCCCCCCGGCCCGGGCCCAGGGCGGCCGTCGGCCTCCACCGCCCCCAGGGGGTAGCCGAGGAGGAGGCGGAGAACCCCCTCCTCAGGGACGAGGGAGGCGAGGTGCCGGACCAGGGGCTCCCGGAACCGCTCAAGGGGATCCACGTCGGCCTCCCGGGGTCGGGGCCGGGACCAGCCCGAGGTCGAGGGCCCGGCGGACGAGCTCGGGGGCGGTGTGGACCCCGAGCTTGCGCATCGCGGACGCCTTGTGAGCCCGCACCGTGGCCACGGATCGGGAGAGGAGGACGGCGATCTCCCCCGTCTTCCGCCCCTCGGCCAGAAGCTGAACCACCTCCCGCTCTCGGAGGGTGAGGGGGGAGGGGTCGGCCGGGGGGGAAGGAAGGAGGAGCTCGCCCCTTCCCGCGCGGCGGACGGCGTCGACGAGGACAGCCGGGGACTCCCCCTTGAGGACGTAGGCCGCGGCCCCGGCCCGGGCCGCCTCGGCCCGCCACTCCGGGTCGTCGAACATCGACAGGATGACCACCGCCGTCTCGGGGTACCTCCCCCGGACCCGGCGGCAGAGGGCGAGCCCGGAGAGCTCCGGGAGGGCCGCGTCCACCACCGCCACCGCGGGGCGGAAGGATCGAATGACCCGGAGACCCTCCCGACCCGTCCCGGCCTGGCCCACCACCTCGAACCCGGCTTCCGAAAGAAGCCGGGCCACCCCTTCCCGGACCACCCCGTGGTCGTCCACGATCGCGACGCGCATCAGGGTCATCGTACCCCCCCCCCGCGGAGCCCGGGGACCGGGGAACTGCACTACCGCGCCCGGCGCAGGGCCAGGGCCCGGAGCTCGGCCGCGCTCCGGCACCCCAGCTTCGCCTTGAGGGACTCGAGGTGGGACTCCACCGTCTTCACCGAGATCCCAAGCTCCTGGGCGAGCTCCCGGTTCGGCTTCCCCTCCCCAAGGAGGCGGAGCACCTCCTCCTCCCGGGGGGAGAGGGAGGGAAGGGCGGGAAACGAGCCCTCCCCCCGGAGGCAGGCGCAGATCCCCCGCCACACCTCCTCAGCCGAGGACGCCTTGAACAGGAGCCCATCCGCCCCGGCCGCCCGGGCCTCCTGGCCGAGAGCGGGGTCCTCAAGGGCCGTGAGGACGAGGACCTTTCCCCCGGGGAGGGCCTCCCGGAGCCTCCGCAGGCCATCTGTTCCTCCCCCCGGCATGGCGAGGTCCCACACCACGAGGTCGGGCCCGGTCTCCTGGGCGATCCGGATCCCCTCGTCCCCGGACCCGGCCAGCCCCACCACCGCCGCCCCCCGCTCCGCGAGGAGCCGAGCCAGCCCCTCCCGGACCACGGGGTGGTCGTCAACGATCAGGACCCGCACCATGGATCGGGATCTTGAACTGGACCGTTGTCCCCCGGCCCGGATCGGAGCGGAGGCGAAGCTCCCCCCCCAGGGACCGGACCCACTCCTCCATCCCCGGGAGGCCAAGCCCCCCAGGGGCGTGGGACGGAAGCCCCCGCCCGTCGTCGGCCACCTCGCCGATGAGCGTCTCCCCGGACCGGCCGACGCGAACCGCCACGCGGCGGGCCCCAGAATGGCGCCGGGCGTTCTCGAGGGCCTCCTGGACCACCCGGAACGCCGCCACCTCGACCTCGGGGGGGAACCGCTCCTCGGGGGCGTCCACTTCCACCGTGAGGGCCGTGGCCCCGGAGACCCGCTCGCCAAGGGCGCGGAGGGCCGGGCCAAGGCCGAGCTCGTCGAGAAGCGGTGGCCGGAGCTCCCGGGCGAGCGTCCGCATCGCCTCCACCGCCCGGGCGAGGATCCGCTCCGCCCCCTCCTGATCCCCAGCAGCGATCGCCCACCGGGCGGCGGCGAGCTCCTGCCCCAGCTCGTCGTGGAGGTGCCGGGCGATCCGCCGCCGCTCCGCCTCGCGGGCCGCGAGGAGCTCCGCCGAGAGCCGCGCCAGGGCCCGCTCCCGAGCCCGGACGGCCTCCGCCTGGCGGCCGTAGAGGCCGGCGAACGCCCTCGAGGTGAAGGCGAGGACGGCGTAGAACCCCACGCCCACGAGCACGGTGGCCACGACGTAGGCAGGGTCCCGGTGGGGCGGGACCCCGGGCCGGCTGAGGAACGGGATGTGGGGGACGGCCCCGAGGTACTGGAGGAGGGCCACCGCGGCGTAGCCCCCCACGGCCACCCCCGTCACGGCATACGCCGCCCACCGGGGGAGGAAGAAGTTCGCGTAGACCACGGTGAAGAGGTAGAACACGACCCCGATCCACTCCACCCCGCCCAGCCGATGGACGAGGTAGCTCACGAGGAGGGCCTCCGCAGAGAGAAACGCGGCGTGAACGTTCTGCAGGGCCCGAAGCGACCGCTGGCGCCGGAGGAGCCAGTGGAAGGGAAGCGTCAGCAGCAGCCAGGCGAAGGGAACGGCGAACACGGGGTTGAACGGAAACCCCGGGACCCCGAGGACGACAAGGGCCACAAGGCAGAACACCCCAAGGGTGATCCGGCGGACGAGGAACGTCTGGTCCACGATCGCCCGCACCTCGGCCAGTTCCCGGCCCGCGTCGTCCGCGCCCATCGGGGGGGATTCTAGTCCATCCGCCCTCCCCCGCCCGCGGTACCATCGGCCCGTGGCGGAGGCGCCGGTTGTTGCCCTGGTCGAGGTCCCCAAGGGGAGCCGGAACAAGTACGAGTACGACGAGCGGACCGGGCAGCTCCGCCTGGACCGGGTCCTCTACTCCCCCCTCCACTACCCGGCCGACTACGGGTTCATCCTTGGGACCCTCGCCGAGGACGGGGACCACCTCGACGCCCTCATCGTCACCTACGAGCCCACGTTCCCCGGGTGCCTCGTCCCGGTGCGGCCGGTGGGAGTGCTCGACATGCGGGACGAGAAGGGGCGGGACCAGAAGATCCTCGCCGTCCCCACAGTGGACCCCCGGTTTTCTGAGGTGGCCGACCTCGGGGACCTCCCCAAGCACTTCCTCGCCGAGATCGAGCACTTCTTCCAGGTCTACAAGACCCTCGAGGCCAAGGACACCGAGATCTACGGCTGGGCCGGGGCCGAAGAGGCGCACCGGATCGTGGCCCTGGCCCGAAGCCGGGCCCGCTAGAACCCCAAGCTCGTCCATTCCCCCGATACCTGGGGAAGTTCGGCCTGGGTAGCGTCTTCCCGTGCCGTACGTCGTCTTCGCTGGAGCCCACCTGGGCTACGACAGCGGAACCGTTCCCCTTGGGGGCGGGGCCGCGGTGGGGCAGGCCCTCGTCCGTCGGTGGGCGGAGACGAGGCCGTTCCCCCTCCTCGTCCTCGGGTCGGGTGGGAAGCCCCCTGCTCCCGGGATCCCCTACCGCCCGATCCCCTGGGAGGGGGCCGGCGACGGCCACCCCGCGGGCCTTTCCGTCCGGGCCTACGCCCGCCTGTCCCGAGAGTTCGAGCGGGGCGTGACCGAGTTCCTGCGGGATTTCGCCCGGGAGGTGAACCCGGCAGAGGTCTGCGTCCTCCACAACGACATCGCCGAGGCGGGGGACTTCCGGGAGATCGCCTCCCTGGGCTTTCGCCAGGCGGCGATTTTCCACGTGGACGTCGTGGACTACGTGTCCCGGATTTACCTCCGGGGCGCCGTGGCCGCCCCGAGCCTCGCCCGCCTGTGGCGGGGGCTCGAGCGGACCCGGATCTCCCGGCTCCTCCCCGACGTCGCTCACCTTGCTCTCGGGAAGCAGGAGGCCTGCGCCCGACATTGCGAGCTCCTCGTCGTCCCGTCGGGGCCGATGGCGGAGATCCTCCGCCGGGCCTACCCGTGGCGGACGGAGGAAGACGTCCTTGCCCTCCCCTGGGGGACGATCGCCGAGCCCGAACCGCCCGGGACCGAGGAGGTCCTCCGGGACCTCCGGCGCCGCTACGACCCCGGGGGCCGGCCCGTCCTCCTGACCCTGTCGCGGATCTCGCCGGAGAAGGGGCAGGACCTCCTCCTCCGGGCCCTCGGGCGCTGGGAGCGGTATGGGGGAGGGGAGATCCTCGTCCTCATCTGCGGAGCGGCGGCGTACATGCACGGGGGAAGCTACCTCCGGACCCTCCATCGGCTTGCGAGGGGGCTGCGCAAGGCCGAGGTCCGGTTCCCTGGGTACGTCACCGGGGCCGAGAAGCGCGCCTTCTTCCGGCTGGCGGACCTCTACGTGTTCCCGTCCCGCCACGAGAGCTACGGCCTCACCCTCATGGAGGCCCTCGCGGCTGGGCTCCCCGTCCTCACCACGGACCACCGCTCGGCCCGGGACCTCGTCCGGCCCGAGTTCGGGCGGGTGGTGGCTGCAACGCCCCAGGCCCTGGCTTCAGGCCTGGTCGAGCTCCTCGCCCGACGGGAGGAGCTTCCGGGGATGGGGGAGGCCGCCCGGGCGTTCGCCCGCGCCCGGCCGTTCTCCCAGGCCGCGGATCGGCTCGCCACCGCGCTTCTCCACCTCCTCCAGCCCGAACCGGCCGGCGTCGCCTCCTAGCAGGAGTCGAGCGTCCCCGTCTATACTCCCCCCTCGGAGGTGGTCTGTGCGTACCCGATCGTCCGTGGGTTTTGTCGTCCCTGCCTTGCTCATCTTGATTTCCCTTTCCCCAGGCGGGGCGCAGCCCCCCTGCGCGGTGACGGTGCTCCCCAACCAGTCGGTCCAGGCCGCGGTCGACTCCGCTCCCCCCGGGGCGGCGATCTGCCTTCCCCCCGGCACGTGGCGGGAGAACCTTGTGATCGGGAAGCCCGTCGTCCTCCGCGGGGCCGGGCCAGCCGAGACGGCGATCGTCGCCCGCGAGCCGGGGCTCCCGGTTGTCCGGGTGGAGAGCACCGCCCCGGTCGAGGTGGCCCTGGAGGGGGTGAAGATCGGCGGGGGCCAGTTCGCCGAGCCCTACGAAAACCACGGGGTCCTCGTCGGGGGAAGGGCCCGCCTCCTCCTCACCGGCTGCGCCGTTGGGGGGAACGAGTGGCACGGGGTGCTGATCCGGGACGGGGCCGAGGCGGTCCTCACCCGGTGCCGCCTGGGGGAGAACTGGCTCTACGGCCTGGCCGTCGAGGGAGGGGCCGGGGCCGTCGTCTCCGGCTGCGTGGTGGAGGGGAACGGATCCCACGGGATCGGGGTCCTGGCCTCCGGTCCGGTGACGGTGGAGGGGTGCAGGGTCCGTGGGAACGGCGCCCACGGGATTGCCGTGGGTGGGGACTCCCCAGCCGTGACGATCGCCCGCTGCACCGTGGAGGGGAACGGCGGGAGCGGGGTGGTGGTGGGCGGGTTGGCCCAGGTGACACTCGAGGGAAACCTCATCCGCGGAAACGGGGAGTACGGGGTAGCCCTCTACGAGGCCCCCTGTTTGCCCACCGAGGGGGCCTTCGCCGGGCGGGTTTCCGGGGGACGGAACGCAATCCCCGCCCCCGGGAGCCCTGACGCGAACGGGCACGGGGCAATTTGTCCGGCGGAAGTCCAGTTTCTGGGGACCGAGTCCGGGGGAGCCCTCGATCGGAGGAGGTAGGCACCCTTGATGGTCCCCGCCGACCCCGCGGTGGACGCAGCGGGCGAGTTCCTGGAGGTCCTCCGCGGGATGGGCGAGCCCTCGCCCGGTGAGATCCTCACCGTCTGGGAGGAGTTCCACCGCCTCCGGTTCCCCGAGCTCTACGCCAAGCAGGTCCAGGACTACGCGAGCCGGGGGGAGGACTGGCGCGCGGTGGCCCTGGCCCGGGTGTTCTCCTCGCTTCGGGGGCGGCTGGCGGCGATGGAGGAGGCGCGGGAGGGGATCGCCGACCGGTGGGGCGAGGTCCTGGCCCGGGCCCGGAAGGCCCTCGAGCTGGACCTCGACGGGGTGGGGGTGGTCCAGGTGGGGATCGGCTGCGGGGCGGGGTGGGCGACGACGTACGGGGGGAGGCCAGCGGTCCTCCTGGGCCTCGAGGCCATCACCGAGCTCGGCTGGCAGACGCCGGACCGCCTTGCGGGGCTCATCGCCCACGAGCTTGGGCACCTCGCCCACGCCGCGGGGCGGGGCGACCCCTTGGAAGCGCTAGAGGAAGACCCGTTTGGTCTCCTGTACGTCGAGGGGTTTGCCCAACGGCTCGAGGGGGAGATCCTGGGCCGGGAGAGCTGGCACCAAGCACCCGGTGAGGGTTGGCTCCGCTGGTGCCGGGCGCAACTACCGGAGCTCGCCTGCGTCGACCGGGAGCGGGCCCTCAAGGGGGAGGGGGTGAGCGACTTCTTCGGTTCCTGGATGTCCTACCGCGGCGTTTCCTTCAGTGGCTACTTCCTCGGCGGCACGGTGATCTCGGCGCTCGAACGGGGGCGGCCGCTCCGGGAGCTCGCCCGGCTGCCCCTGACCGAGGTGCGGGCGTCCGTGGACCAGCTGCTCCGGGAGCTTGCGGCGGCGAGCCCAACGCTGTAGTCCATCCCCGGGCACACGCCCGGGCCGCCCTCCGCAACGGGATCCCCGAGGCTGCCCTCCTCCAGCTCCCGGCGATCAGGTCCCGGTCCGGCGGCGGCAGGAGGTGGAGCCGATCGGGCGGACTTCCCCAGGCCTCTCCCCCTCCGGGGGGAGAGGGGCGGGGCTAGGTTCCCCTCGGTCCTCCCCGCGGTTGCTAGTGCGGGCTGGGTTGGGATTCCTTTCAGGGGTGCGTTGGGGGTTCTATCAAGCTCCCTCGGGGGAGGGCAGGGATGGGTGGACGTTGGTGGCCGTCCCAACTCCCGCCAGCCCGAGCCAGGCGAGGTCTTTGACCCGTCCGCAGCTTGAACCAGGGAGACGAACGAGGCCCCCGGGGCACCATGGGCGGGTGCTCCTCCGCTGGCCTCTTGCCCCGCCCGCCAGGGACGCGGTATAAGCTAGGGGATGGTTGAGAGAGCCCTCGCCCGCGACCCCTTGGCCGGCCTGAACGCGGCGGGGGCTGGGACGCCCCCACGGCGCCCCGTCCTTCCAAGGGGACACAGG
>CALKES010000036.1 GCA_938084715.1 Candidatus Bipolaricaulota bacterium | reverse complement strand
TCGCCAGGTTGATTGCGTACTCCACGGCGAGCCGGTTGAGCTCGAAGTAAAGCTTCTCCGCTTTCTGAACGTCGAGCTCCTTCTTGGCGAGGTCCACGAGCTCGTCGAACAGGTCCTGGAGGGTGGCGTAGGTTTTGGAGGCCAGGTCGCGTGCACCGGGGTGAACTGGATGTGACCCTCCTCAACCGGGGGGCCGTTGGCCCGGGCGCGGTTGCCCGCTTATCCTTGGCGCGGTGATATCGTGGCTATCCTTGTCAACGAGCGGACGCAAGTCGTGGTCCAGGGCATCACCGGGGGGGAGGGGGCGTTCCACACTCGGCAGATGGTGGCCTACGGGACGAAGGTCGTGGCTGGGGTCACCCCGGGGAAAGGGGGGACCTCCTTCGACGGGATCCCGGTCTACGACTCGGTGGCCGAAGCAGCGGAGCGCCACCGGCTGGACGCCTCGGTGGTCTTCGTCCCGGCGGCGTTTGCCCCCGACGCGATCCTGGAGGCGGCCGCCGCGGGGATCCCCCTGGTCGTGGGCATCACCGAGGGAATACCCCTCCACGCCATGCTCCATACCTACCACCTCCTCCGGGTCTACCCGGTCCGCCTCATCGGCCCCAACTGCCCGGGCCTCATCTCCCCGGGGAAGGCGAAGCTCGGGGTCATCCCCCCGGCCGCGTTCACCCCCGGCCCGGTGGGGATCCTCTCCCGCTCGGGGACCCTCACCTACGAGATCGCCAGCCACCTCTCCGCCGCCGGGATCGGCCAGTCCACTGTGGTCGGGATCGGGGGGGACCCCATCATCGGGAGCACGTTCACCGACCTCCTTCCTCTGTTTGAGGACGATCCCGAGACCGAGGCGATCGTCCTCGTCGGGGAAATCGGGGGGAGCGCCGAGGAGGAGGCGGCCGCCTACCTCGCCGAGCGCGGGAAGAAACCTGTTGTGGCCTACATCGCCGGGTTCTCCGCGCCCCCGGGGAAGCGGATGGGCCACGCGGGGGCCATCGTCACCGGGAGCGAGGGGACGGCCCAGGCCAAGGCCGAGCGGCTGGAGAAGGCGGGGATCCCCGTGGCCCGGACCCCGGCCGAGGTGGCCCGCCTCGTCCGGGAGGCCCTCCGGTGAGCCGAAGCTTCGGCCTGGTGGGGCTCCCCAACGCGGGGAAGTCCACGATCTTCAACGCCCTGACCCTGGCCGGAGCGAAGGTGGAAGCCTACCCGTTCTGCACCCTCGAGCCCCACCACGGGGTGGCGGCGGTCCCCGACGAGCGGCTGGACCGGCTCCACGCCCTGTTCCCGGGGAAGAAGAAGGTCCCCACCACGATCGAGGTCGTGGACATCGCGGGTCTGGTGGAGGGGGCCTCCGAGGGCCAGGGCCTGGGGAACCAGTTCCTCGCCGAGATCCGGGGGGTGGAGGCGATCCTCCACGTCGTCCGCTGCTTTGAGGACCCCGACGTCGCCCACCCGATGGGCATCGTGGACGTGAGGCGGGACATCGCCGTCGTCGAGGGGGAGCTCCGGGCCAAGGACCTCGAGACCCTGGAGCGAAGGCGGGAGCGGACGGCCAAGGTTGCCCGGACCGGGGACAAGGGGGCGCAGGAAGAGCTCCACCTCCTGGATCGGATGCTGGGAGCCCTGCGGGAAGGAACGCCGATCCGGAGCTTGAGCTTTTCCCCCCACCACCTCCCCCTCCTCCGGGAGCTCTCCCCCCTCACGGCCAAGCCTGTCCTCTACGTGGCGAACGTCGGGGACGATGGAGAGAACGAGCACTCGGCGGCGGTGGCTTCCCACGCGACGGCGACCGGGGCCGGGTGCGTGGTCGTCCGGGGACGGCTCGAGGCTGAGCTCGGGGAAGCCTGCCCCGATGAGGCGGAGCGGAAGGCGTTCCTCCGGGAGTACGGCCTTCGGGAGTCCGCCCTGGTGCGGCTCGTCCGGGAGGCGTACCGGCTCCTCTCGGTGATCACGTTTTACACCGTGGAGGGGCCCGAGGTCCGGGCGTGGACGGTTCCGGCCGGGACAAGGGCCCCCGACGCCGGCGCGGCGATCCACTCCGACTTCCGGGACCGGTTCGTCCTGGCCGAGGTCATGCCCATCCCCGACCTCCTCGCCGCCGGGTCGGAGAAGGCGCTCCGGGAGACGGGGAAGGTCCACCGCGCGGGCCGGGATTACGTGGTCCAGGACGGGGACGTGATCCACTTCATCTGCGCCTGATGGCCGCCGGGGCCCTGGTCCTGGCGAGCGCGGTCTGGGGCTGGACGTTCGTCCTGGTCAAAGACGCCCTGGCGGAGCTCGGCCCCCTGGGGTTCCTCGCCCTCCGGTTCTCCCTCGCGACGCTCCTTGCCCTTCCGATCTCCGGGCGGGGGGTGTGGGAGGGACGGAGCTGGCGGTGGGGGATCCCGTTGGGCCTGGCCCTGTTCGGGGGGTACCTCTTCCAGACCTGGGGCCTTGTCCACACCACGGCGGGGAAGTCGGGGCTCATCACCGGGCTTTCCGTGGTCCTCGTCCCCCTGTGGGGGATCCTGTGGCGCCGTCGGCCCGAGGCTCGGACCTGGATCGGGGTTCTCCTCGCGGGGGGAGGGGTGGCCCTCCTCGCCCTCGGGGCCGAAGGGCTCGGGGGTGGGGCGTGGCTGGGGGACTTCCTCACTGTCGTGTGCGCGTTCTCGTTTGCCCTCCATCTCGTCCTCGTCGAGGAGGCCGCTCGGGTGGTCCCCCCCCGGGCCCTGCTCTTCCCCCAGCTGGCGGTGGTCGGCCTGCTGTCCCTCGCCGGGGCGGGGTGGTGGGGGGAGCTTGGGCTCCCGGCCTCGGCCCAAGGGTGGCTTGCCCTGGCGGTCACCACGGCCTTGGCGAGCACGGGGGCGTTCGCCCTTGTCTTGTGGGCCGGCCGGCGGGTCGGTGCCGGCCGGATGGCGATCGTGCTCGCGACGGAGCCGGTGTTCGCCGCCTTGTTGGGGTGGCTCCTCCGGGGGGAGGCCCTCCTTCCCCTCCAGGGGGTCGGGGCGGCCCTCGTCCTGGCGGGGATTGTTGCCTCTTCCCGTCGGCGCCTGCGTTGACGGCCGCTTCCCGCGCGACGATACTTGAGGGCGGAGGGATGTCCGAACGGCAAGGAGCCGGTCTCGAAAACCGGTACGGCCCACAAGGCCTTCGGGGTTCGAGTCCCCGTCCCTCCGCCAACGCGCCCGTAGCTCAGAGGATAGAGCGCTGGCCTGCGGAGCCAGAGGACGCAGGTTCAAATCCTGCCGGGCGTACCAACTTCTCTTTGCCCTTCGGGCCCCGCGCGGGGCGCTCGAACGCCACGCGTCGCCGCGTGGGTCCCCCTCGACTGTTGGTGTAGATCCGACCTTATTTCCGTCCGTCGGCGGGGCTAAGCCCACCGAGCGCGAATCCGGGCCGCGGCGTCGAACCGCCTCTCCCCTTGGCCCTCGGAAGGGGCCCCCAGCTCCCCTCCCGCCGCGACTTCCTCCATCGTCCGCCGCACCTCTTCCGTGAAGAACCGCGAGAGCTGGGTGTACCCGTGGGCATCGGAGAGCCCCCATCGCCGGTAGGGAGAGCGGAGGGGCCAGGTCACCACGAGGTGGGTCTTGGCCCGGGTGAGGGCGACGTAGGCAAGCCGGAGCTCCTCCTCGATTTCCTCCTCCAAACCCGTCGCGAGGTCGGAGGGGAGGAACCCGTCCGCGGCGTGGATGAGGTACACCGCATCCCACTCGCACCCCTTGGCGGAGTGGATCGTGGAGAGGACGAGCCAGTCGTCGTCCTTGTGGGGGGGGACCCGCGAGGTCCGCCGTGGAATCGGGCGGGTCGAGCTGGAGGTCGGCGAGGAAGCTCCGCCGGGAGGAGTACCCGGAGGCGATGACCTCCAGGCTCTCCAGGTCCCGCAGCCGCGCCGGGGCGTGGTCGTAGAGGGCGGTGAGGTAGGGCTCGTAGAACCGCCGCACCCGCTCCACCTGGGCGGGGAGGGGGAGGTCTTCGGCCTGGAGGTCGGAGAGAAGCTTCCCGAGTCGTTCGAGGTCCCCCCGGGAGGCCGACGGCCCGGAGAAGAAGGCGATGGCCTCCGGCCGGTGGCCGTGCTGGGCGAGGTGGGCCAGGGCCCGGGAGACCGTCACCGGCCCCACCCCCTCGAGGAGCTCCAGGATCCGGAACCAGGCGAGCTCGTCCCGGGGGTTTTCCGCCACCCGGAGGAACGCCAGGGCGTCCTTGATGTGCGCCGTCTCCACGAACTTGAGGCCCCCGTACTTGCGGAACGGGATCCCCCGCCGGGCGAGCTCCACTTCGAGGGACGCTGTGGGTTGGGCGGCCCGGAACAGGACCGCCTGGTTCCGGAGCGGCACCCCCGCCTCGTAGCGGGCGAGAACCTCCCCCACGACGAACTCGTCCTGGGCCCGCTCGTCCCGGCAGGCCACAAGCCGAGGCCGCGGCCCCCGCTCCCGCCGGGACCAGAGGTTCTTCGTGTACCGCTCCCGGGCCTGGGCGATCAGGGCGTTGGCCGTGGCGAGGATGGGCATCGTCGAGCGGTAGTTCTCCTCCAGGGTCACGATCCGCGCTCCCGGGAACTCCCGAGGGAAGTCGAGGATGTTCCGCACCGTGGCCGCGCGGAAGCGGTAGATGCTCTGGGCGTCGTCCCCCACCACGGTCACGTTGTCGTTCCCTGTTCTCATCCCCCGGAGGATCTGGGCCTGCAGCCGGTTCGTGTCCTGGTACTCGTCGACAAGGATGTGGTCGAACTGGGCGGAGAGCTCCCGTGCAAGCGTGGGGTCGGACACCATCTCCCGCCAGTAGAGGAGGAGGTCGTCGAAGTCGAGGACCCGGAGCCTCGCCTTCCGCTCGACGTAGGCCCGAAAGAGGGCGCGGAGATCCTCCTCCCAGGCGGCCGTCCACGGGAAGTGGCGGGCGAGGACCACCCCGAGGTCTTCGGTCCCGTTGACCACGCGGGAGTAGATGGCGAGGCAGGTCCCCTTCCGGGGGAAGCGCTTCTCCCGGGAGGCGAGCCCGAGCTCGTGGCGGAGGAGCCCCAGGAGGTCCTCGGCGTCCCCCCCGTCGAGGACGGTGAAGTCCGGGCTCAGGCCCACGGCCCCGCCGTGGAGGCGGAGGAGGCGGCTGGCGGTGGCGTGGAACGTGCCGCCCCAGACCCGACCCCGGACCTCCCCGGACCGGCGGAGGACGCCCTCGGCCCGGGAGAGCATCTCCTCCGCCGCCCGGCGGGTGAAGGTGAGGAGGAGAATCCGGTCCGGGGGGACGCCTTGGGCGACGAGGTAGGCGACCCGATAGGCGAGGGTCCGCGTCTTGCCCGTTCCCGCGCCGGCCACGATGAGGAGGGGGCCTTCGCCGTGGGTCACCGCCTCCCGTTGGGCGGGGTTGAGGTCGGAAAGCCAAGAGAGCTCGGGCACGGGAGCGAGTGTAGCCGAGATCACCTTCGCCAGGGCTCCCGGGGACGGGCTGCGCCCGGTCAGGCTCGGGGATGATCCCCGTCATGGCCAAGGACCTTGGGACGGGCTACCTTCGGGGAACGATGCGCCAGGAGATCCGGTTTGCCGGGTTCGGCGGCCAGGGGATCATCTCCGCGGGGAGGATCGCCGGCCAAGGCGCGGTCATCTTCGACGGAAAGCACGCCGTCCTCACCCAGTCCTACGGCCCCGAGGCCCGGGGCGGGGCCTGCGCGGCGGAGGTCATCGTGTCCGACGCCCCGGTGGGCTACCCAGTGGTCGTCACCCCCGACGTGGCCGTCATCATGTCCCAGGAGGCCTACACCACCTACGGCCGGGACATCCGGCCCGGGGGGACCCTCATCGTCGACGAGGACCTCGTGGAGTACGAGCCCCGGACCGACGTCCGCTTGATCCCGGTCCCCGCGACCCGGATCGCCGAGGGCCTGGGGCGGAAGATCGTGGCCAACGTGGTCATCCTGGGGGCCCTCGCCGCCGCCTTCCCCACGATCTCCAAGGACGCCCTCCTCAAGGCCGTCCTCGCCGCCGTGCCCCCCCACACCCGGGACCTCAACGAGCGGGCGTTCGAGGCCGGCTACGCTTACGTGGGGGAGAAGATCCATGCCTAACCCCCGCCCCGACGCCCGGGGACCCCGGATCGGCGTCTTCGTCTGCCACTGCGGAAAAAACATCGCCGGGACCGTGGAAGTGGAGCGGGTCGTGGAGGCCCTCGCCCGCCACCCGGGGGTCGTCTACGCCGCCCGTCACGAGTACATGTGCTCGGACCCCGGCCAGGACCTGATCAAGCGGGCGATCAAAGACCACCGCCTCACCGGGGTCGTCGTCGCCGCCTGCTCGCCCACGATGCACGAAACCACGTTCCGGAACGCGGCCGAGGAGGCCGGGCTCAACCCCTACCTCCTCGAGATCGCCAACATCCGCGAGGGCTGCTCGTGGGTCCACGAGGGCCCGGAGACGACGGACAAGGCGATCCGGATCGCCCGGGCCGCGGTGGAGAAGGTGAAGGGGAACCACCCCCTCGCCCCGACCGAGGTCGGCCACGCCGACAAATGCCTCGTGATCGGGGGAGGGGTGAGTGGGATCCAGGCCGCCCTCGACGTGGCCAACGCTGGCTACGAGGTCGTCCTCGTCGAGCGCTCCCCCTCGATCGGCGGCCGGATGGCCCAGCTCTCGGAGACGTTCCCCACCCTCGACTGCTCCCAGTGCATCCTCACCCCGAAGATGGTCGAGGCCGCCCGCCACCCCAAGATCCGCCTCCTCACCTACGCCGAGGTCGAGTCGGTCTCGGGGTACCTCGGGAACTACCACGTCGTGATCCGGAAGAAGCCCACGTACGTCGACCCCGACAAGTGCAACCTGTGCGGGGACTGCGCCAAGGTGTGCCCGGTCCGGGTCCCCGACGAGTTCAACCGGGGGCTGTCCCCGCGGGCGGCGATCTACGTCCCCTTCCCCCAGGCCGTTCCCTCCTCCTACACCCTCGACGAGGAACACTGCCTCGGCCTGAACCCCCTCCGCTGCGGGGAGTGCGCCAAGGTGTGTACCGTGGGGGCGATCAACTACGACATGCGGGAGGAGCGAATCGAGGAGGACGTCGCGGCGATCGTCGTCGCCACCGGCTACGACCTCTACGGGAAGGAGAGGATGACTGAGTACGGGGCGGGGACGGTTCCCGACGTGATCGACGCCCTCGAGTTCGAGCGGCTTCTCTCCGCGGGGGGGCCGACCCGGGGCGAGGTCCGCCGCCCCTCCGACGGCAAGGTCCCGAAAGAGGTCGTGTTCATCCAGTGCTCCGGGTCCCGGGACCCCGAGCTCCACAAGCCCTACTGCTCGAAGATCTGCTGCATGTACACCGCCAAACACGCGCTCCTTTACCGCCACAGCGTCCACGACGGGACGGCCTACATCTTCTACATCGACATCCGCGCGGGCGGCAAAGAGTACGAGGAGTTCGTCGTCCGGGCGATGGAGGACGAGCGGATCCTCTACCTCCGCGGGAAGGTCGCCAAGGTGTACCGGGACGGGGACAAGGTGATCGTGTGGGGGGTGGACACCCTCACCGGGAAGCGGATCGAGGTCGCCGCGGACCTCGTGGTGCTGGCCCAGGCGATGGTCCCGTCGGTGGGGACGGAGGAGCTGGCCCGGAAGCTCCACATCGCCTGCGGGGGGGAGGGGTTCCTGAAGGAGGCCCACCCCAAGCTCCGGCCGCTCGAGGCCCTGACCGCGGGGATCTTCCTCGCCGGGGCCGCCCACGGCCCCAAGGACATCCCCGAGGCCGTGGCCCAGGGGTCCGGGGCGGCGGCCAAGGCGATCGCGATCCTCTCCTCTCCCACCCTCACCCACTCCCCGGAGGTGGCGGAGGTGGACGAGGACCTCTGCTCGGGGTGCGCCGTCTGTGTTCCCCAGTGTCCCTACGGGGCGATCTCCCCTGGTGAGGTCGCCCACGTGAACGAGCTCCTCTGCGAGGGGTGCGGGACCTGCGTCGCCGCCTGCCCGTCGGGGGCGATGCGGATGAGGAACCAGACCGACGACCAGGTGAAGCGGATGATCCGGGTGGCCCTGGGGGAGCCCGTGGAGGTGGGCCGTGGCTGAGGACTTCGAGCCGAAGGTGGTGGCGTTCCTCTGCCGGTGGTGCGCGGGGGCCGGGGCGGACCTCGCGGGGACGAGCCGCCTCCGCTACCCCCCGAACGCGATCCCGATCCGGGTCAACTGCTCGGGCCGGGTGGACATGGAGTGGGTCATGGAGGCGTTCCGCTCCGGGGCCGACGGGGTCCTCATCGGGGGCTGCCACCCCGGGGACTGCCACTACGTGTCGGGGAACTACAAGACCCGGCGGCGGGTCTACCTCCTCCGGAAGGTCCTCGCCGAGATGGGGATCGAGCCGGAGCGGGTCCGGCTGGAGTGGGTGTCGGCGACGGAGGGGGCGAAGTTCGCCCGGGTGATGCGGGAGTTCGTCTCCGAGCTCAAGAAGCTCGGGCCCCTCCACCTCGAGGGGGCGGAGCGGGCGGCGGAGCCCGTGGCCGCCCGGGGGAGGTCGTAGGATGCGGGGGAAGCCCAAGCTCGCCGTCTACTGGACCGGGGGCTGCGGGGGCTGCGACGTCTCGTTCCTCGAGCTTGGGCCGGCCCTCCTGGACGTCCTCTCCCAGGTGGAGATCGTCTTCTGGCCGGCCCTGGTGGACACGAAGCGCGCTGACCTCGAAGAGCTCCCCCCTCGGTCGATCACGGCGACCCTCGTGAATGGGACCCTCCGGACGGAGGAGAACGTGGAGATGGTCCGCCTCCTCCGGGAGAAGTCCCAGCTCGTGGTTGCGTTCGGGGCCTGCGCCCACCTCGGGGGGGTGCCGGGACTGGCGAACCTCGCCTCCCGGGAGGAGATCCTGCGCACGGTCACGGGGAACGGGTTCCGCCTTGCCCCCCCGCCGGGGGGGGATGCGGAGGACTCCCCCCCCGAGCTCCTCGGCGCGGCCCGGCCCCTGGCCGACGAGGTCGCGGTGGACTACACCGTCCCGGGGTGTCCGCCCATGCCGTCCCTCATCGGCCCGTTCTTCGAGGCCCTCCTCTCCGGGGACCTCCCCGATCCGGGCCACGTGTTCGCCCAGGAGCAGGCCCTGTGCAAGGAGTGCCCCCGGACCCGGGAGGACCGGAAGCTCACCAAGGTCCTCCGCCCCCACGAGGCCCTCCCCGATCCCCAGGAGTGCCTCCTCGACCAGGGGATGATCTGCATGGGCCCCGTGACCCGGGGGGGGTGCGGGGCGGCCTGCCCCAAGGCGGGGATGCCGTGCACGGGCTGCGTGGGGCCAACCCCCGAGGCGGGGGACCCGGCTCTCGCGATGATCGCGGCCCTGGGGTCCCTCGTCCGGGCTGGGGACGAGGGGCCGGCGGCGTTCGCCGCCGAGGACCGGGTCCTCGACACCCTCGTGGACCCCCTGGGGACGTTCTACAAGTACTCCCTGCCCGTCTACGTCCGGGCGAGGAGGGCGGCATGAAGAAGATCGCGATCGACCCCATCACGCGCCTGGAGGGGCACGGGAAGATCCTCCTCTACCTCGATGAGAAGGGAGGGCTCAAGGGGGCTGTTCTCCAGGTCCCCGAGCTCCGGGGGTTCGAGGCGTTCTGCCGGGGCCGGCGGGGGGAGGAGATGCCCCAGATCACGGAGCGGATCTGCGGGGTGTGCCCGGAGGCCCACCACCTGGCGTCGGCCAAGGCCCTCGACGCGGCCTACGGAGCCGAGGTCCCCCCCGCGGCCTGGGCCCAACGGGAGCTCTTCTACAACTGCTACATCTTCTCCGATCACCTCCTCCACCTCGTGTTCCTCGGGGGGCCCGACCTCCTCCTCCCCGCGGACACGCCGAAAAGCGCCCGGAACGTGCTTGGGGTCCTCCAGGCCTATCCGGAGCTCGGGCGGGAGGTCGTGGCGGTTCGGGCGCGGGCCCAGCGGGTCCTGGAGATCGTGGGCGGCCGGGCGATCCACCCCGTGTTCGCCCTCCCCGGGGGCGTGGCCCGGGCGATCACCCCGGAGGAGGCGGAGGAGATCCGGAGCCACACCCAGGCGATGGTCGCCCTGGCCGAGAAGTTGGTCCCCTTCTTCCACGAGGAGGTCCTCCCCGACCCGGGCTACCAGTCCCTCCTCGCCTCCCCAAGCGCCCACCTTCCGACCCACTACCTCGGGCTCGTGGACGAGGGGGGCGCCCCTCACTTCTGCCGTGGAAAGGTGCGCGCCGTGTCCTCCCAAGGGGCGGAGCTCTTCCGCCTGGAGGGGGCCGCGGCGATGGAGAGGATCGCCGAGCGGGTCGAGCCCTGGACCTACGTGAAGTTCCCCTACCTCAAGGGCCTCGGGTGGGCGGGGTTTGCCGCCGGACCTGAGTCGGGGATCTATCGAGTCGGCCCCTTGGCCCGCCTCAACGTGGCCGAGCGGATGGCAACGCCCCTTGCCCAGGAGGAGTACGAGCGGTTCCTCGACTTCTTCGGGGAGAAGCCGGTCCACGCTACCTTCGCCTACCACTGGGCGCGGCTGGTGGAGATGGTCCAGGCGGCGGAGGCCGCCCACGCCCTCGCCCAGGACAAGGCCCTTACGGGGACCGAGATCCGGGGGAGGCTGGGGAAGCCAGGGGAGGGGGTGGGCGTGGTCGAGGCCGCCCGGGGGACCCTGTTCCACCGCTACGCCCTGGACGAAAACGGCCTCGTGCGGGACCTCGACCTCATCGTCGCTACGACCCACAACGCTGCAGGGATCGGGCTTTCCGTGAAGCAGATGGCGGAGGAGGTGGTGGGAAAGGGAACCCTCGACGAGGCCCTCCTCAACCAGATCGAGATGGCGTTCCGGGCCTACGATCCGTGCCTGGCGTGCGCGACCCACTTCCTCCCGGGGGAGATGCCGCTGGTGGTGGAGATCTACGACGTGGAGGGAAGGCTTGAACGGCGGATCGCGCGGTAGGCTCGTCGTGGCCCTGGGGAACCCCGACCGGGGGGACGACGGGGTCGGCCAGGCGGTCGTCCGGGCCCTCGGGCCCCAGCCGGGGGTCGAGGTGTGGGAGGCCGTCCGGGGCGGGCTCCCCCTTGCCGAGGCCCTCGTGGGCTACGAGCGGGCCCTCGTGGTCGACGCCTGCCTGGACCTCCCTGTGGGGGAAGTGGCCCTCGTTCCGCTCTTTGTCGGGGAGCTGGGCCCCGAGAGTGGGCGGTGGCTCCATGGTCTGGGGCTCGCCCAGGGGCTCGCCCTCCTCCGGGAGGCGGGGCTCCCGGTGCCGAGGACGTGGGCCCTCGTGATCGGGGTCCCGGCGGACCTCCCCTTCGGGCAGGGGCTCTCCCCGGAGGTGGCGCGGGCGGTCCCGCGGGCGGTGGCGGAGGTGAAGAAGTGGCTAGCGAACTGAGGCTTTCCCGGGCGGGGCTGGAGGCCCCGTTTGCCCGGCGGGTGGAGGAGCTCTCGGGGGAGAACCCGTACGCCTGCTACCAGTGCGGGAAGTGCTCCGCCGGGTGCCCGTTTGCCGACCACATGGACGCCCTCCCGAACCAGGTTCTGCGCCTGGTCCAGCTCGGGGATGAGTCGGCCCTATCCCTCTCCGCCCCGTGGGTGTGCGCCTCCTGCCACGCCTGCGGGGTTCGGTGCCCGAAAGGGGTGGACATCGCCCGGACGATGGAGGCCCTCCGGGTCCTCGCCCTGCGGAAGGGGATCACCCCCGCCCCGGTGCGGCCGGACCGGCCCTACCCCCAGATCGCCCTGATTGGGGCGTACCGAAAGCTGACGCCATGAAGACAATCGCCTACTTCCCCGGCTGCGCGCTCAAGGACCAGGCGAGGGCCGATGAAACCGGGACCCTCGGGGCCCTTGCCCGCCTCGGCTACGAGATCCGGGAGATCCCCCGCTGGAACTGCTGCGGGACGGTGTTCTCCCTCGTTCAGGACGACCTCATGCGCCACGTGGGCCCGGTGCGGAACCTCCTCCGCGTCCAGGCAATGGAGGAAGAGAAGGTTCTCACCCTGTGCGCGATGTGCTACGGGACCCTCGCCCGCTCGGCCCACTTTGTGGAGGACCCGGAGCGGCTCCGGCGGATCAACGCCTTCCTCGACCCCGACGCCTACCAAGGGGGCGTCGAGGTCATCCACCTCCTGACCCTTCTCCGGGACGAGGTGGGCTACGAGCGCCTGGCGGCCGAAACGCGGCGGCCCCTGAACGGGCTCAGGGTCGCCCCCTACTACGGCTGCGTCCTCCTCCGGCCGCGGCCGTTTGCTGTGGACGACCCGGACAGCCCGGCGGCGATGGAGCGGGTGGTGGAGGCCCTGGGCGGGACCGCGGTCCCCTTCCCGGAGCGGACGGAGTGCTGCGGGACCCACCTCACGGTGACGCGGAAGGACGTGGTGGAGGAGCGGGTGGGGCGGATCCTCCGCTCGGCCCGGGGCGGGGGGGCGGACGCCCTCGTCGTGACCTGCCCCCTGTGCCACTTCAACCTCGAGGAGCGCCGACCGGCCGGGACCCCGGACCTCCCCGTCCTCTACCTGGGCCAGCTCCTCGCCTGGGCGATGGGGGAGGACGACCCTGGGGTGGCCTCCCTGGTGGGGAGAGCGGCGGTTTCCTCGGAGGCGGTGCGATGAATGAAGTGACGGTGTTCATCATGGGCAAGGGGTACCGCGTTCCGGCGGGCCTCACGATCATGAAGGCGATGGAGTACGCGGGGTACCGGCTGACCCGGGGCTGCGGGTGCCGGGGGGGCTACTGCGGGGCCTGCGCCACGGTGTACCGGCTGAAAGGGGACTACAAGCTCTACGGGGATCTCGCCTGCCAGACCACGGTCCAGGACGGGATGTACATCGCCCAGCTCCCGTTCACCCCGGCGGAGCGGCCGGCCTACCGGCTGGAAGAGCTCCAGGCCCGAGGAGAGACCCTCCTCGCCCTCTTTCCCGAGCTCGCCCGCTGCGTGGCCTGCAACACGTGCACGAAGGCCTGCCCCCAGAAGCTCGAGGTGATGGACGCGGTCCAGGCGGCCCTCCGGGGGGACATCCCCGGGGTGGCCGATCTCACCTTCGACTGCGTCTCCTGCGGGCTGTGCACGATGCGCTGCCCGGCGGAGATCTCCCACCACCACGTCTGGCAGCTCGCCCGACGGCTCAACGGGGCCTACCTCACCCCCCGCGCCCCCCACGTCGCCCAGCGGGTGGAAGAGGTGAGGGCGGGGAAGTTCAAGGGGGAGCTCGATCGCCTGGTGGCGATGCCCAAAGAGGGGCTGGTGGCGGCGTACAAGGCCCGGGACATCGAGCCGTAAGGAGGAGAGGTGACGAGTTACCCCAAGGAGATGCAGGAGTCCATCGCGCGGGTCGAGGCGACCCGGCCGGCGCGCCTTTCGACGAAGTTCCCGCGCCTGTCCCTCCAGGAACAGGAGACCCTCCTCAAGGGGTTCCACCCCGACTACCGGCCCGAGGGGAAGCGCCGGCTCCGGGTGGGGCCGTCGTGGGGGGAGGCCGTACCTCATGAGCTCGCCGACCTCCTCGAGGCCTATCCCCTCCTCGATCCCAAGGCGGTGGACGTGTCCCGGCCCGACGTCGACGTGGACGTCCTCGTCATCGGCGGGGGGGGAGCGGGGACGGTGGCTGCGATCTGGGCCCACGCCTCGGGGATCCCCGCCGAGCGGATCCTCATCGCCACCAAACTCCGCCACGGGGACAGTAACTCGATCATGGCCCAGGGAGGGATCCAGGCCGCGGACAAGCCCCACGACTCCCCGGCGATCCACTACCTGGACGTCCTCGGGGGCGGCCACTTCACGAACGACCCCAAGCTCGTCCGGGCTCTCGTCGAGGACGCTCCCGAGATCATCCGCTGGCACGAGGACCTCGGGGTGATGTACGACAAGGAGCCGGATGGGACGATGGTCGAGATCCACGGGGGGGGAACGTCCCGAAAGCGGATGCACTCCTGCAAGGACTACACGGGCCTCGAGATCATGCGGGTCCTGCGGGACGAAGCCCGGAGCCGGGGGATCCCGGTCCTGGAGTTCTCCCCGGCGGTGGAGCTCCTCACGGACCACGGGGGCCAGGTGGTGGGGGCGGTTCTGTGGAACCTCGAGACGGGGGAGTACACCGTGGTCTGGGCCAAGGCCACGGTCCTCGCCACGGGGGGCTGGGGCCGGCTCCACATCCAGGGCTTCCCCACCACGAACCACTACGGGGCCACGGCGGATGGCGTGGTTCTTGCCTACCGGGTGGGGGCGAAGCTCCGGGACCTCGACGCCGTCCAGTACCACCCCACGGGCGCGGCCTACCCCGACCAGCTCGTGGGGCTCCTCATCACGGAGAAGGTGCGGGGGATGGACGCCCAGCCCCTGAACCGCCTTGGGGAGCCGTTCGTCCACCCCCTGGAGCCGCGGGACGTGGAGTCGGCGGCGTTCATCCGGGAGTGCCTCCCCCCTGAGAAGGGCGGCCGGGGCCTGGGGATCCTGACCCCTACCGGGATGGTCGGGGTGTGGCTCGACACCCCGATGGTGGACATCCTCCACGGGAAGGGGACGTTCCAGCGGGCGCTGTCCTCGATCTACCGGATGTACATTCGGTTCGACATCGACCCCACCCGGGAGCCGATCCTCGTCTACCCGACCCTCCACTACCAAAACGGGGGCGTGGTGATCGACGAGCACGGCTGGACGGGGATCCCTGGGCTGTTCGCCGCGGGCGAGGTGGAGGGTGGGGTGCACGGGAAGAACCGGCTGATGGGGAACTCACTTTTGGACTACAACGTGTTCGGCCGCCGGGCAGGGATTGCCGCCGCGGGGTGGGCGCGGCTCGCCTCCCCGGGAACCCCCACCCTCGCCCACGTCGAGCGCTACGTCCACGAGCTCCGTTCCGCCGGGGTTCCCCCTGAGCGGAAAGCCCCCCTCCTCCTCCCCGAGTACCGGGGGGAGAAGGCCCTCGCCCGGATGGTGGACCTCCTATGAGCCGCGAAGCCAAACGCTGGAGGGTTCCCAAGGGCTACATCTACGTCTCCGACGACATCTGCAAGGGCTGCGGGTTCTGCATCGAGTACTGCCCGCGGAAGGTGCTGGCGGTGGCGGAGCGGTTCAACGCGAAAGGGTACCATCCCCCCGAGGTCGTGGACCCCGAGGCGTGCGTGATGTGCGGGTTCTGCGAGCTCGTGTGCCCGGACTTCGCCATTTGGACCGAGAAGGAGAAGGAGGACAAGCAGGATGCCGACTAAGGCCACCCTGTCGGGCGTTCACTTCATGAACGGGGACGAGGCGATCGCCGAGGGGGCGATCGCCGCGGGGTGCCGGTTCTTCGCCGCCTACCCCATCACCCCCCAGTCGGAGATCGCCGAGCGGCTGTCCTGGCGCCTGCCCCAGGTGGGGGGGGCGTTCATCCAGATGGAGGACGAGATCGCGGCCATGGCGGCCGTGGTCGGAGCCGCCTGGGGGGGGCA
>CALKES010000035.1 GCA_938084715.1 Candidatus Bipolaricaulota bacterium | reverse complement strand
CCCAAGGAGGAAGACGGATGAAGAAGCTAGTGGCGCTTGCGTTGGTGGCAGTGGTGGGGCTCGTCGGCCTGGCCCAGCGGAAGGGGGCGTGGGTCGACGAGGTGGTGCTCCTGGAGGAGCCGAGCACGGGGAAGGCCATCGAGCGCCTCTCCGCCGGCGACATCGACGTCTACGCCTTCTCCATCGGCGACCGGGCCCTGTTTGCCAAGGTCCAGGCCGACCCCAACCTCAAGTACTACCTCTCCTACGGGTCGTTCAACGACTTCACGATGAACCACAGCAGCGACCAGCCGTTCTTCAAGGACGGCCGCCTCAACCCGTTCGGCGTCCCCGCGATCCGCGAGGCGATGCACTACGTGATCGACCGCGAGTACATCGCCCGGGAGATCATGGGCGGGCTCGCCACCCCGAAGTACTCCTACCTCAACCCGGCGTTCCCCGACGGCTCCCAGCGCTACCCCGACCTGATGGCGGCCCTCGAGGACTACTACGCCTTCGACTTCGCCAAGGGTGAGGCGATCGTCACCGCCGAGATGACGAAGCTTGGGGCGACGAAGGTCGGTGGGGTCTGGACGTACGGCGGGAAGCCCGTCGAGCTCAAGATCCTCATCCGGACCGAGGACGAACGGAAGCTCATCGGGGACTACATCTCCGACCAGCTGGAGAAGCTCGGGTTCAAGGTCGTCCGCCAGTACGGGCTCAGCCGCGAGCTCTCCCCGCTGTGGATCTCCAGCGACCCCCTGGAGGGGCAGTGGAACGGCTACACCGGCGGGTGGGTCACGACCGCCGTCAGCCGCGACCAGGGGCCGGGGTTCAACCAGTTCTACACCAAGCGCGTCCTCCCGTGGCCTCTGTTCCAGGCCCTGGCTACCGAGAAGACGGACCCGGTCCTGAACGAGATCTGCGACAAGCTCGCCCGCCGCGAGTACAACTCGATGGAGGAGCGGCGGGTCCTCTTTGAGCAGGCCCTCTACCGGTCCAACGCCTACGCGAACATCATCTGGCTTGTGGACCGGCAGGGGTTCTCCCCGCTCCGGAAGAACGTGGCGATGGCCGCTGACCTCGCCGCCGGGATCTACGGGTCCCAGATGTGGGGCCACACGATCCAGTTCCAGAAGGAGGGCCAGCCGGTGGTGGGCGGGACGGTGAAGATCGCCACCTCGACCCTCCTCATCGAGCCCTGGAACCCGATCGCTGGCTCCAACTGGGTCTACGACATGTTCCCGATCCGGGCAACCGGGGAGAGCGGCACGGCCGTGGACACCCGGGACGGGCTCGCGTGGCCGCTCCACATCGAGCGGGCTGAGGTCCAGGTCCTGGCTGGGCTCCCCGTCTCCACAAACCCCGGTCACACCTGGCTCACGTTCCAGTTCGTGGACGAGATCAAGGTCCCGGCCGACGCCTGGTACGACTGGGACGCCGTCGCCCAGCGGTTCATCACCGTTGGAGAGAAGTTCCCCGAGGGGACGACCGCCAAGCGGAAGAGCGTCGTCTACTACCCAAAGAGCCTCTACGACGTCCCGCTCCACGACGGGAGCAAGATCTCGATTGGGGACTTCATCCTCGGGATCATCCTCACCTTCGACCGGGCCAAGCCCGAGAGCCCGATCTACGACGAGGCCGCTGTGGCGGGCTACCAGTCGTTCATGACCTCGTTCAAGGGCGTCCGGATCGTCTCCACGAACCCGCTCGTGATCGAGACCTACTCCGATGTCTACACCCTCGACGCCGAGCTCAACGTCTCGACCTGGTTCCCGTACTACAACCAGGGGCCGGGGTTCTGGCACACCCTTGCCCTGGGGATCCTCGCCGAGGGGAACAAGGAGCTTGCGTTCTCCAAGGACAAGTCCGCCCTTCTCAAGGTGGAGTGGATGGACTACACCAAGGGGCCGTCGCTCCCGATCCTCGTCAAGTACCTCGACCAGGCCCTGGAGACCGGCTACATCCCCTACGACAAGGTGATGGGCCAGTACGTGACGGCGGCCGAGGCGAAGGCCAAGTACACCGCCCTCAAGGCGTGGTACGAGAAGATGGGCCACCTGTGGGTCGCCAGCGGCCCGTTCTACCTCGACAAGGTGTTCCCGACGGAGAAGCAGATCGTCCTCAAGCGGTTTGAGAACTACCCGTTTGCGGCCGATCGCTTCCAGTTCCTGGTGAAGTAGGGCCCCCAACGGGCTCCTTAGGGGGCCGCGGATCTCCGCGGCCCCGTTCTTTCTGGACAGCGCACGGCCTCAGCCGGTACCCTCCGGAACGATGGGCCGGGCGTGGCTAGCGGCCGCGTTGATCGGGGTGGGTCTGGGGCTCTTTGCCCTCGTCCTTTCCTTGGTCGGCCCGGCGGCGGTGTGGGCCCAGGTCCAGGCCCTGGGGCCGTGGGGGTTCCTCGCTCTCCTGGGAAACGACCTCGCAGCGACCCTCCTCTGGGTGGGAAGCTGGGGAATCCTCCTCCGCGCCTTCGGGATCCGCCTCCCCCCTGCCCAAACCTTCGGGATCGGCGTCGCAGGGTTCGCCGTGTCCTACATCACCCCCGTGGCCTACGCCGGCGGGGAGCCCGTCCGGGCCTGGCTCGTCTCCCGAAAGGCCGGGGCCTCCCTCACCACAGCCTTCGCCACCCTGTTCGTCGACCGGCTCCTGGCCGGGCTGAGCCTGGTCCTGTTCGCCCTCCTCGGGGGGGCGTTTACCCTCACCGGGGACCTCCTACCCCCCACGGCCAGGATTCAGGTGGCGGTGGGTCTGTTCGTGGTCGCCTCCGCCGTGGCCCTGGGAGTGTTGAGCTTCGCCCGGAACTACCACTGGCTTTCCCGCATCGTGGCCGCCGCCGGACGCCTGCACCGCTCCTGGAACTGGCCGGGCCAATGGGCGAAGAAGATCCACACCATGGAGGACGAGATGCACCAGGCCTTCACCCAGCTCCTCCCCTGGACCGCCCTCGCCTTCCTCCTCCAGCTCGGGAGCTTTTTCTGCACCTACCTCCGACCCCAGCTCTTCTTCTACTTCACCGAAGGGCGACGGTTTTCCCTCCCCGACCTCGCGGTGTACTTCAACCTCAACGCGATTCTCACCACCCTTCTCTGGCTCACCCCCGCGGGGCTCGGCACCGCCGAGGGAGGGCGGGTAGGGATCCTTACCTTGATTGGCATTTCACCCCAAGGAGGGATGGCGTTCTCCCTCACCGTGCGGTTCCTCGAGCTCCTCCTCGTGGCTATAGGACTCCTGTACCTTTCCCGAGAGGGCCTGCTCCGGATGAAGACGGGGCCCGCTCCCCGAGACCTGGTCCGCTTGGGCCGGGGGTTGATCCGGCTCGTCCGCGGGTCCTTGGAAGTGGGGCTGCTGTACGTGTGGGCGTTCGTCCCTACCCGAGTGCGGGGCAGGGTCTTCGCCCGGCGGTTCCGCACCCCCGACCCGTGGCACTACGCAGACAGCCCCGACGAGAGGCGAAAGTACGAGCTCAAGCTCGCGATCCTACCCCGGAAACCGGACCCGGCTTCTCCGCCCTACGAGCGGGTCCTGGAGCTCGGCTGTGCCGAGGGGCTGTTCACCTGCCGGCTTGCCCAAGCCGGCGTGGGGCGGGAAATCATCGGGGTGGACTTCGTGCCTCAGGCCCTGGAGCGGGCCCGGGCGCGGTGTCCTGAGGCCGGGGTGACCTTCGTGCTCCTCGACATCACCGTCGACCTCCCGCCCGGGGAGTTTGACCTCGTCTACTGCTCCGAGGTCCTGTACTACCTCGGGTCCCGACGGCGGATCCGGGAGCTCGCCGACCGGGTGTGCGGGAAGCTCCGCCCTGGGGGGCACGTGGTGCTCGTCGGCCCCTGGCCTGCCGAGCGGGTGTTCCACCGCCTGTTCACGGCCCACCCCCAGCTCCGGGTCGTGGCCCGACACGTGGAGCGGACCCCCGCCCGCCCCTACGCTGTCACCTGCCTGGAGAAGCGGGGCTAAGGGGAACCGGGAGCGGCGCGAAGGCTGCGTAGAGCTCGTTCGGTCGGACGAAGCTCGCCAGGAACCGTCCGTTCGTCACCCGCTGGGAGCTGTAGGCCCGGACGGCCTGAAGTTTGAGCTCCACCGCTTCCTCGTCCAAGGGGACGCTCCTCCAGGTCCAGGTTCCCATCCCTGCGGGAGCGCTCAGCTCCCGGTCCGGGACGAGTCGGCGGGGGGAGGGCCAGCTCGGGGCGTGGACGAGGTACAGCCGAAGCTCCGGCCGTACCACCCAGTCCACGGACGATAGGGCCACCACCCCGAGCTGAACCGCGGCCCGGTGGTCGGGATGGCCGTCCTCGGGATGGGGAAGGTAGACCACGGTCGGGGAGAAGCGGCGGAGGATCGCCGCCAGGTCCGCGACGAGGTCCTCGCCGCAGTACATCGCCTTGGAGCTGAAGCTGTTTCGGTAGAAGGCGTAGTTGGCCTGGGTGAAGGGGCTGGTGTAGGGGGCCTCCCGGGACCAGTGCTTGCCCGCCAGGGCGGTCAGACCTTGGTCGGGGTACCCGAGAAACAGGACCGCGTTCTTGGGCACCCCGAGAAGGCGCAGGGCAGCCACCGCCTCCTTCTGCCGCCGGTACCCGAGGGCCCGGTAGTCCTCGGCCCGGCGGAGGGGGTTCACGGTGAACAGCTTCTTCGCCGCCTGGTTGGCATCTCCGTTCGTGAGGAAGACGACCAGCACTTGGTGTCCCTCTCGACGGAGGGAGACGATCGTCCCCCCGAGGCCCAGGACCTCATCGTCCGGGTGGGGGGCGATGACAAGCACCCGCTCCGCCCCAGGGAGGGGAGCGGGAACCTCCACCCGAGGGGGCACAGGCACCCACCACAGGAAGAGGTGGATGAACGGGTGGGGGAGGCCCGGGAAGAAGCCGAGGGCCAGGGGAAGGAGGAGGACTCCCCCAGCCACCCACCCGCGCCGCACCCGGACTGTCCTCTTCATGGCGCCCTCGCCATTATATACCCGACGGACCCCGCCCCGGTTCGTTCCGCCGGATACCATCAGGACCATGGAACGGGCGATCGGGGTGGACATCGGCGGCACGCGGACGCGGGTCGCCGCGGTGGCGGGGGGGAGGATCGTCGCCCGCCGCACGCTCCCGACGCAAGGCCTTCCCGAGCTCATCTCCGCCCTCCGGGAGGTCGCTGGGGAAGCGGGCTGGGAACCGGAGGCGGTGGGGATCGCCGCCCCCGGGCCGATGGACATGCGGACGGGAGTCCTCCGGGCCCTCCCCAACCTCCCGGCCTGGCGGGACGTGGACCTCCGGGGCGAGGTGGGGCGCGCCCTTGGCCTCCCCGTATACCTCGCCAACGACGCCACCTGCGCCGCGATCGGGGAGCTCGAGTTCGGCCACCGGGCTGCGGACTTCGTCTACCTCACCTGGTCCACCGGGATCGGGGGCGGGATTGTGGCCGGGGGGCGGGTCGCCTGGGGGGCCACGGGCCAGGCCGGGGAGGTGGGCCACATGGTCCTCCAGCCCGACGGCCCGCCCTGCGCCTGCGGGAAGCGGGGGTGCCTGGAGGCCGTGGCCGGTGGGGCGACCCTCGCCCGCAGGGGAAGCGAGCTCCTCGGGGAGGTGGTCTCCGCGCAGGGGCTGGTGGAGCGGGCCCGGGCGGGAGAGCCCCGCGCCCTGGGGCTGATCGACGCGGCCTGCCGCGCCCTGGGCCAGGGGATCGCCATCCTGTGGGAGGTCCTGGAGCCGGAGCTCGTGGTCCTTGGGGGCGGGCTCACCGGGTCGTGGGACTTCCTCGGCCCCAAGGTCCTCGCGGCGGCCCAGGCCATGGCCCGGGAGCAGATCCGGATGGAACTCACTCCCCTCGGGGACGACGCGGGCCTCCTCGGCGCCTCAGCCCTCCCCCGTCACATCCCGCCGGCCTGGCGCTCGGGGGCCTACGGGCCCAGGGTGTAGCGGACCTCCGCGCTCATCCTCTCCACTCCCCGCCCGGAGAAGCTCACCACAACCGCCCCCTGCCATGGGTTCCGGGCCGCCGTGAAGGTCGCGCTTCCGGAGAGATCTCCGCCCCCGCGGAGGGCGACCCGGGCTTGCACCCGCAGGGCATCCCCCCGGAGGTTGAGGTTCACAGTCTGGGTTCCCGTCCCCAGGGCGAGGTGGGTCGAGAGGCCCAAGGGGCCGGACTCCACCCCCAGCTCAAGGCTTAACCCAGACCCCCCCAGGGACAAGGCCGCCCACGCCGGACCCGCCACGCCCAACCGGAGTTCGCCATGGAGAGCCCCTCCCGGCCAGGACCCGTTCACACCCCCTTCGGCCCACAGGGGGGGACGGCTCAAGCGGCCCGAGGCCCACCCCGCCCAAGTCGGGAACCGCCCCCCCAGGACGTCCACCACCGACCCCTTGAACCCCACCTGTCCAGAGAGGACCCCAAGTTCGGTAGTCAGACCACCTCTCCACGAGCCGCTCACCGAGCCGTCCACCCGCCCCGTGGCGAGGACCACCCCTTCGACGCCCCCCGAGAACCCTCCCGCTGAGGTGGACGCCCCGAGCTGAAGCCGCCGCAGGCAGCCGCAGAGGAGGTCCCCCTCGAGGCGCCCCGAAAGGCCCACCGGGCCCAGGGTCGAGGAGAGGTGAACCCAGCCCACCGCCCCCCCCCGATCGCCGACCTCGAACCGGGTCCCCAGCTCCCCGGCCAGGCCCAGGAGCCCCACGCAGACGACCGCCCACAGTGCCTTCCTCATTCTGCCTTCAGGGCCGCGCCCACCGCGGCCACGGACCGCTTCACCGCCGGGGTCCGGAACGGCAGGGTCGCCCCATCGAGCTTCACGAGCGCCCCCTCCCCATCCGGGACGACCGCCAGGAAGTACTGCTGCTCGAAGCCCCCGTCGCTGGCAAACGCGCGGAGAAGGACGACCCGGCCGTCCGGGCTCCCGTAGACCGCCTTGACCACGAACGCCCCGCCCGGCCAGGCTTCCTTGAGCCCGACCAGCCTCCGGGCGTCTTCCAAGTTCACCCGCTTGCCGATCCAGACGTGGGGCATCGCTCCCTCCGCGATCCGGAGTGTACTCCCTTTGGGCCCGCGGACGGCCTCAAGGCCCCAGATCGCCCGCCCCTGGCGGCGCCACTTCGCCTCGTACCGGGAGCCGGGGCCCCGATCGGGGAGCTCCCCCGGCCCCTCGACGCGGAACCCCGCCGCCCGGAGGTGCTCCCCCGCCTCCTCGGCGTAGGGGAGGTCGTCGGTCACCAGCCGAAACCGTCCCCCCGGGACGAGGACCGCGGCCAGGTTCCGGACGAAGAAGGGCTCGACCACCCGCCGCCCGGCGTGGCTCCGCTTGGGCCAGGGACAGGGGAAGTGGAGGAAGACCCGGCTCACGCTCTCGTCGGGGAAGAGCTCCCGGAGGGCGAACCGACCGTCGACGAGGGCCAGGCGGACGTGCTCCGCCCCGGCCCCAGCGAGCTTCCGGCCCGCCTTGGCCACGCAGGTCAGGCTCGTCTCGAACCCCACCCAGTTCCAGTCCGGCTCCCTCACCGAGGCCTCGGCGAGGAACTCCCCGTTTCCGAACCCGATTTCCACCGCCAGGGGCGCCTTCCGGCCGAACACCTCTCCCCAATCCGCCGGAAGGCGCTCCCAGCGCTCGGGGGCCACGAGGTACCGCGCCGCGTCCATGCTACGAGGATACCCGCCCTCACCCACCCCAAACCCGCTCCGCGGCGAGGAGCCACAGGTTGAGGGTGAGGAGCGATCCCAAGGACGAGACGAGGATCAGGGGGGCGATCTCCTCCTCGTGGAACCGGTAGCGGTGGCTGAGGACGATCGTGTTCACCGCGATCGGGGTCCCGTTCATGACCACGAGGACCGCCCCTTCGAGGGGGGAGAGCCGGGCCCCCGCGGCCGCGAGGAGGGTCAGGCCGGGGAGGACGAGGAGGCGGGGGGCCGCGAGCCCCAGCGCCGGGAGGAACGCCCGGTAGTCCCGGCCGTAGAGGAAGGCCCCTAAGGTGACGAGGGCCACCGGGGCCGTGGTCCGGCCGAGCATCCCAAGGGGTACAGCAAGAGACGACGGCAGCCCGAGGCCCGCCGCGGCCAGGGCGACCCCCACGACGATGGAGAGGATGAGGGGGTTCCGGGAGAGCCGGCGGAGGGTCCGGACGAGGGCCGCCCCCGGCCGCATCCCCCCGCTTCCGTGGGCCTCGAGGAGGACTAAGGCCAGGGCCACGGTGAACGGGGCGATCCCCGCCACCGCCAATGCCGCGAGCCGCACCGGCTCCCCAGGCCCCAGGGCGAACTCCACAAACGGAATCCCGAAGAAGGCCAGGCTCCCAAACACCGCCGTCAGGGCGAGGAGGTAGCGGAAGTCCCGGGGGAGGGGCCGCAGGGAGAGGATCAGGGCCCCCAGGGCGAGGACGGGAAGGGCCCCGAGCCCCATGAAGCGCAGGGTGGCCAGGTCGAGGGGGACCTGGGCGAGGTCGTGGACGAAGAGGGACGGGAGGGCAAGCCAGTAGAGGTACCCGTTCAGAGCCCGCTCGTCCCCCTCCCCAAGCAGGCCAAGCGCCCGGGCGGCGAACCCCACCCCGACGAGGACGAGGATGGAGAGGGTGGCTGAGAGCACGGCTAAGGTCCGAGGAGGATCCGGACCCGGCCCGCGCTTGACCCCACCTCGAGCTCCGCGACCGGAAGGTCTGCCCCAACTCCGGGAGTCACGATGGTCCCGTCCTCCTCGACGTAGGGGCCCACGAGCTCCACGAGACCGCACCCCCCCGTTCGGCGGATCCGCACCGGAAGCGATGGCGGAACCCGGAGGGTGACCTCCCCGGCCCCGCCCCAAACCGACGCCCGGAACGACCCCTGGGCAGGGAGGGTGAGTTCCAGCGGTCCCCCACCACCCCGGACCACGAGCTCGGCGAGGTTGAGTCCCGTGAGGTCCAACCGGGCCCGTCCCTCCCCAAGGGTAGCCGTGAGGGCCCAGGGGACGCGGGAGGAGAGAGCCAGCTCTGCCCGGCAGCGGTTGGGCCAGATCGTCCGCGGAAGCTCGTACCCCCGCTCGACCGTCAGCTCCACCCCCGCCTCGCCCCCGCTCCGCCGCTCCGCCCAGCGGGCGGAGTCCGGCCACGGCGCAAAGACCACTCCGGAGAGGAGGAGGTTGGGGTCCGCCGACACGCGCACGTCGAGGGAGCCGACGGGGAAGGAGAGGTCCGCCCTCCCCTGCTCGGCCCCGGGGAGGGGCACCCGAACCTCCCTCCCCGGCCCCACCCCTTGGGGGCCCACCACGGCCAGGGCCACGGCGATCCCCACCAGGACCACGAGGGCCACCCCGATCGCCCATCGCAGAACGGCCCGCCCAAACAGGATGTCCAGGCCCAGGGCGATGAGGACCACCGGCCAGAGCCGGGCGAGGAGCCCCCACACGGACCAGGGGAGGTAGCCCAGGTTGTTGAGGACGAGGACGACCCCAGCGACGATGAGGAGGACCGGGAAAACAATGCTCCCTCGCGGCCTCATCCTAGCCCTCGCGGATGTGACGCCACAGGAGGGCGACCCCCGCCGCGATGAGGATGAGGGGCCACAGGACCTCGAACCGGAGCCACCACGCCCACCAGAAGCCCAGGTTGCGGAGGAGGAGGGCCACCCCAAGGAAGACGAGGATCACCGCGATCGCGAGGGCGAACCCCGTGTCCCCCCCTCGGACGGCACCCCGAACCTCCTCCCCCACCTCCCGCGCCCGCTCGGCGAGCTCCTCCGCCCCCGTGCGGACCGCCTCCCGCGGGGAGGCAGCCTCCTCCCCCTCCCGGGGGACGATGAACCAGAGGAGGAGGTAGAGGAGAACTCCGACCCCGCTCGCCAGGGCGAGGACGGCGAACACCACCCGGACGATGGTGGGATCCACCCCCAGGTACTGGCCGATCCCCCCACAGACGCCCCCGAGGATCGCGTCGTCCCGGCTTCGATAAAGCCTGCGCACGCCCCAAGTGTACCCCCAGAGGCGCGTTGAAGCTCCGCGGGCCGCCCGCTAGAATGCAAATCAGTATGTGCCTTGCCGTCCCGACCCAGGTTCAGGCGGTGGAGGGGAACGTGGCCACGGTGGACGTCCAGGGGATCCGGACCCGGGTCCGCCTCGACGCCCTTGGGGAAGAGGTGGCCCCCGGGGACTACCTCCTCGTCCACGCCGGGTTTGCGATCCGCCGGCTCGACCCCCAGGACGCCCGGGAGACCCTGGCCCTCCTGGACGAGCTCTCCGCCCTCCAAGACCCCTCCCCCCCGGCGCCTTCCCCGTGAGCCGGGGAACGTTCGAGCTCCGGGACCCGGCCCGGGCGCGGGAGCTCGCCTCGCTTCTCCGCCGCCACGCCCCCCCACAACCCGTCCGGATCGTCCACGTCTGCGGAACCCACGAGATGGCCATCGCCCAGCACGGGCTCCGGTCCCTCCTCCCCGAGGGGGTGGAGGTCCTCGAAGGGCCGGGGTGCCCGGTGTGCGTGACCCCCACGGTCGACCTCGACCGGGCGGCCAAGCTCGCCCTGGGGGGGGCGATTCTGTGCACGTTCGGGGACATGACGCGCGTCCCGGGGACCCGGCTGACCCTCGCCGACGCCCGGGCCCAAGGGGCCGACGTCCGGGTCGTCCTCTCCGCCGCCGACGCCGTCGAGGTCGCCCGGTCCAACCCCACCCGGAACGTCGTCTTCTTCGCCGTGGGGTTTGAGACCACCGCCCCGGGGACGGCGGCCGTCCTCCTCGACCGTCCTCCGGAGAACTTCTACGTCCTCTCGTCCCACAAGCTCATCCCGCCGGCCCTCGAGGCCCTTCTCACCCGCCCCGGGCGCCGGATCGCCGGGTTCCTCGCCCCCGGCCACGTCTCGACCGTCATCGGGGCCCGGGCCTACCGCGCCATCGCCGAGAAGCACCACGTCCCCATCGTCGTCGCCGGGTTCGAGCCCCTGGACATCCTGTACGCCGCGCTTCTTGTCCTCCGCCAGCTCCGGGAGGGCCGGGCCGAGGTGGAGAACGCCTACCCGAGGGCGGTGACGGAGGAGGGGAACCTGCGGGCGCAAGCACTCCTCGAGGAGGCCTTTGAGCCCGCCTCCGCCCGCTGGAGGGGGATGGGGACGATCCCGGACTCGGGCCTTCGGATTCGCGAAGCGCTCTCCGCCCACGACGCCGCCCGGGCGTTCCCCGTGGAGGTCGAGGAGGGGGAGGAGAAGCCCCCGGGGTGCCGGTGCGCGGAGGTCCTCCTCGCCCAGGCCCTCCCCTCCGACTGCCCGCTCTTCCGCGTCCGGTGCACCCCCCTCACCCCCGTGGGCCCGTGCATGGTCGGCTCCGAGGGGGCGTGCTCCGTCTGGTACCGGTACGGGGGGAGGCCAGCCCTGTGAGGGACGACTGGATCACAACCCTCCACGGGGCGGGGGGGGAGCTCATGGAGAGGCTCCTCGTGGAGCGGATCCTCCCCAAGTTCCGCCACCGCAGGGCCGGCCCGATCGGCCTCGATGAGCTCGACGACGGCGCCGTGGTGGAGCTTCCCCCAGGCCAGGTCGTGGTCACCACCGATAACCACGTGGTCAAGCCGCCCTTCTTCCCTGGGGGCGACATCGGAACCCTCGCCGCCTGCGGGACGGTGAACGACCTTGCGGTGATGGGGGCCCGACCCGTGGCCCTCACGATGGCCCTTGTGCTCGAGGAGGGCTTTCCGCTCGCAGATCTCGAGCGGATCCTGACCTCGGCGGCTGAGGTCCTTGGGGAGCTCGAGCTCCCCCTCGTCGCCGGGGACACGAAGGTCATGGGAAGGGGGGAGCTCGACGGGATCGCGATCAACACCACGGGGATCGGAGTGGCGGAGCGGGTGATCTCCGACGGAGGGCTCCGGGTGGGGGACGCGGTCGTCGTCACGGGCCCCGTGGGGGAGCACGGGATGGCGCTCCTCGCCGCCCGGGAGGGGTTCGGCCTCGCCGGGGGGCTCCGGAGCGACGTCGCCCCCCTGTGGCCCCTTTTCCGGCCCGTGCTGGCCACCGGGGCGGTCACGGCGGCGAAGGACCCCACCCGGGGGGGCCTGGCCGCGGCCCTGAACGAGATGGCCCGCAAGGCCCGGGTCGGGATCGAGGTCGAGGAGGAGGCGATCCCCCTCCGGCCCGCGGTCCGGGGAGTAGGCGAGCTTCTCGGGATCAGCCCCTTGGAGGTCGCCTGCGAGGGCCGGGCCGTCCTTGGGGTGGATCCGGACCGAGTCGAGGAGGTTCTCGCCCTCCTCCGGGCCCACCCCCTGGGCCGGGAGGCCCACGTGATCGGTCGTGCAATCGCGGAGCATCCGGGGCGGGTCGTCCTCGACACGGGGGTGGGGGGCCGGAGGTTTCTGGAGATGCCCCTCGGGGACCCCGTCCCCCGGATCTGCTAGCCCCCTTGCCGGGCGCCCTCCGCTGACTAAGATCGCCTTGCGTGCGCCCGTAGCTCAGGTGGACAGAGCAGCGGTTTCCTAAACCGCAGGCCGGAGGTTCGAGTCCTCCCGGGCGTACCAGACGCCCCGCGCGGGAGCTTGCCCTCACCAGCGGTGCGCGAACGCGAACGCCACCTCCGACCGCGGATCCCCGAGCTCACCCGAGCGGAGGACGACCTTGATCCCAACGTTCAGAGCGTCGTACGGCCACAGGTCGAGCGCGGCGGTGGTCATCCCCCAACCGAAGAGCTGGGTCCCGCTTGCGTAAAAGTACGTGCTGAACGACCACGACCCCGGGACCTTCGCGCAGCAGCCGGGAAGAATCCCCGACACCCGTACGACCTCCCAGTAGTCGGTCTGACCCGTGATGAGGGAGTTCCGCTCGGGGAGGAAGGACGTGGCCGAGACGAACCTCACGTTTCCGAGCAAGCACTCGATCCGGAGCCCGTAGAGCGCGGCCCCTTGGATGGTGAGGTCCCCCGGGCCCCCCAGCCCGAGGCCACCGAACAGCCGGATGCACCCTTCCCACGGCGGCCGCCAGTTCACGGACGCCTGGACCTCCTTCCCCTCCACGGTGTACGTGGTGCGGATATCCAGGATGAGGCCCGGGAGGTAGCCGGGGAGGAGCTCGGACAGGGGAACGCCGCCTAAGGAGAACTGGAAGCTCCCAAAGCCGCTCTTCGTGAAGAGGAAGCTGGCGCTCAGGTTCAGGTTGCACCACTGCCAAGAGGCCACCGTTTCGCTACGGGCAAGCGTGAACGCCCCGCCTGGGTCGAGGTTGAACCGCACGGCATGGGTGATGCCCACCGGGCCGACCGTCCCCTGGACCCGGAGGGTCCCGAACGACGAGGCGAGGGGCAGGGTCAGGTGGAACCCCGGGTGGACCGCGACCCCCCCGAGGGAGAACCGGACTGCGGCCGTCAGGTAGTCGAACGGGTTCACCGCCTGGGGCCTGAACGCCAGGACTGACGACAGGGTGATTCCCTCCCCCCGCACGTCTCCCTCCAGCCAGACCCGCTCCAGGACCACCTGCTTTCCCCCACCGAGGTCCACCTGCCGGAAAGAGGCCCGGCCCTTGAGGAGGAGGCCCCCGACGCGGTAGGCCACCGTCCCCGTGGTGGCAAGCGCCGCCAACTCGCCGGTCTCGGGGAGCCAGGTCATCCCGGCCTCCCACTGGCCGGAGACCTCCGGCGGCGGGCTGGGGCGGGAAACGGTGATCTGGACCGCGGCGACGGACGTCGCCTCATGGGGGTCGAACACCGCGAACAGGATTCGGTCCGTGCCGACGAACCCCGGGACGGGGACGTAGGTGAGGCCGACCACGGCGTGGGCCGGGGCCTCGTAGCGAACGTCCCCCAGGTCTCCGATCAGGGCACCGTGGCTCGGTCCGTCCACCAGGACGAACCGCAGGGGGTGGGCCCCGGGGTTCAGGGGGTCAATGTCCGGGTCGTGGGCCCGTAGCTCGACCGACACCGGTGCCCCCTCGAAGGTGATCACCGACGATCCCTCGGCCAGGGGCGGGGTGTTCGCCCACGCAACAGAACCCACCAGGACCAGGATCAGCGCCAGCCCCACCGCGTACCGGGTCATGCCTTCTCCTTGACCACGATCACCAACTCCACCCTCGGGTCCTCACCGAACCGGAGGACGAGGAGGTACCTCCCTGCGGGTAGCCCCGCCGTGTCGACAACCACGATCGGCCGCTGCGCCCGCTCGGACCACACGATCGAAACCGCCTGGATGAAGCCCGTTCCGTCCTCGAGCGAGAGAAACGCCGGCGATGGCCGCGCCCCGTCGGGCATCCGACTGAACCCCGCCGGTGGGATGATCGGGACAGGATCACCCCGGACGACGGTCACCGTCGGCCGATCCACGCCCACGGCCTCGCAGGGGACGACGCTCACGGCCACGCGGGCAGTCTGGGCTGCGCCGAACGGGTCCTCCAGCCGGATCCAGATCTCGTCCGCTCCCGTGTACCCGATGGCCGGAACGTAGACGAGCCCGATCGAGGTCGCCTCGACGAACGTCAAGGTGGGGACGAGCTGTCCACCCACGACCTCGGTGCTGTAGGGGGCCAGCTTCTGGTGGGCTGGATCACCGGCCAGTGCCCCGTGCTCCGGGCCGGCGACCACGGTGAACCGGAACGGGACATCGTGCGGGTCGTAGTCCACCCACAGGTCTGCGGCCCGCACGGTGAACTCCGTCGCCCTGCCGGCGCAGGCCACGACGAACACGTCCTCCATCGCGAGCTGGGGGATCACCTGGAGGTAGACCGTGGCGAAGATCGCCGAGACGTTCCCGCAGGCATCGCGAATGGTGTACGTGAACCAGTCGGGACCCACGTAGCCCAGCTTGGGTGCGTAGCGGACCACCGAGCCCCCCCCACAGTCTCCCGTCTCGTCCTCGATCGTCGCCGTCCCGTAGGTGGGGGGATCCACGATCTCGTGGAGGAAGAGCGCCGCGCAGCACCCGGGGCAGGAGGCGCACGGACCGCACGGGTCAAACGGATGAGCCCCCCCCTCGCACCGGCAGGAGCAGTTGTCGGCGTCGTTGCGGAGGACGTCGATCCGCACCGGCGTGTTCTCCCGGACCACCAGCCGGTACACCCCGAGGTCATCGCGGCGGACCTCCACCAGGGGATCGATGATCGCGCTCTCGTCCATCACCATGTCCTGGCGCGGGTCGTCCCGAGGGATCGGGGGCACGGTGTCCCACACCAGGCCCTCGTCGGGGGGCGTGGTCTGGGGGATCGCCCAGTTCCCGCAGCACTCCGGGCCCCCGCGGCCGTCCCGGGCCTCCACGCGCACCTCGACGCGGGCAGGGCAGCCTGTGAGGCAGCGCACCACCGCGCTTCCCGTGATGTGGACGCGGTTCGGGGCCACCGGCGTGCGCTCGACCACCACGTCCTCCAGGATCGCGTTCCCGGTGGGAAGGGTCACGGTGACGTGGACGTTTTCTGGGAGGACGTAGCAGTTGTCCGTGACGTGGGCCGAGAAGTAGACCGTGGTGGTACAGCAGTCGTCCACGTAGTAGTCGGTGGCGCGCACCGTGTAGGAGGCATCGGTGTGGAACATGAGGCCGTGGATCTCGGGCCGGGTCGTGTCCACGAGGATGTCCTGGCGGTCGGTGAGGTTGTGGTCGCTTCCGAGGGGCGCCGTGGGCACGGCGAGGGCGTTGCCCGCCACGTCGTAGACCACACCGGCGATCCCGGTGACCGCCAGCCGGCAGGCGTTGTCGCCGTCCTGGACCACGTAGGTCCGGGCGTTCACCTGGGGCTGCCACACATCGGGGGCGCCGGTGGAGTGGGGGGCGATCCCCGCGAAGACGAGGGTTCCCCCCGGGGCCCCTTGGTCGAGGTTGAACGTGAGGACGAGCTCGTCACCTGCCCCTTGCCAGACGGCCTCGGAGAACGTGACGGTGACGGCGAACGCCCCCGGCGGGCAGACGGTCCCCAGGACGTAGTCCGCCAACCCGCAGATCCCCGACTCGTCCGCGACGATGAGCACAATCGTTGGCTTTTTCGTGTCGATGTCAAACAGGGGGGAGGTCGCCCCAAGGTCGGTGTTTCCGGCGAGGTCGGTCGCCCCGCCGGCGACGACCCGGGCCCGCGCTCCCGCGACCTCCTCCGGTGTTCCGTTGTGGGTGAAGGTGGCGACGTAGGTGCGGGCGTCGGTCCAGCCTCCCCCAGCCGGCCCGGTCCAGTTCGTACCGGCGTCCACGAGGACGATCGTCGGCGTCGTCAGCTGGTCCATGTCCTCGTCGTAGCTCACG
>CALKES010000034.1 GCA_938084715.1 Candidatus Bipolaricaulota bacterium | reverse complement strand
CCCCCTACGAGGGCGAACTCCCCCCGTCCCCGGCGAACTGGAGCTGCCACAGCGCCCAGAACAGGCCCTTCCTGGCCAAAAGCTCCTCCACCGTCCCCTCCTCCACCAGCTTCCCCTCGTGGATCACCAGCACCCGGTCGGCGTTGCGGATCGTGGACAGCCGATGCGCAATCGCAATCGAGGTCCGCCCGGCCAACACCCGCTCCAGAGCCTCCTGCACCTGGGCCTCGGTCTGGGAGTCGATGTTCGCCGTGGCCTCGTCCAAGACGATGAACTTCGGGTCGGCCGCCACCGCCCGGGCCAGGGACAGAAGCTGCCGCTCCCCCACCGACAGCCGCACCCCCCGCTCCTTCACCTGCGTCCCGTACCCCTCGGGAAGCCGCACCAGGTGGTCGTGGACCCCCACCGCCCTCGCCGCCCGCTCGGCCGCCTCGGCCGGCACCACCCCGTCCCACATCCGGATGTTCTCGGCCACGTCCCCGGAAAACAGGAACACCTCCTGGGGCACCAGAGCCAGCCTCCGCCGGTAGTCCCTGAGGTCCACCTCCCGCAGGTCCACCCCGTCCACGAGGACCTGCCCCCGCTGCGGGCGGTAGAACCCCAGGGCCAGGCTCACGATCGTCGTCTTCCCCGACCCCGTCGGACCCACAATCGCCACCCGCTCCCCCGGGGCTACCTTGAACGACACCCCCTTCAACACCCAGTCCTCGTCGTTGTAGGCAAACCACACGTCGCGGAACTCGATCTCCCCCCGGAGGTCGGGCACCGGGCGGGCGCCGGTCGGCTCCGGCGCCTCATCGAGGATCGCGAAGATCCGCTCCGCGGCCACCATCGCCGCCTGGAGCACGTTGTACTGCTCGGAGAGGTTCACCATGGGTTGAAACAGCATCCGGATGTAGCTCGTGAACGCCACCAGCGCCCCCAGGGTGAACGCCCCGGCCAGCACCCCCCGGCCGCCGTACCAGATGAGCAGGGCCAGGGCAAGGTTCTGCATCACCGCGATCGCCGGCCCGAACACCCCGTACACCGTGATCGACCGCATCTGGGCCCGGAAGAAGGACTGGTTGATCTCGGAGAACGCCTTCCGGCTCCGCTCCTCCTGGCGGAAGAGCTGGATGATCCCCATCCCCGACAGGGACTCGGCGATGTAGGCGTTGATCCGCGCCAGGACCCGCCGGGCCGTGCTGTAGGCCTCCCGGGCCCGGACCCGGAACCAGAACGCCAGGGCCAGGATCACCGGCGCGAACGCAAGAAGGAGCAGGGTGAGCCGGGCGTTGAGCTGGAACATGATCCCCAGGACCCCGGCGATCATGAGGAGGTCCTGGACCAGGCGCACGAGGACCTGGGTGAACATCTCGTTGATCGCGGCGACGTCGTTCGTGGCCCGGGTGACGAGCCTCCCCACCGGCTGCCGGTCGAGGTAGCTCATCGGAAGCCGCAGGAGGTGCCCAAACACCGCCCGCCGCATGTCGTACAGGATCCGCTGCCCCGCGTACTGCAGCGTGTACACCTGGCCGTAGGTGAGGAGGAACCGCAGGACGAGAAACCCTAGGTAGGCCAGCGCCAGCAGCCCCAAGAGCCGCACCGAGGCCGACCGGAGCCGGAGGAGGTCGGCGCTCGGGATCCCCCGGAGGGCCTCCTCGGGGGCGGCGTAGCCAGCGGCCGTGGGCCGGAACGCCGCAGGGTACCGCCGGGCGAGCTCCTCCTCCGGGCTTCCCGCCTCCAGGACGAGGAACCGCCGCCCGATCCTCCCCTCCCCCTCCAGGGCCCGGCGGACGGGGTCGGGGAGGGCCCGGCTCTCGACGAGGAACGTCCCCGGCTCGTAGGGGACCGCGCCCGGGATCGGGGGCTCCTCCCCCCGCACCTCCACCCACGGGAGGACGAGGACGGCGTCCACCGCCGTCTTCACGAGGTAGGGCATGGCGAGCTCGATCACCGTGATCCCGCCGGCGAGGAGGAAGGCGAGGACGAAGAGCGCCCAGTAGGGGCGGGCGAAGCGGACCATCCGCCGCAGGAGGCGGAGGTCGAGGGCCCGGCCCAGGACCTCGTCTTCCCCGCCCGGGTGGTGGTGGCCGTTCATCGGACCAGGGCCTGCTGGAGCTCGTGCAGGCGCGCGTAGAGCCCGCCCCGGCGGACGAGGGTCCCGTGGTCGCCCCGCTCCACGATCCGCCCGCCCTCAAGGACGATGATCAGGTCTGCATCCCGGACGGCGGAGATCCGGTGGGCCACAACGATCGCCGTCCGCCGCCGGAGCACCCCGCGGAGGTGGCCGAGGATCTCCTCCTCCACCTGGGCGTCCACGGAGGACAGCACGTCGTCGAGGACGAGGATCGGGGGGTCGAGGAGGAGGGCCCGGGCGATCCCCACCCGCTGCCGCTGCCCGCCGGACAGGGTCACCCCCCGCTCCCCGACGAGGGTGTCCAGGCCCTCGGGGAACGCGGCGATGTCGTCGGCCAGGCCGGCCAGCCGCGCCGCCTCCCGGACTTCGTCCTCGCCTGCCTCCGGCCGGCCGAAGGCGATGTTCTCCCGCAAAGTGGCCGAGAACAGGAACACGTCCTGGGGCGCCATCCCGATGAGTGCCCGCAGCTCGGGAAGGGAGAGCTCCCGGATGTCCACCCCCCCGAGGAGGACCGTCCCCGGCGGGGGGTCGTACAGGCGCGGCAGAAGCCGGACCAGGGTGGACTTCCCCGACCCGGTGAGGCCGACGACCCCGAGGGTCATCCCCTCCTCGACAACCAGGTTCACGTCCCGCAGGGCCGGCCGGTCCGTCTTCGGATAGGAGAACGTGAGGTTCCGGAACTCGATCCGGCGCGAGGGGGGGAGGGGTTTGGGCCGCTCGGGGCTCGTGATGTCGGGCACCTCGGCGAAGATCCGCTCCAGCCGCTTCATCGACGCCGCCCCCTGCTGAAGGGTGTTCACGATCCAGCCGATGGCCATCATCGGCCAGACCATCATCCCGAGGTAGCTCGTGAACGCCACCAGGCTACCCAGGCTCAGGGTCCCGGCGAGGACGCCGCGGCCCCCAAACCAGAGGATGATCCCCGTCCCCAGCCCGGCCAGCACCGCCACCATCGGCTCGAACACCCCCCACGCCCTCGTCAGGGCCAGGTTCGCCTCCACGTTCTCCCGGTTCGTCTGGGCAAACGCCCGCTCGATCCCCTCCTCCCGGGCAAACGCCCGCAGGAGCCGGATCCCCGACAGGGCCTCCCGCACCCGCTCGGTGAGGGCGGAGAACGCCTCCTGGGTCCGCTCAAACCGGCGGTGGATGAGCCGCCCAAACCCCAGCACGGCCACGGTGATGAACGGCAGAGGAATGAACGCGTACAGGGTGAGGAGAGGAGAGATCCCGACCATCGCCGCCAGGGAGAACGAGATCATGATCACCGCGTCGGCGGCCATCAGGACCCCCATGCTGCACGAGCGGCGCACCGCCTCGAGGTCGTTGGTGGCGTGGGCCATGAGGTCCCCGGTGGAGTGCTCGACGTAGTAGGCCGGGGAGAGCTTGAGGAGGTGGGCGTACAGCCGGTCCCGCATGTCGAGCTCGATCAGCCGCCCGGCCCCAAACAGGAGGATCCGCCACAGGAAGCGGAACCCGAACACGGCGAGGGCGATCCCGACGAGGTACAGGGCGTAGCGGACAAGATCCGCCCCCACCCCGGCCACGAGGTCGTCCACCGCGCTCCGGACGACGAGGGGCGCCAGGAGCTGGAGGGCGTCGACCACGAACAGGGCGAGGACCCCCCCGAGGAGGCGCCACCGGTACCGCCACAGCTCGCGAGCGATCCCGCGCATGGAGAGCCGGGGATTATACTTGGCCAGACCAGGTTTCCCAGGGGTCGCACGGAGGGACGGGTTGGTCGAGTGCCGGGGTGTCCACAAGATCTACGTCGTTTGGGAACGGGCCGGGCTCCTCCGGCGGGGGAGGCGGCGGGAGGTCCGGGCCCTCCGCGGCGTGGACCTCGCGGTCGGGAAGGGCGAGTTCGTGGCCTTCCTCGGCCGAAACGGGGCCACTTCGAGCGCCGGGCCCGCGAGCGGGGTCTGGAGGGGTTCTAGTTGTGGCCCGTTCCCTTGGGGGCTACGATGGTCCCGGAGGTGCCATGCCCGCAGAGCGCGAGATGCAGGTTGGAGCAGAACTGGAGACCCGGAAAGGGGTCTACGCGAACCTGGCGGTGATCACCCACCAGCCCGACGAGTTCTTCATCGACTTTCTCCTCGTCGACCCCCAGGCCCAGACCCCGGAGCGGGGGCAGGCGATCCTCGTGTCGCGGGTCATCCTGTCGCCGCGGCACATGAAGCGGCTCCACGAGGCGATCGGGGAGAACATCGAGAAGTACGAGCGGAACTTCGGAAAGATCGTGATTCCGCCGAAGCTCGGCTAGGGAAGGGCGCGGGCCAGCCCCGGGGAAAGGGAGCCGGTGCCAAGGCTCCGTAGGTTCCTCCCCCGCCTCTTGCCCCGGCGGGGTTCCAGGACGGCGGGGCCCGCTCGGCGCTACCCTGTCCTGAACGAGGCTGTCCCGCAGGCGGACGGCGCCCCCGCCTTGCAGGGTGGGCCGTCCGCCGGTACCCTCGTTTTGCTGCCCGACCCTCCGCGATCCGTCCACGGTTCCCACGGGCACTCCTGAAGCTCGGAAATCCGGCAGGAAAAGGAGGTCCACATGAAGAGCACGCAGGCCCAGGTTCTTGCGTTGGCATTGGTGGCTCTGCTCTCGCCCGTGGCGTTCCCCCAAGGGGCCAAGACCCTGGTGGTGGGCATCGACTCCGATGCCCTCACCCTCGACCCTGGGAACTTCCGCCATCGGGAGACGGAGACGATCCTCCGGAACATGTACGACGGCCTGGTGACCCGAACCCCGGGGATGGAGGTCGTCCCCGAGCTCGCCGTCTCCTGGGAGCGGGTCTCGGATACGGAATGGGTGTTCTACCTCCGGGACGGGGTCACCTGGCACGACGGGACGCCGTTTACTGCCGAGGACGTGGTGTTCACCGTTGAGCGGACGGTGAAGGAGGGGCGGATCGGCGGCCTGACTTCTCCCCGCAAGGGGCTGCTGGACCCGGTGACCGACGCCGTGGCCCTCGACCGCCTGACGGTGAAGCTCATCACCTCCGTCCCCTACCCCGCGCTTCTGGCGTTTCTCCCGCACACCCTCATCGTCCCCAAGCACTACGTGGAGGCCGTGGGCGATGCCTACTTTGCCGAGAACCCGCTCGGGACCGGTCCGTTCCGGTTTGTGCGCTGGGACAAGGGGACCCAGATCGTCATGGAGCGCTACGACGGGTACTACGGGGGCTCCCCGGCGATCCCCCCCGTGGGCCCGGCCCCCGTCGATCGGGTCATCTTTCGCGTCCTGCCCGAGACGTCGACCCGCATCGCCGCCCTCCGGGCCGGCGTGATCCACATTGCCACCCGGATCCCGGTGGACCTGATTCCGGAGATCGAGGCCGACCCCGCGCTCCGGGTCCTCTCGGTCCGCGGGACGCGGAGCACGTTCCTGGAGATGAACGTCCGCCGGCCGCCCTTTGCCGACGTCCGGGTTCGCCAGGCCCTCAACTACGCGGTCGACGTCGAGCTCGTGATCGAGTACGTCCTGGCCGGGCTGGCCACCCCGATCCCGAGCCTCATGTCCCCCGATAGCCCGTTCTACTTGGACATCCCCCCCTACGGCTACGACCCGGTCCGGGCCCGGGAGCTCCTCGCCGAAGCCGGCTACAGCGGGGGCTTTTCCGTAACTCTGGACTGCCCCGACCACTTCAAGGACGTGGCCCTGGTGATCGCCGAGATGCTCCGCGACGTGGGGATCGAGGCCCGGGTTCAGGTCTGGGAGTGGTCCCTCCTCCTCCCCCGGATCCGAGCCGGGGAGCGGGATCTGTGGCTCTCCGACTGGGGCAACGCGACCCTGGACCCGATGGACATCATGATCCCCAAGCTCAAGACCGGGGAGCGGGGGAACTACAGCGGCTACTCCAATCCCACCTATGACGAGCTCGTGGAGTTCGCCGAGCGGCATGCCCCCGACCCGGAGGCCCGCCTCCGGGCCTACCACCAGGCCCAGGAGCTCGCCCACCGGGAGGCCCCGATGGTGTTCCTGTGGGTGGCCCAAGAGGCGTACGGGGTAAGCCGGAGGGTCGTGGGGTGGGTCCCCAGCCCCGACAGTCGGATCAACCTCCACCGCGCGGACCTCCAGTAACAGGACCCGAAGGGGGGAGGGTTGCCCCTCCCCCCTCCCCTCCGTTGGTCTCCTACATCGTCCGCCGCCTGGTCCAGGCTGTCCCCGTCCTCCTCGGGGTGACGTTCGTTGTGTTCCTCCTCATGTACCTCACCCCGGGGGACCCGGTGGAGGTGTTCCTCGGCCGGGGGGGGGCGGTGACCCAGGAGGAGATCGACCGGATTCGCCGGGAGTTCGGCCTGGACCGGCCATTCGTTGAGCAGTACGGGCGGTTCCTCGTCGCCCTGGGGCGGGGGGACCTCGGCCAGTCCGTGGTTCACCGTCGGCCGGTGGGGGAGCTCATCCTGGAGCGGGTCCCGGCCACGGTGGAGCTGACCCTGGTAGCCGCCCTCATCGCCCTCCTGGTGGGGATCCCCGCTGGGGTGGCCGCCGCGGTCCGGCGCTACTCCCTCCTCGACAAGGGGGCGACCCTCCTTTCCCTCCTGGGGGTGAGCATGCCTGGGTTCTGGCTTGGCCTGGTCCTCATCAACGTGTTTGCGGTCCACCTCCGGGTCCTGCCTGTGGCGGGGCGGATGGCCTACGGGACTGGGTTCGAGCCTCAAACGGGGTTCTACCTGCTGGACGCCCTGCTCCAGGGGAACGGGGCCGCGGCCCTCGATGTCCTCCGGCACCTCCTCCTCCCGGCTGTGGCCATGTCGGCGACGATGATGGCGATGACGATGCGCCTCACCCGGTCGAGCCTCTTGGAGACGATCGGGCAGGACTACGTCCGGACCGCCCGGGCCAAGGGGGTCCCCGAGAGGACGGTCGTCCTCCGCCACGCCCTGCGCAACGCTCTCCTCCCCGTGGTGACCGTGATCGCCCTCAACCTGGGGGCGCTTCTGGGGGGGAACATGGTGGTGGAGACGGTGTTCGGGTGGCCGGGGCTGGGGCGGCTGGTGGTGGAGGCGGTGCGGACCCACGACTACCCCTTGGTTCGGGGGGCGGTCCTCGTCTACGCCGCGACCTACGTCGTCCTGAACCTGTTGGCGGACCTGTCCTACGCGTTTCTCAACCCGCGGATCTCCCACGGGAAGGGGGTGGGGTGAGCGGACGAGCGTGGCGGGCGTTCCGTCGAAACCGGCTCGCCCTGGCCGGGGCAGCCCTGGTCGTCCTCCTCGCCCTGGGGGCCGTCCTCGCCCCCGGGGTTGCCCCCCACGACCCCCTGCGGGGCCGCCTGCCGGACCGCCTCCGCCCCCCAGGGACGGTGACCGCCGGGGGACGGTACCTCCTCGGGACGGACAACCTCGGGCGGGACATCCTCAGCCGGATCCTCCACGGGGGCAGGGTGTCCATCGCCCTCGGGCTCCTCGTGGTGGGGGTGAGCATCGTCGTGGGGGTGACCCTGGGGCTGGTGTCGGCCTACGCCGGGGGGTGGGTTGACACCGTGGTCCAACGGTCGGTGGACGTGCTCCTGGCCTTTCCGTACCTGGTGCTGGCGATCGCCCTGATGGGCCTGTTTGGCCCTGGGTTCATGAACCTGGTCGTGGCCCTGGCGTTCAAGGAGTGGGTCATGGCCTGCCGGGTCGTGCGCAGCGAGGTCCTGGCACTGAAGACGGCGGCGTTCGTCGAGGCGTCCCGGGCCGCCGGGGCGGGTCCGGCGCGGATCCTCCTCCGCCACCTCCTCCCCAACGTGATTCCGGCGGCGGTCGTGGTGGCCACCCTCCGCGTGGGGTGGGTTATCCTGATGGAGGCGTCGCTTTCGTTTCTCGGGCTGGGGATCCAGCCCCCCCAGCCGAGCTGGGGGGTGATCATCGCCGATGGGCGGGACTACCTGTTTCGCGCCCCGTGGATCTCCACCTTCCCGGGGATCGCCATCCTCCTGTTTGTCCTCGGGGTCAACCTCCTGGGGGAGGGGCTCCGGGACGCCCTCGATCCCCGCCTGACGGGCGTCCGGGTGGGGGAGTAGCGCTGCGGATCACGCCCCCACCCAGGACCTCCTCCCCGCGGTAGAACACCGCCGCCTGGCCGGGGGTCACCGCCCGGACCGGGCGCGCAAACCGCACCCAGGCGCGGTCCCCCTCGACCCTGACCCCCGCGGGGACGGCCGGGCTCCGGTACCGGACCTGGACCTGGCAGGGGAACTCGCCCGCCGGCGGGCCACCCTCGATCCAGTGGAGGTCCTCGGCCACGAGGCCGGACGCGGAGAGGGCCGACTCCGGGCCCACGACCACGGCGTTCCGCTCCGGGTCCAGGGCCACCACGTACAGGGGCTCGGGGGAGGAGAGCCCGAGGCCCCGCCGCTGGCCCACGGTGTAGTGGGGGAGGCCCCGGTGCTCCCCGAGGACCCGGCCCCGGAGGTCGACGATCGGCCCCGGCGGGGCGTCCGGGACAAGGGCGGCGATCCCCTCTGGGGCAAAGCACAGGTCTTGGCTCTCCCGGAGCTCCGCCGCGGTGAGCCCCAGCGCCCGCGCCAGGGCCCTGACCTCCCCCTTCGTCTTCTCCCCCACCGGGAAGAGCGCCCGCCGGAGCTCCCCCTGGGACAGGCCGTAGAGGAAGTAGGACTGGTCCTTCCCGGGGTCCCGGCCGCGGAGGAGGCGGACCCTCCCCCCGGCCCGGTCCACCCGGGCGTGGTGGCCGGTGGCGACGAGTTCAATTCCCCGCCTCTCCGCTTCCCGGAGGAGGAGCTTGAACCGGACGTCGCGGTTGCAGACCGCGCAGGGGTTCGGGGTCTGCCCGGCCCGGTAGGCGGCGAGGGCGGGTTCGACGACGAGGGCCCGGAACTCCGCCCCGGCCTGGACGACCTCGTGGGGGATCCCCAGCTCCCGGGCGGCCAGGGCCGCCGTGTCCACGGAGCAGCAGAGGTTCTCCCAGGGTCCGTCCGGGGACCACAGCCACAGGGTGAGCCCGTGGACCTCGTACCCCGCCTCCCGAAGGAGGAGGGCGGCGACCGTCGAGTCCACCCCTCCCGAAAGCCCAACCAGGACCCGATCGGCCATCTCCCTGTCAGGTCTCGTACGCCACGGGGATCACGCACAGGAACTCGAGCGGGCCTGATCCGGTGTTCCGGAACTGGTGGTGCTCCCCCGGCGGGACGAACACCGCGGTCCCCTCCCCGAGCGGGAGCGGGCCGTTGGGGGTCACCACCACGCCCTCCCCCCGCAGCACCACGACGCCGTGCTCGAAGGGGTGGGCGTGGGCCGGGGTGTGGCCCCCGGGGGAGAGGACGAACCGCCGGATCGCAAACGTGGGCGCCCCGTCCCCGGGGCCCACCAGGACCTGCTTTTGGACCCCGACGATCTCTTTGCCGTCGGAGACGTCCTTGGCCGGGGTCTCCGCGAGCCTCTTCACGGTCACCACTTGCGCCTCCTTCACATCCTCCGGGCCAGGAGGGGGACGTAGAGCTCCTCCGGGGTGAGGGCCCCGTGGAGCCCCCGCAGCTTGAACTCCTCGGTGGGCCAGAGGAGGAACTTCCGCTTCCGGGAGAGGACGAGGTAGTCCCCCAGAAGGACCCGCACCTCGGGCCGGGGCTCCTCCGGGCCCCACACCCTCCTGGCCAGGGCCTCGTCCACCGAGAGGACGGTGAACTCGTCGGGGAAGAACCGGGCGAAGAACGCGACGACCTTCTCCTCGTGGCCACGGCGGACGAAGAGGTAGGACGCCCGGGGGTCGCCCACGGGGGGGAGAAGCAGCCCGTCCCGGAGGGCGGGCTGGGCGGCGCAGTTGACCATGTCCCGGACCGGATCGGCCTCGTAGAACCCGTGGTCGGCGGTCACAAGGAGGGTCGCCCCGGGCGGGAGGAGCTTGGCCACCTCCGCGAGGACCTGGAACACGTGGGCCACCTCGAGGGCGACGGCGAGGGCCCGGGGGCCGTAGAGGTGCCCCAGGCTGTCCGTCGTCGGCCAGTAGACGGAGAGGAATAGCGGCCGCTCCCCCTGGAGGGCGTCCCCGAGGTGCATGAGGAGGTCCGAGGCGGAGAGGTAGGGGACCGTCCGCCCCACCCCTTGGTAGAGGACCCGGGACAGCCCGGAGTCGGCCAGGAACTTGGGGAGGAGAAGGGTGGTCCCCACCCCGGCCGCCGCGAGCCGGCTGTAGAGGGTGGAGCAGGTGAGGATCCCCTCCGGGGGGAGCCCCAGCTTCTCCAGCCCGTTGTCCCGTCCTCCCGGCGTCGCCAGCCGGATCATGTCCACGACCGAACCCACCTCGGGGCGGAACAGCTTGTACCCCAGAACCCCGTGGGCGATCGGGCTCGCCCCGGTGGACAGGGTCGCCAGCGCCGCGGTGGTGGTGGAGGGAAACACCGAGGTGAGGGGGATGTGCGCCCCGTCCCGGAACGGCCCGAGGTCCACCGCCCCTTGGGCCCGGAAGGCCTCCAGGGCGAGGTACCCAAGCCCGTCCACGACCACGCTCACCACGACCTCGGAAGGGCGGAGCCCAAGCTCCTCCCCGAGGCTGGGGCCCCTTGGGGGAAGTCCGAACAGGGCCTCGATCGTCGCTGGGACGGCCAGGAGGCTGTACCGCTCGTAGTGGGGGCGCTCCCCTCTTGTGTCGTTCTGAACGTACTCAAGCACCTGTTGCGCCGACTTCATGGCGCCGGCATTATAGCCGTGGGACTTGGAAAGGAGCCCCGTGCCTGTCTGCCCGAACGAGAGGGAAAACCGGAGCCGGTGCCCCTGCACCTGGCCGAGCTGCTCCCGGAAAGGGAACTGCTGTTCTTGCCTTGCCTACCACCTCGCCCACGAGGAGCTCCCGGCGTGCTGCTTCCCCCCCGAGGTCGAGCGGACGTTCGACCGCTCGTTCCGGCGGTTCGCGGACCTTCATCGATGAAGAACGCCCTCGTGGCGCGGATCCTCTACGAGGTCGCGGACCTCCTTGAGCTCCAGGACGTCCCGTTCAAGCCGAGGGCCTACCGCCGGGCGGCCCGGGCAGTGGAGGACTGCCCGACCCCGATCGAGGACCTCGTGGCCCAGGGGCGGCTCCGGGAGATCCCCGGGGTGGGGGAGGCGATCGCTGAGAAGATCGCGGAGATCGTGGAGACGGGGAGGCTCGCCTACCACGAGGAGCTCAAGGCAGCGCTCCCGGTGGACCTCCACGCCCTGACTGCGGTGGACGGGGTCGGCCCCAAGACGGCCAAGCTCCTCTACGAGGCCCTCGGGGTGCGGACCCTGGACGACCTGGAGCGGGTGGCGCGGGAGGGCCGGATCCGGACGGTGAAGGGCCTTGGGGAGAAGACGGAGGAGAAGATCCTCCGCGGGCTTTCTGAGGCCCGGCGGGCCGAGCGGCGGGCCCTCCTCGGCCGGGCCCTCCCCCTGGCCCGGGACCTCGGCCGCCGGCTCCGCGCTACGGGGCTCTTCTCCCGGGTGGAGCCCGCGGGGTCCCTCCGGCGGGGGAAGGAGACCGTGGGGGACCTCGACCTCCTGGCGATCTCCGACCGACCGGAGGAGGCGGCGGAGGCGTTCTGCTCCCTCCCCGGGGTGGAGGAGGTCCTCGCCCGGGGCCCGAAGAAGGCCTCGGTCCGGCTCGGGGGGGGCCTCCAGTGCGACCTGCGGATCGTACCCAAGGAGTCGTTCGGGGCCGCGCTCCAGTACTTCACGGGGTCCAAGGAGCACAACATCCGGCTCCGGGAGCGGGCCGTCGCCCAGGGCCTCAAGCTCTCGGAGTACGGGCTGTTTGCCCCCGACGGCCGGGCCGTGGCCGGGGAGGACGAGGAGGGGGTGTACCGGGCTTTGGGCCTCGCCTGGATCCCTCCGGAGCTCCGGGAGGACGGGGGGGAGATCCCGGCGGCCGAGCGTGGGGCCCTTCCCCGGCTCGTGGAGCTTGCCGACGTTCGGGGGGACCTCCACGTCCACACCGACCTCTCGGACGGGGAGATGGGCCTTCGGGAGGCGATCGAGGCGGCCCGGGCCCAGGGGCTTTCCTACCTCGCAGTCACGGACCACCTCAAGTTCGCCGCCGCGATCCCCGGCCTCACCCCCGACGACCTCCGTCGCCAGGTCGAGGAGGTCCGCCGGCTGAGCGAGGGGCTCCGGGGGTTCACCGTGCTCACCGGGGTTGAGGCGAACATCGCCCGGGACGGGTCGGTGGACGTCCCCCGGGACCTCCTCCGCGACCTCGACTTCGTGATCGCCTCGGTCCACACCCACCTTCGGCTCGGCCGGGCCGAGATGACGGAGCGGCTGTGCCGGGCGGTGGAGGACGAGGCGGTGGACGCGCTCGGGCACCCCACGGGGCGGCTCCTCGGGGAGCGGCCCCCCTACGAGGCGGACTGGGACGAGGTCTTCCGCCGGGCGGCCAAGGCCGGGACGGCCATGGAGGTCAACGCCCACCCCCAGCGCCTCGACCTCCCGGGCGAGCTCGTCCGCCGGGCCCTGGAGTTCGGGGTCCGCCTCGCCCTCGGGACGGACGCCCACACCCCATCCCAGTTCGAGTACCTGGAGCTCGCGGTGGTGACCGCCCGCCGGGGCTGGGCCACGGGCGACACCGTCCTCAACACGCTCCCGGTCCCCGCCCTCCTCGCCGCCCGGAAAAGGGGCCGTTAGCCTCCTGACCCCCCGTGGGGTACGCTCCCCCTCGGAGGTGGTGCGGGTGAAGGTTCTCGGGGTCGTCGGCTCGATGCGGAAGGAGGGGAACACCGGGAAGCTCGTCCAGGCTGCGCTCGACGGGGCAAAAGGGGCTGCCGAAGGTGTTCGGACCCAGCTTGTCCCGCTTTCCACCTTGGAGATCGGCCCGTGCCAGGGGTGCTACGAGGTCTGCTCGAAGACCCCCTACAGGTGCGTGGTCAAAGACGACTTCCCGTCGCTCCTCTCGCGGATGGAGGACGCCGACGGGATCGTGATCGGCTCCCCCCTCTACTTTCCCGTTCCCTCGCGCCTGGTGGCCCTCTGCGAGCGGGTGGTGTGCCTGGCCTACTTCCATGACCGCCGCGGGCACAAGGGGCCCCACGTCCTTGAGGACAAGCCGTGCGCGTTTGTCGTGGCCACCGGCGGCGGCGAGGGCGTGGAGGTCCTCCGGTACCTGTTTCAGTTCGCCCTGGCCGCGCGGATGACCCCCCTCACCCTCAAGCGGTACCCCTACTACGGGGTCGTCGGGCGGGGGGACCTCGAGAAGGACGAGGCGAAGCCCGTTGAGGCGGCCCGGGACCTCGGCCGCCTCCTCGCCTCCGCCCTGGAGGAGTAGATGTGCCGCCTCCTCGGGGTCCTTTCCCCCACGCCCCAGCCCCTCGCCCATCACCTCCGCGATGCCCCCCACAGCCTTCTCCGGATGAGCCTCTGGGGACAAAAGGCCCCCCACCGGGACGGGGTCGGGTGGGCCTACCGCGACGGCCGCGGACGGATGCGGCTCCATCGGTGGGGCGCCCGGGCTTTGGCCGGACGTGACGGGCTCCCCGGCGACCTGACCCCAGCGACGACGCTCCTCCTTGCCCACGCCCGGAAGGCGTCCCCGGAGTTCCGCGGGCTCCGGGGGGCGCTCCACGCCCAGCCCATGAGCCGGGACGGGCTCCTCCTCGCCCACAACGGGACGGTTCGGGATGCCCACGTGCTCGGGGCGGGGACCTCGACCGACTCCCAAGCCCTTCTCCACTGGCTGGCCCGGGCGTGGACCCCCCGCACCCCCGAGGGCCTACGGGAGGCGCTCCAGGAGCTCCTCGGGCTCGTGCGGGATTTCACCGCCCTGAACCTCCTTGTCACCGACGGGGAGGTCCTGTACGCCCTGTGCCTCTACACCGGGGACCCGGGCTACTACACCCTCCACCTGCGGCGGGGAGGGGAGGAGGTTGTGGTGGCCTCGGAGCCAGCTGAGGGCGAGCCCGGCTGGACCCCGATGGAGAACGGCGAGCTCCTCGTTGTCTCCCCGGACCTGACCACGAGGACGTGGCGCCTGGCCGTGGCCAAGGCTCCCGCGCCCTAGGTCCGCTCGGCTTCCAGCCCGTCGAGGAGCTCCATCGCCCGCCGGTTGGCCTCCCCGCAGCGGAGAGCGAGGGAGAGGAGGGCCTCTCGGTCGAGGTCGCCGGCGAGGAGCGTGGCCAGCGCCTCGTGGAAGAACGCGTACACCCGGTTGTCCTCGGAACCCAAGGAGCGTGCGTGGACAGCGTAGGCGGCCGCACCCTTCAACCCGTAGACGACGAGCTCGGCGAGCCCGGCCCGCTCGGCCCCGTCGGCAGCGATCCGCGCCTCGGGAGCAACGGTCCGTCCCAGGGAGACGAGGGCGTCCAGATCGCCCTGTTCTGGAACAACGACCGCGTGGGGGACCGACTCCGGATCCCCGGAGGCCGCCTGGGCGCAGAGCTCCTCCGCGCGCCCCCGGACGCGGAGTGCCTCCCGGATGACCTCCTGCAGCCGGTGGGGATCGAAGTTCACGTTGGTGACCGTGGTGAACAGGGCCTCGGCAACGAACGCGTCCACCGCATCATCGCGGAGGTTCTGCGCCCGCGCCCGGTGAGCGAGCCAGCCGATCTCCTTTGTGATCTGGAGGAGAAGGTCCTGGAACGCGGCGACCCCGGGGTCCTTGCCGCAGTTCCCGAACGTCGTGCAGCCCAGGCCTGAGGCCGCCTGCTCGCATGGGTAGCAAAACATGTTCCTTGTGCCTCTCCTTGCGCGGATCCGGGAGTCGTGGCCCATGGTCCGCAGAGACCTCGTTCTCGCGATTACCGGGAGCCGCGGACCTTGGCCGCGAGCTCTGCGGCGAGCGCTCCAACTTGAGCCTCGGCGTCGGCATCCGGCGCACCGTGGACCTCCACCGCCCCCACGACCTCGATCCCGGTGGGGCCGAGGATCTCCCCGGCCTGGCGCAAGGCCCCGCCGCCCCAGCCGTAGGAGCTCAAAACCGCTGCGTACCGGAGCGGCGGGCGGAGCGTCCGCACGAGGTGCGCGGCGTGGAGCGCCGCGGGGTGGAGGGCACCGAGCACCGTCGGCGCGCCGAGCACGATCGCCCGCGCGTCGACGAGGTCGCCAGCGAGGTCGCCCACGTCCACGTGCGAAAGCTCGTGGACCGCGATCTCGATCCCCTGGCCCAGCAGGGCCTCGGCAGCGACCCGGACGAGGCGCTCGGTCGAGCCCCACATGCTCACGTAGCCTACCACCACCTTGGGGCGCGTCTCGCCTGCGGTCCACCTCCGGTACAAGGAGAGGATCCGCTCTGGCTGCCGCCACAGCGGGCCGTGGCTCGGGGCGATCAGCTCGAGCGGGAGGCCCGCGAGCTTCTTCAGCGCCCGCTCCCCGGCCTTGCGGAACGGCATCATGATCTCGCCGAAGTACATCTGGGCGCGCAGGGGGAGGTCCGCCACCTCGTCGGCGTACACCCCGGCCGCGGTGTGGGCGCCGAAGAAGTCGCAGGGAAAGAGGACCTTGTCCTCGACAGCGTAGGTGAACATCGTCTCCGGCCAGTGGAGGAACGGGGCGTCGATGAACCGCAGCGTCCTCCCGCCGAGGTCGACCTCCTCGCCGTCCTGCACAATCTGCATCCGCTCCCGGGGCACCGGGTAGTAGCGGACGACCATCTCCGCGCCCTTCGCGGTGAGGACGAGCTTCGCCCGGGGAGCCGCCGCGAGCACCGCCGGGATCGCCCCCGCGTGGTCGGGCTCGGCGTGGTTCATGACGACGTAGTCGAGCTCGGCAGGATCGACAACCACTCCGACTTTGGCGAGGAGCTCGCCCTCGAACCCGGGGTTCACCGTGTCCACGAGGGCGGTCTTGGCCGATCCGCGCACGACGTAGGCGTTGTACGACGTCCCGTGGGGAAGGGGAATCAGGCCGTCGAAGGTCCGCCGGGCCCAGTCCTTGACCCCCACCCAGTAGACGCCGTTCCTAAGCTCGATCACAGCTGGATTCATCTGCCTTCCTCCAGTTCGTCCAAGAGCGCCGCCGCCCTCCGGAGGTGGGGGATGACGATCGATCCCCCCACGACCAGGGCGACCGACATCGCCTCAGCGATCTCCTCCCCGCTTGCCCCGGCATCCCACGCCCCGCAGACGTGGTAGGTGACGCAGTCGTCGCAGCGGAGGACGAGGGACGCGACAAGCCCGAGGAGCTCCTTCGTCTTCCGGGGTAGCACCCCGTCCGCGTAGGCCGCCCCGTCGAGGGCGAAGAACCGTTTCGTGACCAGGTTCGCCCGCCGGAGGGCGAGCGCAGTGAGCCGCTCCCGCTCGGCAAAGAACTCTTCCCGTCTGCCCATCGCAGTCTCCTTTCGTCCCACCCGAGAGCGGGCGTCAGTCGTCGAGGAGCCGGCGCTCCCCGGAGATCTTCTGGATCGGGCCGATGTCCTGGGTCACCTCGACCGTACCCAGGTACTCCCCTGCCGGGCCCCGCACCGGGAAGTACCGGATGTAGACGAACTTGCCTCCGAAGCGGATCCAGAACTCGGCCACCCCGCGGCGGCCGGCCTTGAAGTCGGAAAGGATCTTCTCCACCACGTGAACGCTCTTTTGGGGGTGGCAGTCCTGGACCTTGCGGCCCAAGACAGCGGGGGTGCGGACGAAGATCCGATCAGCCGAGGCATTGAAGTACCGCACCCGGTCGTCCCGGTCCACGAACGTGATGTCGACGGGAAGCGCGTTGAGCACCGCCTCGAGCTCCTGGGGGGTGAACTCGCCGGTGGGGAACCGGAGCGAGAACGCGGCGCCCGGTGTGGAGGCTGGGGTGGACGTCTGGGCAGCTGACTCTTCCGGCGGAGGTGGGGCCTCCGGGGTGAAGCAGCAGTAGCCGATCTCGTCGAACTGGCGCCGGATCTCCGGCCACTCCCCGTCCGGGATCACCCGGAGCCCGGTGGGGAAGAGGATCCGGTTCTCCTTGAGGAAGTGGCTGGCCAGGGTCTCGCTCAGGGCGAGGGCGGCCTGGGCGAGGTTCTTCCCGTCCGGGGCCTCCCTGACCACGGCCTTCTTGAGCTCCCGGATCCGGTCGTGCTCGGCCCACATCACCCTCGGGGGCTCGACGACCCCGTGCCGCTCCAGGTACGGGAAGAGGACGTTCTCCTCCCGCAGGTAGTGGCTTTCCGAGGCCTGGAGGTGCTTCCCAAGGTCCTCGACCTCGGCCCGCGCCTCGGGCGACGTCGTGCCCAACTGGGCCAGGGAGGCGAGCCGGTGGGCGATGGCGAGCATCTCCCGGTGCTCGGCCATCAGGATGTGGAGCGGATGCCAGGGCGGGGTCTCGAGCTCAGCCCCGGCGAGGGACTCCTCGAAGAGAGCCAGGTGGAGGTCGCACAGCTTCCTGAGCTCCTCGTGGGGAAGCCCCTCGCGCACAAGCTCTTCCTCGATCGCGGCGATCTCCTGGGGGGAGATCCGGCCCACGGCTTCCCGGAACGCCTCCTTCAGGCGCTCCGGGCTCTCGCCGGCGTGGAGTCGGCCGAGGATCCTCTTCAACGCCTCCTTACGGGTGTTTCCCATCATCTCGCTCACGAGAGACCTCCTCCGTCCTCTTTCCGCACCCGTGCCGCCAGGGCGGCAAGGGTTGTCTTTTCCAGAAACGATACGATCTTCTCCCGCAGGGGGTCCCAGACCGGGGCCAGCGGGCAGTCGGGCTTTCCCGGGCAGGGCTCGGAATCGAATGGGCAGTCTTGAACGAAGGCCGGGCCGTCGGTGACGCGGAGGATCTCCGCCAGGGTGATCGCTTCGGGCGGGCGGGCGAGGGCGATCCCCCCTCCCCGCCCCCGGGCTGAGTTGAGGAGCCCAGCCCGCACAAGCTGGGGGACGAGCTTGGCCAGGTAGGCCGCGGGGATCGCCCCGTCGGTGGCAAGCTCCCGCACCGTGAGCGGTCCGCCCTCGGCCACCGCCAGCCGGAGGAGGGTCAGGATCGCGTACTTGGCCGATTGGGAGAACCTCATCGCTCATCACTCGATAAAGGGACCATGTTGTCATTTGATCGTATCCCCGGGGATCGCCGGGGTCAAGGGGGGGAGAGGCGGCCCGTGCGGGCCTCCGTCGGGGGAAGGTCGGCGGGCGCGCCGGGGGCCCAGGCTCGGGTCAAGGGGTCCCCTATCACCCACAGGGACCGACGTACCGTTGCTCCCTTCCGGGCCTAGCGGGGTTGGCCGGTGTGTGTCGCAGGGGGCTCGACCGTCATCGCCCGGGGAACCGCGGCCGCTTCCGCCCCCCCTCCCTCTCGGGAGGCCCATGGGCTCCACCTAGAGCGGGTTGTGGATCCAGGGGACCGCTAGCCCCCCGCCTGCACGGGCCTGGCGGAGGGGGTGGGATTTGAACCCACGGCACCCTTTGGGGGTGCACTTGCTCTCCAGGCAAGTGGCTTCGGCCGCTCACCCACCCCTCCGGGAGCTTGATTCTAGCCGGGGTTTCTCCGCGCGACAACGGGCGGTGCCCTACGCGGGAAGGATAGGTCCCAGCGCCAGCCAGAGGAGGAACCCCACCCCGCCCGCCACAAGCGGGGTCAGGGCCCAGCCGACAAAGACTACCCCCAGCTGCCGGGCGTTCACGGCCGACACGCCCTTGACTAGCCCGATCCCCACCACCGCCCCCACCACCGCCTGGGAGGTGGACACCGGAACGCCGACTTGGGCGAACAGACGCAGCACAGCGGCCTGCGAGATCGCCGCGAACAGGGCGGGGAGGAGCCCCAGGTACACGAGCCGCTCCCCCACCGTCTCCATCACCTTCCGGGCGTAGGTCAGGACCCCGAGGGCGATGCTCCCCCCACCGATCAGCGCCGCGGCGGGGACGGTGAGGAGCCCGGCTCCCACGTAGACCCCAGTCACGTTGGCCACGCTGTTGGCACCCAGGGCGTACGCCCCCCCAATCCCCACCGCGACCACCGCCCAGCGGAGGAACCGATCGTAGGCCGTGAGCCCAGCAAGCCTTCGCTCGAGGGGCGGACCGAGGACGCGGTGGAGGACAAAAGCAAGAACCAGGCTCCCCAGCGGGGACGTGATCCAAGACAGGACGATCCGCACCATCACCCCCCACTCCACGGCCCGGCCCGCGGCGAGGGCGACCCCGATCATCGCTCCCACCGCGGCTTGCGTCGCCGACACGGGGAGGCCCAAGAGCGTCATCAGGGTCACCGTTAGCCCCGCACCGAGCGCAACGCAGAACGCTGTGGCAAGATCGTGGCCGGTGAGCGCTCCGTAGGTGGCCATCCCCCGGGCTCCCCCGAAGTACGCCCCCAGCAGGACGAAGGCGCTTGTCAACACGACCGCGGTGCGGTAGCGCACCGCCCGCGCCCCGACCGCAAGGCCGAACACGTTTGCCGCGTCGTTCGTCCCGAGGGACCAGCCCATCAGGATCGCCGGAAGGATCGCCCACATGGCAGGGAGGTATGGGGGGCTTTATACGTCTATAGAGAGCGTCGCGCAAGCCACTGCGGCCCGGGGTCGCGGCCCATCGGCCTGCGGGGCAACCCATGGAACTCCCGATTCGAACGACCCTGAAGCCTCGCCCGGCGTCAACGTGACACCCATCACCCCGAGCTGGACCGACCGGTGGACTCCGGTAGAATGCGCGATACGCGGGCCCGGGGCGGGACCGGAGGGACAGCGGTCGCCGGGCAGGAGGGGGCGATGGAGAGGCAGGGTCGCAGGACGGGGGGGCTGTGGCGGACGGGCGTTGGTTTGGGGCTTGGGCTGGTCCTATCGCTTATCGGTTGGGGGCAGGCCGTGCAGGTGGAACGTCCGGTGGGCCACGTCATCCCCCCTGGGGGAACCGATGGCCAAGGCTGGCGGCAGGCGGGAGCCGGCCAGGTTGTCCTCACCTACACCGTCCGGAACACCGGGGGAGCCCAGCTGGATGTGACTGGCATCACCGCGAGCGACCTCCAGAACGTGGCCGTCAGCTCGATCGCCCCCACAACGTTCTCCCTGGCCCCCGCTGGGACGCAAGCGGTCGAAGTCCGGTACACCCCCACCACCGACGGCCCGTTCAGCTTTGCTCTCACGATCACGAGCAACGCCCCGGCCTACGCGTGGACGGTGTCCGGAGATGGTGACGGCACCCCGCCGACCGTTCCGAATCCGTTGACCCCGGGCGACGGTCAGTGGTTTCGCACCACCGCCGTGGGGTTCACTTGGGGCCCCTCCACCGACGATGGGAGCGGGGTCCGGGACTACCGGGTGCTCATCTCCGGACCGGTGAACCGCGACTACTACACGGGCAACACCTTCTACAACCCCACGGGGTTGGTGGAAGGGGCGTACACCTGGCGGCTCCGGGCCCGGGACTGGGTGGGCAACGTGAGTGCCTACACCGCGGACCGCGCGTTCGCCATTGACCTTACCCCCCCCACGGACCCCACGCTGTCGAGCCCAAGCCACACCGTCGGCGTTCCCTCGAACAACCCGGGCGTCCAGATCCAGGCCACGGGGGCCGCCGATCCCATCTCGGGAGGCGTGTCGTCAGGGATCGGCGGGTTCGAGGTCGCCTGGGACCAAAGCCCTACGTGGCTCCCAAGCCAGGTGGCCAATCGGGGGGCCGGCTGGACGGGGGAGACGTTTGGAGCCACCTCCGATGGCAGTTGGTGGGTTCACGTCGCCACCCGGGACGTTGCCGGCAACTGGACGGCCACGGTTCACTTCGGACCTTTCCAGATCGACACCGAGTTGCCCAGCGTCGTGTCGGTGACGGTGGACCGCAACCCGGTGTACGAGGGCGGCCTGTCCCAACGGGTGACGGTGACGTTCCATGAGGCGATGGACCCCGGGACGCCTCCCACGATCGGGTTCACCGCCGGCGCGTTCGCCAGCCAGGGCGACGGCGCCTGGAGCAGCGGGGACACGGTGTGGACCGAGACGTTCTGGCACAACGGGGCGGAGGAGGAGGTGACCGGGGTCGCGGTTACGGTCGAGAACGCCCGGGACAGGGCAGAGAACGTCCAAGTCCCCTATACCTCTGCCCCCCTGTTCGACATCGACACCCGCAAGCCCCGGGCCACAGTTGCGACGGACCGGACGACGATCGCGGGGGGATCGCCGATCTACGAGGGGGCACTCACCCTCACGGTCACCGTGAGCTACGACGAGGACATGGACCAGCTGACGACGCCGACGATCGTCCTCGTGGACGCCGGTACGAACTGGACCGGGCCGGCTGGGGGAGGCTGGACCGACGCCCGCACCTACGTCGCCACC
>CALKES010000033.1 GCA_938084715.1 Candidatus Bipolaricaulota bacterium | reverse complement strand
TCTCGTCCTCGGCCTGCTCAACGAGGATCCCGTGCCGGAGGCCGTGCCCGGCCAGGAACTCCAGCACCGCCGTCCCCGGGGTCATGGGGTAGGAGGCGACGAACCGGCACCCCCCGGCGATCGCCCCCAGGCCCACCCCCTGGCCTCCCGTGAGGAGGGCCTTCTCCCCAGGCCTGAACTGGGCCAGCGGGAGCGTCCACCGGGAGGCCGGGCCCAGCCGGTAGCCCTCCCCGAGGGCCCGGAGGTTCGGGTCGGCCTTGTCCCCGAACACCTCCCGGATCGCCTCCGCCGCCCGGTCCTCGGGGAGCCCGAGGGCCCGGGCCGCCGCGCCGAGGAGGACCACCCCGGCGGCGATGGGAAGCTTGAGCTCCTCCCGGGCGAACCTGGCGGCCGGCAACCGCACCGCCCCCTCCCCGGGGACCTCCTCGTCGGTAAGGACAAGGCCCCCAGGGCGGACGGTGGGCCGGTAGAGGGCGAGCATCTCCCCGTTCAGGGCGAGGAGGAGGTCGGCGTGGGCGCTTGTCGCCAGGACGGGGCGGTCCGAGATCCGGAGGGTGAACGCGTTCTCCCCGCCCCGGATCCGGGAGTGGTAGGAGAGCTCCCCGTGGAGGTAGAGGCCGGCCCGGAACGCGGCCCGGGCGAGGGCCTCCCCGAGGGTCTGGACCCCCTGCCCCGCGGCGCCGGCGATCCGGAGGACGACCTCCACGGCTAGAGCTCCGCCAGGGCGGCCTCGATCTCCCCGTAGGGGGGCTCCCGGCCGGGGTCGTCGCTCACCCAGGCGTAGCGGACGATCCCCTCCCCGTCCAGGACAAACACGGCCCGCTTGGAGACGGTGTAGCCCCGGAGCCCGGCGAAGTCCTCGTGGACCCCCCCGTAGCGGCGGGACACCTCCCGGGTGTAGTCGGAGAGGAGGGGGAAGGAGATCCGGTTCGCCGCCGCAAACGCCCCGTTCGCCCACGGGCTGTCCACGCTGATCCCGAGGACTTGGGCCTGGAGGGCCTCGAGCCTGGCGAGCATGTCCCGAAACGTGCAGAGCTCCTTCTCGCAGACCTTGGTGAACGCCCCCGGGTAGAAGGCGAGGACGACCTTCGTTCCCCGGAGTCCGGCGAGGCTCACCGGCCGCCGCTCCGTGTCCACGAGGGTGAACTCCGGCGCCCGGTCCCCAACCTCGAGCATGGTTACCTCCTTGTCTGTCAACCCAGGCCGGCCCCCCCTTGACAAGGGGGGCCGTTTGTCGTATCTCTCTCCTTGCCGGGCGGAAGCCCGGCGTTTCGTTTACCCGATCTGCTGGGCGAGGTAGTTCTCCAACCCCACCTGCTCGATCAGGTCGAGCTGGGCCTCGAGCCAGTCCACGTGGTCCTCCTCGTCCTTGAGGATCCCCTCGAGAAGAACCTTCGTGTTGTGGTCCCCAAGCTCCGTAGCGAGGCGGATCGTCTCGTTGTAGGCCTTGACCGCCTCGTACTCCGCGTCCAGGTCGCGGCGGTGGATTTGGGGGACATCGGGGCCGATGTGGACTGGGCCCATCTTCGTGACGATGGGCTTCCCCTCGAGGAACAGAATCCGCTCGACGAGCTTTTCCCAGTGGGCCATCTCGGTGATCGCCCGCTTCTCGAGGACCTCGTGGAGCTTCCCGTAGCCCCAGTTCTCGCACATCTCGGCGTGGAGCATGTACTGGAGGGTGGCCCCCAGTTCCTCGGCGAGCCGGGCGTTGAGCGCCTCGATGATCTTCTCGTTGCCCTTCACAGGACCTCCTTTTGAGGGGATGGTACGGGAGGGGGGCGGCCCCCGCCAACTGGCCCACCCGCCCAGGCCTGTGGGTGGTCCTCCTCTCCCTGACCGACTCCGGACAAACTTCCCTCCCCCCTCTGCGGGGGAGGGCTGGGGAGAGGGGGCTCGCCCTGGCCTCCCTGCCGGGAATGAGGGACTACGCCCGTCCGAGGAGGCGGTCGAGGAGGGAGCGCCGTTTGGGGGGCCGGGGGGCCTCGACCTCCCCCGCCGCCCGGGCCGCCGCCACGGCCGCCCCCCACGTCCCCTGGGCCCGCGCCTTCCCCTCCCACAGGGCGGCGAACCGGGCCACCGCCTCCTCGGCGTCGGCCTCGCGGACCACAAGCCCGCTTTGGGCCAGCGACCGGAGGATCTCCCGCCGGGCGGCGATCTCCGCCCGGAGGTGGACCTCGCCCCCCTCCTCTACAAGGACGTACCGGGTGGCGTCGGCGAGGAGCCCGAACGCCGCCCGGTCCACCGACCCCAGGGGAAGGACCTCCTCCACGAACTCCCGGTCCGCCTCGAGGAACTCCCGCCGCAGCTTCTCCTTCCAGCTCATGCTCCCCCCTCCAGCCACCGCCCCATCTCGGCGAGGGCCGCCCGGAGGTAACCCTCGTCGGCCGCTCCCCCCGGGGCCGGAGCCTCCAGGGCCCGGTGGGGGATGGGCACCCTCCGGAGGTCGAACCCCTCCCGGACTTTGAACGCGTACTTCCGCCGGAGGACCCCCTCCCCGAGCCTCCGCAAGCCCTCCTCGTCCCACCCCTCCCCCAGGGCCGAGAGACAGGAGGAAACCGTGGGGAGGTCGTAGAGCCCCCGGGCGAAAAAGCAGACGACGAGGGAGGAGAGAACCTGGCGCCGGGCCTCCTCGGCGAGGAGCCGCCGGGCAGCCTCCTCGGGGGGAAGGGTCCCCCCAGTCCGGAGGAGCTCCTGGTCCAGGGCGTAGCCGGCGGAGTCGAGGTGGGAGTGGCGGGCCCCGGAGAGGTAGGTGAGGAGGGCCCCCGGCCCGGTGTGGTACCCCGGCATCTCGTTTCCCCCGAAGTGGAGGGCGAACTCCTCCCCCCCGTAGCGGGCCGCCGCCTCCCGGACCCCCTCCCCGAGGACCCGGTAGAACTCCGTCCCCCGGTCCCCGATCCGGCGGATCATCTCCCGGTAAGTCGGTGCATCCCCCCACCGGGGCCGGAGGCCGCCCGTCTCCCGCTCGGAGATGAGCCCCTTCTCGAACGCCTCCGTGGCCCAGGCGAGGACCACGCCCGTCGTCATCGCATCGAGGCCCACCTCACCCACCGCCTCAATGAGGTGGAGGACCCCGGGGACGTCCTCCATCCCGAGCATCGCCCCCAGGGCGTAGAGGGGCTCGTGGTCGTAGGGGACGAAGGTCGTCGTGTAGAAGTAGGGCTCCTTCGGGTGGGGCTCCCGCAAGGCGGCGAGGTGGATGCAGGCCACCGGGCACCCCGCGCAGGCCAGCCGCCGGCCGAGGTACCCTTGGGCGAGCCTCTCCCCGGAGAACGCCGGCTCATCGGGATAGGACGTTGCCTGGAGGTTCCGGACCGGGAGGGCCCCCATCGCGTTCAAGGGGGCCACGTTCTGGGCCGTCCCCAGGTCGTGGTACTTCTGCATCAGGTCCGAGCGCACTGCCCGCTCGTGGAGCTCCCGGTAGAGCCGTTGGTAGCGGCCCATCTGGGCCACGGGGACCGCCCCCTTCCCCGAGATCACGATCGCCTTGAGGTTCTTGCTCCCGAGGACCGCCCCGAGCCCCAGCCGGCCGAAGTGGCGGTAGGTCTCGGCCACCACCGCGGCGTAGGTCACCCCCCGCTCCCCGGCCCGGCCGATCCGGAGGATCGTCCGGTACCCCGACCCCTCCTCCCGCTCCCGGAGGATCCGCCCCACCGTGACCGAGGAGCTCATCCCCCACAGGGTGCGCGCGTCCCGGAAGAAGACCCCCTCCCCGTGGACGGCGAGGTAGACGGGGAGGTCGCTCCGACCCTCGATCACCAGGGCCCCGTAGCCCGCCAGCCGCAGGGCGAACGCCGTCCGGCCCCCGCAGTGGGACTCCCCGAGGTTTCCGGTGTGGGGGGACTTGAACAGGGCCACCGTCTTCGACGCCAACGGGTAGAGGGCGGACAGGGGCCCGACGGCGAGGACGACGGGGTTCTCCGGGCCCAGGGGGTCGGCCCCCGGCGGGCAGAGCTCGCCCAAGAGCTCGATCCCGACCCCGGTCCCTCCCAGGCGCTCCCGGAAGAGCTCCGGCCGCTCCTCGACCCAGAACCGCTTCCTCGTGAGGTCGACCCGGAGGACCCGGGGGAGGAGCCTATCCACCCCCCACCTCCTCGAGGGCGAGGACCCCGTAGGGGCAGAAAGCGGCGCACAGGCCGCAGTGGACACAGATCACGGGCTTCCCCCCCGCCTCGTCCCACTGAACAGCTCCGATCGCGCACGCCGCCACGCACGCCCGGCACCCGATGCACCGGTCGAGGAGGACCTTGACCCCCACCGAGGCCTTCTCGATCGCCCCCACCGGGCAGGCGTGGAGGCAGGGTGGATCCTCGCACGCCCGGCAGACGACGACGACGAACCCCCGCTCGACCCCGCCGGCGGAGCGGACGGCGATCGCCGACCGGGCCAGTCCCCCCTCCCCGAACCGCCGGGCGCAGGCCTGGGCGCAGAGGAGGCAGTCCACGCAGCGCGCAACGTCGACAACCGAAAGCCGCCGCACCCTAGGTCCGCACCCCCTCCGCCACCCGCTCCCCCACCGCCCGCCCAAGCTCCCGCCCCCGGGCGAGGTCCTCCGCCGTCGGGGCGCCGGCAAACCCCACCTCCCCCACGAGGTCCCACCCCAGTTCCGCGGCCTTCTCCCCGAGCTTCCGGAGCGCCCCGCCCGCCCAACCGTGGGACCCAAACAGGCCCACGGAACGGTTCTTCAAGCGCTTCCGCTCCAGAAGCCGCACGAGGTGCTCCACCGGGGGGAAGACCCCCGTGTCGTAGGTCGGGCTCCCCAGGATCAGGCCCCGGTAGCGCCAGGCGTCCCGGAGGAGGAAGCTCGTAGGCACCCGGCCGGCATCGAGCACCCGCACCGGAACCCCCGCCTCCCGGACCCCGTGGGCCACCGCCTCGGCCATGGCCAGGGTCTCCCCGTACATCGAGCCGTAGACGATCGCCACACCCGGATCCCCCTCCATCCGCGCCCAGCGGGCGTAGAGCTCGACGATCCGCCCGGGGTCCTTCCGCCACACCAGGCCGTGGGAGGGGGCGATCACCTCCACGGGAAGCCCGTTGAGCTTCTCGATGGCCCGCAGGACCGCCGCGCTCTGCATCCCCACGATGTTTGAGAAGTAGCGGAGGACCTCGTCCTCGTAGAGAGAAAAGTCCACCTCGTCGGCGAAGAGCGCCCCATCCAGGGCCCGGAAGCCGCCGAAGGCGTCGCAGGGGAAGAGGACCCCCTCGGTCTCCTCGAAGGTGGCCATCGTCTCCGGCCAGTGCACAAACGGGATCGGGTGGAAGGAGAGGACTTTGCCCCCGAGGTCGAGCCTGTCCCCGTCCCCCACGGCCCGGACCCCGTCGCGGATCCCGTAGAAGCTCGCGAGCATGGGGAGGGCGGCCTTGGTGGCGACGACCTCCGCCCGGGGGGCGACCCGGCGGAGGAGGGGCAGGGCCCCGGAGTGGTCCGGCTCCATGTGGTTCACGACGAGGTAGTCGATCCGGTCCGGCGGGACGACCTGGGCCACGTTGCGGAGGAGCCCCTCTCCAAACGGGCCTTTCACGGAGTCCACCAGGGCCACCTTCTTCCCCACCACGAGGTAGCTGTTGTAGCTTACCCCGTGGGGAAGAGGCCACAGGCCCTCAAAGAGGTCCGTCGTCCGGTCGTTCACGCCCACCCAGAAGATCCCAGGGCGAATCTCGATCGGGTTCATCGCGCTCCTTTCG
>CALKES010000032.1 GCA_938084715.1 Candidatus Bipolaricaulota bacterium | reverse complement strand
GGGGCACCGGTTCCCGTGGTGCGACACCGACACGATCGGGCACAGCCGGGCGAACTACTGGAGCTCTTCGAGCTACCGCTACGACACGGGCCCGACCCGGGGCTACCACCCCACGTACAAGACCGGAAGCGAGCCCTACACGAGCCCGGTGGGGAGCTTCGCCCCGAACGGGTACGGCCTCTACGACATGGCGGGGAACGTGGGGGAGTGGTGCTGGGACTGGAGGAGCAGGGACTACTACGCCTCGTCCCCGGGGACCGACCCCCGGGGCCCGGCGTCGGGCACGGGCCGGGCGTTCCGCGGCGGCAGCTGGAAGGTCTACGGCTACAACTGCCGCGTCGCCTTTCGCAACTACGCCTGGCCCAGCAGCGAGGACAACTCCCTGGGCTTCCGGGCCGTGCTCCCCGTAGGTCCGTGAGCGGGGTCTGGCGACGCGGCGCCGGAGGAGGGGGTGAGGGGTGCAACTTCGCTTCTTCTCCGTTCGGGCGACGGGCGACCGGGCTGCTGAGGAAGAGCTGAACCGGTTCCTCCGCTCCCACCGCGTGCTCGCCGTCGGGCGGGAGTTCGTCCCAGCGGGCCCCGGCTCGTACTGGGCGCTCGTCGTGGAGTTCTTGGAGGGCCCCCCCGCGGAAGGTCCCGGCAAGTCCGGCGGAGCCCGGCCCGACTACAAGCAGCTCCTCGCCCCGGAGGACTTCGCGGTGTTCGTCCGCTTGCGCCAGTGGCGTAAGGCGGCCGCGGAGGAGGAGGGGGTCCCCCTGTACACGATCTTCACGAACGAGCAGCTCGCGGCGGTGGCCCGGCTGCGGCCCGGGACGAAGGCCGAGCTCGGCTCGATCGCAGGTGTCGGCCAGGCCCGGCTTGAGAAGTACGGCGAGGCCGTCCTCGGCCTGGTCCGCGGGGCCGAGCCCTCGACCGACCCCCGGTCGCCCGATCCCGACGCACCGGAACGGGAGGAGGCCCGATGAGGCGGGTCGGGAACCTCTACGAGCGGATCGCCGACCCAGAAAACCTCCGGCTTGCGTTCTGGAAGGCCAGCCGTGGGAAGCGGGATCGGGCCGAGGTGCGGCAGTACGCGTCCCACCTAGACGAGAACCTGGCCCGGCTCCGGGAGGACTTGCTCCGGGAGGCGGTATCGGTGGGAGCCTACCGGTTCTTCACGATCCGCGATCCCAAGGAGCGGGTCATCTGCGCCGCCCCGTTCCCGGAGCGGGTCCTCCACCACGCGGTCATGAACGTGTGCGAACCTGTTCTCGAGCGCTACGCGATTCCCGATTCCTACGCCTGCCGGAAGGGGAAGGGCCTTCATGCCGCCATCCGGCGGGCGCAGGCCTTCGCTCGACGGTTCCCCTGGTACCTCAAGCTCGACGTCGCGCGCTACTTCGACTCGGTGGACCACGAGGTGCTCCTCGGGCTCCTCGGGACGAGGTTCAAGGACCGGCGGCTCCTCCGGCTGTTCCGCACGTTTGTCGGCACCTACGAGACGACGCCCGGGAAGGGGCTCCCGATTGGGAACCTCATCTCCCAGCACTGCGCGAACCTCTACCTCGGGCCCCTGGATCACTGGGTCAAGGAGACCCTCCGGGTGCGCGGCTACGTCCGCTACATGGACGACTTCGTCCTGTGGGGGGAGGACAGGGCGACGCTGCGGGGCCACCAGGTGGCCATTGAGGCGTACCTCCGCTCCCGGCTCAGGCTGACCCTCAAGGCGGACGTGCAGCTGAACCGGAGCACGCGCGGTCTCCCGTTCCTGGGGTACCGGGTCTTTCCAGGCCAGGTGAGGCTCGGCTCCCGGGCACGGCGGCGGTTCGCCCGGAGGCTCGCGGGCTACGAGGGGCGCTGGGAGAGGGGGGACTGGTCTGAGGAGGAGCTACAGCGCCACGTGGAGCCGCTCCTGGCCTACGTGAGGTTCGCGGACACCGCTGGGTTCCGGCGGGCGGTCGTCGGGCGGGTAAGCGTGGTCCCGTGAGCGTTCCTGAGGCCAGGAAGGGCAAGTGAGGGAGATGGGGTTCTGTCCAGCGGCACGAACCGGGCGATCCGCGGCGGCAGCTGGAAGGACAACGCCTACAACTGCCGCGTCGCCAATCGCAACAACAACGGGCCCAGCAACGAGAACAACAACCTGGGCTTCCGGGCCGTGCTCCCCTTGAGCTCACCGGGCGTGGTGGAGGCCCGCCCGCTGACCCGGACAGAATCCCGATCCCGCCAAGACGGGACGAAGAGGAAGGGGCGCCGCTGGGGCTGGTAGCTGGCTCGGATGAGCTGGCGAAGGTCCCGGCGGCGCACGCTTCCGGTTGGCCTTTTTCCTCGCGAGGATAGCGCCATGAGGTCGGGGGAGATGGGGCGCGCCGGTAGGCACTGCGCCCCACCTCCCCCCTGGGGGTTTGGGGGGTTAGCCCCCTCACCCCATCCCTTGTATGTTGGGGGTGAGGGGGGCCGCGACCCCACAGAAGCCAATCCCTTTGTGGAAGAGCCCCTTCCTGCCCCCTCTCCCCGCTGTGGGAAAGGGTCGGGAAGAGGAGATCACCAGGGCCTTTGCCTCCTCCCTCGGGAAGCGCCGGTGTTTGCTGCGCGGCGTTCGTGGGGGGGAGCACGGAGGTGGCGGAGCGGTATACTCAATTGGTGGAGGTGGCGATGACGTTCCGGGTGCGCGTGGTCCTCGAGGAAGATGAGGGCGGATTCCACGCCTACTGCCCTGGCCTTCGAGGCTGCCACACTTGGGGGGCAACCCGGGAGGAGGCCCTGGCCAACATCCAAGAGGCCGCGGCGGCGTACCTGGAGTCCATGCTCTCCCACGGCGAGCCCATTCCCGTGGAGGCCCACGCCACCCCCGCGCTCAGGGAGGAAGAGACGCTCACCGTGAGCGTATGAGGGTCCCGCCCGAGCTTCGAAAGCTCACCGTCCGCGAACTCTGCACCGCGCTCGAACGCGACGGTTTTTCTCTTGATCGCCAGAGGGGAAGCCACCGCGTGTACGTCCACCCGGAAGATGGCCGGCGGGTCGTGGTGCCCTATCGGCGTCCGGGAGACACCTTTCCCCCCAAGACCCTGAAGGCGCTTCTGGATGACCTTGGCTGGACCGAGGACGATCTTCGCCGGCTGAAACTTCTTTAGAAGAGGGGGACGTCACTTCCGTGTCCCACCGAGGGGGCTTCTCCCGTGGTGCGACAAGCGTTCTCCTCGATCTCTCCGGGCCCTTGACAGAGCGAGGCCGCAAACCGCCCCCTCCTTCCTTTCCCCCGCCAGGGGAGAGGCAGAGGAGAGGGGGGCCGGGGGACGCTTTCCCCCCAGGGACCGAGCGCAACGAGGGCGGACGGGGAGCCCCCAGGACTTGCTCGGGGGTCCGATCGAACCGGCCATGAGCGAGATCGTGTTCGTCGTCGGGGAATCGCCTGAGGGCGGGTAGGAGGCTCACGCCCTGGGGCAGGCGATCTTCACCGAGGCGGAGACCATGGAGGAGCTCAAGGCCCGCGTGCGCGACGCCGTGCGCTGCCACTTTGAAGGGGAGACGCGGCCCCGCCTCATCCGGCTCCACCTGGTCAAGGACGAACTCATCCCCGTATGAAGCTTCCGCGCGACCTGGGCGGGGAGGACCTCGCCCAGGCCTTGGCCCGCCTCGGGTATCGCGTGACGCGCTAGACGGGCAGTCCCCTGCGGCTGACCACCGCGCTTGGGGGAGAACATCACGTGACCCTTCCTCGGCACAGGCCCTGGCGGGTGGGGACCTTGAACCGCGTCCTCAAGGAGGTCGCAGAGCACCTGGGAGAAGACCGGGGGGAGCTCCTCCGGAGGTTGTTCGGCCGTTAGGCGTTCCCGAGGGCGCGTCCTGTCCCTTGCACCCCTCAGGTGGACCACGGGATGGGGCTCCGCCGGCCGGACCGTTGAGCGAGGGAGTTCCGTGTCCATCCCAGGTTTCGCCCGGTGCGTACGACCTCCCCTGCCAGGGGCGAGCGGTGCGCAGTCCCGCCCGGGTGGCCGGGCAAGGCAGCCCCACGTCGTTGGTGCTCCCCGAGGGGAGGGAGAGGGCTTCCCCGCCGAGCCCTGACGGCTGCTAGCCCTCCGTTCGGTTCTCTTTACAAGCCCTCTTGGCCCACGCCGGGGCCAGGCGCAACGCCCCCGGCCCGCAGCGGCCGGCGCAGGCCCCGCAGAGGAGGCACTCGGTCGCGTCCACCTTCCCCCCCTCCATCGCCCCCGCCGGGCAGACCCTCGTGCACAGGCCGCAGCTCCGGCACCCCTCGTCCGCCCGAACCCGGAACAGGCTCCATCGGGAGACGATAGAGAGGAGCGCCCCGTAGGGACAGAGGCTCCGGCAGAACGGGCGGAACAGGACAACCGAGAGGAGGGCGAAGGCGGCGGTGAACGCGATCGCCCCGGCGGTCCCTCCCCAGGTGAAGAGGGGCTTGAACGGGGAGAAGCCGTCGAAGGCGACCGTGCCCTGGGCGAGCACGCGGGCCACGAGGTAGACGAGGACGAGGTACCGAACCCAGTTCAGGGCCTTCCACGCCCGGTCGGGGAGCTTGACCGCCCACTTCCGGACGTGGAGGAGCTCCTGGAGGGCCCCGAACGGGCAGACGTAGCCGCAGAAGATCCGCCCCAGGAGGAGCGCCCCCACCACCGGGACGAGGAACAGCAGCAGGTACCCCGTCCCCGCCTTGAGGAAGGCGTTCTGGACGGCCGCGGTGGGGCAGAGGAACCCGCCCATCCCGAACCCGAGGACCGCCACCGCCAGGACAAGGTGCGCCTTGCGGATCCACGGCCGGCCGAGGAAGGCGAGGACCCCCGCCCCGACCATGAACCCGAGGAGGAGCCCGAGCTTCAGCTCCTGGCGGTGGATGAAAAACGCCCCCCTGGCCTGGGCCTGGGGCGAGCCGTACTCCCGGGGCTCGGGGGGAGGCCCGAACTGGGCCTCCCCCTCGAACCCTCCTCCGAACGACTGGGCCAGGGCCCAACCCCCAAGGAGGAGGGCAACAGCCAGCAGAAGCCCCCGCCGCACGCGGCTACCCCTGGGCCGCCAGGAGCGGGTCGTACCGCCAGAAGAGCCCGTCCCCCACGAGGAGGAGCGGGAACGGCCTCCCATCCCGGATCACGTAGTAGACCTGGAGGGGGACGGACCCGCCGGCGAGGGTGGGGGGAACCGTCGGGAGCGGGATGCTCATCCCTCCTACGGACAGGACCCCGTCCTTCACCGTCCCCGTCCCGGAGAGGGCGGCCACGGTGTACCCCTCTGGCGGGGAGACGGGGTACGTGCCTGCCTTCGCCTGGGCCCAGGCTCCGTCGGAGGTGGGGGCCGTCACCTTGATCGGGAGAACCCCCTCCTCGTACCCCTCCTTGGTGCAGGTTTTGAAAACCTTGAGGTACCCGTCCCCGACCTCGGCCAGCGAGAGGAGGACCCACTTCTCGATCACGCCCGGCCCGACCTCCTTCCACGGGGTCTCCCCCAGAATCTGGACCCCGGCGGTGGAGAGCCCGTAGTCGTAGGGGTTGGGGAGCGTGCAGTTGGCATGGGTTTTTTGGACGCGGATCCCCACCTCCCCGGAGGTCCCCAAGGGGGCCGTGATCGACCTGTAGCTGAACACGAAGTCGCACCCCAGGGCGGTGAACCCGGCCGCGACGCCGATCCAACCCAACGCGAAAGGGGTTCGAAGCTTCATCGTCTCACTCCTGCGCACTCTAGGATCGCCGGCCCGTCCGGGCCGGCTTTGGGGGCGATCCTTTCCCCAGGCCGGGGGGAACCTCGGCCAAGGTTGTGGAGGGGCTGTGGAGGCCGCGCGTCGGCCGCTCCCCCGGCCGTGGCGCCGTGAGCGCAGGGCCCTCGACCTCCCCGATCCTCCCCTTCCGCCCGGTCCACCCGCCCCTCTTCATCCCGTGGGGCGAGGTCGAGGCCTTACCCCGGGCGCGGGGGGCGCCGGAGTTTGCCCTGCGGTCGCTTCCAGGGGTGCGGATCCGGTTCTCGGGCCGGGCGGCGGCCCTCGTCCGGCGGTACCTTCTGGCCTGAGCGCCCCCGGGCCCGCCGGGCGGCGCTCCTCCCGGCGAGGAAGCCGGTGGAGAAGGCGGCCTGGAGGTTGTAGCCCCCTGTGTCCCCGTCCACGTCGAGGATCTCCCCAGCGAAGAAGAGCCCGGGGACGATCCGGCTCTCGAGCGTCCTTGGGTCCACCTCGCCCAGGGCCACGCCCCCCGCGACGGCCATCGCCTCGTCCCAGCCCCCGAGGGCGCGGACGGGGAACCCCATTCCTAGGGCGAGGCCCTCGGCGAGCCTCCGCCGCTCGTCCCGGGGGATCTGGGCTCCCCTCGTCTCCGGGTCGAGCCCGGCGGCGAGGAGGAGGGCCCGGGCGAGGCACCCCGGGACCCCCAGGCCCCGGAGGAGGTTCGCGGCCGCCCGCCGCCCGTGGGAGGCGATCTCCGCAAGGATCTTCTCCTCCGCCTCGCGGGGGGTTCCGCACCCCGGGAGGAGGGGGATGCGGACGACGTCCCCGGGGAGGGCGTGGCGGGAGAGGTCGAGGACCGCCGGCCCGGAGAGGCCGCGGTGGGTGAACAGGACGTCCCCCTCCCGCTCCGCGATCCGGGTTCCCCCGCGGAGGAACGTCACCCGGGCCCCCCGGAGGGCGACCCCGGCGCAAAGGGAAAACGGGGCGAACGCCCTCCGCTCGATCCGGAGGGGGACGAGGGCGGGGCGGGGGGGGACGACCCGGTGCCCGAGGGAGGCGGCGATCCTGTACCCGTCCCCGGTTCCCCCGTAGGAGGGGCCCCCGGTGGCGAGGACGAGGGCCCTCCCCCGGGCGAGGGGGGTCCGCGCCCCCTCGGCGAAGGCCGAGAGGCCGCCCCCCACGACCCACACCGAGCCGACCCGGACCCCCACGCGGAGGCCAACCCTCCGGGTCCGGGCCTCGGCGAGGAGGAGCTCGAGGACGTCCTCAGCCTTCCGGGACCGGGGGAAGACCCGGCCGTCGGGGTCCTCGACCGTGGACACGCCCCGTTCCTCGAGCCAGGCCATGAGGTCCCGGTTGGAGAAGGCGTAGAGGGCGGGCCGGAGGAACCGCCTCGCCTCCCCGGGCTTTTCCCCGCCGCCGTAGTGGGGCAGGAGGTCCGCGACCTCCCCGCTGTGGGTCACGTTCCCCTGGCCACCCCCGCTCGCGGGGAGCTTTCCGCCCAGGGTGGGACCCCGCTCCAGGAGGGCGACCCGGGCCCCGGCCTCGGCCGCGGCGATGGCGGCCATGAGTCCCGCCGGGCCCCCGCCCGCGACGATCACGTCCCAGGTCACGGCCCCAGTATAGGGGGCTTGCGCCCCGGGTGCCCTTGGGGTAAGGAGGGGACGTGGACCGGGCGACGATCGAGCGGCTCCCCAAGTTCGACCTCCACTGCCACCTCGACGGCTCCCTCCGCCCCGGGACGGTCCGGGAGCTGTGGGACGCCCTCCCCCCGGGGGAGCGGCCGCCGATCTCCGGTCCGGTGGAGGAGGCCGTCCTTCCCCACGTTCCCTGTTCGCTCGAAGAGTTTTTGCAAGCGTTTCGGATCACGGTGGCCCTCCTCCAGCGGGCGGAGGCCCTGGAGCGGGCGGCCTACGAGCTGGGCGCGGATGCCGCGGCGGAGAACGTGGTCTACCTCGAGATCCGGTTCGCCCCCCTCCTCCACCTCGCCCGGGGCCTCACCCCCAACGAGGTCGTCGAGGCGGTCCTGGCTGGGGCGAAGCGGGCCGAGAAGGAGTACCCGATCCGGACCGGGGTCATCCTGTGCGGGATGCGGCAGGAGCCCCCGGAGCGCTCGGCGGCCGTGGCCCGGCTCGCCGTCCGCCTCCGGGATCGGGGGGTCGTGGGCTTCGACCTCGCCGGCCCCGAGCGGGGGTTCCCGCTCTCGATCCACGCCGAAGCCATTCGAATTGCCCGGGACGGGGGCGTCCACCTCACCCTCCACGCCGGGGAGGGGTGCTGCCCGGAGCACATCGCGGAGGCCCTCGACCTCGGGGCGGAGCGGATCGGGCACGGGGTGTACCTCTTCCAGGACCCGGCGACCGAGCGGCGGGTTCGGGAGCTGAGGATCCCGCTTGAGATCTGCCCGACGAGCAACCTCCAGATCTCGGGGATCCTGCGAACCCTCTCCGACCACCCGTTGAAGCGCTACCTCGACCTCGGGATCCCCGTGACCGTGAACACCGACAACCGGCTTATGTCCCGAACGTCGTCTACCGACGAGCTGTGGCGGGTTGTGGAGGCGTTCGGCCTCGGCCCCGACGAGGTCCGGACGATCCTCCTCTCCAGCGTGGATGCGTCGTTCGCCCCCGAGCCCGTCCGTCGGGAGCTGGCACATCAGATCCGCGCTGCCCTGTAGAAGAGGAAGAGCTCCAGTTACAGGAGCCATGTGGCGATACCGAAGTAGAAGAGGACCGTCCAGATGTCGCTGATAGCCAAGACCAGGGGCCCCGCGGCGATCTTCGGGTCGAGGTGGAGGGCGTGGAGGAGGGTCGGGATGGTGAGCCCAAAGGTGCATGCCGCGGTGATGCTGAGGACCAGGCTCAACCCGATCGCCACCGCGGCCACGCGTTCCCCGAGCCACCCCCACACCACCGCCGCGACGATGAACCCGCACACGGCGCCGAGGAGAAGTGCGGCGCCCGCTTCGCGCCGTAGGGCCGTCGCGTACCACCGAAACGACGGTCGCTTCGCCCGTAGGGCGAGGATCGTCACCGCCGCGGACTGCATGCTCACGCTCTCCCCCAATCCCAAGGCCAGGGTGAGGAAAAACGCCAGGATCAGGCTCTTCTCGAGCGTGACCTGGAACAGGCGGATCAGGAGCGCGCACAGGACCCCGCTCGCCAGGGTGGCCACGAGCCACGGGAACCGGACCCGCAGGGCCTTCGCTGGCGAGGCAAGCCGCGCCTGGGCCACGTGGAGGCCCACCGTCTCGAACACCGCGTCCTTGTCCCCAAGATCCACCGATTCGTCGAGGAGGGTGGTGACGTCGACCATGCCCACCACGTGCCCCCGCTCGTCCACCACGGGGAGGGCCAGGAGTTTCTGGCGGAGCATGAGTTCGTAGGCCTGGAGGGCGCTGGCCCCCTTGGGGACCGTCCACACCGGGCGGACGGCGAGGTCGGCCAGGGGGTGGTCAGGGGGGGCCACCAGGAGGCGACGGGTGGGGATGACCCCCACCAACGCGTTTTGGTCGTCCACGGCGTAGAAGTAGAACGGGGGATCCCCCAGCCCGTGGGCGCGGATGTGCTCCAAGGCTTCCCCCACGGTGGCGTTCGCCCGGAGGAGGGGGGCGTCCCGGCGGACGATCTCCATCACCGGGCGGTGGAGGTGGCTGTGCTCCCGCCGCTGGGGGGAGATCCACCCGGGCCACCGCAGCATCTGTCGCCCCGCCCTCTTCCTCACGGACGACCTCCCAGGGGTCAATTCCGCGGCGGCCCGAGGAGCACCAGGGCGGACACCTGTCCCCAGGGGATCGCCCCGTGCTCTGCGGTGGCGGCCCACGTGTCGCGGACGAGGAGCCACAGGGTGTTCGGTAGGGGGCCGGGCCCGTCGGGATCGCCGATCAGATACCCCTCACCCACGACCACGTGGCCAACCCCGCGGTCGGGATCCCACGCCTCCCGGGGGACCCCGGGGCCGGAGAGGGAGCTCTGGGTGCTGGACCGGATCTCCGGGCCCCAGGTGTAGAACCGAACATAAACCCGATACCCCGAACCGGTGACCCACATCGCGCGGCCACTGTCCACTGGGTTCCAGTAGCGGAAGACCACGAGCGGCGGGCTGCCCCGGTTGAGGGCCTCCTGGTACCGGGCGGGGACAAGACCCTGCCCCTCGATCAACACGACCTCGGCGTCGAACCCCGCCTTGTTGAGCATGGGCGGGGGTGGAGTCCGGAACCGATGGACTGGGTCCCAGCGCGCGTACTCGCGGATCCCGGCCACGAGGTCGTCCACGATCGTGCCGGGGAGGCCGAGTGCCGCGTTCGCCCGGTCGGGGCTGCCCAGGCCGTTTGTCGCGGTGAAGTACCCGAGGTAGGCGCTGAGCTCGCCGGGGGTGAGGTTCCCGGTCACCCCCCGGGGCCAGCCCCCGACGGTGGTGGCAAGGTAGGCGATCGCGCCCGCCGCGGCCAGGGGGCCGCTCCAGTGGTCCACGGACGGGAACCCTAACGGGTTCGGCGGCGGCTGGGACACGTACGGGACTCCGGGGAGGTACCGGCCCTCCACCCCGTCCCCAACGATCGTCAGAACACACCCCTGCCCGAGCCCGGCCAGGCCGAGGAGCGCGCACAGCGCGACAGAAGTCCAAGTCCGCATGGCTCCCATTGTACCGGGCGGATCTCAGAGCTCGTGGCGCGGGTATCATCCCAACATGGTTGGGGGTTGTCGGGTGCGGGCGGTCCTGTTCGACTGGGGGGGGACCCTGATGCGGGAGTTCCCGGAGTACCCCGGCCCGATGGCGGACTGGCCCCGGGTCGAGGCGATCCCCGGGGCGAGGGAAGCCTTGGAAGCCCTCCACGGCCGGTTCGCCCTCGCCGTGGCCACGAACGCCGGGGCGTCCGACGAGATCCTCGTCCGCAAGGCCCTGGCCCGGGTCGGGCTCGACCGGTACGTCTCTGCCGTCGTCACGGCGCGCGACCTCGGGACGACCAAGCCCGACCCCGCGTTCTTTCATGCTGTCCTGGAACGCATCGGGTGCTCGGCCTCGGAGGCGGCGATGGTTGGGGACCGTTACGGGACGGACATCGTGGGGGCCAAGGGGGCCGGCCTCCGGGCCGTCTGGTTTAACCCAAGGGGCGGGCGGCCCCCGCTCTCCCACCCCGTCCACGACGCGGAGGTCCGGACCCTCCCGGAGCTCCCACGGGTGCTGGAAGGACCGTTCCTTCCTGACCTTGTTGAGACCCTGGCCCTCCTTCGGGCGCACGGCGTCCCCGAGAACGTCGTCCGGCACTCCCTGGCCGTCGCGGGGGTCGCGCACCACCTCGCCCTTCGGCTGCGGGAGCGGGGGGTTCCCGTCGATCCCCTCCTCGTCCACCGGGGCGCGCTCCTCCACGACCTGGACAAGCTCACGTCCGAGAAGCCGGCCGACCACGGGGTGGGGGCGGGGCGGATCCTCCGCTCCCGCGGCTGGCCCGCTCTCGCCCGGATCGCCGAGCGGCACGTCCTCGGGGCGCAGCCGGAGACGTGGGAGGAGAAGGTCGTCCACTACGCGGACAAGGTCGTCGAGGAGGACGAGGTGGTGGGCCTCGAGGCCCGGGTCACCTGTCTCTCCTGCCGGTACTCCGCGGAAGGGGAGAAGATGGCCCGGGCCCTCCCGGGGCTCCTGGCCCTGGAGGAGGCGATCCTGGGGGCCCTCGGCGCGGGCGGCGAGGAGCTCCTGGCCGAGCTTGGGGGGCTCGACCCCGCGCTTCCCCCGTTTGTCCCCTCCGCCGGGGCGTCCTAAGATCGCCACGAGGAGGGGAGAACCGATGGCGAGGAGGATGCGACTGGCGCAGGTGGGGGGGCTCCTGGTCCTGGGGGCCCTGCTTTCCGGGTGTGATCTCCTGAACACCCTTCCGACCGTCCCCCCGGGCGCGGCCCCGGGGGGGCTTTCGGCGTCGTTTGCGAGCTTGGAGGACGCCATCCAGCTCACCTGGAGCCCGGTGGAGCGGGCGACGGGGTACCGGGTGTTCCGGGCTTCCGCCCAGGGCGGGCCCTACGAGCAGTTCCCCGGGGAGGTCTCAACCCCGTCCTACGTGGACCCGGTCGGGTTGGCGAACCAGGGGGTCCTCTACTGGTACAAGGTGCGGGCGTGCAACTCCGCCGGGTGCGGGCCCGAGGCCGGTCCCGTTCCCGGCTACGCGGGCCGTCCCCCCGCGCCGACGAACGTCCAGGCCAGCACAACGCACGGGGACCGGATCGTCGTCACCTGGGACCCCGTTCCCGGGGCGACCTACTACCAGGTCCACCGCGACCGGAGCCCCGACGCCGGGTTTCCCATCGTCCCCGGAGCGGAGTACGTGACGGGAACTGCGTTTGAGGACGAAACGGCGAGCGCGGGGTTGCGGTACTGGTACCGGGTCCGGGCGTGCCGGGAGGTCCCGGGGGAGACGAAGTGCAGCGTTCTCTCGGGGGCGGCCCCAGGCTGCCGGGCCCCCTGTCTCCCCCCCGCTTCCGACGGGGAACCCTAGCCGAGGGGGTAGGCGAGGACGAGGACGTACCGGAAGGAGGGCAGGGGGACGAGTCCGTTCCGCTCGAACCCGGGCAGGTGCTCCTCCCGTGGAACCATCGCCGCAAGGTAGTGCCCCCCCTTCTCCCGGGCCCAGGCGTGGGCGAACCGGAGGAGGGCGTCCTCCGCCTCTTCCGTCCCGTCGAGGAACGCCACGGAGGCGAACGCCTCCGGCGCGTAGGGGTCGGGGACGAGGAGGAGGATCCCCTGGAGCGGGTCCCCGACGCCGAAGGCCGCCCCTTCGGCGACGAGGGCGGCGAGCCGTTCCGGGGTGAGCTCAGGGAACCGCCACCCCCACCCGAGGAGCCCGCGGGCCGCGCGGTACGCGGGCGAGCGCCGGAGGAACGCCGCCGCTCGCTCGACCTCGCGGACGGGGTGGACGCCCGGGGTCGAGGGCTCGTCCCGCACCGGGCCCTCGACGTACGTGAACCGAGCGATCTCCTGGAACCCCTGGCTCCGGGCGATGTGGAGGCTTTCGGCGTTCACCTCGGCGGTGGCAAAGCGAACGGAGCGGGGTCGGAGCCTGAGGGCGGTCTGGAGCTGGTGCTGGGCGATCGCCTTGGCCGCCCCTTTCCCCCGGTGGGCGGGGTCCACCCGCAGCCCCTCGAGCCACACCTCGCCTGGGGCGAGGAGCGTCATCTTCGCAAACCCGGCCACGGTTCCATCGAGCTCGGCCACGGCGAGGCCCCCCTCGGCGAGCCAGGCGTCGAGGACGAGCGGGATGTAGTCCTCCCCCTCCCAGATCTGGGCTGAGATGGCGAGGATCCTCTCCCGATCCTCAGGCGTCGCGGGGCGAACGGTGATCGCCATGGCCCTTCAGTGCGTGGTCTGCATGTCGAGGAGCCCCCGCCGGTGGGCGATCCCCTCCGCCAGGCGGAAGACGAGGACCGCGGCGAGCGCCAGGACTGTCGCGGACAGGGCGAGGACCAGGACGAGCGTCCCCGTGGGGACGTCGCCCAGGGCCGCGCTCCCCCCGTCCCCGAGGAGGGCCCGGCGCAGCGCCTCGAGCCAGTACGTCGTGGGGAGCGCCTTTCCGAGGGCTTGGAGGGGAGCCGGGAGAACGCCCAGGGGGAAGACGACCCCCGAGAGGAGGTAGAGGGCCCCGGCCACGGGCTTGACCACGGAGTAGACCGCGAACAGGAACGGGTCCGTCCAGTTCGACGCGATCTGCCAGCCAAGCCACGCTCCCACGGCGAAGCTCCGCCCCGCCTCCCCCAGGCGGGACTTGACGGCGCGGGCGTCCACGCTCTCCCTCACTGGCCCCCGCAGCGTGAGGCGCCCTCCCGCCGGGCGAGGTCCTCGAAGAACCGCAGGGCCCGGGCCGTCCCCACGTCGAGGAACAGGACCTCCGGATCCGTGAGGAACCCCCAGGCGGAGTTCATCTTCTGCCGCATCCCCGTCGAGAGGCGGACCTCCCGAGGGTTCTCGACGACGTCGATCCCCAGAACGCGGGCGGTTCCCGAGGTGGGGGAGAGGAGGGTGGCGAGGATCTTGGCGAGCGGCGTCTTCCCCGCGCCGTTCGGGCCGAGGACCCCAAAGAGCTCCCCCCGCTCCACGGCGAGCTTCCGATCGGCCATAGCCCACGGAAAGCTTACCAGACCGCCCCGCGGAGGACCGGGGCCTCCACGATCCCCCGAGGGCCTGTTCCCCCAGGAGAAAAGAGCCCCCGGTCCGCGGTGGGCCGGGGGTCCGGAGTTCCTCTTGAAGGCTACGGCTTCAGGATCCCCCCGAGGTGGAAGGCGGCGAGGGCCCCGAGGGAGGGGAACGTCCCGGTACCGGAGACAAAGAGGAGTCCGTGGGCGCCGAACGCTATGCTCCCTACGACCCCCGTCGGGACCGCGGCCCCCCACTCCCCTGCCTCGAGGTCCAGGATCCGGAGGTAGGGGTCATCGATCCGCCCCCCGGCGGCGAGGTACCGGCCCGTGGGGTCGAGGTCCAGGGGGTACCAGTACCAGTTCTCCACCACGATTCTTCCCTCCCCGCTCGTGGGGTCGAGGACGACGAGGTCCATGGAGGGGCGAAGGGGGTCCGTACGGAAGGTGAGGAGGCTTCCGTCGGGTCGGAACGCCGCCCACACCCCGTGGTTGGGGTACTCCCCCCGCTTCTCCCCAGTGGCGGCGTCCCACAGGGTGAGTGGGAGGTAATCGGTGAACCCCAAGGCTACCGCCACGGTTCGGCCGTCGGGGCTGAAGGCGAGGGAGGTCACCCGCCCCCCGGGCTGGGGAAGGGCCGTCCGGACCTCCCCCCGTTCGAGGTCCCACAGGATCACCGCCTGATCCCCTCCCCCCGCGGCGAGGGTTCGGCCGTTGGGGGAGAAGGCCAGGCTGAGGATCTCACCCCCTCGGCTGGGGAGGACCCTCCGCTCACCCGTCCTCAGGTCCCAGAGGTGGACTTCCCCCCGGACGCCGGCGGCGAGGAGGTTCCCGGTGGGGTCCCACGCCAGGGCGCTCACGTGCCCCGGGTGGGAGAGGGTCCGGACGGGCCCCTCGAAGGGTGGCTCCCCCAGGGTGACCTCCGCCCCGGCCCGAACGGCCACCCGCCCGCTCCTCGGCGAGGCGGCAAGGAGCCCCGTGGCCCGGTGGCCAGGGAGGGTGCCCACGGGCTCGCCCCGCCCCACGTCCCACAGGCGGACGGTGAGGTCGTACCCCGTGGCCACGGCGACGATCCTCCCCGCGGGGTGGACGGCAAAGCGGGGCCACCCCGCTCCTGGAAGCGTCCACACCGGCTCACCCCCGGGGACCCGCCACGCCCGGAGGGAGCCGTCCGGAGCCCGGGCGATGAGGGTCCCGTCCGGGGCGAACGCCACGGGGCCGTCGGGGTGGGCGGGGAGACGGAGGACCACGTCTCCCGTGGCGAGGGTGACGAGCCACACCTCCCCGTCCCGGGTGGGGAACGCGAGGTAATCCCCTCTTGGGGAGAAGGCCACCTCCGGCCCGGCCGCACCCCAGGCCGCGACCCGCTCCCCTGTCCGCGCGTCCCACAGCGTGACGTCCCGTACCGTGGGATCGAACCGGGAGCGCGCCCCGAGGGCGAGGAGGCGCCCGTCCGGACTCCACGCCGCCCGCTCCCACGACCGCCCATCGCGGACCTTCAGGACCTCGCTTCCGTCCTGAAGCGACCACACGGTGAGCTCCCCCTCCCGGGCCACCACGAGCTGGATTCCGTCGGGGCTGAACGCGGCGTCGAGGGCGAGCTCACCGGTGTAGAACTCCGCCACCACCTCACCCCGGTCCACGTCCCAGATGTAGACCTTGTTTCGGACCTGGGTCGGGTAGGGACTGGGGTCTGCCCCGGCGGCGGCGAGGAGCCGCCCGTCGGGGGAGAAGGCGAGGGGCACCTGGAGGTTCACGATGGTCGCCTGCGTTGGGACCGGGCGGAACAGGGTCCGCACCTCCCGGAGGGTCCTCACGTCCCACAGGCGGACCACGTTCGTCCCTTGCTCGGCGGTGGCGAGGAGGTCCCCCCGGGGGCTGAACGCGAGCCCGACCGGGATGCCCCCGTGTCCGGAGAGGGAGGCGTAGGTGAAGGGCTCCGCGGGACACCCGGCGACCTGGCGCCACGGCCCCGGGGAAGTCCAGGCCACCCCTTGCTCGGAGAAGACGAGGAGGGGGGGGAGGGCGGCGACCGCCGCGACGATCCCCACCCCTGCCAGCGCTCCCCCGAGGAGGGCCCGCGCCCGACGATACGGCCGACCTACTAGTTCGCTTCGCAGCATCGCGATCCTCCTTCGAAGGTAGGAACTTGGGAGCTCAAGCTGCGCCGCCTGGACTGGTCCCAAACGGGCGGCCAGGCGCCCAAACCGCAGGAGGACCCGGGCGTAGACCCGGGCCGATCCCGTCCGTTCCACGGCCCACAGGTCGCAGATCCCCTCCCGGGCCCGCGCAAGCTCCCGGGCGAGGAGGGGCAAGGCCGGGCTGAAGAAAACCAGGGAAGAGAGAAGCTCCTGGCCGAGCTTGGCCCAGTCGTGGCCGAGGCGGAGGTGGGCGATCTCGTGGAGGAGGAGGCGGGCGAGGTCGGGGGAGGAGACGCCCTCGGCCACGAACGGGGGGACGAGGACCGCCGGCCGGAGCCAGCCCACGGCGGTGGGGACCCGGACCCGCGGGGAGACGAGGACGGGCGCGCGCCGGCCAGGGCCGGCGGCCGCCCACGCCGCCTCCACCCCGGGGAGGGAGAGGGGCGTCCCCCCCGCCTTGAGCCTCCGCACCCTCCAGATCCCGATCCCCACCCGCCCAAGGTGGACCGCTGCGCCGAACATCCACAGCCCGACGACCGCCGAGGCCCAGGCGCCCGAGGGGAGCCGGGCCCGGGAGGCGGGGACCGGAGCGGCTCGCTCCGTGGCCTCGGCCCCCCCCCGGGGCTCAGGGGCCTCGGCAGGGGAGGCCACCGGGGAGGTGGGGGAGGCCGCCGCCCCCGGCGAGGGGGCCGGGGTCTCAGGGGCTGTCGTCGCCGAGCGGGTCGGAGCAACAGGGGTTGGGGTGTCCACCCCGGCCACCCGGGCCGCGAAGGGGCCCGCCAGGGCGGCGAGGAACAGGGCGGACCAGAGGAGGGCCTGGGCCCGGGGGTGGAGCCGACGGGCGAGGGGCCGGACCCCGAGCCCGAGGACGAGGACGGCCGCCCCCACGAGGACGACGTGGACAGCCAGGACGGTCCCATGGAGGACGAGGGAGTTCATCCCTTCCTCCTTCGGCGTTTCCCCCCGAGCTCCTCGTCCTTCAGGAGGTGGGCCACGAGGAGCTCGGCCGAGCCCTCAAACAGCTTGTCGACGAGCCGGCGGAGGGCGGCCCGGCGCACTTCCTCCCGGCTCACCGTGGGGTGCCAGACGTGGGCCGGTCCGTCCACGGTGTGCCGAACATACCCCTTCTTCTCCAGGATCCCAAGCAGGGTGAGGACGGTGGTGTAGGCCTTGCGGCGGGGGAGGGCGTCGACGATCGCCCGGACCCGGGACGCCCCCTGATCCCACAGGACGTTCATGATCTCCAGTTCGGCATCGGTGAGGACGGGCCTCTTCTTGGCCGCCATGGTTCCTCCTAAAGTTTTAGTTTCCACCACAGTGTACAGCGGCGGGGGAGGGGAATCAACTAAGGCCTTAGAAGGCCTTGGGGTGCCCCTCCGGGGTCAGTAGAGGCCCTCCTCCACGATCCGGACCTCCACGGGAAGGGCTCCGGCGCCAAGGGCGGCGGCCAGGGCCTGGGCCTCCTCCAGCGTGAAGCGGCCGGTGATCGTGGTGCTGTCCCGCACGGCGGGGCCGCCCCGCCGCGCTGCCTCCAGGATCGACGAGGTGACCACCGGGGCGCTCTGCACGACTCCGTCCACCACGATCGCCAGCCGGTCGTTGGGGGAGAGCTTCTGCAGAGCCGCAGCGAACTGGGCCGCGCCCTGGGGTGTGAACCGCAGCGGAATGAAGTAACCTGGCGCGCGGGGGTCCCCCGACGTCCGGGCGGTGGCCTGCTCGATTGCCTCGCCGGTGAGGAGGGGCTCCCCCTCGACGAGGAACCACTCCATCCTCTCCCGGTTGGGCAGGAGGAGTTCCCCGGGCCCCGGGGTGGGGAGGTCACCGGGGCAGCAGGAGGCGGCGAGCACCTTGTGGAACGTGAGGATGCTCCGCTGGGAGAGGAGGGACCGGAGCCGAGCGGGGTCTGCTACCCCGGGGACAAGGACCTCGATCCGATTCCCCTCCCGGGGCCGGACCTCGGCCTGGGAGAAGCGGAAGCCCTGGAGCCGCTCCTGGAGCACTGCGATGAGCTCCTCGAGCCGCCTCTGGCGGGAGAGGGGGGGTAGGCCCTCCAGGCCCACGGGCTCGAGGACGAACCGGACGCCTGTGAGGAGGGTGGGGCCGGGCTCCGGCCGGCGGTCGAGCGCGCCCCCGGCCTCGGTGAGGAGGAACCCCAAGGCGTCGGGGCAGACCGAGCCCCGGCTGTTCCCATCCGGGAGGCCCGGCCAGGGGATCAGGTTCTTCCTTCCCGTGACCCGGCCTGCGAAGGGGCCACCTTCTCCCCCGCACCCTTCTCCAAGGAGGAGCACCCCGTAGCCCCGGTTCCCCTCCACCCGGGACCCGGACAGGGAAGCTTGGGCCCGCTCGGCGATGGCAATTCCGTCCCCGCCGTTGTGGGAGACCACCGAATCGACCACCGTGAGCCAGGCGAACCCCTCGGCCCGGATCCCTCCCCCGGAGTTATCCCGGATCGCGGAGCTCCGGACCGTGACCTGGGCATGGGCCCCGACCCAGAGCCCCTGAAGCTCGCACCCCTCCACCGTCACGTTGTCGAGGGTGACGCCGGCATGTTCTCCGACGTAGATCCCGGGGCCCGCGCTGATTCCCCCGGTGACTTTGAGTCCCCACAGGACGACCTCCCCGTCCTCCCCCTCAGGGAGCGCGATCCTCACCACGGGGAGGTCCCCTCTCCCTCCGGCGATCTCGCTCTTCCCCGACCTTCCGCTCAGCACGATGGGTTGGGTCACCACAAGGTTTTCGAACCAGGTCCCTTCCTCCAGGCAGATCACCGCCCCTGGGGGAGCGGCATCGATGGCCGCTTGGATCGACCGCCCAGGGGGGACGGTCACCCTGCACGCCTTTGTGACAGCCCCCACCGCGCCCAAAGCGCCGAGAACCAGGATGAGTCTTAAGAGCCCTCCCGCCTTGCAGTTCACCGTCTCACCTCCGGCGAGGCCATTGTACGGGTTTGGAAACGGCGGGTCGGGCGGGGACTTCCCCGACGGGCTAGGATCGGGGCGATGCGGGTGATCGGGATTGCGGGGCCGTCGGGGTCGGGGAAGTCGTCCCTGGCCTGGCTCCTCGCCCGCCGGCCGGGGGTGGCCCACCTCGACTGCGACGCCTTGGCCTGGGGGGCCTACGCCCCCGGGGGGCCCGCCTACCGACGCCTTGTCGCCCGGTTCGGGGAGGGGATCCTCGCCCCGGACGGGACGGTGGACCGGGGGCGGCTGGCAGACCTGGCCCTCGCCTCCCCGGAGGGGAAGGCGGACCTCGAGGCGATCGTCCACCCCCTCGTGATGGATGGGATCCGCCGTTCCATTGAGGAGCACCGGAGGGCGGGGACGGGGCTCCTCCTCGTCGAGGGGGCCCTTCTCCTCGCCTCCCCCCACGTGGACCGTTCCCCCTTTGACCTCGTCCTGTGGCTCGAGGTCCCGGAGGCGGATCGGCGGCGGAGGCTTCTCCGTTCGGGGCTTGACCCCGAGGCGGTGGAGCGGCGGGTCGCCCTCCAGCGGGACCTCCGCCCTCCCCTGGACCCGAAGGTGCGGGTTGTGGACGGGACGGGCTCCCCCGCGGAGGTGGCCGCGCGGGTTTGGGGCCTACTGGAGGAGGTTCTGGGCGGGCTCCCCTGAAGTGAGGACGAGTTCGAGGTCGGAGAGGGGGACAGGGCCCTGGGCGGTGAGCTGGTAGCGCTCGTGGCCCTTGCCGGCCAGGAGGACCACATCCCCCCGCCCGGCCGCCTCGAGGGCCCACCGCACGGCCCGCGCCCGGTCGAGCTCGATCCGGTACTCGCCCCCCATCGCCCGCACCCCCCGGGCCACGGCGTCGGCGATGGCCTTGGGATCCTCCCCTTTCGGGTTGTCGGCGGTGATCACCGCGAGGTCGGCGAGGCTCCCCACGACCATCCCCATGAGGGGCCGCTTGCCCCGGTCCGCCTCCCCGCTTGCCCCGAACACGACGAGGAGCCGCCGGGCCGCGGGCCGAAGCGCGGCCAGGACCTCGGCCAGGGCCTCGGGGTTGTGGGCGTAGTCCACCACCGCGGTCGCCCCGGTGCTTAGCCGGAACCGGACGAGCCGCCCCTCGGGGAGGGACGCCTCCGAAAGCCGTGCGGCGATCGCGGAGAGCGGTTCCCCAAGCCTCCAGGCGGTCGCCGCCGCGGCGAGGGCGTTGGCCACGTTGAACCGCCCCGGGAAGGGGAGACGGACCTCCTCCGCCCCGCCCGGGGTCTCGAGGACGAACGACGACCCCGTGGGGGTGAGGCGGAGGCCCCGGGCCCGCACGTCCCCCCGCTCGATCCCGTACCGGACCACCTCCCCGGGGCAGGCGGCGAGGAACTGGGCCGCGTGGCGGTCCTCGACGTTCACGATCCCCACCCCCTCCGGGGGGAGCATCCGGAAGAGCCGGAGCTTGGCCCCGAGGTAGGCGGCGAAGCTCCCGTGGAAGTCGAGGTGGTCCCGGCCAAGGCCGGTGAACACCGCCGCCCGGAGGTGGACCCCCAGCACCCGCCGCTGGGCGAGGCCAATGGAGGAAGCCTCGAAGGCGAACGCCCGTTTTCCGGCGGCGAGGGCCTCGGCGGCGATCCGCTGGAGGTCCGGGGCCTCGGGGGTCGTGACGCAGGAGAGCCCCTCCTGCTCGACCCGGACCGTGGTCAGGGTCTCACAGCCGGGGATGAGCTGCCCGAGGAGGTGGACGACCGTGGTCTTCCCGTTCGTCCCCGTGACCCCGATCGTGGGGATCCGCCGGGTGGGGTGGTCGTAGAACGCCGCGGCGGCCCAGGCGAGGACGGCCCGGGCGTCGGGGACCCGGGCGTAGGGGACCGGGAGCGGGGGGAGGATCTTCTCCCCCACCACGGCGGCGGCCCCCCGGGCGAGGGCGTCGGGGATAAAGCGGTGCCCGTCCGCCTTCGTCCCCGGGAGGGCGAAGAAGAGATCCCCGGGGCGGACCCTCCGGGAGTCCCACGCCAGGCCCCCCACGGGGACGTCCCATGCACCCGAGGGGACGAAGGGGAGGGGCAGCACGGATCCCAGCTTGGGCATGGGGGGATCGTAGCCCCACCCCTGGAAGGGCCAGGGGACAGAGGCGAACTGGGGACGGGCCCTGTGCCCCTAGGTGTACTTGTCGGCGACGACCGTGGCCGCGTAGGCCTCGGGCTTCGTCCGGACCGCGTACCCCACCCCGAGGATCATCCCCACCACTTCCTCGACGAGGTCCCGCGTCCGGCCGTTCCGGCCCACGTCGACGTGGATCTCCAGCTGGAACCCTCCCGCTCCACGCTCCTTGAGGGCCCCGATGAGCTCCTCGGCCGTCTCGTAGGAGAGCCACGCCTCGCGGTAGATCCGCTCCCGCAGGGTCACTGGACGTTCATCCCGGACCCGCCGCCAGAAGTAGCGTCCCCCCTTCCCCACCCGGTGGACGACGATCGCCGACACGTACTCCACCTCGTCGGAGTAGCTTTGGGAATCGGTCCCGACCACGAGCTGGTATTCGTCCTCCGGGGCGGCGGCCATCATCGCCAGGATTTCGTCGATCACCTCGGGAAAGGCGAGCCGCCCGAGGGTGGGACTGTGGTAAGACGAACCTTCATCCATTGCGGCCCGATCTTAAGCGGGAGGGGGAGAATCCTCAAGGAAGGGCAAGGAGAACGTGAACACCGCCCCGCGGTCGTTCTCGACCCAGATCCGACCGCCATGGGCGTGGACGAGCTCCCGGGCAATGGCGAGCCCCAGGCCCGTCCCCTCCCCGGAGCGGGACCTGTCCCCTTGGTAGAACCGCTCGAAGATGTGGGGGAGGTCCTCGGGGGAGACCCCGGGTCCCTGGTCCCGGACCGAAATGTGGGCCTCGGATCCGACCCGGGAGGCGGTCACGGTGATCGTCCCCCCGGGGGGAGAGTAGCGGAGGGCGTTGTCGAGGAGGTTCCCCAGGACCTGGCGGATCCGCCGGGGGTCGACCGAGGCCCGGAGCCCCGGCTCGGCCCGGACCTCGATCGTCACCCCGTCCTCGGCCGCCGTGGGCCGGAGGCCCTCGACCACCGCGTGGGCCAGTTCCCCGAGGTCCGTGGGCTCCGGGATGAGGGGGAGGTGCCCGGACTCGGCGAGGGTCAGGGTCCGCAGGTCCTCCACCAGGTCCGCAAGGTGGAGGGTTTGGTCGTAGACGGGGACCAGGCCCTCCGGGGTCAGGGGGAACACGCCGTCGATCATCCCCTCGAGGTTTCCCCGGACCACGGCCAGGGGGGTGCGGAGCTCGTGGGCCACGTCGGCGAGGAGGGTTTTCCGGGCCTTCTCCGAGCTCTCCAGGGCCGCGGCCATGGCGTTGAACGCCCGGGCGAGGCGGCCGATCTCGTCCCGGGTCCGGACCGCCACCCGGTGGGAGAGGTCCCCGGCTGCGATTCGGCTCGTGGCGTGGATGAGGCGGGCCAGGGGCCGGGAGAGCTGGGCCACCAGGACGAGGGCCAGCAGCGCCGCGGCGAGCAGGGCGATCCCCCCTGCCACGAGCGCCGCTCGCTGGATCGAGCCGAGGAAGTCCCGCTCAAGGGGGGTGAAGGCCGCGATGTCCAGGGGGACCACCGTGCCCACCCTCTTCCCGTCCACCAGGATGGGTATCCCGTACCGGTCGACGATTTCCCGGTACTGAGGGTTCTCCGCGAGGCATTGGCCCACCATCCCTTCGTCGGCGCATCCCACGACCCGGTACTCGGGGTCGATCACGGTGAACTGGCCGAACGTCGGCCGCTGGTAGATCACGGTGCGCTCCCGGACGATCACCGCGGTCGTGGCGAACAGGGACGCCAGGTGGTCCCAGCTCCCGGTGGACTCCCAGATCTGGGCGAGGGCCGCGGCGAACTCCTGACCGGCCAGGTGCAGGTTTTCCGCGCGGAACGCGTCGAACCGGTCCCGCACCCCCCTTGTCGTGAGGAAGTAGGTCCCGCCCACGGCGAGGAGGGCCACCACCGTGAACGCGCTGAGGAGCTTCCAGCGAAAGGACAGTTCTACCCCCCTTCGGCGGCCGGTCGGAACTTGTACCCCACCCCGTGGACGGTCAGGATGTAGGTCGGGTTCTCCGGGTCGGGCTCGATCTTGTGCCGGAGGTTCTTCACGTGGGAGTCCACCGTCCGGGGCAGGGTGGCGTAGGTCCGCTCCTGCAGGGCCTCGAGAAGCTCGCGGCGGGTGAACACGCGCCCCGGGTGCCGGGCGAGGAACGCCAGGAGGTCGAACTCGGTGGGGGTGAGCTCGAGGAGGGTTCCCCGGAGTCGGGCCTCCCGGGAGGCGAGGTCGACGGTGAGGTCCCCGGTTCGGATCACCTCAGGGGCTGTCCCGCCCTCGGTCCGCCGCAGCACCGCCCGCACCCGGGCGGCGAGCTCCCGGAGGCTGAACGGCTTCACGATGTAGTCGTCGGCCCCCATCTCGAGGCCGGCCACCCGGTCCGCCTCCTCGCTCCGGGCGGTGAGCATGATGATCGGGGTCCCCCCCTCCTGCCGGATCCGCCGGGCCACCTCCAGGCCGTGCATCCCGGGGAGCATGAGGTCGAGAAGGACGAGGTCAGGGTGGAGGGAGCGGAAGGTTGACCATCCGTCTTCCCCGGAGAAGGCGACCTCGACCCGGTATCCCTCGCGGATGAGGTAGGTCTGCACCATCCGCGCGATCTCCCGCTCGTCTTCCACGATGAGGATCGTCTTCATGTCCATCGCTAGCCTACCTGAAGGAGGGAGAGGGGGCGAGGGGGGCCTCGCCCCCTCCCAAGTCAGGGGGAGGATGAGGGTGGTAGGGCTCTTGCGTCTTCTCCCACCGCCCAAGGATCTACCCCCGCCGTCAAGGTTCCGCGCAGGGGTTGTGGAGGTCCTGCGGAGACCGCTACCATCCCGCAGCCATGGCCCGGGATCTTTCGGCGTTTCTCCATCCGCGGTCGGTTGCCGTCGTGGGGGCGTCGGCCTCCCCCCAGAAGATCGGGGGCGTGCTCTTCGCCAACGTGGTCTCCTTTCCTGGACCCGTGTACGGGGTGAACCCCGGCTACCGGGAGCTCCTCGGGCGACCCTGCGTCCCGACGGTGGACGACCTCCCCCATCCGGTGGACCTCGCCCTGATCCTCGTCCCCCCGGCGGCGGCGCTCGAGGCCCTCCGGGCCTGCGGTCGCAAGGGGATCCGGAACGCCGCCGTCCTCACCGCGGGGTTCAAGGAGGTGGGGGAGGAAGGGGTCGAGCGGGAACGGGAGCTCGTCCGCATCGCCCAGGAGTACGACCTCAACGTCTTGGGCCCAAACGCGTTCGGGGTCGTCCTTCCGCGGGTGGGGCTCAACGCCACGTTCGCCCCCCGGGGGGCCCGACCGGGGAAGATTGGCTTCCTATCCCAATCCGGGGCCCTGGGGAGCGCGGTCCTCGGCTGGGCGTGGACGAAAGGGGTGGGCTTCTCGGCCTTTGTCTCGCTTGGGAACAAGGCGGTCCTGGACGAGGTGGACTTTCTCCCCGCCCTGGACGAGGACCCGGAGACGGGGGCCGTGGCCCTCTACCTCGAGGGGGTGGAGGACGGGCGGGAGTTCGTGCGGGCCGCGATGGAGGTGACGCGGAAGAAGCCCGTGGTCGTCCTCAAGGCGGGCCGGAGCGAGGCTGGGGCCCGGGCGGCCTCGTCCCACACCGGGGCCCTCGCTGGCTCCGACCGGGCCTACGACGCCGCGTTCCGCAAGGCGGGGGTCCTCCGGGTGGGGACGGTGGAGGAGCTCTTCGAGGTCGCCCAGGCCCTGGTCCAGGCGCCCCTCCCCCGGGGGCGGCGGCTGGGGATCGTGACGAACGCCGGGGGACCGGGGATCCTCGCCGCCGACGCTGCGGCCGAGGCGGGCCTCGAGGTCCCCCCCCTCTCCCCAGCCACGGTGGAGGCCCTCGCCCCCCACGTCTCGCCGGCGGCGAGCCTCCGCAACCCCGTGGACCTCCTCGCCGACGCCACCGCCGGCACGTTCCGGGTCGCCGTGGACCGGGTCCTCGCCGACCCCGGGGTGGACATGGCCCTGGTCCTCACCGCCCCGCATCCGATCCTCACCTTTGCCGAGCTGGCCCGGATCTTGGCCGAGGCCCGGGGTAAAGGGACCCCCCTCGCCGCCTCGTTCATGGCCGGGGAGCTGGGGGAGGAGGCGGAGGGGATCCTCGGGGAGGCGGGGATCCCCGCCTACTTCGAGCCGGCGCGGGCGGTCCGGGCCCTGGCCGCCCTCGCCCGGTACCGGGAGCTCCGGGAGCGGTTGTCGGAGACCCAAGTCCCGTCCCCCGTCCCCCGCTCCGCGCTGGAGCCGTTCCTCCGCGGCCGGGAGAAGCTGGAGGTGGAGGCCCTCCCCCTCCTCGCCCTCTATGGGGTCCCGGTCCCTCGGGGTGGGATGGCCTCCACTCCCGAGGAGGCCGGGGAGCTCGCCCGCTCCCTTGGGGAGAGGGTTGTGCTCAAGGTGGTGGCCTCCGGGCTCGTCCACAAGTCCGACGCGGGGGGGGTCCGGATCGGCGTGCCGTCGAGGGAGGTCCCCGCGGCCGCTTGCGAGCTCCTCCGGGCGTTTCCCGGGGCGCAAGGGGTGTACGTTCAGGAGCTCCTTCCCCCGGGGGTGGAGGTGGCCCTGGGGGCGGTGCGGGACCCCACGTTTGGGCCCCTCGTCATGGTGGGGCTGGGGGGGGTGTTCGTCGAGGTTCTGGGGGACGTGGCGTTTGCCCTGGCCCCCGTCTCCTCGAGCGAGGCCGAGGAGCTCGTCCGCTCGATCCGGGGGTTCCCTCTCCTAGCCGGGGCCCGCGGCCGCCCCCCCGTGGACCTCCCGGCCCTCGCCCGGGCCGTCCAGGGGGTGAGCCGGCTGGCCGCCGACGTCCCCGAGATCGAGGAGCTCGACGTGAACCCAATCCTCTGCTACCCCGACGGGGTCGTGGCCGCCGACTTCCGGGCCCGCCTCAGGGCCTCGCCTCGACCTCCGTCGTGATCTCGGCCGAGAGGGAGTGGGCGACGGAACAGTACCGCTCCCGGGAAAGCTGGACGGCCTTGCGGAGGTTCTCCTCGGGCACCCCTTCGGCCCGGAACAGGATCCGGATCCTCCGGAACGCCTTGGGGTGCTCGGGGGACCGCTCCCCGGAGATCTCGATTTCCAGGGTCTGCGGGGGGGTGCGCATCTTCTCGAGGATCGAGACCACGTCCATCCCCGTGCACCCCCCAAGGGCGGCGAGGAGGAGCTCCGTCGGCCGGGGGGCCGTGTTTCCACCCCCCACCTCGGGGGCAGCGTCCATGGCCATCCCGTGCCCCGACGGCCCCACGCCCACGAACCGCATTCCCCCGTCCCAGTTCACCTTGACGTCCATGGGCTGAGGGTACCTTAGGACCTTTCTCAGTTCAACTTTTCAATGAGGGTTGAAATGTCCCGGAGCGGAAGGTACACTGCCCGTTGTGGACCAGGGGATGGAGCATCTGGCGCAGGCGTATTCCGCGCTGGGGAGTCCGGAGCGGCTGCGCATCGTGGGCTACCTCCTCGCCCAGCGGAACCCTCACTGTGGGGAGATTGCCCAGGCCTTGGGGATGACGGGCTCGGCCTTCTCCTACCACCTGCGGGTTCTGGAGGAGGCGGGGCTCGTGGTCCGGCGCCGGGATGGGCGCCGCCACTGCCTGGCTCTGACCCCGTTTGCCCGGGGGCTTCTCCCCCCGGCGGTCCGCAGAACACTCACCGAGGAGGGAACACAATGGAAGGGAAAGTCGAGCGGGAAGTGATCGTCTACAGCACCCCCACCTGCCCGTGGTGCCAGGTGGCCAAGCGCTATTTGGAGAGCAAGGGGATCCCGTACCGGGACGTGGACGTGTCCTCCGACTACCAGGCGGCGATGGAGATGGTTCGGAAGACGGGCCAGCAGGGCGTTCCGGTGATCGAGATCGACGGGGAGTTCGTGATCGGGTTCGACCGCGCCCGCCTCGACGCCCTCCTGGGTTCGGGCTAGCCCCACCGCCTCCGCCAGTCGGCCTCGAGGAGCCGGGTGAGCTCCTGGGGATCCGCCGGGAGGGGAAGGGACCGGAGGGGGGGGGAGAACGCGATCTCCGGGGGGTGGCGGGCGGCGAGGGGCCTCCCCCGGCGGAGGGCCCCCCGCAAGATCCGGTTGCTGGTGTTCCGTTCCCGGAACGGGACAAGCTGGGTTCGGTCCTCCCGGGTGCAGGCGAGGAGGATGTGGGCGATCCCCGTGTGCCACCGGCCCTCCCGTCCTCCCCCGCCGGGGGCGATGAGGACCGCGCCCCCCGCCCTGAGGTGTTCGGAGGCGCGGGCGAGGGCCTCCCGGTTCCCGGCCCGGGCCTCGTCCCGGGTTGGGCCCGGGTGGATCCGACCGAGGGCTGCCGCCACGACGGCCCGGGGGAGCCCCCCGCGGCGGAGCGGGCGCCAGGTCCCCCGGTAGGGGAGCTCCACGGGCAGGGCGTAGGGGGCGTAGTGGGGGAGGAGGTGGGAGACGAAGCTGGCCGACACGATCCGGAGGTCGGGGCGGGGGACGTGGGCGGCGACGAGAAACGGAGTGAGCATCGACGGGTGGTTTCCATAGAGGAGGACAGGCTCCCGGGAGATCACGTCGGCCGTCGAGGGGGGGAGGACGCCCCGCCAGCCGGGGGCCCAGGTGTCCAGGAGCCACCGGGAGGCCGCCTGGAGGCCATGTTCCCCGATTCGGCGGTCGAGCTCCGCGCAGAGCTCGAGGAGCGCCCCCACGGGGTAGATCCGATCAAACAATTGAAGCCATCGGCCCAGGCCGGGCTCCCCCCACCCCCGTCGGTAGGCGGTGCCCAGTGCGGCGAGGTCCCGGCGGGCGTAGGCGTCCTTGAGCTCGGCGATCCACTTCTGCCTGGGGTTCGGGGCCATCTCCCCTACAGCTCCCGCCACAGGACCCAGTACCGACGGCCAGGGCCGCGGTGGAAGTAGAGGTCGAACGTCCGTCCGTCGGCCGTCCTCACCCGGTACCGGTCCCGGTGCCGCCTCCGCCACCAGGCGGCCCTAAAGTCGAGCTCCCGCCGACCCTCGACCACCTCGGCCACCCGGTGCTCTTCCCCGCGCCAGGTGAAGGCCAGGGGCGGGCCCAGGGGGCCCTCCCGCCGCACTTCGACCTCCTCCCCGATGAACCGGACCACGGGAGGAGTGTAGCCTGGGCAAGGTTTCCCTTAGCCCGGGGCGCCGGGCCCCCCTCCCCCGGCGACGGCCGGCACGCGCCGGAACTGGCTTGTGTGGAGGCGCCAGTAGACCCCCCGCCGAGCCAGGAGCTCGTCGTGGGTCCCCCGCTCCACAATTCGCCCCCCCTCGATCACCACCACCTGGTCCGCGTTGCGGATCGTGGACAGGCGGTGGGCAATGACAAAGCTCGTCCGCCCCCGCATCACCGCCCGCAGCCCGGCCTGGATCGCCACTTCGGTCCGGGTGTCCACGCTGCTGGTGGCCTCGTCGAGGATGAGGATCCGGGGGTCAGCGAGGATCGCCCGGGCGATGGCCAGAAGCTGCCGCTGGCCCTCGCTTAGGTTCGCCCCCCGCTCGGTGAGGACGGTTCCGTACCCGTCGGGGAGCTTGCGGATGAACGGGTCGGCGTGGGCCAGCACCGCGGCCTGGACGACCTCGTCGTCGGTGGCCCCCAGGCGACCGTAGCGGATGTTCTCCATGACCGTGTCCGCAAACAAGAACGTCTGCTGGAGCACGATCCCGATCTGGCGGCGCAGGTCCTGGCGGGTGAGGTTTCGGATGTCGATCCCATCGACGAGGATCTCGCCCTCGTCCGGGTCGTAGAACCGGGCGAGGAGGCTGGCGATCGTGGTCTTCCCGGCCCCGGTGGGCCCGACGAGGGCGATCGTCTCCCCCGGGCGGGCCTCGAGGGAGACGTTGGTCAAGACGGGGGTCCCGGGGACGTAGCTGAAGCTGACGTCGCGGAACACGACGTGGCCCTGGACGGCGGCCGGGACCACGGCCCCCGGGGGGTCGGGGGGTTCCGGGGGGGTGTCGAGGGCCTCGAAGATCCGCTCCGCGCCGGCAAGGGCGGACTGGATTTGGTTGTACAGGTCCCCGAGCATCCGCAGGGGCTCGGCGAACTGCCGGGAGTAGCTTACGAACGCGGCGATGGTCCCCACGCTGGCCCGGCCGAGGATCGTCAGCCACCCCCCCAGCCCGGCCAGGATCGCGATGTTGGCGTTGGAGAGGATCCCCATCATCGGCGGGACGAGGAGGGCGTAGGTTTGGGCGCGGATCCCGGCGTCGCGGACCGCGGCGTTGGCCTGGGCAAACGACCGGAGGACCTCCTCCCCCCGGCCAAAGGCCAGCACGACCCGCTGCCCGCTGTACGTCTCCTCCAGTTGCCCGTTGAGCTCCCCGAGCTTCTTCTGGTACTCCCGGAAGCCCTGGCGGGTGTGCTTTCCCACCCACCCCACGAGGCCGAGCATCAGGGGGAAGGCCACCAGGGCCCCCAGGGCGAGGAGGGGGTTGAGGGAAAACATCATCACCAGAATCCCCACCACCGTCAGCGCCCCCGAGAAGAGCTGGAGCACGTTTTGGGACAGCACCCGGTTGATGGCCTCCAGGTCGTTGGTGAGCCGGCTCATGAGCTCGCCATGGGGGCGGGCGTCGAAGAACCGCAGGGGGAGGGTCTGGAGGTGGCCGAACAGATCCCCCCTCAGGGTGCGCATGGCCCGCTGGGAGGCCCGGGCCAGGATCACGTTCTCCCCGTAGCGGGCCCCCCACGCGAGGAGGTAGGTCCCGGCCATGAGGAGGACGATCCGGAAGAGGAGTCCCGCGTCGCGGCCGCGGATCGCCCCGTCGATCGCCCGGCCCATGAGGAACGGGCCGAGGAGGGACAGGGCCGTGGCGAGGAGGGCGAGGACGAACACGGCGGCGAAGTGGGCCCGGTAGGGGCGGAGGTAGCGGAGGAGCCGGCGCAGGGTTCCCGGCACGTCCCGGGCCTTCTCGATCCGGGTTCCGATCATCCCCCGGCCCCCGGGACCGGGCATCCCCGGCGCGAACGGCCGCGGTCCAGGGCCCGTCCGAGGGGGTTCGTCACGGGACACGGGCCTCACCCCCAAGCTGGGACGCGTAGATCTCCTGGTAGATTGGGCTCCGCTCCATGAGCTCGTCGTGGGTCCCCAGGGCGGCCACCCGCCCTTCGTCCAGGACCACGATCTTGTCCGCCAGCATCACCGTACTCACCCGCTGGGCGACCACGAACCGGGTCGCGGGCATGTCCCGGGCCAGGAGCCGGTCCAGGGCGTCCTGCAGCTTGACCTCGGTTTCGATGTCCAGCGAGCTGGTGCTGTCGTCGAGGAGGAGGAGCCGGGGCCGGACGAGGAGGGCCCGGGCGATGGCGATCCGCTGTCGCTGGCCCCCCGATAGGTTCACCCCCCGCTCCCCGACGACCGTGGCGTAGCCCCGGGGGAGCTCGAGGATGAACTCGTGGGCCTGGGCGGCTTGGGCCGCGGCGACCACCTCCTCGTCCCCCGCCTCGGGCCGGCCGTAGCGGATGTTGTCGCGGACCGTCCCTGTGAACAGGACGGGCTCCTGGAGGGCGATCCCGATTCCCTGGCGGAGGGAGGCGAGGGTGTAGTCCCGGACGTCGACCCCGTCCACGGCCACCCTTCCCGCGGTCACGTCGTAGAACCGGGGGATGAGGTGGAGGAGGGTTGACTTTCCGGATCCCGTGGCCCCGAGGATGGCCACCGTCTCCCCCGGCTCGGCGACAAAGCTCACCCCCCGGAGGACGGGTTCCCCGTTGTAGGAGAACCACACGTCCTCAAACGCGACCCTCGCTCCCCGGGAGGAGGAGGGCTTCCACGCCTTGGCCCCCGGCCTCTCCCGCACCGACGGCTCCGCGTCCAGGACCTCGAGGATCCGGGAGGCGGAGGCCTCGGCCGCGGAGAGAGGGCCCATCATCCCGGCGATGAGCATCATCGGGAACAGGGCGTAGGTGAGGTAGTTCACGGACGCCACCACCTGGCCCACGGTGAGCTCGCCCCCGATCGCGGCCCACCCCCCAAGCCCGATCACCCCCACCACCCCGAGGTTCACGAGGAGGGTCATCGTCGGGGCAAGCACGGCGAAGAACGTCATCACCCCAATCTGGCGCCGCATCAGGGCCTCGTTCTCCCGATCGAACCGCCTGGCCTCGTGCTCTTCCCGCACAAACGCCTTCACCACCCGCACCCCGGCCAGGTTCTCCTGGAGCACGGTGTTCAGCCGGTCCAGCTGCCCCTGGACAGCCGTGAACATCGACCGCCCCCGGGAGAGGAAGATGGCCATGATGACCGCAATCACCGGGATGAACCCCACCAGGATCCACGCCAGCCGGGGGCTGGTGAGGACGAGGAGGACCACGCTCCCCACCATCCACACCGGGGCCCGGGTGAGGATCCGCAGGGACATCGCCACGACCATCTCCACCATCCCCACGTCGCTCGTGGACCGGACGATGAGCTGGCCCGTGCGGAACTTATCGAGGTCGGCAAACGAGAACGTCTGAACTTTCCCCATGAGGGCGTTGCGGACGTCGTGGGCGAAGCTTTGGCCCACCCGGACGGAGAGGACGGTGTTGGCGATCGCAAACAGGGTGCTGAGGACGGCGAGGCCGATCATCGCGGCGGCGGTGAGCCCCACCGTCCGCAGGTCCCCCCGGGCGATGCCGACGTCGATGATCCGCTGGGTGAGGCGGGGGATGAGGAGGTCCGCGCCCACCATCCCGAGGAGGAGGGCGAGGGCCCCAAGGGCCGCCCACCGGTAGGGCCTGACGAACCGGTACATCCGGAGGAGGGACCTCACGGCTCCTCCGGGGCAAGTCCGTGGCGGAGCTTAGCGAGAAGCTTCCGGAGCTCGGCCCGTTCGGCGGGGGGGAGGATCTGCCCGATTTTGTCTTCCAGCTCGTTCCAGATCTCCTCGGCCCGGGCCCGGGCCTGGGCCCCCGCTTCGGTCAGGAACACCCGGGACACCCGGGCATCGGCGGGGTCGGCCCGCCGCTCCACGAGGCCGGCGGCCTCCATCCGCTGGAGGACCTCGGTCAGGGTGGCCGGGCGGACGAGGGTCTGGCGGGCGAGCTCCCCCTGGGACAGGCCCTCCTCGCGACCGAGGTGGAAGAGGACGAGGCCCTGGCCACGGCTGAGGCCGATCCCCTCCATCCGGACGTGGACCCGGTCCCGGAGGAGCTTCGTCACCTGGAGGAGGAGGTGGCCGAGCTCCTCGCCTTCGTTGTGCACCGTTTGCCTCCTAATCGTTAGGAGGCGAAGGATACACCGCGGAGGCGGGGAGTCAAGGGCCTACCCACTTAGGTGAGGAACGCGGGGAATTGGGTGTCGGCGAACAGGGCGGGCACCCCGCCGGTGTGGAGGAACACCACGGCCTCCGCGCCCCCCAACACCCCCTTCTCCAGGAGATCGAGGAGCCCGGCCATTGCCTTCCCCGTGTACACCGGATCGAGGAGGATCCCCTCGGTGCGGGCGAGGAGCTCCACCGCCGCCCGCATCCCCGGCGTCGGGACTGCGTACCCCGGCCCCACGTAGCCGTCGTGGACCTCGATCGCCCCCTCGGGCACGGGAAGCGCAAGCCCGAGAAAGCGCAGGGCCTCCTGGAGGTTCTGCCGAATCCTCTCCCGCAGGGCTTCGGCCTTGGCGGAGACGCTCACCCCCACCACGCGGATCCCGCCCTGGGCGAAGAGGAGGGAGCCCAGGACGAGGCCGGTCTGGGTCCCGGCGGTCCCGCAGGCGGTGACGATCGCGTCCGGCGCGAGGTCCAGGACCCGCATCTGCTCCAAAAGCTCCAGCACACAGCCGGCGTAGGCAAGGGCCGAGTGGAGGGGCTTGCAGCCGTTGGGGATCACGTAGGGCCGCTCCCCCCGCCGCCGGAGGTCCTCCCCAAGCTCCTCGGCCCTGGCCTCCGTGGCCCGGGCAAGCTCCTCCCGGGTGGCGAAGCCCTTGGGGTCCACCCAGTGGACTTCCGCCGCCCCGAGGATGTGGTCGAGGAGGAGGTTCCCTGTGGGGACGCTCGGTCGCTCCCCCCGTAAGACCACGTAGGTCTTGAGGCCCAGGCGGCTCGCGCAGGCGATCGTGAGGCGCACGTGGTTGCTCTGGACGGCGCCGCTTGTGACGATCGTGGTGGACCCTTGAGCAAGGGCCTCGGCGAGGGCGTACTCGAGCTTCCGGACCTTGTTCCCCCCCAGGGCGATCCCCACGAGGTCTTCGCGCTTCACGAAGAGCCGTGGCCCCCCGAGCTTCCGGCCGAGGTTCGAGAGCTCCGCGAGGGGGGTGGGGTACTCGCCCAGGTGGATCCGCGGGACCTTTCCTAGCTGCATCGCTCCTCCTTGGGCCAATTGTGGCCTCCTGGGCGGTTCCGGGCGAGGGGACGTGGCCGGGAGCTCGCGGAACCGGTAGTCTTCGGGCGATGGCCGAGCGGAGGGCGTTGCCGGTCCGGGGGATGAGCTGTGCCTCCTGCGCCGCCCGGGTGGAGGCGGCGCTGTCCCGGGTTCCGGGGGTGAAGCGGGCCGCGGTGAACCTGGCAGCCGAGCGGGCGACGGTGGAGGCCGAGGCCCCCCTCGATTGGGCATCCCTCGTCCGAGCCGTCCAGGACGCAGGCTACGAGGTCCCCACCGAGACGATGGTCCTCCCCATCGGCGGGATGACCTGCAGCTCTTGCGTCGCCCATGTGGAGGAGGCCCTGCACTCGCTCCCCGGCGTCGTCTCCGCCTCGGTCAACCTCGCCACCGAGAAGGCGACGGTCACCTTCATCCCCGGCGTGGTGGGCATTCCGGACTTCAAGCGCGCGGTAGCGGAG
>CALKES010000031.1 GCA_938084715.1 Candidatus Bipolaricaulota bacterium | reverse complement strand
CGGGGTGGGGCGGCTGTACTACCAGGCGACCCAGACGAACGACACCCCCGTGGTGGTGGGGGTGATGGTCGTCTACGGGTACCTCCTGGCGATTTCGATCTTCCTCCTCGACTTCATCTACGGGATCGTGGACCCCCGGGTCCGGGTCGCCGGCGGAACCCAGAGGAGGCTCTGAGGCCATGCGCAGGATGCTACGGAACCTGGCGGAGCTTCGCCGCTACCCCTCGGCGGTGGCGGGGGCAGGGCTCATTGGGATCCTGATCGTCGTCTCCATCTACGCCATCGTTGCCATCCCTTATCCTGAGGCCATCCGCCTCTGGCGGGGCGGGGCTGGGGTGTGGGACGACAACCCGCGGAACGCGGCTCCGGTGTGGACGGATCTCTTCACCCGGGACCGGATCTCCCGGACGATCATCGTCGACACGAGCCTGGGGGGGACGAAGAAGGTCGAGCCCCTCCCCGACGGAAGGAGCCGAATTGAGTTCACGCTGCCGTTTGAGTTCCCCTACGACCGGTTCCCGTCCGAGATCATCCTCTTCGCCCGGTCCGCCCTCCCCGCGGAGACGACGACCCGGGTTCGGTACACGGTGGTCTGGCGCTTCCCCAACGGGACCGAGTACACCGTGGCCACAAACCGCGCCATGCGGGGCGCGGACAACTACTACATCTCCCAGGACATGAGCATCATCCAGAACCTCGGGGCTAGCGGGGAGTACGCCCTGTTCACCGACCCGGCCGACAAGGGACGCCCGATCAAGGAACGGACCCCGCTCAAGGGGAAGTACACCGTCATCATCCGGGCTGATGTCCCTGCTGACGCTGACTACAACGCCAAACTCGTGGTCTACGGCCGGATCCACGGCCTGGCCGGCACCGACCACCGGCGGCGCGACCTCACGGTGGCGCTCCTGTGGGGGACACCCCTAGCCCTCGTGTTTGGACTCCTGGGGGCGGTGGGCGTGAGCACGGTCACGTTCATCCTCTCCGGGATTGGAACGTGGTTCGGCCGCTGGGTGGACAGCTTGTTCCAGCGGATCACCCAGGTCAACATGGTCATCCCGACCCTCCCGGTGCTCATCATGATCGCCACCTTCTACAGCCGGAGCCTGTGGCTCATGCTGGGGGTGTACATGGCGCTGAGCATCTTCGGGGGAGGGATGGTGACCTACCGGGCGATGTTCCTGCAGGCTAAAGAGGCCCCCTACATCGAGGCCGCCCGGGCCTACGGGGCCAAGAACATGCGCATCGTGTTTCGCTACCTCCTCCCGCGGATCGTCCCCGTGCTTCTCCCCACGTTCGTGCTCGTGGTACCGTCGTTTGTATTCCTCGAGGCCGGCCTTGCGGTGCTGGGTCTCGGGGACCCGGTGCTCCCCACGTGGGGGAAGATCATCAACGACGCCCAGAGCCAGGACGCCCTGTACAAGGGGTACTACTACTGGGTGGTGGAGCCAGCGCTGATGCTGATGATCACGGGCTTCGCGTTCTCCATGGTCGGCTACGCGCTGGACCGCGTGTTCAACCCGAGGCTGAGGACCGTATGACCAACACCAGTCCACGTTCCGAGTCGCAAGCCATGTCCGCTACACAGCCGTCGTTGGCCACCCGCGAGGGAAGCCTCCTCCGGGTGGTGGACCTCGTCCTCCACTTCCGGACCACCCGGGGGGTGCTCCAGGCGGTGGACGGGGTCAGCTTCACGATGGAGAAGCGCGGCGCGGTGGCCGTTCTGGGGGAGTCCGGGTGCGGGAAGACGTCCCTTGCCCGGGCCGTCCTCCGTCTTCTTCCCCGCAACGTCCAAACCTACAAGGGCGAGGTGTGGGTCAACGGAACCGAGGTCATGAAGATGTCCGACGAGTGGTTCCGCCAGAACGTGCGGTGGACAAAGGCGTCCATGGTCTCCCAGGCGGCGATGAACGCCCTCAACCCGGTGCTCAAGGTGGGGTTCCAGGTGGCGGAGCCCCTCATGATCCACCGCAACATGTCCAAGAAGGAGGCGATGAGGCGGGCGGAGGAGGTGTTCCGGATCGTGGGGGTCCCGGTGGACTTCCTCAACCGCTACGCCTTTGAGCTCTCGGGGGGGATGCGCCAGCGGGCGATCCTCGCCATGGCCCTGATCACGAGCCCCCCCTTGATCGTCCTCGACGAGCCCACGAGCGCCCTCGACATGCTCACCCAGGCCAACATCTTCAACGCCCTCAAGGACATCAAGAACCAGCTTGAGGTTGGCTACATCCTCATCACCCACGACATCTCCACCTCGAGCGACCTCGCCGACGAGGTGATCATCATGTACGCCGGGCAGATCGTGGAGCACAGTTACGCCGACACCGGATACCGGAACCCCCTCCACCCCTACGCCCGGGGCCTCATGGCCAGCGTCCCGACGCTGCGCGAGGACAAGAAGCTCGAGTTCATCCCCGGCCAGCCGCCGAGCCTCATCCACCCCCCCACGGGGTGCCGGTTCGCCGCCCGCTGCCCCCAGCGGTTTGACCGCTGCGACCGCGAGCCCCCGCTGGTCACCGTCGGGCCCCGGGGGGAGCTCGTGAAGTGCTGGCTGTACGTCCGATAGGAGCCCTATGCCCAACGAGATCCTCCTCCAAGTCAAGGACCTCCACACCTGGTACGAGCTCAAGAAGTGGGGTTTCTTCCACGCTGGCTACGTCCGGGCCGTGGACGGGGTGAGCTTCGACCTCCGCCAAGGGGAAGCCCTCACGGTCGTGGGAGAAAGCGGCTCAGGCAAGACCACGCTCATCAAGACCATCCTCGGCCTGGCCCCGGTCACCAAGGGGGAAATCGTGTTCGCCGGCCGGCGCCTGAACGGGGACCCCCGGGCGTTTGCCTGGCTCCACTCCCAGGTTGGGTTCGTCCAGCAGGACCCCTACGGGGCCCTGCCCCCGTTCATGACCGTGCGGCGGATCCTGCTGGAGCCGATGATCGTGAACAAGATCGGGACGGACAGGGAGCGGGAGGAGCGGGTCCGGGAGGTCCTCGAGGAGGTCCGTCTCGTCCCGGTGGCCGACTTCCTCAACAAGTTCCCCCACATGCTCTCGGGAGGGCAGCAGCAGCGCCTCGTCATCGCCCGGGCGATGGTCCTCCGGCCGTCCCTCATCGTCGCCGACGAGCCGGTGTCGATGCTCGACGCCTCGGTTCGGGTGGAAATCTTGGAGCTCATGCGCCGGATCCAGAAGGCCCACAACCTCGGGGTCATCTACATCACCCACGACCTGTCCACCGTCCGCTACTTCTCGGAGCGGGTGTTCATCATGTACGCGGCGAAGGTCGTGGAGAAGGCCGACGTTCGGGAGATCGTCCACAACACCCTTCACCCCTACGCGAAGGCGCTGCTGGCCGCGATCCCCGACCCCGACCCGGAGAACGCCCGCCGGTACCGGGACGTGCCCCCGGGGGAGCCGCCGAGCCTCGTCCGGCCCCCGGACGGCTGCCGGTTCCACCCCCGCTGCCCGGTCAAGATCGAGGGCCTGTGCGAGAAGGAGGTCCCGCCGGACTTCGAGCCCGCTCGGGACCACTTCGTGGCCTGCTGGCTCTACCGCGGAGGGGGGGAACGATAAACCCGTTGTACCTTCTCCTCGGCGGGATCGCGGCGATGTTCCTCGCCGTGATCCTCGCCTTTCTCATGGTCCTGAAGGTCCTCGAGCCCTCCCTGGGGCTGGGGTTCCTGTCCTTCACCCTGTCCGTGGGGGGGCTCATCGCCGGCCTGATCGGGGCCCTGAGCTACTTCCGCCCCTCCGGCCGCGATGGGGACGGCTAGGCTCGCGTACCAAGGCCGCCTCCTCTCCGTTCTCCTCCGGGAGACCCCCGAGGGGACCCGGGAGGTCGTCCTCCACCCCGGCGCGGTGGCCGTGGTGATCCCCGATCGGGAGGGGAGGCTGCTGCTTGTCCGCCAGCACCGGGAGGGACCGGGGGGTCCCCTGTGGGAGATCCCCGCGGGGACCCTGGAGCCGGGGGAAACACCCTACACCGCTGCCCACCGGGAACTCCTCGAGGAGACCGGGCTTTCGGGAAAGCTCCGCTACCTGGGGCTCCTCTACCCCACCCCCGGCTACTCCACCGAGCGGACCTACTTCTTCCTGGTCGAGGAGGTGGCAGGGACCCCGGCCGCCCGGTCCGAGGTGGAGGAGGTGCGGTTCTTCACGCCCCAGGAGATCCTCGACCTCGCCCGGAAGGGCTTCGGGGACGGGAAGACCCTCGCCGCCCTGTCCTTTCTCGGCGACCGCTAGAGCCCAAGCCGAGGGATGCGGACCCCGCGCTCCCGGGCGACCCTGATCGCCCTCTCGTAGCCGGCGTCGGCGTGCCGCGCCACACCCATCCCCGGGTCCACGGTCAGCACCCGCTCCAGCCTCCTGGCCGCGCCCTCCGTCCCATCGGCCACAACTACCATCCCGGCGTGGATGCTCTTCCCGATCCCGACCCCGCCCCCGTGGTGGACGCTCACCCACGTCGCCCCGGCCACTGCGTTGAGGAGGGCGTTGAGGATCGGCCAGTCGGCGATCGCGTCCGAGCCGTCGCGCATCCCCTCGGTCTCCCGGTACGGGGAGGCCACCGACCCCGAGTCGAGGTGGTCGCGGCCGATGACGATCGGGGCCCCCACCTCCCCCCGCCGGACGAGCTCGTTGAAGGCCAGGCCGGCCTCCGCCCGCTCCCCGTACCCCAGCCAGCAGATCCGCGCCGGGAGCCCCTGGAACCGGACCTTGGCCTCCGCCCGCTCAATCCACCGCCGGAGGGACGCATCGCCGGGGAACAGGTCGAGGATCGCCCGGTCGGTCCGCCGGATGTCCCCTGGGTCGCCGGACAGGGCAACCCACCGGAACGGCCCCTTCCCCTCGCAGAACATCGGGCGGATGTAGGCCTGGACGAAGCCAGGGAACGAGAAGGCCACCTCGTGGGGGAGGCCCCCCTTCTCCGCCTGGGCCCGGAGGGCGTTCCCGTAGTCGAAGACCACCGCGCCAGCCTCCTTCATCTCCGCCATCGCCCGGACGTGGCGGACCATCGAGGCGTAGGAGAGGGCGATGTACCGCGCTGGGTCCCGCTCCCGGAGGGCAAGGGCCTCGGCGTAGGTCATCCCCCCGGGGACGTAGCCCCCAAGCTCGTCGTGGGCCGCGGTCTGGTCCGTGACCACGTCGGGGACCACCCCCCGCCGGAGGAGCTCGGGGTAGATGTCCGCGGCGTTCCCCAGGACCCCCACCGAGATCGGCTCCCCGCGGCGCCTGTGGTCGAGGGCGATCCCCAGGGCCTCATCGAGGGACTCGGTCCAGGTGTCGAGCTGAGAAAGCGCCAGGCGGCGCCCCATCTTCTCGGGGTTGATCTCGACGACCAGGCCCACCCCGTCGTTCATCGTGATCGCCAGGGGCTGGGCTCCGCCCATCTCCCCCAGGCCCGCGGTGAGGACGAGCCTTCCCCGAAGCGTCCCCCCGAAGTGCTGGCGCGCCACCTCAGCCAGGGTCTCGTAGGTCCCCTGGAGGATCCCTTGGGTCCCGATGTAGATCCAGCTTCCGGCCGTCATCTGGCCGTACATGGTCAGACCCAGGCGCTCGAGCTCCCGGAACACCTCCCAGGTCGCCCACTCCGGGACAAGCATCGCGTTGGAGATGAGGACGCGGGGGGCATCCTCGTGGGTTTTGAAGACCGCCACCGCCCGGCCGGACTGGACGACGAGGGTCTCGTCGGCGGCGAGCTCCCGGAGGGACCGGACGAGGAGGTCGAAGTCCTCCCAGGAGCGGGCGGCCTTCCCCGTCCCCCCGTAGACGATGAGGTGGGCGGGGTCCCCGGCGACCTCGGGGTCGAGGTTGTTCATGAGCATCCGCAGGGCGGCCTCCTGGGGCCAGCCCTTGCAGGAAAGCGCCGTCCCCCGGGGGGCCCGGACCGTCCGCGCGCCTGGGACTTGGGTCATCGCCCCCGATGGTAGGGCGGACGCCCTTCCCCGTAAAGGCGCCCAATCCGTCCCGGGAACCGCCCGTGGGGTAGAATGCCCCCCGTCCACTAGGAGGTGGCCGATGAAACAGACGGTGCTGTGCGCCATGATCCTCGCCCTAGGTATCTCCCTCGTCCCCGCGTGGGGAGCGGAGGAGGGTGGGACGCAAAAGCTGGGGGTCGGAGGGAGCTTCAACCTCGCCCTGGGAACCCCGATCCTGGACGTGTTCTACGAGATCCCCACCGGAACGGCTTCCGCGACCCGGTTCACCCTGGGGGTGTGGGCGTTTGCCCAGGGGGCGATGGCCTTCTCCCTGGACGCCTCGTTCCTCCTCCAGCCCCGTCTGGAGGGGTTCAAACCCTACTTCGGGGGCGGAGCGGGGGGGATCGCCGTGGCCGCGGGGGGGATCGGGGGCGTGGCCCAGATCAACCTTACTGTGAACGGGATGGGGGGCGCGTACTTCGCCCTTTCGGACACGTTCGGCCTCTACGCCCAGGTTCGGCTGATCGGGATCGTCAACCTGGTGAACTTCCAGATCAACGCCCTCCTCATGCCCGGGGCGGGCCTGTACGTGACGTTCTAGAGCAAAGCCAAGGGCAAGCCCGCGGCGTCCCCTCGGGAGGGGCGCCGCGTCCTTCTCTCCCCACCGCCTCTCCCCGATCCTCCCTCCAGTGGAGAGCGCCTGGATGAAGCTCCTCGTTCCGCTTCTTCTGGCCGGGCTCCTCCTCGGCTTGTCGGCGTGGCTCATCCCCACCGTTCGCCCCGTGGCCGAGGTGGGGGACTACGGGCTTTTCCTTGAGCTCAGGGACAGGCTCCCCGTGTCCCGCCCAGAGCTGGAGCGGCTTTCCGCCCGAGAGGACGGGGTCGGGTGGCAGGCCCGGGTGGTCCTCGGCCGCTGGTACCTCAGCCGCGGGGACCCCGGGGCGGCGGTGAACCTCCTCCGCTCGGCGCTCCGCCTGTACGCCACGGCCGAGGTACGGGCGGACTTCGCCCGGGCCCTGGAGGCGGCGGGGAGGGGACCTGAGGCGCTCGCGGAGTGGGAAAGACTCCTTCCGATGAGGTCGGCCATCGAGGGGGTGCTCCGCCTGGGGAACGACCCGGTCCAAGGGGCGGCGGCCCTCACCCGGGGGGGAGCCCCGGCCGAAGCCCTCGCCCGCCTGGTCGGGGTGTCCGGGGCCCCAGCGAACCGGGAGCGGGCCCGGGCCCTCCTCTCCCTCGGCCAGGCCCGGGAGGCCGTTCCGGAATTCGAGCTCTTCCTCGCGGCCTTCCCCAACGACGCCGCGGTCTGGGTCGAGTACGGCCGGGCCCTGGAGCGGGCTGGAGAACGGGAACGGGCCCTGGCGGCCTACCGAAGGGCGGGGGCGGTCGGCGCCTGGCCGGCCGGTCTCCTCCTGGAGTCCCTTGGGCGGGAGGAGGAGGCCCTGGCAGCGTACCGGCAGTCGGGGGAGGCGGAGGCCCGGTGGCGGGCGGCCCGGATCCTGGAGGAGCGGGGCCACATCGCGGAGGCCCTCGCGCTGTACGGGGAGCTGGCTCGAGGCACCCACCGCGTTCGGGACGACGCGGCCCTCCGCCTGTTCCTCCTCCACAGCCGCCGCGGAGAAGGGGGCAAGGCCACCGAGGCGGCCCGCCTCCTCTCCCCCGCCCTGGCCTGGCTCGCCGGCCAGCCCTGGGATCCCCCCACGCTTGTTTCGGACCCCGCGCCCGCCATCCCCCCCGTCCTCCCCCTCGCCGTCGCCCTCCGGGAGGCGTTTCCCGGCGAGGGGCGGGCGTGGGCGGAGGTGGAGCTCGGGATCGCCTTAACCCAGGCCTCTCCAGCCGAACAGCTCGCCATCGGGGAATGGTACGTGGCTCAGGGTGACTGGCGGAACGCATTCCGAATTGGGGGGACCCTCCTGGGGTCCCTCCCGTGCCCCCGGGCGTACCACCTCGCCTACCCCCTGGCGTGGTGGGACACCGTCCTCCGCTGGTCGGGGGCGTACGGGGTCGACCCGTACCTCGTGCTCGCCGTGATCCGTGAGGAGAGCGGGTTTTCCCCCACCGCGGTGTCGTCATCGGACGCGCGGGGCCTCATGCAGCTCCTGCCCTCCACCGCCCGCTGGATCGCCGAGGAGAAGCTCAAGATCGCGTATCGGGAGAGCGACCTGTCCAACCCCGACTTCAACATCCGCCTCGGGACGTGGTACCTGGCGCACCTGCTGGACCAGTTCGGGGGAGACCTCGCCTGGGCGATCGCGGCGTACAACGGGGGGCCGGGCAACCTCCGGCGGTGGACGGGGGGGACTGTCCCCCGGGAAGACCTCCCGGCTCACCTCCGGTCCCCCGAGACCCGGGAGTACCTGGCGAAGGTCCTCGGCTCCTGGCTCACCTACCGTTGGCTCTACGGGGGCTAGATCCCCATCCCCGAGTAGGGGAGCTCCGTCAGGGGTTGGTTTCCATCTAGCTGGGGCTTGAGGACGATCCAGGGTTTGGGGGCAAGGACGACCGCCCCCGGGGGGATGTCCTCCCGGACCACCGCCCCGGCCCCAATCCGCGCCCCCTTTCCAACCCGTACCGGCCCGAGGACGATCGCCCCCGCCCCGAGGACAACCCCGCTTTCGATCGTCGGATGGCGCTTTCCCCCCCGGGCTGCCACCCCACCCAGGACGACCCCCGAGTAGAGGTGGACGTCGTCCCCGATCTCCGCCGTCTCCCCGATGACGACGCCCATCCCGTGGTCGATCGTGACCCGACGGCCGATCCGGGCCCCAGGGTGGATCTCGACCCCGGTCAGGGCCCGGACCACGTGGGCGAGGACCCGGGCCGGAAACCGAAGTCCCCGCCGCCAGAGGGCGTGACTCACCCGGTGGGCCCACAGGGCGTGCATCCCGGGGTAGAGGAGGAGGACCTCGAGGACGCTCCGCGCTGCGGGGTCCCGGCTCCGGAGGGCGCGGATGTCCTCAGCGACCCGCCGCACCATTTCCCCCTCCAAACAGGCCGGTGGACAGGTACCGCTCCCCTGTGTCGGGGAGGAGGACGACGATGAGCTTCTCCCGGGACTTGGGCCGGCCGGCGACGCGGAGGGCCGCGGCCAGGGCCGCCCCCGAGGAGATCCCGGCCAGGATTCCCTCCGTTCGGGCCAGGCGCCGCGCCGCCTCCGCCGCTTCCTCGTCCGTCACGGTCACGACCTCGTCGATCGCCGACCGGTCGAGGACGGGGGGGACGAACCCGGCCCCGATCCCCTGGATCCGGTGCCGGCCCGGGGGTCCCCCCGAAAGGACCGGGGACGCGGCGGGCTCCACCGCCACCACGTGGACCGTGGGCTTCTTCCGCTTGAGGGCCCGGCCCACGCCTGTCACCGTCCCCCCCGTCCCCACCCCGGCCACGAAGGCGTCCACCTTCCCCTCCGTGTCCCGCCAAATCTCCTCGGCGGTGGTCTCCTCGTGGATCCGCGGGTTGGCGGGGTTGTCGAACTGGCCCGGCATGAAGGCCCCGTACCGGCGGGCGAGGTCCCTGGCCGCCCGGACCGCGCCGGCCATTCCCTCCTCCCCCGGGGTGAGGACGAGCTCAGCCCCCAGGGCCTGGAGGACCGCCCGGCGCTCGGCGCTCATCGTCTCGGGCATCACAAGGATCAGGCGGTAGCCCCGGACCGCGCACACGAGGGCCAGGCCGATCCCGGTGTTCCCCGACGTGGGCTCAACCACCACGCCCCCGGGGCGGAGGAGCCCCCGCTCCTCGGCGTCACGGACCATCGCCCAGGCGATCCGGTCCTTCACGCTCCCCCCCGGGTTCCGCATCTCCAGTTTCCCCACGAGCTCGACCTCCGGGGCGAACCGGGCCAGCCGGACGAGGGGAGTCTCCCCGATGATCGAGATGGCGTCAGGATGGATCGGCACGGCCACCTCCCTCGGGGGAACCGGGGTCGACGGCGAAACGGGAAAACTCAGGCGGGGTGGGGGCGGCGACAAAGGCGACCACCCCCGGCAGTTCGGAACGGTCTCCTCATGTCCCACACCCCCTTAGGTTTGAAGATGGCGTACGATAGCGGAGCTTCGCCCCTTCGTCAACCCCTTGCAGGGGGGGCGACCTCCACGGACCATTCCCCCTATGGAACGGCACTTCGCCATGGACCGGCGGCTCCTCCTGGCCGCGCTGTTCACCGGGCTTGTGTGCGCCGGACAGGTCGTGGGTGGTCTCCTCACCGGCAGCCTGGCCCTCCTCTCCGACGCTGCTCACGTCTTTCTCGACTCGTTTGCCTTGGCCTTGTCCTACTTCGCCCTCCGGGCCGCGCGCCGGCCGCCCACGGACCGCCACACCTACGGCCTCCACCGCCTGGAGGTGCTGGCGGCCCTCGTCAACGGGGCGACCCTCGTCGCCGTCGCCCTCGGGATCTTCCGGGAGGCCGTGGAGCGACTGCGGGAGCCGTCCCCCGTCCTTGCGGGGCCCATGCTCGCCGTGGCCGCGGGGGGGCTGGCCGTGAACCTCGCCGTGGCCTGGGCCCTCCGCCACCACGATCGGCACGACCTCAACGTCCACAGCGCGTTCCTCCACGTGCTGGGGGACGCCCTGAGCTCGCTTGGGGTGATCGGAGCCGGGGTCGTGATCCTCCTCACGGGGTGGACCCTCGCCGATCCCCTGGTGAGCCTCGGGATCGGGGGTGTGATCCTCCTTGGGGCGGCCCGGGTGCTCCGGAAGTCCCTCCACATCCTGAGCGAGGGGGTTCCGGAGGGGATGTCCGCCGCGGCCGTCCAGAGGCGAATGGCCGAGGTCCTGGGTGTGGCCGAGGTCCACGACCTCCACGTGTGGGCGGTGAGCCCGGGGTTCCTCGCCCTATCCGCCCACGTCGTGATCGCCGACCAGGCCCTGAGCGCCGCCGACGCGGTGCGGGAGGAGCTCCGGGGGCTCCTCGCCCGGGAGTTCGGGATCACCCACACCACCCTTCAGTTCGAGTGCCGGAGCTGCCAAGAGACCCTGGCCTGCCCCGGCCCCGGCTGCCCCCCATAGCCATCCCCACGCCGGCGACGTCGCGTCGTGGACGAGACGGTAGGCGGGTCGGTACCGCTCCCGGTAGCGGGGGGAGTGAGCGGGGGGGCCACCCCGAAGCGCCCTCCGGCCCACGTCGGCTAGCTCCCCCAGAGAGAACGGGATCCGCCCATCGGCCGCCAACGCCAGAACGCCCTCCCACAGGGAACGGAACGCCCCGACGGACCCTCCCCGTCGGGGCTGCCGGGCCAGGGCCCGGCCCACGGCGCGGGGGTCCAGTCCCGCAGCCTTGAGGGGCCGGAGGTGAAGGCGAACCACGGGGTCGGTGGGGTGAACGCGGACCGCCAGTGGCTCACCTGGAAGCAAGCTCGGATCTAGCGCTTCCCACTCCCGGGCCAGCTCGGCCACAAACGCGGCCTCGTCCCCGAGGAGGTGGTCCATCCCCAGGGCGCCCTGCCAGATCAGCTTGACCAGGTCCGCGGCTTCGAGCTCGGGGTACTGCCGAAGGTGGCCTCGCACCAGCCGCTCCAGGGCGAGGAGGCCCATCCTAGCGGACCCGGAGCCGGAAGTAGAGGTGGAAGAGAAGGCCGACGACGGCGCCGCTCGCCGCCCCAAACGCGGCGTCGGCGAAGAACGCCCCGGCCGCCGCCCCCACCCCCGCCCCGAGGAGGAGGTCCCGCCCCAGGCCCGCCCACCACGGGGCGGAACCTCGCCTCCCCCCGATTAGGCTTGCCCGCCCTCTTCGCCTGAAAGGCACGCCTCTTTCCGCAGGAGCCACTCCCAGTGGCGGTCCACCGCGGCCTGGAACTCGGCGATTCGCTCTTTGCCCCTCGGATCCCGGAACAGGTGCCGGAACCGGCCTTGGGTCTTCAGCCACTCCTCCACCGGCACCCGCTCTTTCGGCTTGTAGTTGACCTTGTACTTCCCCTCGATCACCTCGTACAGGGGCCAGTACCGGGTCTCGACGGCGAGCTTGGACTGGACGAGGGCGCTATCCCGGGGGGTGCGCCAGCCCAGCGGGCACGTCGTCAGGACGTTTACGAACTTCGGGCCGTCGAACTTCATCGCCCGCTCGACCTTGTTCCCAAGGTCGATCAAGTGGGAGACCGCGGCCTGGGCCACGTAGGGGACGTGGTGGGCGGCCACGATCTCGGTGAGGTCCTTGCGGTCCTGGGGCTTGCCGGGGATTGCGTCCCCCACCGGGGCGGTGGTGGCCGCGGCGCAGGCCGGGGTGGCGCTCGAGCGCTGGACCCCGGTGTTCATGTACGCCTCGTTGTTCAGGCACACGTAGAGGAAGTCGTGGCCCCGCTCCAGGGCCCCGGACAGGGCCTGGAGGCCGATGTCGTACGTCCCCCCGTCCCCGGCGAAGACGACGAACCGGATCCGGCGGGGGATGGCCCCCGTCTTCCGGAGGGCCTTGTACGCCGCCTCGACCCCCGAGATCACCGCCCCGGCGTTCTCGAACGCCACGTGGATCCAGGGGACGTTCCACGCCGTGCCGGGGAAGCGGCTCGAGGCCACTTCGAGGCACCCCGTGGGGCTTGCCACGACCACCGGGTCCTCGATCGCGTTGAGGACCGTACGGACCACCATCGGCTCCGCGCACCCCGCGCACAGGGTGTGCCCGGGGGTGAACCGGATCTCCTTCTCTTCGCGTTTCGCCAGCGTCTTGATGCTCGGCATCCCTACTCCCTGAGGCCGATGTACCGGAGGGCCTCGTCCGGACGAACCTTGGATAGTTCAAGAAGCACGCTCTCGAGCTGCTCGGCGGTGATGTCCCGGCCGCCCAGGCCGTAGATGTAGTTGGTGAGAACCGGCCGGTCCTTGTGGCGGTAGAGGGCGGCCGCCACGTCGCTGTAGAGAGCGCCCATTGCCCCAAACGAGATCGCCCGGTCGAGCACGGCAACGTACTTCAGGTGCCCGAGGGCCTGGGCCACCGCCGCGTAGGGGAAGGGGCGGAAGAGCCACACCTTGAGAAGGCCCACCTTCTCCCCCCTCTCCCGGAGGGCATCCACCGCCACCTTGGCCGTCCCCGCGGTGGACCCGAGGACGACCAGCGCCCGGTCCGCATCCGCGAGGCGGTACTCTTCCAAGAAACCGGCGTAGGGTCGGCCCGAAAGACGGGCGTACTCCTTCTGGACCTCGAGGAACACCCCGGGGACCTCCTCCATCGCCGCCTCCTGGGCCCGCTTGAGCTCAAAGTAGTAGTCGGGCATGGCAAACGGCCCCCAGGTCACCGGGTTGTCCACATCGAGAAGGGGATACAGGGGCTGGAACGGGCCCACAAACTTCTTGGCCACCGCGTCCTCCAGGGGCTCGACGACCTGGGAGGTGTGGGTGAGGGCAAACCCATCCAGGTTCACGATCCCCGGGAGCCGAACCTTCGCGTGCTCGGCGATCCGCTGGGCGATCAGGGTGTAGTCGTACGCCTCCTGGGCGCTCTCGCAGAAGATCTGGAACGCCCCAGCGTCCCGGGCGAGGTAGGCATCGGAGTGGTCGCAGTGGATGTTGATCGGGGCGGAGAGGGCCCGGTTGGCAAGCGCCATCACAATGGGGAGCCGCATCCCGGCCGCGATGTACAGGACCTCCACGAGGAGGGCGAGGCCCTGGGAGGAGGTCGCGGTCATCACCCGTGCCCCGGCCGCCGCCGCCCCCACGCACGCCGAAAGCGCCGAGTGCTCGCTCTCCACCGGCACAAGCTCCGTGTGGACGATCCCGTCGTGGACGTACTCCGCATAGTACTCGGCGATCTCGGACTGGGGGGTAATGGGGTACACCGCCACCACGTCCGGCTCGATCTGCCGCATCGCCTCGGCCACCGCCTTGTGGCCGGTCATCACCTTGCGCATGTTCCCTCCCGTTCCGGAACCATGTCGATGGCGTCCTTGGGGCACACGGCCGCGCACACCCCGCACCCCTTGCAGTGGTCGTAGTCGACTCCGGTGACCTTCTGACCCTGGATCACGATCGAGGCGTCGGGGCAGTGGAGCCAGCACTGGAGGCACTGGATGCATTTGTCCTCGTGCCAGACCGGCCGCTCGGCCCGCCAGCTCCCCGTCTTGTTGAGCTCCCGGGCCACACCGCCGGGGACGACGCCCCCAAGGGGCAGCTCCTTCCACGTCTTGAGCTTAGCGGACACTCCCCACCCCCTTGGCCTCCTCGTAGGCCGCCCGGAGGGCGGCGACGTTCTTCTCGAGCATGTCCCGGCTCATCCGCTCCCCCATCGCCCGGCGGACCTCCTCCTCCACGATCCCCCACTCCGTCCCGAGGGCCGCGGCCACCGCCCCGAGCATGGGGATGTTGGCAAAGCCCGTCCCCGCCTCGCGGGCAATCCGGTCGGCGTCCACGGCGATGATCTTCCCTCGGAACCCAGTCTGCTTCCGGATTTCCTCGGGTGAGCACGGGGTGTTGACGATGAGGATGCCATCCGGTCGGAGCCCCTCGGTGGGGTTCTCGGAACGGAGGAGGGACTCGTCTACCACCACGACGACGTCCGGGGTGTAGACGGCCGAGTGGACGAGGATCTCGTCGTCCGAGATCCGGTTGTAGGCCCGGATCGGGGCCCCGGAGCGCTCGGGGCCGAACTCGGGAAACGCCTGCACGAACTTGCCTTCGCGCAGGTTGATCTGGGCAAGGACTTGGGACACGGTCTTCGCGCCCTGTCCGCCTCGCCCGTGCCAGCGGATTTCCTTCATCGAGACCCTCCTTTGCAGGATGGGTCATTATAACCCGCCGCGCGGGAACCCCCAGGAGACGCCCCTCCCTGGGCTTCACGGCCTCACGCGCCGCCGCCTCCATCTTGGGCAGATTTCCGGATCTGTCGCCCGTAGAGCACAGCGAACGGCCCCGGCTCTTGGCGGAGATCCCTGAACGTCCCGATCTGGGCGATACGGCCGTGATCCAGCACCACGATCTTGTCCACCCAACCCAGCCGGATCACGCGGTGGGTGGCGACGATGACGAGCCGTGTCTGCGCTAGCTCTCGGACAGCACGGATCACCGCCTGCTCCGCCTCCGTGTCCAGGTGGCTCGTCGGCTCGTCGAGGACCACGATCGGGGCCACCTTCAGGAATGCCCGCACCACAGCGATGCGTTGCCTCTGGCCCCCGGAGAGGTTGCCCACGGGGGTGGCCCACCTCTCAGGGAGTTCGGAAACCAACTCGGGGATCTCAAACAGGCGAAGGATCTCCCCTGCAAGCCCGTCATGCGAAGCGGAATCAATGCAGCCTGGGCAGACCATCTCCAGGTTCTCGGCGATGGTGAGCGGGAAGAGCTGGAGATCCTGGGGACAGAGGGCACTGGTCCGACGGAGGTCTCCAGGACGAGCCATCAGGGCACGGTCACCGTCTCCGACGCGGACTTCCCCGCGCGTAGCCCTATAGAGGCCGCACAGGATCTTCAGCAGAGTGCTCTTCCCGGAGCCACTCTCACCGACGACTGCCACCACCTCGCCTCTCTTCACCCTCAACGAGGCCGCGGTGAGCGCTGGGGTCGGCGCTCCGGGGTAGGTGAACGACACCCGATCGAGTTCGATCCACTGTAGGAGATCGCCTGCGTACAGGGCAGGGGAGGCCTAGGGGTCCTCCTCCTGACAGAGAAGCTCGGTCACCCGTCTCCCAGCGGCAACGCCCTGTTGAAGCTGAGACCAAAGGGAAACGATGCCGGTAAGGGGTTGGACGGTCTGGCTCGCCAGCTGGGCGATCCCGATCGCCCCGCCGGGGGAGATCGCCCCCCGGAACGCCATCAATCCTGCCCCGAGCTTGACCGCGGGGTACAAGCCGCCCCCTGTGACCGAGGCGGCGGCGGAGGCCCATCCCTGAACCTTTCCCCGCTTGGAGACAGAGGCCCGGTGTTGGCCCACTACCCGCTCCACGTAGGAGAGGAACCTGCGTTCGGCTCCAAGGCCCTTGATAGTCAGGATCCCGCGGGCCAGCCCCAAGCCTCCTGACATCACCTGGGCCAAGGCGGCCTGCTCTGCTGGTGTGGAATCCCGGACCCGCCGCGGGAATCGGGCGTTGGCCATGACCGCCGCCCCGGCGAGGGCGAGCATGAGGATCACCGTGGGCCAACGCCACCAGATGAGAACCCCCACCCCAGTGACCAGGCCGAGGGCCAGGCTGGCAAGAGAGGTCGTCTGCCCTGCTAGAACGTCACCGAGGAGACGGGAGTCGTTGACCAAAGCGGAGTGAACTCCCCCGGCCCCCCGCTCGTCGAAGTGGGAAAGGGGAAGGCGAATCGCCTTCCGATACAGAGCATCGCGTACTGAGGCCAGCCCGCGCTCGGAGGACAGCGCAACGAGGAGCTTTCCACCCCCCATAAGCAGGGGAACGGACACGCACATCATCCCGAGAAGCCCCAGCAGACGGACGAGAGAGGGGAGATCCCGTTCGCGGTGAACGTTGACGAACAGCGCGAGGGCCAGAGCACCCAGGGCGTAGCTGAGCACCACCCCGGCCGCCGACAGCGCGATGCCCGCGGGGAAACCGGCCCCGCAGGCGCAGATGAACCGCCCAATGGCCCTCAATTGTCGGCCACCGGTCATCGGGGATCACCGTCATCCCGGAACTCGCTCTGCATGGCCGCGTAGAGAGGCGAGCGCTGGAGGAGTTCGGCGTGGTATCCCTGGCTCGCCACACGGCGATTCTGAAGCACGATCACCCAGTCCTGATCGCCGATGAGGCCGAGCCGGTGAGTTACGATGCCCATGGCCCGCCCGCGCATGAACGCCCGCAGGCGCCGCAGGAGCTCCTCTTCTGTGCAGGCATCGAGGTTGGCGCCCGGTTCATCGAGGAGGAGCAGTCCATGAGGCAATTCCCACACGAATTCCGCACAGGCAACCTCAAGCGCTCGGGCTACGTCCTCGAGTTGGAGATCGGAGCGCACCAGGGCCAGGTTGTCACGGATCGTCCACGGAAAGAGAAAGGGTTCCTGCGGGACGTAGACCACTGGGACTCCCGCCCGATCGGCATGGGGGACCCGGATGACGTGCACCGTGCCCGAAGTCGGGGGGTAGAGCCCCGCCAGGACCTTGAATAGGGTGGATTTCCCCGTGCCGCTGCGGCCGACGACGAACGAGGGTCCACCGGCAGAGAGGCGGTCACTTTCTCCAGCACCGACACACTAGAGCCGGGGTAGCGGAACGTGACCTGGTCGAGCCTCGCCGTCCCCCCCCTGAACTCAGGTCGGAAGAAACAGCCGGAGGCCTCGGCCTTCCCTCATCCAAAGCCCCCAGCAGATGCAGGACGCCCTCCGCGCTTCCCAAAGCTTTCCTGATCGCCCCGAGGAGGCCGCCGAGCTCGGCCACCGGGGCACGGGTGAAGTTAGAGAGGTACAGGATGGCGAACACGGTCCCTGGATCCAGCGCCCCCCGCAACACCAGGTAGCCTCCGTATCCCAAGGGGATGAACAGCGGAACAGCCGCCCACCACCACACCGCGGCATCGAGCAGCGCGGTGCGTCGGCCCAGCCACGCCCCACCTCCGCCGCCGCCGTGTTGAGCCTGGCGAAGCCTTCCTGGAGCAGACCTTCCAGGTTGAACACCTTCACCGTGGCCACGTTGGCAAGTGATTGCTCAGAGAACGCCGACAGCTGCGCGTAGCTGTCCTGAACGCGCGCTGCAGCGTGCGAGATCGGACGCGACAGGACCTCGCCGGTCTTCGTTGTCACAATCACCGCCACGAGTGTAGCCAGGCCAATTCTCCAGTCCAGGACAATCATGTACACCGCCGCCCCCAAAGCGAGGAAAGACGTGTGGACACAAGAGAGCGTCGGCCTGAGGAGCGCCGATGCGGCGGTGATGTCGGAGGTGAACCGCGCGCCCAGCTCTCCAGGCGGAAGGCGTTCGACGACGTGGACGGGGGCCGCCAACAACCGGTCCGCCAGATGCCAACGCATCTGGGAAGCGATCTCCGCGCCGCAATCCACGGCCGAGGCGCGCCACCACGCCCGACCCGCCGCCTCAGCGGCAAGCAGCAGGAACATGCCTGCTACTGCCACCAGGAACGCCGGCAGATCGTACCCAACCAAGGAGTTGATCCCCTGGCGCGTGAGGCTGGCGACGCCAAGCTGCATGCCGACGAGGAGGAGGCCCGTGGCCACGAACACGATCAGGGTCGCGTAGGGACGGCGTAGAAACGACAGGATGCTCCAGAATGGCAGCCTTGGATCCCTCCCTCGGAGCTGCCTCCTCACCACCCAGGCTATTGCCATCCGAAGGAAGGTCTGGGGCTGCCTTCCCGCTCCCCGCGGCGCGATCACCGAATGAAGGCCTCCTCGTCGTTGAACATAACGACAATCTCGCCTAGCTCACGCGGCAGATGGCCCAGATCTCCCACACTGATGAGGCTCCTATCGCCGACTGCGTCAAGGAGTAGCCAGTCTTCGTTTGGTCCCCTCGCGAGGGCCACCGCATGGAAAGCGCCGTCAAGAAGCCTGTCCGGGAGATGCAGTACCCCCACGTAGGATTCGCTGATCCCGATGCGCCTCAACACAGACACGATCAAGCAGGCAATGCTGAAACACGGTCCTCGCCCTAGGGTGAGGAGATCATCCACCGGACACAGTGCTGCAGTAAGCTCAACTGGCTGTATGTTTCGTCTTGTCCAATCTACAACCAGCTGTGCGACCTCCTCCAAAGCTGCTGTTGGTCCACAAACATCATGGTAGACGGCTGGGGGTTGGGCAGTGTGGTACGGGTGTCATCGGGTCAATCAAGAACTTCTCCGGAAACAACCCGATCTTGTGGAACATCTGACACCATGGATGCGAGTGGTAGAAATCGCCGTAGTTCTCGTATGCAGCTGCAGGACAATGGTTGCAGCATACCCTGCCGAATATGCAGTTCGCCCAAACACCGGTAACACGGTCAGGAGAGATCTCCCGAATACCGCCAAAAACCGCCGCATAGCGCCACACCTCCTCCACATCATCATCCAAGGGTCCCGCCACCAGCGCCGGAAACCTAATGCCGATACCACAGAACGAGAGCGCGCCGTCGGGAAGGACTCCGATCAATCGCTTGTAGTCACAGGTATGGGCGAGCATCGGGTCGTCAACCAATGCCATCGGGATGTTGGTTGAGATCTTACCCAGGTCTGCAGTTTGGTAATCTCGGCAGACCCGTGCGACAACCTGGATTATCCTTATACATTCAGCAGAATCAGCGACGACATCTTTGCCTCTGCCCACCTGGGTGACGACATTGAACTTCAGACTACTGACATTGCGCCTGTCAAGCATATGGCTGGCAAAATCTGCTACCTCATCGCCATTCCCCGGAGTAACTGAGCAAATAACCTGGGTATTAACCCTATTCTCGGTGAGTCGCTGAAGGCTTCGCCAGACACGACGGAACGCCCCCGCCATCCCTCTGAAGTCGTCGAATGACCGCTCATTGAGAGTGTCGAGGCTTATCGAGACGTATACCCTGTGCTTTCGAAGCCAACAGACATCACGCTGGCTCAGCAGGGAACCGTTCGTCTCGATCCCTACAGGAACGCCCAATCTGGTACACTGCTGAACAAGCCTATGAACGAAGCCCCTGAACAGGAAAGTTCCCCCCCTGTTAGCCCAATATGCTCGACCCCAAGCGCCTTGAGTGCACGTAGAAGCTCTGCTGTGTCAGGGACCGCATCAGCCAGGCTCGCCGCTGGCGCATCAGGCGCAGCACCTACCCAGCAGTGTTGACAACGCATATTGCATTGCTGCGTGAGGTAGAGAATGGCTCTGCTCGGCCCTGGAATGACCTCGCTCTTCATACCACTAGTCCTTCACGACGCAGCGTATCCAGCAAAGCCTGCACATCGGCCTGGATGACTAGAGCATCCCCTTCGAATTCCTCCGCCAAGACCGACGCAATCTCGGCAAGATCCCGGCTCCCGTCACAGAGATCCAGAACACGCTTGGTTACCGCGTTCGCGATCTTGATTGAACCGTCCACAGGACTGTAGATATACAACATGTGTTGGTCAGAGCTTGGGATCACCCGAAGCAACGTGGCAACTCGCGGCTTCACTTCGGCTTCCCCGAGCATTCGTCCTCCAGAGTTAGGAGGAGTGACCCGACCTAGAACGCGCCTGTTGCGGCGTCCTAACCCCTCCAAGTATCGCAAATCAGGGCTCAATTGCCAGAAGACCTGGTTGAGTAGTCAATCCAGGTCTTCGCAGCTTACCGTCTAGTCAGGTTCAGGCTTGGCCTGCCCTTGAGCAATGCAGAAGCCACATGAGCACCCGTTCGCAAGACCTTCGAGGTCCACGAGCACTGGCTTCTCCCAGCATTGCCGGGTCACCTTCATCACCTCCTTCCCGGCAGTATCCTTTTTGCGCCAGACAGACCCGCAACGTCAAGCAATTCTCCGACAGTCACCTGTCTGATGTCGGACAACACTGCGCAGTGCCCCATGTCGCGCCAGATGGCCGTCGGGAGACAACAACGCAGAACTAATCGCCAGATCAGCAACTTCTTCCAGACACCCCATCGAGGGCGCGGGGTACCACTCTCCGGCTTCACCCAAGCGAGCATTTTACTGATCGTACCCGTGATCGCAGATACCTAAGCTCTCTTCCTTAAGGCGCCTGTCAAGGTAAACCAATTTCTTGACATCGCGAATCGTGATCTGACGGCGCTCTCGGAGGATCACCCCTTGCCCCACCAGCCGCCCGAGCTCGCAGCTCACCGTTTGGCGAGTGGCTCCCACCATGTCCGCGAGTTCCTTTGAAGAGAGATCAAGATCAACCACAACCGTGCCATCAGCTCGTTTCGCGCCATGGCGCGCTGCAAGCTCTCGCAGAACGAAGAGCAGCCGCTCTCGGGTCGGCTTCGTGGCGAGGGTGACAACCCTCCTTCGCCACTGTGCCAGCTCATCGCTTTGGCGCTGGATCACCGCGAGAGCCAGACGTGGATGTCGTTCGAGTATGCTGCGCAATCGAATCCCACCTACAATCCCCACTCGCACCTCTCCAACAGCCTGGGCCGTAACTGTGTGCTCATCGCGAATTGGCACCACAAGCAGTTCCCCTGGGAGGCACAGCCTCAGGAGCGGGCTCCTCCCATCCGGGCCAGGGGCATAGATCTTCACCTTCCCTTGACAGACGAAGTAGGAACCCGCAATCGGTGCGCCCGCGTGAAAGAGCATATTCCTATTCGCGAAGTGGACATAACGAAGGTGCAGACTAACTTCCGACAGCGCTTTCTCGTCCAACACGGAAAGGACGCAACCTCCCTGGCGGTGTGGACACTCACTACACCTCTCGCTTGATCGAATCGAGGACATCCCCGTCACCCCCGATCGTCCTCTTGCCACGCTCAACAATCGATCACGGTCGTCGACTCGATACCGCCTCTTGACGGCTCAACGATAGAGGAATATCACGAGTTGTCCAACGCTGTCCTGAAGTCCCTGGCGCAGATTGATCCACCCCAGCTGTGTCAGAACCTGTCATCGCTTAGGGAACGCAGCATTGCCGTCCGAACGTCCACCTGGCGGGAGCGAACGCCACACGAACCGGGCAGCAAAAGAGGCTCTTCCGGCTTCCGTGTGGGTAGGATCTCACTCATGACCCCAGGGCCGCGCGGTCCTTCACCACCACGGGCACGAAGGAGACGAAGAGCAGCACACCGAACCCGATCGCTGCCCCTCAACAACCTTGATCGGTGGGAAGCCGGAGGTTGCCGCACAACCTGGTCTGGTGGTACACGGAACTCTGTGGGCAGATGTTCCGGTTGAACGCCTATTGCCCTTCGTCCCTTGGTGTCCTTTGTGGTGGAGGAATCCTCGGTGGTCAGGGTCTGGGATTCCATGCCCTTCCGCCAAGGAGCTGGGTCCAGGCAGGCGTCGCGCTTGTCTTGGAACTGGTTCCCGGCTCGGTCACCCAACCCACACGGCTCCCGGAAGAGCCGCAAAAGAAGGGCGGCCGCAGCCGGCCGCCCAACCCGGTGCCCCCCCGTCCTAGGACTGGCACTTCTCCTTGAGGCCCTCGAGGTCCTTGATCACGATCTGGTAGCGGCGCTTATCGAGGATCCCCTCCCGCTCAAACCGGTTGAGGACCACGGTCGTGTTCTCCCGGGCCGAGCCAATCATCTCCGCCAGATCGCGGTGGGTGAGCTTAAAGCCGATGAGGATCCCGTGCTTCGTCTTCACCCCGTACTCGTGGGAGAGCCGGAGGAGCTGGCGGGAGAGGCGGGTTTGGATGTCGCGGAACGCGAGATCCTCCACGATCTCCTCGATCTCCTGGATCCAGGTTCCGAAGACGCCCAGGAGGTCGGCGAAGGCCTCGGGGCGACGGCGGGCGGCGGCGAGGAACTGGTCGCGTTCCACGCGGATGAGCTCGCTGTCTTCGATCGCCTCGGCGTGGTGGCGGCGGCGCTTCTCGCCCACGAGGGCCATGTGGCCAAACACCTCCCCCGGACCCCGGAGGGCGAGGGTGATCCGCTTTCCCGAGGGGTGGAGGTAGGACAGCTTCACCCGTCCCTCCTCCACGAGGTACACCGCCGTGCTGGGGGAACCGGGGTGGTACACGGTCTCCCGGGCCAGGACCCGGATCCGGTCGCCGGAAGCCCAAATGGGATCATCGCGGGTCAGAGGGGTTCTCGGTTGGGTGGTCTCCATAGCGTCTGCAGGGTAGCGGGCGTCGGGGAAGAGGCGAAGGAAACGGGAAGCGTGCCGAGGAGCCCTGGGGCGTCTGGGAAACAGAAGCGCGTCCGACCTTGGACGCGCGGGAGGTGGGTGGACAGGGGACGACGGGCCCTCCCGGGCGGGAAGCCTGGGTGTAACGAAGGTTACTCCCTAGAAAGGAGGTGATCCAGCTGCACGTTCCCGTACCGCTACCTTGTTACGACTTCGCCCCTCTCATGAAGGACACCCTCGGCGCCCTCTTCGGACGACTTCAGGTGCCCCCCACTCGGTTGGCGTGACGGGCGGTGTGTACAAGCCCCGAGTACGTATTCACCGCGGTGTAGCTGACCCGCGATTACTAGCGATTCCGGCTTCATGCAGGCGGGTTGCAGCCTGCAATCCGAACCATGCCCAGTTTTGATGGGATTGGCTCCCCCTTGCGGGTTGGCAACCCATTGTACTGGGCACTGTAGCATGTGTGTCGCCCCGGACATAAGGGCCATGAGGACTTGACGTCATCCCCTCCTTCCTCCGACTGTTCGCCGGCAGTCCCGCCTGAGTCCCCGGCACCCCGAAGGGTCCGTTGGCAACGGGCGGCAGGGGTTGCGCTCGTTTCAGGACTTAACCCAACATCCCACGACACGAGCTGACGACAGCCATGCAGCACCTGTGCTGGTTCCCAGACGCCCGAAGGCCCTGGGTCCCTCCCCTTTCAGGTCGGTACCACCAGCATGTCAAGCCCGGGTAAGGTTCTTCGGTTTGCATCGAATTGAACCACATGCTCCACCGCTTGTGCGGGGCCCCGTCAATTCCCTTGAGTTTCAACCTTGCGGCCGTACTGCCCAGGCGGTGGGCTTAACGCGTTAGCTGCGGCACCAAGCGACTGCTCGCCCGACACCTAGCCCACATCGTTTAGGGCGTGGACTACCCGGGTATCTAATCCGGTTTGCTCCCCACGCTTTCGCGCCTCAGCGTCAGGAACGACCCAGAAGGTTGCCTTCGCCATCGGGATACCGACCGGTATCTACGCATTTCACCGCTACTCCGGTCGTTCCACCTTCCTCTGCCGTCCTCCAGCCTGGCAGTTTCGTCCGACCTCCCCCAGTTGAGCCGGGGGCTTTCACAGACGACTTGCCAAACCGCCTACGCGCCCTTTACGCCCAGTGAATCCGGGTAACGCTCGCCACCTACGTCTTACCGCGGCTGCTGGCACGTAGTTAGCCGTGGCTGATTCCTAGGGTACCGTCATCGGCAGGGCATTCCCTCCCCACCTTATTCGTCCCCCAGAAAAGCGGTTTACACCCCGAAGGGCTTCGTCCCGCACGCGGCGTCGCTGGGTCAGGCTTTCGCCCATTGCCCAAGATTCCCCACTGCTGCCTCCCGTAGGAGTCGGAGCCGTGTCTCAGTCCCCATGTGGGGGGCCACCCTCTCAGGCCCCCTACCCGTCGTCGCCTTGGTGGGCCGTTACCCCACCAACGAGCTGATGGGCCGCAGCCCCCTCTCCGCGCGACACCAAGGTGCCTTTACTTCCCAGGGCTTGTGCCCCGGGAAGACCATCGGGTATTAGCCCGGGTTTCCCCGGGTTATCCCCGTCGCGGAGGCAGGTTGGCTACGTGTTACTCACCCGTTTGCCGCTCCGTACCTGCCTCGGCCTTGCGGCTTTGGCAGGCCGATCGCTCGACTTGCATGTGTTAGGCGCGCCGCTAGCGTTCACCCTGAGCCGGGATCATACCCTCTCAATTTAGCCTCAAGGGTTTTGGTAGGTCCCGTCTGTCCCTGTCCACTTGTCAAAGACCAGGCGTCCCGCCGATGTGCCCTCGCGGGCAGGACGGAGTATAGCGGGCTAGGAAGCCCCGGTCAAGGCCCGCCCCCTGGGGAAAACTCCCAGACAGACGTCCCCCCTCCTCGGGACAGGTGTCCAGAGTCCGGACGGGTTCCCCCCTCCGGAAACCCATCCTTCCCGCTCCATTTCCCCAGCCCTTTCCCCAAGAGGTTGTAGGGGTTAGACGTCCCCCCGATGGCGGTCCCCCTCCTCGACGACGGAGAATCACCCCGATGCGGGCGCTCGTAACCGGAGGCACGGGGTTCATCGGGTCCCACGTCGTCCGGGCCCTCCTCGACCGGGGGTACCGGGTACGGGCCCTCGTCCGTCCGGGTTCGGACCGGGCAAACCTCGCGGGGCTCGAGGTGGAGTTCGTGGAAGGGGACGTGAGGGACTTCCGGTCGGTCCAGGCCGCCGTTCAAGGGTGCTCCCTCGTCTTCCACGTCGCGGCCCTGTACAGCTTCTGGGTCCGGCCTCGAACCCTCATCGACGAGGTCAACGTGGAGGGGACCCGGAACGTCCTCCAGGCGGCCTTCGAGGCGGGGGTGGAGCGGGTCGTCCACACGAGCTCGGTCGCCGCCCTCGGCCTGAGGCCCGACGGGAGGCCCGCCGACGAGACGGTCCGCCCGAGCCCCAACACCTTGATCGGCGACTACAAGAGGAGCAAGTTCCTCGCCCAGGAGGTGGCCCTCGACTTCGCCCGCCGCGGCCTCCCGGTGGTCGTCGTCAACCCCTCGTTCCCCGTCGGCCCCGGGGACCGGAAGCCCACCCCCACGGGCCAGGTGATCCTCGACTTCCTCCGGGGGCGGATGCCGGCGTACGTGGACGGAGGCCTCAACGTCGTGGCGGTGGAGGACGTAGGCGTAGGGCACGTCCTCGCCGCCGAGCGGGGGAAGCCCGGGGAGCTCTACATCCTCGGGGGGGAGAACCTCTCGATGCGCGAGTTCTTCCAGATCCTGGCCGACGTGAGCGGCCAACCCGCCCCCCGGATCCGCCTCCCCGCCGCCCCCCTCCTCCCCCTCGCCTACCTCAGCGCGGGGTGGGCGACCCTCACGGGGAAGGTCCCCCGCCTGACACCGGACACGGCGCGGATGGCCCGCCACCGGATGTTCTACGACCCCGGAAAGGCCATCCGAGAGCTGGGGCTCCCCCAGACCCCGGCCCGGGCGGCCCTCCGCCAGGCAGTGGAGTGGTTCAGGGAGAACGGGTACGTCACGTCCCCACGCGGAGAATACTGAGGACGGCCTCAAGGTCGACCGCGGTGTCCACGCACCCGTCCCGGGAGAGGGGGACGACCACGACGAGAGGGGGATCCTCCCCGAGGCGGGCCACCGCCTCCCGCCCCTCGGCCAGCTCCCGTTCGCAGGCCACCGCCACCACAGCCTTCGGCCGGGTCTCCCGGACAAACCGAAGGGCGAGCGCCCCCCCGGGGGCGATGCACACCCCCTTGTAGCCCAGACGAAGGGCCTCCTCCCGCAGGGCCCGGATCGGGCACCCCTCCACCGGACAGTCGGATGGGCACCCGAACCCGTCCCGGCCCGGGCGGCCTGGGCAGGCCGCGGCCGGCCGGAGGCAGTGGGGGAGGAGGAGGACCCGCTCCGAGGGGGGTACCCGCGCGAGATCACCCATGGCCGAACACCTGGACCACGACCTCCCGCTCCCGGGGCCGGTCGAGCTCGACGAGGAACACCCGCTGCCAGCGGCCAAGGACGAGGCGCCCGCCCTCCACGGGGATCGCCTCGCTCGCCCCCAGAAGCAGGTGCTGGCAGTGGGCGTGGGCGTTGGGGGACTCGTCGGGGGTCATGTTCTCCGTGCGGATGGAGAAGTCGTTGTGGCGGTAGTAGAGGTCCGGGGGGGCGACCCGCTTGAGGAACTCCTCCATGTCCGCGATGAGGAGGGGCTCGTTTTCGTTCACCCGAACCGCGGCGGTGGTGTGGCAGCAAAACACGAGGACGAACCCCTCCCGAACCCCGCTCTCCGCCACGAGCCGCGTCACCTGGTCCGTGACGTCGATGAACTGGGGCGCCCGCTCGGTGCGGACGGTGAACGTCGCCCGCCGGAGGACCGGCCCGGCCGAGGTGGGGTTCACGGCTCCCCTCCCAGCTCCCGCAGCCGGGCGAGGACCGCCCGGACCGCCTCGTCGGGGGTCGAGGCCCCCGCGGTAACCCCCACGGCCGAAAGCCCAGCCAGATCGTCGGGGCGGATCTCGTCGGCGGACTCGATGAAGTGGGTCTGGACCCCGGTGGCCCGGACGACCTCCGCCAGGCGGCGGGTGTTGGCGGAGTTCCGGGACCCGACGACAAAGATCGCCTGAACGCGCTGGGCGAGGTCCTGGGCCGCCCGGTACCGCCGGCCCGTCTCCGGGCAGGTCGTGTCCAGGGCCCGGAGCTCCCGCAGCCGGCCCCGAGACTCCCACGTCACCGCCTGGGCGAACTCCCAGAACGCCTCGGCGTCCTTCGTCGTCTGGGAGATGAGGGCGAGGCGCGGGCCCTGGACCCTCCCTGCCTCCTGAGGGTCCAGGGTCGCCAGGCCCCGGCCCCCGGTCCAGGCGAGGAGCCCCCCGACCTCGGGGTGGGCTGCCTCGCCGTAGATGAGCACCGTGAACCCCTCCTCGCTCAACCGGTGGGCGGCCTCCTGAGCCCGGCGGACGATGGGGCAGGTCGTATCCACAAGGTGGAGGCCCCGGCGCCGGATCTCCTCGTACACCCCGGGGCCGGCGCCGTGGGCTGTCACCGCCACCGCGCCCTCCCGGACCTCCGAGAGGTCCTCCACCACCCGCGCGCCCTTCCGGGCGAGCTCCTCCACCACCTGGGCGTTGTGGACGATGGCTCCCAGGGTCGACAGGGCCCCCCTCCCCCGGAGGTGCGCCTCCACCATCGCCACGGCTCGGCGCACCCCCGGGCAGAACCCGTACACGGCCGCGAGCTCGACCCTCATCGCTCCTCCAGCGCCCTCCGGTACCGGCCCAGGGCCATGAGGGGGAAGGCGTGGCGGTAGAGGTGGTAGCGGATCATGAAGTCCGTGGGGAATCCGGTTCCCGTGAAGTAGGGCTCGTCCCAGGTCCCGTCCGGGCGCTGGGTGGAAACTAGGTAAGCGATTCCCCGGCGGACGGCCTCGGAGCGGGCCTCACCCGCGGCAAGGAGGGCCAACAAGACCCAGGCCGTCTGGGAGGGGGCCGACGGCCCCCGGCCCCGCAGCTCCTCCCGGTGGTAGGAGAGAACGTCCTCGCCCCAGCCGCCGTCCCCATTCTGCCGGGAAAGGAGGAAGTCCACGGCCCGCCGCACCCGCCCGTCGTCCATGGGGAAACCGATGGCCGAAAGGGCCGGAAGCACCGCACCTGTCCCGTAGAGGTGGTTCACCCCCCAGCGGCCGTACCAGGAGCCGTCCGCCTCCTGCTCCCGGAGGAGGTAGCGCAAGGCCCGCTCCAACGGGCGAAAGCCCCGCCGGTAGCCCAGCCGGCCGAGGAGCTCCACGACGTGGCCGGTCACGTCGGCCGAGGGCGGGTCCAAAAGCTCCCCGAAGTCGGCAAACGGGATTTCCCGGAGGAACGCCTTTGTGTTGTCCCGGTCGAACGCGCCCCAGCCTCCGTTCTTGGACTGCATCCCGAGGAGCCACTCCAGACCCCGCTCCAGGGCGAACTTCTTGGCCCTCTCCGGGAGCGCGATCCCCTGGAGGGCCATGAGGACGACCGCGGTGTCGTCCGTGTCGGGGTAACGGTCGTTGTCGAACTCGAAGGCCCACCCCCCGGGTCGGGCGGAGCATTTCACCTGCCAGTCGCCCCCGACGAAGATCTGCTCGGAAAGAAGCCACATGCCCGCCCGCACGAGGGCCGGGTGGTCCGGGGGAAGGCCAGCGTCCGCGAGGGCCATCGCGCACAGGCCCGTGTCCCACACCGGCGAGATGCACGACTGGAGCCGGAACCCCCGCTCGTCCTCGATCCCGTAGCGGGAGAAGCCGGCGATCCCCCGCGCCAGCACCGGCGACTCCGGGGCGTGGCCCAGGGCGTAGAGGGCAAGAAGGGAGTAGGCCCACGGGGGTTGGATCCCGCCCCAGCAGCCGTCGGCCTCCTGGCGCTCCACGATCCATCCTTCCGCGCGCTGGAGGGCGCGCTTTCGGAGGGAGGGGACGGGACAGCGCTCGTAGACCCGAAGGGCCTTGTCCACCCCGTAGAAGAAATGCCCCCAGGCGCTTTTCTTTCGGGGCAAAGCATGGTCGGCGTTCGCCCGCCCCCGGGGAAACAGCTCGTCGATCCGGGCGTGGGCCGGGATGGGCCACACGGGCTTGAGGACCCGCAGGATCGCGAGGGGCAGGATCGTCCCCCTCGCCCAGGAGGCGAAGGAGTAGAGGTTCACCGGGAACCCCTTGGGGAGGAGGACGAGCTCCGGGGGAAGCATGGGGGTGGCCGCCCACGGCCACTCCCCAAGCATCGCAAGCCAGATCTTCGTGAAGACCCGGGTCCTCTCCACCCCGCCCTGGGCGAGGATCCACTCCCGGGCCCTCTTCATGGCCGGGGAACCCGGGTCCACCCCGGCCATCCTCAGGGCGAGGTAGGCCTCCACGGTGGTGGAGAGGTCTCCCGGCCCGCCGTGCCAGTTGGCCCAAAATCCTTCCGGTCGCTGCTCAGAAAGGATGTAGCGGGCGATCTTCTCCCAGAGCTCCCGGGTGCCGATCCCCAGGATGTGGGTGAAGAAGAGGTGCTCGGCGGTGATCGTCACGTTGCTCTCGAGCTCCCCCCACCAGTAGCCCTCGGGGTACTGGTGGCAAAGGAGCCAGTCGGCGGCCCGCTCGATGGCTCGATCCACCTCGGTGACGGGTGATGGGTGACGCGTGATGGGAAGAGCCTCACCCATGGGCTTTCACCCCCTCGAGGACGACGCGCACGAACTCCTCCACGAGGCGCCCTTCCGCGACCTTGGGGAGGAGGACCTTTCCGCCGGCGTAGATCGTGCCGAAGCCTTTTCCGCCGAGGATGGCGAAGTCCGCGCGCTCCGCCTCGCCCAGGCCGTTCACCGGGCACCCCATGATGGCGATCGTGAGGGGCTTCTCCAGCGCGGAAAGCCACCGCTTCACCTCCGCGGCGATCCCCGGAATGTCGATCCCGGTGCGGCCGCAGGTGGGGCAGACCACGAACGTGGGTCCCCGTTTCCGCAGGCCCAGACTTTTCAGGATCTCCCAGGCGGCCTCCACCTCCCGCCCGGGATCGCCGGGAAGGGACACGCGGAGGGTGTCCCCGATGCCTTCGGCAAGGAGGACCCCGATCCCCACCGCGGATTTCACGATCCCCTCAAGCTCCGGCCCGGGCTCGGTGATCCCCAAATGGAGCGGCCAGTCCCCCTCCTTCGCCAGGAGGCGGTTGGCCTCTACAGTGAGGAGAACATCGTGGGCCTTGAGGGAGACCACCACGTCCCGGAAGCCCTCCCGCTCCAGGAGCTCGATCTCCCACAGGGCGGCCTGGACCAAGGCCTCCGGGGTGACCTCCTTCCCCTTCGCAAGGAAGCGGGGGTCGAGGGAGCCCGCGTTCACGCCCACCCGGATGGGCACGCCTTTCT
>CALKES010000030.1 GCA_938084715.1 Candidatus Bipolaricaulota bacterium | reverse complement strand
CACCACCGCCGCGGCGAGGTCCTTGGCCGCCTCGGAGGGCGTCTTCCCAGCCGAGTACTCCGCCCACCGCCCGATCTCCCTCCCCACGGCCAGGAGGACGTCATCGGGGAGGGCCTGGGCGATCACGTTCCGTGCGAGGAGGAGCTTCTCGATCCGGAACGCCTTGGCGAGCGGGGTGACGTCGGCGAACCGGCCGTAGCCCACCCCGACGCTCGCGGTGAGCCCCGGCTGAAGCTGCCCGGTGGCGTAGTTCCCCGCCAGCCCCGCGAACCCGAAGTAGGGTTCCCCGGAGAGGAAGTAGTACCGGGCCGTCCCTGCCCCCTGGGCGGAGATCCCGGAGAGGCTCGCCCCCGCAAACCCGAGCTCCCCGAGGCCGGTGAGGGTGTAGCCGAACCCGGGGGAGTCGAAGATCCGGTTCAAGGAGAGGCCGGCGCGGCCGGCGTTCACGTCCACCCCCGGGGTCGCCGGGTCCTCGAAGTACCGGTACGTCCCGGAGAGCCAGAGGCTGGTGAGGCTTGTCTCGGGCGGCCGGTAGTCACAGAGTGCCACGGCCCCCGCCGCGCCCCAGGCACTGAGGGCCACCCCAACCACCATAACGATCCCTTTCTTCACCATCGTTCCCTCCTTTGAAGACGCCTCCTGCTTCCATCCGCAGGAACCCCGTATTGTACAGGCTGGACCGAGGCGGGTCCGGCGTCCACCGGCGCAAAGACGCCGGCCGCGCCACGTGCAACGCACGGGGGAGGTTCCGAGAGGGCCTTTGGAGTTCCCCCGGTTTTCCGGTTGGCCCTTCGACCGGACAGTGGGCAGTAGGCGCCGTCTGCCCAGTGGTCCCCCCTCACCGGACCCTCTCCCCCCGAAGGAGAGGGGGCCTCCGCTCGTTGCCACCCGATCGGCGGCCACCGCCGGAGGCCGCTCTCCCCCGCTAGGGCGAGAGCTGCTCGAGCACTTCCGCGGGGAGATCGGTGAGGCCTCGTCGCCGACCCTGACCCAGGCCGACCCGAGCTTGAAGACCACCTTGTCCCCGAGGGCGAGGATCGGCCCGGCCTCCGGGAACCGGTCCAGGAGCTCGAAGTACGCCTCGCTCAGGAAGACGATGTCGACCGTGGGGGTGCCCTTCGCGTAGGTGCTCTCCTGCCACCCCTGGTCCACGAACAGGAACACCCGGCCCCCCACCTCGCGGACGTGGGCGGCCCGCTGGGCCGCCTCGGCCTCGGCGAGGGCCTTCGTGGGCTGCGCCGCCCCGACTGCGGGGGCGCCAGCGGCCATCAGGAGCGCCCGCGGGTCGGGGGCAACGGTCGGCCGCTCCTCCTCCCGGACGAGGAACGAGGTGTAGGGGGTGGCGATCCCGTACTTCGTGGCGAGCTCGATGATGAGGGGCTTGAGCTCGTCCTCCGTCTTCTCCCCAAGGCGGATGAGGTTGAGGAGGTGCCCGATCTTCCGCGCCGCCCACAGCCGGGGAAGCCCGCTCGCCCCGCTGGCCACGGCCGGGAACTCCACGGGGTAGGTGAGCAGGAGATCCTCCGGCCCGCGCTTGCCCGCAAGGATGAACGTCGCCGGACCGCTCCCGGTGTACCGACCGAACACGGCGAGCTGGGAGCCGTAGAAGAGGTCAGGAAGCCGGGCCGGGTAGAGGTCGTCTACCCCTACCCCCTCCACCCGCAGCGCGAGGTCGGCGAGGGCCGGCTCGGCGATCTTCGTGTAGAAGCTCGATAGGGCGAGCTCCAGGCTCTCCCCGGGTGTGACGTAGGCCGTCGAACCGCGGTTGTTCTCGGCGAGAAGGTCGAGGAGATGGGTGTTCACGTCGTAGCCCACCCCGAAGACAAACAGGCGCGCCCCAGCCCCGTTGGCGGCCGTCACGTCGCAGACGATCGTGTCGGTCCCTGTCTCTCCCGCGGTGGGAAGGCCGTCGGTGAGGAACAGGACGTACTGGGGTCGGTCAGCGGGCTTGAGCCAATCCATCGCCCGGAGGAGGGACTCGTGGATGTTCGTCATCCCCCGGGCGGCCAGCCTCCGGACCTCGCCCACGGCGGCCGAAACGCTCGCCGGATCGGCGGGGACGAGCCCGGGGGTGAGGTCGAGGATCTCGTGGTCAAACGCGATCACCGCAAACCGGTCTTCCGGAGCCAGCCGCTCGAGGATGAACGCCGCGGCGTCCCTGGCCTGGACCATCTTCTCCCCCTCCATGGACCCCGAGCGGTCGATCACGAGGACGAGGTCTTTGGGAAGCGGGGCGAGGTCGCGCTCCGTAGGCGGGGTGATGAGCACCAGGAAGAAGCCGTCGTCGTCTTCGGGCTTGTAGGCGAGGAGGTCCAGGCCCACCCCCTCCCCGGCCAGGGAGTGGTAGAGGATGAAGTCGCGGTCGGGAAGGACGTCCTTCTCCTCGTACAGGGCGCGGGCGCTCGTGGGGACCTCGCGGCTCACGGTCACGGCGTGGGTCGGGGAGTCGACGCTCCCCAGGGGCCGGCCGGCGAAGACCTCGACCCTCACCTCCTCGAGGGGCCTGGCCGAGAACCGCTCCGGGGCGAGCGGGTACCGGTCGCGGACGAGGCCGGCCTCGGGGGCGAGGAGCTCGGCGTACTCCAGGGCGATCCGCCGCGTCTCCCCAGGTTCGATCGGGAAGATCCGGGCCCGGAACGCCCCCTGCCCCACGTACTCCAGAAGCGCCGGGTCGCGGGCCTCCCGGAGGTCGGCGAGGTAGACCTCCCGGGCCTCGTCGGCGGGGAGGACGTCTCCGACCACGGGTTCCCCGTCCACCCACAGGGTGAACTTCTGGATCACCGCTCCCGAGGGAACGGGAAAGATGTAGGTCCCCTCCACTGGGAACCTTCCGTCGTTGCGGAACGCCTGATCCACCCGGGTTGTGGCCACCCCGTTCTCGATCGTGACCGCTACGTGGTGGTAGACGATCGCCAGCCAGCGCCAGGGTGGACCCGGGATGTCCGGCCGTGGAAACGGGATGAAGATCCCATCCGCAAACCCGGGGACCACCGCGAACACGAACGGGAGGAACAGGCCGAACCCCAGGACACCCTTCCCCACCGCGACCACCTCTTGAGCTCGTACGTACGCCTTGGCCACCAAGACGGTTTCGCCTGCCCTGCCCTCGGGTTAGGATCGAGCCCGTGGGGTACGTGAAGTTCCTTGGGACGGCGGGGGCGCGGTTCGTGGTCGCCCGGCAGCTCCGGTTCTCGGCCGGGACGTGGATCGAGCTTGGGGAGACCCGGCTCCTCCTCGACCCGGGGCCGGGGACGCTCCTCCGCCTCCGCAAGAGCCGGCCCCCCCTCGATCCGCTCAAGCTCGACGCGATCCTCCTCTCCCACACGCACCTCGACCACTCGACGGATGTGAACATCCTGGTCGAGGCGATGGCCGACGGGGGGTACAGGCGGCGGGGGGCCCTCCTTGCCCCTGCCGACGCCCTGGAAGGGGACGACCCAGTCGTCCTCCGCTACGTCCGCCCGTTCCTCGAGCGGATCGAGACCTGGCAGGCCGGAGGGGAGCACCGGGTGGGCGAGGTGAAGATCCGGCCTGTGGCCCACCGCCACGGGAACGTCGAGGCGTACGGGCTCGTTGTGGACTCGCCGGAGGGCCGGGTTGGGTTCATCACCGACACCCGGTTCTCGCCCGATCTCGCCTCGCACTACGCGGGGTGTGCTCTCCTTGTGCTGAACGTGGTCCTCAAGGACTGGAAGCCCGATGTGGACCACCTGGCGCTTCCCCAGGCCGGGGAGATCATCGCCGCCGTGGGGCCACGGCTCGCCGTCCTCACCCACTTTGGGACGACGATGCTTCGGGGGAACCCCCGCCAGCTCGCCCTGGGGCTAGGGGAGAGGCTCGGGATCCCAGTTGTCGCCGCCGCCGACGGCCTCACCCTGGACGCCGCGGGCTGGGCGCCTGCTCTTGCCGTGCCGACGGCGGAGTAACACAATGGACGAAAGGAGGAGTTCATGAAGAGCCGAATCATCTTCGCTGGGCTCGTCGTTGGCACGCTGGCGGTGGCCGGGTGCGGGCCGACCGTGCCCCCCGGAGAGGGGCCGGTGGCCTTGATCCTCTACGCCCCAGTTCGGGGGGAGGCCCCGCTTCAGGTGGTGTTCGACGGGTCGCTCTCCACCCCCCCGGGATCGCCGATCACAAGCCTTCGCTGGGACTTCGGGGACGGGGAAAGCGCTTCGGGGGCCGTGGTCTCCCACTGGTACCGGGAGGAGGGGACGTACCACGCCCGGCTCACGGTGACCGACGCCCAGGGCCGGACGGGGACGGCCCAGGTGCCGGTGGTCGTTGGGGTCTCCTACCCCCTGGACGTGACCGAGTGGCGGGCGGAGGAGACCTACTTTGGGACGAGGGTCTACGGTTCGGTACGCAACATCGGCGACCGCCGGATCAACCAGGGCCGCGTGGCGGTCCGGTTCTACGACAAGGACTGGAACCTCGTCCGGGAGCGCTCGAAGATCCTCGGGGACCTCGCCCCGGGCCAGGAGCAGATCTTCGAGGTCACAACCGACCTCCGGATGGCGGAGATCGGGGGTGCCCCCCACCACACGATCTACACCGAGGTCCTCCACGCTGACCACCCGCTTTCGGGCGGGCGCTAGGGGAGGGAGATCCCGGACTGGGCGAGGAGCTCGAGGAGGTGGGCGGGGTCGCGGATCGCCACCGCCCACACCCCGACCACTTCGCCCCTCTCGCTCACGAACACGGTGAACGGGTAGCGGAGGTTTTCGGAAAGCTGGTAGCGGCGGGTCACGGCTGCCCCGGGGTCGTGGACGATCGGGAACGTGATCCCCCGTTCGGCGACGATGGCCCCCACCTGATGCCACCGCTCCGGGCACACCCCGACCACCGCCACCCGGTCCCCGTACAGGCGGTGGAACTCCTCCAAGACCCCCAGGTCGTGCTTGCACACACCGCACCAGGTTGTCCAGAACGCGATCACGATCGGCCTTCCCCGTGCTCCGGCGGTCGAAAACGCGCCGAGTCCGGACAGGGTGAACTCTGGTGCCATCCGGCCGACGATGGGGAACGTCCCCTCGCCGGGCCGGCCGCCCCGGGGGGCGAGGACAAGTCCGGCCATGAGGACGAGGGCGAGGAGCAGCCCAAGGAGGCGAAGGTCCATCGCCTCACCCGCCCCCGTGGGCGGCCTGGGCGAGCTGGCCGAAGGCGAGGCCCCCGTCCCCGGGCGGGACGAGCCGGTGGGAGAGGAACCGGAGCCCAGCCCCCTCCACCGCGTCCCGGACGGCCGAGGCGATGGCGTCGTTCACCGCGACTCCCCCGGTGAGGCCGACCGCCTCGGTTCCCTCCCGCCGCGCGGCCTCCAGGGCGAGCCCGGCGAGGCCTTGGGCGAGGCCTACTTGGGCCGTCGCCGCGAGGTCTGCTTCCTTCGCCCCGCCCTCCCGCAGCTCCACGAGCTTCCGAAACAGGGCCACGGTGTCGAGGACCCGCCGGCCACCTTCCTCCCGGAAGGGGAGGTCGACGGGGATCGGGGATCCCCGGGCGGCGGCGGCCTCCAGCCGCATCGCCGGCTCCCCCTCGTAGGTCCGTGCCTGGCTGACCCCCAGCCACGCCGCCACCGCGTCGAGGAACCGCCCGGCGCTCGTGGTGGCTGGGCAGTTCACCCCTCGCTCGATCTGGAACCGAACCGCCCGAAGCTCGTCCTCGCCGAGCCCGGAGCCCCTGGGATCGAGCCCCGCGGCGAGGAGGTAGCTCGCCGCGGTCCGGCCCGGCCGGAGCGTCGCCAGGTCCCCTCCGGGCAGCGGGATCGACGCCAACGAACCCGCCCTCTCCCACGCTCCCCTCTTCCACACGATCACTTCCCCCCCCCACGCCGTCCCGTCCTCCCCGTACCCGTACCCGTCGGCGGCGATCCCGACCAGGGCCTCGACCCCGTGCTCCGCGGCCAAGCCCGCCACGTGGGCGACGTGGTGCTGGACCGGGACCGCCTCCCCAAGCTCCCGGGCGAGGAGGGAGGTTGGGAACCGGGGGTGGAGGTCGCAGGCCACCCTCCGGGGGAGGGGGATCCCCGTGAGGCGGAGGAGGTGGTCGAGGGCCTCGCGGAGGAACTCCCAGGTCTCGACGTGCTCGGTGTTCCCGATGTGCTGGGAGAGGTAGACCCGGCCGTGGGCGTAGAGGCCGAAGGCCACGTTGAGGTCCCCCCCCAGGGCGAGGAGGGGCTCCTCCCCGAGGTCGGCGGGGATCGGCTCCGGGACCCAGCCCCGGGATCGGCGGAGGAAGGTCGGGACCCCGGCCGAGACGCGCACCACCGAGTCGTCGCACCGGGCGACGATCCGCCGGTTGTGGAGGAGGAACGCGTCGGTAACGCCGGACAGCTCCTCGAGGATCCGCCTGTCCTCGACGAGCATCGGCCGGCCGGGGAAGTTGGCGCTCGTCATGACCAGGGGGAAGGGGAGGCCGGCGAGGAGGAGGTGGTGGAGGCCGGTGTAGGGGAGCATGGCCCCCACGGTGTGGAGCCCCGGGGCCACGGAGGGGGCGAGGGCCCCCTCCCGGAGGGGGAGGACGACGATCGGCCGCCTCGGGGAGCGGAGGAGGGCCCACTCCTCCCGGGACGGGGAGGCGAAGAGGTCCACCTGGTCCTCCCGGGCCATGACGGCGAACGGCTGCCCGGGGCGGGAGAGCCTCCGCCGGAGCTCGGATACGGCCTCTTCCCGCGTCGCGTCGCAGGCGAGGTGGGTCCCGCCCCAACCCTTGATCGCGACGATCCCCCCCGCCCGGAGGGCTTCCTGGGCAAGCTCGATGGGGTTCCCTTCCCGGGGCGTTCCTCCCTCGACGAAGCGAAGCTTCGGGCCGCAGGCCGGGCAGGCGATCGTCTGGGCGTGGTAGCGGCGGTTCAGGGGGTCGGTGTACTCCCGGGCGCAGTCCGGGCACATGGGGAAGTCCCGGAACGCCGTCTGGGGCCGGTCGTAGGGGAGGCCCTCCACGACGGTGAACCGGGGGCCGCAGTCCGTGCAGCTCGTGGCCCAGTACCCGTGGTACCGGCTCCCGGGGTTGGCGAGGTCCCGGAGGCAGGGGCCGCAGGTGGCGACGTCGGGCGGGAGGGACCCCGAGCCCCCTTCCCTCTCCGCGGAGGGGAGGATCCGGAACTCCCCGCTTCCGTCGGGGAAGAGGTCATCGACGTGGAGACTCTCGACAACGGCGAGGGGGGGGGCCTCGGTTCGCAAGGCGACGAGGAACCGCTCCACCGCCGCGGGGTCCCCCTCGACCTCGATCTCGACCCCGGCGTCGCCGAGGTTCCGGACGAACCCGGACAGGGCGTGGGCGGCCGCGGTCCGGTAGACGAAGGGACGGAACCCCACGCCCTGGACGGTCCCCCGCACGTGGATCCTCTTCCGGACGCGCCCCTTCATCGGCGGGGGAGTATACCCGGGGCCTCGGGGATCCCGGCTGTCCCTCCGCCGTCGGACGGGGGAGGTTGGCCCGTCCGCCCACGGGGGATGGAATCGGGGGCGCATGGTGCGGGCCGAGGTGGACACGGGGGCGGTGCGGGGGAACCTCGAGCGGCTGCGGGGCTGGCTCCCCGGGAGGGTGGCGATCCTGTTTGTCGTCAAGGAGGACGCCTACGGCCATGGCCTCCTCCCCGTGGCCCGGGCGGCGAGGGGGATCGCGGACTGGTTCGGAGTCGCCCACCTCGGGGAGGCCCGCCTCCTCCGCCGGGCGGGCTTTGAGGAGCCCGTCTTCATCATGACCCCCCCGGTGGGGGCGGCCCTCGTCGGGGCGATCCGCGAGGGCTACCACCTCCCCGTGGGGGACAGCGGGATGATCCCCGAGATCGAGGCCGCTGCGGCCCGGGCCGGCCGCCGGGCCCTCGTCCACCTCGAGGTGGACACCGGGATGGGCCGGTTCGGGCTCCTCCCCGAGGAGGTCGACCAGGCCCTGGAGCTCATCGATCGCGATCGGATCGAGATCGCCGGGGTCTACTCCCACCTCTCCTCCGCCAACGGCTCTTCCCCCGAGGACCTCCACTTCACCCGGGCCCAGGTGTGGTGGTTTCGCCAGGCCCTCCAGGAGTGGGAGCGGCGGGGGATCGGGATCCCCTGGCGGCACCTGGCGAACTCGGCGGCGGTCCTCGCCTTCGACGAGGCGACTGCTCCGCCCCTGAACATGGTCCGGATCGGCACCGCGGCCTACGGCTACCCCGAGGGGCCGGGCGCCCCTCCCGTCCCGCTCGTCCCCGCCGCAAGGGTCTGGACCCAGGTGGCCGCCCTCCGGGACCTCCCCCGGGGCTGGCCCGTGGGCTACGGGCACACCTACCTCACCCCGGGCCCGCGACGGATGGCGATCCTCGCTGCTGGGTACGGGGACGGGCTCCGGCCCGAGCTCAAGCGGGTCGTGATCCAGGACCGGCAGGCCGAGCTCGTGGGGAAGCTCGGGATGGACAGCGTCGCCGCCGACGTGACGGGGGTCGAGGGGATCCGGCGGGGGGACCGGGCCCTCCTCTTTGGGCCCGGCGTTGCCGGCTACCAGGGCTGGATCTGCCCCGTGCTCGTCCCGGTCCTCCGCTCCGCCCGCCGCCGCTGGCGGGGATAGGCCTGCTTCCAAGGCTCCGAGGGCGAGCTCCCTGAGATCTCCTATCCCGCCTCAGAACTGTCCTCGTCCACCGAAAGGCCAACGATCGCCAGCTCCCGGCCCTCGACGACCTCCGCCCGGCCTCCGCACCGCGGGCAGGAGAGGACGGGCACCGCGAAGTGCCATCCCTCGTCGGTCGAGTACCTCACCGGGCCCGCGTAGCCGCAGGATCCGCAGCGGACCTTCACCGGGACCCTCTCGATCTGGAGCTCAGACCCCGCGGCCGCCGTCCCCTCGGCCAGGATCCGCCACGCCTCGGCCAGGGCCTCCTCAGAGAGGATGAGAAGCTCGCCTTTCCGCACGTGGACGGCCCGGATCCGGCCCCGCACGGGGTGCTCCCGGAGGTGGTCGGTGAGGGCTTGAAGGAGCGCGTGGGCAAGCGAGTACTCGTGCACCTCACAGCCCCAGGGCTCCGAGGAGCTCGTCCACCCCCCGGCCGCTCCGGGCGTCGGTGAGGACGACCTTCCCGTGGGGGTTGAGCCTCCGGTAGTCGTCCACGAGGACCATCGGGTCCACCCCCACGAAGCCGGCGAGGTCCACCTTGTTCACGGCCAGGACGTCGGTTTGGGCGAAGATCTTGGGGTGCTTGCGGACCATGTCGTCCCCCTCGGTGACGGAGATCACGACGAGCTCACCCTCGGTTCCGAGGGGGAAGTCGGCCGGGCAGACGAGGTTGCCCACGTTCTCGATGAAGAGAACGTCGACCTCCCCCAGGGGGAAGTCCTCCAGGGCGTGGCCCACCCGGTGGGCGTCGAGGTGGCAGTCGTCCCCGGTGTTGAGGTTGGCGGCGACGAGGCCGGCCGCGGCGAACCTCTGGTAGTCGTCATCGCCCGCTACGTCCCCGGCGATTGCCCCGACCCGCAGGCCCTTATCCTTCAGTCGCTCGGCGAGGCGGAGGATGAGGAGGGTCTTCCCCGACCCGATCGCCCCCATCACGTTGAACGCCCGTACCTTCCGGTTCTGGAGGAGCTCGTAGTTGCGGGCCGCCAGCTCCAACTGCCGCTTGAAGACGTCTTCGGTCCCGACCCGAATGTCGTGCATACGGGGCCGATGATACCCTTTCGGGCTGCGGCCACCGGGGGGCTGGGCCACGGGCTTCCGGGGCCCACGTTTGCAGGTGGCCAGTCCCCGCGCTATAGTCCGGCCCGTATGCGCCGGCTGGCGGAGCGGACGACGACAGGGGTCCTCGTCTTCGCCGTGTACCTGCTGTTCTCCGCGTTCAGCGGGCGGTGGGCCGTCTGGGCCCCCGACGAGCTCCTCGCCGGCGCCCTCATCGCCCTCCTCGTGGGCTGGTTCACCGGCCCCCTCGTCTGGGAACGGGGCGGCTGGCGGCTCCTCCAGCCCCAGCGGTGGGTCCTGTTCCTCCTCTACCTCGTGGGCCCGTTCCTCTACGCCATGGCCCGGGCGAACCTCGACGTCGCCTGGCGGGTGATCACGGGCCGGATCAACCCGGGGATCGTCCGGTTCAACCCCGGCCTCCGGACCGACTTCGGCCGGACGTTCCTCGCCAACTCGATCACCCTCACCCCCGGCACCCTGACCCTGGACGTGGACGACGGGAGCGGTGATTTCTTCGTCCACTGGATCAACGTGACGGACCCGTCCCCGAGCGCGGACAAGGTGTGCGGGCCGTTCCCCGCCTGGGCGCGGAGGGTCGCCGAATGATCGTCGCCCTGCCGTTCGCCGTGGGTGCCCTGGCCCTGCTGGGGTTCATCCTCGTGTGCATGATCCGGCTCTCGATCGGCCCCACCGCCGCCGATCGGGCGGTGGCCCTGGACACGATCAACACCCTCGTTGTGGCGACGATGGTCCTCCTTGGGGCGGCGTTCAACCTGGTCGTCCTCCTCGACGTGGCCCTCGTCTACGCCCTCCTCTCCTACGTGGGGACGCTGTACATCGCCCGGTACCTCGAACGGGGGCTTCCGTGAGCGGGCTCATCTACGCGTTTCTTGCCGTGGGGGCCCTGTTCAACGCCCTGGGGGCGGTGGCGCTTCTGCGGTTCCCCGACGTCTACACCCGGATCCACGGGGCCACGAAGTGCACGACCTTCGGCTCGATCTTCTCGATCCTTGGGGTGGCCGTCTACGGGATCGCCC
>CALKES010000029.1 GCA_938084715.1 Candidatus Bipolaricaulota bacterium | reverse complement strand
CCTAGCGCGGGGACGGGGAGCTCTCCAGGCGTCTCCCCGTAGAGCACGGCCATCCACTCCTCCCCCTGCTTCTCTCAGGATCGCCCCGATCAGCCGTAGGGCCGACCCGACACTTCGCCAGTGCACCTGCGGGAACGCCATGTGGGCGAGCACGTCATCCCCCGCCTCCCGCAGGAGCGTGGCCACGCGGGGGAAGTTCCTCTCGAGGCTCCCAGCTACAAAGTCTAGCTGGGCCCGGGCTGCCTCTGGGCTCGGCTGGGCGAAGATCGTCCGCACCCAGGCCCCCACCAGGGGCTGCGCTTCCCGGGGAACAAGGCCCAGGAGGTTCCGCAGGAAGTGCACCCGGCACCGCTGCCAAGAGGCCCCGGCCAAGGACCTCGGCGAAGGCCTGCCGAAGTCCAACGTGGGCATCCGAGATCCCAAGCCTCACCCCAGAAAGCCCCCCCAAGCCCCCGCAGGAACGCCTCCATCCGCTCGTCGAGAGCCTTCCAGATCCTGGACACCTCGCTCCGGGAGATCCCCTCGATCCCGAGAGTCCGCACGAGGTCGTCCACCTTCCGCGTGCTCACGGGGGTGAACGTACGCCTCCTGGACCACCGACAGAAGCGCCTTCTCCGCCCTCCGCCGGGGCTGGAGAAGACTGGGGACGTAGCTTCCCCACCGGAGCTTGGGGAACCGGAGCGTCACCGTGCCCACCCGGGTGTCCCTCCGTCTTCCACGGTAGCCGTTGCGGTACGTCTGGCGAGAGGACGTCCGCTCGTACCGCCCAGTCCCGGTCTTCTCCTTCACTTCCGCTTCCCAGGAGCTCCTGGACAAGGAGGACAAGACCCTCCTTCAGGGCGTCCACCTCCGTGTCGTCCTTGGACTGGCGCAGGAGCTCCTTAAGGGCGATCCTCGCGCAGGCTTAGGTTTGGGTTCCTCCTTTTCCCGTTGAGACTGCTCCCAGGGAACCCTCCGGTGGCCTCCTCGTCAAGGCTGCCGCGCCTACGCACACGCCCTCAGACCCCCGGATCTACACCACGTCCCAGGACTCTACCTATCGCTTGGGCTGCGGGAAGCGTCTCTGCGCCTCTGGCGGTCGCCGGTGGCGAAGGCGGTGGACGGCGTGCCCGTGAGTCAACCGTGGGCTTCGTCGTTCCGCCTGCGTACTGCCTTACGGTGTGGTCACAGAGCTGCTACAGAGCTTGATCGCGTTCGTTCGACGACTCACCGGGCACCGAACCCCCGAAGTACCCCGCGAACCCAGCGGCCAGGGTCGCGAGGATCCCCTTGAGGAGGGTTTCGATTGCCTCAGGGATCATGGGGTCTTGGGCCCCCGGTGGGCGGGGACCTGCGGTGGGAGGCCGGCCACCTGTAGGGGCTCCCGGACGGCGGGCTCGACCTCGAAGAATGGCTCGGGCTTGAACCCAAAGAGGTGGCCCACGAGGTTCGAGGGGAACACCGCCAGGCGGGTGTTGAGATCACGCACGTTGGCGTTGTAGAGGCGCCGCGCGGCCTGGATCCGGTCCTCCGTGAGCTCAAGCTGCTTCTGGAGCTTGAGGAAGTGCTGGTCGGCCTTGATCTCGGGGTACCCCTCGGCCACGGCGAGGACCTCTCGCAGGGCGGCGACGAGGGCGTTCTCGTCCCGGGCCTGTTCGTCCGGGGGGCCCACCGAGGCCAAGGCGCGCGCTCGCGCCTCCGCGATCCGCGCAAACACCTCCCCCTCGTGCTGGACGTAGGCCCGGACCGTCTCCACAAGGTTGGGGATGAGGTCGTAGCGCCGGCGGAGCTCGGTGTCGATCCCCGACCACGCCTCCCGCACGTGCTGGCGCAGCCGGGCCAGATTGTTGTAGGTCAGGGCGATGTAGAGGAGGACAAGCCCCGCGAGGATCAGAACGGGGATCATCGCCGCCTACCCCGCCGCTCGTGGATCACGTACTCCGGGATCCGATCCAGGATCCCCGCCAGGACCTCGAGGGCCGCGTCGAACTCGACAGGGCCAAACGGCTTCCGCCCCCACGCGATGAGGTGGATTCCAGCCATCTCGATCTGGAACCGAGGTTGGGCAAGGAGGAACTCAATCGTCCGGGGGTGGAGGACGGCGTAGGTCCACCGCCGGTCCGGCGACCGGACGTGGAACTCCCGGCTGAACTGGGCGGACTCGAAGTTGATGTCCTCCTTGCCGAAGAACGTGGCGAGCTTGTCCAGAAAGGTCTCGGGTCGGATGGACAGGGGCTCCAGGGGGATCTCGCTTTCCATGATCACCGCCGAGACGTGGTGGGTCCGCGAACTCTCCCCCGATCCGGTGGTGTACGTGTAGTCGAACGCAAGGACGGACCTCCCGTTCCACTTCCCCGAGGCAACGTTGTAGGCTCGGCGCCCGTACCCGATCTGGAACAAGCTGAATCCCGCGAAGGTTTCGGGGATCGTTCGGTCCCGACGGGGGGAGAAGGTGAAGCCCTGGCGCTCCGCCCACCGGGCCACCTCCCGTCTTCGGGCTTGCGCCTGAACCAGACTCCAGGCAATCAGGAGGGTCAACAGGATTCCCCAGAAGACGAGCCAGCCCACAGCGGCTTCCTCCTTGCGCAAACTCAGGAATGGCGAGTCATTATACTGAGGCGGAGGTGGTGGGGATGAAGCGCGGTGTTCTCCTCAGGGTTGGTGCGTTGAGCCTTTCGGTTGGGGCGGCTCCCCTACTTCAGCCGGTGGTGGTCCTCGAGGTGCCCCACGCCCGGGTCGCGGCCTTCTCGCCCGACGGTTCCCTCCTCGCCGTGGCCGCAGGAAGGGAGATTCTTCTCTTTGCCTCCGGCCAGTGGGTCCAGGTAGGGGTCCTCCAGGGGCACGCGGGGACGGTGGCCGACGTGGCGTTTCTCCGCGGGGGGAGCCTCGCCTCCGTGTCGTGGGATGGGACGGTCCGGCGGTGGGATCTGGCATCGGGCGCCGTGCGCGGGACGATCCCCGTCAGCGGCGGGGCGTCGGACATCCTCGCCGTGGCGGTGCGCCACGACGAGACGACGGTCGTGGTGGGGTGCGTCGAAGAGAAGTCGGGGCTCGGGCTCGCGATGTGGTACGACCTTGAGTCGGGGCGCCTCCTGCGGAGCAAGATCCTCTCGGTAGCGACCCAGGTCCAGGTCCTGGGGGGTGGGAAGACGACGATCCTCAACCGGGTGCGGGACGTGGCGTTCAGCCCCGACGGGTCCCTCCTCGCTGCCGGCTGCGAGGACAAGACCGTCCGGATCTGGGATCGGACCGGGGAGGAGGTCGTGGCGACCCTCAGAGACAGCGCCGGGGCCGTGTACGGCCTGGCGTTCAGCCCCGACGGGAGGCGGCTCGCGGCTGCACGCTGGCGGGAGGTCGTGATCTGGGAGGTCGGGACGGGGAACAAGGTCGCCACCCTCTCCGGCCACCGGAACCAGGTGTGGGCGGTCGCCTGGTCCCCGGACGGGGCCCTCGTCGCGTCGGGGGCCTACGACGGCTACGTGCGCCTCTGGGACGCCGAGGCCTTCGTGCTCCTCGGCTCCGAGCGCCTCCTCACGCCGACCTCCGGGCTCGGGGCCCCGGCCGAGCAGGGGATCCTGTCTCTTGCCTTCTCCCCCGACGGAAGGTTCCTCGCCGCGGCCGGATCGAACGGCCGCGGCGGCGTGTGGGAGGTGTCAGGGGACTGAGTCCGGGGAACCCGGACTGTCCACCACGCAACAGGGAGAGACGTCGTGGGGTCGGAATCCGTTGTGCTACAATGCTCCATCCGCCGCCAGAAGGGAGCTCCTTGACCGGTCCGCAGATCCTCATCCTCGGCATCCTGGCCGCCACCCTGGGCGGGTTTCTGTGGGGTCGCTGGCGCCACGACATGGTGGCCTTGGGCTCCCTCCTCGCCTGCGTTCTGGTGGGCCTCGTGCCGGCCGGGGGGGCCTTCGCCGGGTTTGGCCACCCCGCGGTGATCACCGTGGCCTGCGTGCTCGTCCTGAGCAGCGGTCTGCAGGCCTCGGGGGCGGTGGACGTCCTGGCCCGTCGGATCCTCAAGCTCCAGGTCGGCCCGACCCGGATGATCGCGACCTTGACCGGGCTTGCGGCGGTGCTGTCGAGCGTGATGAACAACGTGGGGGCGCTGGCCCTCCTCATGCCGATCGCCCTCCAGGAGGCGGGGAGGCAGGGGATCGCCCCGGGCCGGGTGCTTATGCCGCTCGCGTTCGGCTCCATCCTCGGCGGGATGACGACCCTCATCGGGACACCGCCCAATCTCATCGTGTCGGCGTTCCGGGCCGGGAGCACCGGGAGCGGGTTCGCGATGTTCGACTTCGCCCCGGTGGGGCTGGCGGTGGCCGGAGCCGGGGTCCTGTTCACCGCCCTCGTGGGGTGGCGGCTCGTTCCGGCGCGCAAGGGGGCGTCGGCCGAGGGGTTCGACCTTGCCGCCTACCTCACCGAGGCCCGGGTCGAGGAGGGGAGCAAGGTCGTGGGCATGACCCTCCGCCAGGTGGAGAAGACCCTGGAAGAGGCGGACGCCCAAATCGTCAGCTTCGTGCGGAACGGGGTGCGCGTCACCGCTCCCAACCGGCGGTGGGCCGTCCGGGCCGGGGACATCCTCCTGATCGAAGCCCCGGCTCAGGCGCTAGCGAGCGTCCTCGGGAGCCTCGGCCTGAAGCTGGAGGAGGCGAAGCGGGACAGCACCGGAAAGGGGGGCCTTTCGGGGGCCGCGAAGAAGACGAAGGACGGCGGGGACCAGAAGACGAGTTCCGGAGATGAAGCTGTGCTTGGGGAGTACGCGGTGCTCCCCGATTCGGACCTCGAGGGCCGCTCGGCCCGGGACCTCCTCCTCCGCACCCGGTACGGGATCAACCTCCTCGCCGTGTCCCGCCAGGGGCGGAGGTCCCTCTCGCGGCTCCGGACGATGTCCCTCAAGGCGGGCGACGTGCTCCTCCTCCAGGGGCCGCCGGACGCCCTGGCCGACTTCGCGAGCCAGTTTGGGTGCGTCCCCCTGGCCGAGCGGTCGCTGCGGATCCCCGACCGGCGCAAGGCCCTCGCGGCGTCCCTGATCATGGGCCTGGCCGTGGTCATCGCCGCGGCGGGGCTCCTGCCCGCCGCGGTGGCGTTCGCCGGGGGCGTCCTCGCCTCCCTTGCCCTGCGCACGGTGTCCCCGCGGACGGTGTACCAGGCGATCGACTGGCCGGTGATCGTCCTCCTGGGATCCCTCATCCCCGTGGCCGGGGCGATGGAGACCACCGGCGCCGCCGGGCTCATCGCCAAATCGCTCCTGAGCGTTGCCGGATCGGCGAACCCCGCGGTGGCCCTGGCCCTCGTCCTCATCGTGGCGATGCTCCTCTCGGCCGTGCTCAACAACGCCGCCACCGCGGCGGTGATGTGTCCGGTGGCCCTCGGGACCGCGGCCCAGCTGGGGGTGGGAGCGGATCCCTTCCTGATGGCGGTAGCGGTCGGGGCCTCGTGCTCGTTCATCACCCCCATCGCCCACCAGAACAACACCCTCATCCTCGGGCCCGGGGGCTTCCGGTTCGGCGACTACTGGCCCCTCGGACTCCCCCTTCAGGTGATCGCGGTGGCGGTCCCGCTCCTGCTGCGGGTCTGGCCGCTCTAGGGGCGGCCGGGCGTCTAGAGCTCCTTGCGCCGGAACGCGGCCACAGCGGCGGCGAGGGAGATCCCGGCCAGGGCCAGCCCGGTGAGGGTTGGCCCCAGGAGGGGGCCCGCTCGGCCCAGGACGATGTCCGATGGGGCTCCGAGGAGCCCGGCCGGGCTGTACCGCACCGCTGGGGCCCAGATCGAGGCGATCGAGAGGAGGACGAACGCACCGAAGCCGAGGCCCGCCGCCCCGGCATGGGAACCCACGACGGAGGAGGCGAACACCATGACCCCAAGCATCATCAGTCCCCACACCAGCCAGAGCCCGGTCGCCTGGGCCAGCGGCCGAAGCGGGGCCTCGCCGAACACGGCCCAGGTGAGGCCCCATGTCACCGCCGCGCCCGCAGCCACGGTCCCGACCAAAAACGCGCCCCCGGCAAGGTACTTGGCGACGATGAACGCGGCTCGGCCGAGGGGCTTGGTGAGGACAAGCACTGCCGTTCCGGATCGGCGCTCGGCCGACACGACCCCCGCGAAGATGAGAATTAGGACAAACGATACGAGTTGGACGAGGTTTTTGGCCCACTGGAGGTAGGCGTCGCGGAACGTCGGGTCCGGGATCTCGATCACGAGGCCGGTGTCCGGGGCCAAGGCCTGGAGGAGCTGGGGGGTGACGCGGGCGAGCACGGGACCCGTCACCGCGAGGAACAGGACGATCCCCGGGAGGACCCAGATCCGCCACGTCTTCCCGATCTCCCAAAACTCCTTGCCGAGGAACGCCCGGAACGAGGTCATCCCTCCCCCACGAGGTCCACGAACACGTCCTCCAGGCTGACCTCGACGGACTCCAGCCGGCGAAGGCCCAGGCCGTGCGCGGCCGCGGCGGCGGGGATCTCCCGCCTCGCCCGCTCGACGTCGCTCACCGCGAGCACGACCCGCTCCCCCCCCGAGCGCTCGATCGCCGTGACCCACGGGGCGTGGGCCAGCGCTGCGGCCAGGGGCTCAGCGGTCGGAACGGCCTCCACCGCGATCTTCTCCACCCCGTACCGGGCCTTGAGCTCCCCGATCCGGGCCTGGGCCGCGACCCGCCCCCGGTCGAGAATGGCCACCGTGTCGCACACCCGCTCCACGTCGGACAGGATGTGGGTCGAGAAGAACACCGTCGTTCGGCCGGCGAGGGAGGCGATCATGTCCAACACCGCCTTCCTCCCGATCGGATCGAGGGCGCTCGTCGGCTCGTCGAGCATGAGCACGGAAGGAGCATGGATCAACGCCTGGGCCACGCCCAACCGCTGCACCATCCCCCGCGAGTACCCTCCCACGCGCGTCTTGACCCCGGAGAGGCCGGCGAGGTCGAGGAGGGCGTCCACCCGGGCTCGGAGCACGGGGCCAGACAGGCCGAACAGCCGGCCCACAAAGGACAGGAGCTCCCTCCCGGTCATCCACGGGTAGAACCCCGGGACGTCGGGAAGGTAGCCCACCGCCGACCGCACCGCGTGGGAAGCGACGTCGTGGCCCAGGATCCGCGCCGAACCCGAGGTCGGGCGTGCCAGTCCGGTGAGGATGCGCAGGGTGGTCGTCTTCCCCGCCCCGTTGGGCCCGAGGAACCCAAACACCGATCCCGATGGCACAGCCAGCGAGGCCCCGTCCAGGGCGCGCACCGCGCCGTAGAGCTTTGTGAGCCCGTGGAGCTCGATCGCCGGCCGATCGGGGACCACGTCAGGCCTTCTTGTCCGAGGAATCCCCGTAGAGGACGTCGGCCGCCCGGCGCGCCCTGGCGTCCACCGAGGAGGCCGTGTCCTCCCGCCGAAGGGGGTCCTCGTCGGGGGCCGGGCGTCGGGCAACCGCGAGGAAGAGGATCGCCCCGAGGAGCTGCCCGAACACCACGATGAGGATCCAGATCCACCGCTTCCCGCCGGCGAGCCGTTCCTCCGGTGTCTGGAACGCGGTCAGGAGCGCGAGCACTTGAAGGGACACCTGCACCAGGCCCAGGATCCCGATGCCCACGAGTCCCCCCAGCGGGAGATCCGCTACCGTTACGTTCACCCCTGCCTCCTTGGCGCCCCTCGCGAGGACCGCGCCGCGAGAGAGTATAGCCCGGTCCGCGCTACGGCGGCCCTCCCGATCCCGGTTGCGGGTATCATCGCGGCACTTCCCAATCGGCCAGGAGGAGCGATGGATCAGCGGAAAGTCGCGGAACTCATGGAGAAGCACGGGATCCCGGGCCGGGACGCCTACGACCTTCCCGCAAGCCCCCACCGGTTCCCCGATGGGGCCCAGTACCGGATGGAGATCTCCGGGATCGAGCGGCCGGAGGTCCTGGCGGCGACGATCGACGAGGCCCGGAAGCGGAAGATCCCCGTCCACCGGATGATCTCGGCGGTGATGGGGGCGACCCTCCTCACCCGGAGCGAGCTTCGGGAGTTCGCCCAGATCGCGGCGGAGGCGAAGGTGGAGGTCATCCTCACCCCCGGCCCCCGCTCGGGGTGGGACACCGGCCGCCAGCTCGTGACCCCGGAAGGGGGCCTCTCCGGCCTCCGCTTCCGGGGCTCGGACCAACTCCGGTACGTGATCGCCGACATCCTGCGCGCGGTGGAGGTCGGGTTCCGGGGGTTCCTCGTCCTCGACGAGGGGTTACTCTGGCTCCTCGCCCAGATGCGGGCGAGAGGCGACCTCCCCAAGGACGTCGTGTTCAAGGTCTCGATCTTCGCCGGCCACGGGAACCCCGCCGGGGCGAAGGTCCTGGAGAGCCTGGGGGCGAACACGTTCAACCCGGTCGCGGACCTTGATCTGCCCGAGCTCGCCGCGATCCGGAGGGCGGTCAAGATCCCGATGGACCTCCACATCTTCCTCACCGACTCCTTCGGCGGGTTCAACCGGTTCTACGACGCCCCGGAGATGGTCCGGGTCTGCTCCCCGTGCTACTTCAAGCTCGAGCCGGGGCCGGCGTGCGTCGTCGGGCCCGGGGCCCTGTACAAGCCGTGGGTGTCGGGACAGATGCTCGCCGACTGGGGCCGGGAGAAGGTGAAGCACGCCGAGATCATCCACGAGCTCGTCCAGGCCTCCCTCCCTGGGGCGGTGCTCTCCGACTGGGGCCCGGCCGATCTTGCAATCCCCAAGCCGTAAGGAGGGACGATGACGCTCTCCGAGCTTGTGGCCCTGGTCCAGGCCGAGGACATCCGGTGGGTCGACCTCCGGGCCGCCGACCTCCTCGGCCGGTTGCGGTGCCTGACCCTTCCTGCCTCCGAGCTCACCCCCGAGGCGGTGGAGAAGGGGGTCGGCGCCGCGGCCTCCCACTACGGCCTGGGGGAGGGCGACCTCGTCCTCCTTCCCGACCTCGACACCGCGCGGGTGGACCCGACCCGGGACCCACCGTCCCTCGTCCTCCTCTGCGATCTCGCCCAGCCAGGGGAGGGGCTCCACCCCCTCGCCCCGCGGACGGTGGCCAAGGCGGCGGAGGCGTTCCTCACCGCCTCGGGGATCGCCACTGAGGCCCGGTTCGGGGTCGAGCTCGAGTTCTACCTCTTCGACGCCCTGTGGGCCGAGGACTCCCCCCTCCGCCAGGGGGTCGAGGTCTGCCCCCTGGGTGGGAGCGAGCCCAAGGCGGTGCCCGGCCCCCGGTCCGGGTACCACGCCGGTGGACCCGAGGACCTCGGGCGGGCCCTCCGGGAGCGGGTGGGGGAGGTCCTCGCCCGGTGGGGGATCCCCGTCCGCTACCACCACCACGAGGGGGGGGCCTTGGGTCAAATGGAGATCGAGCTCGGGATCGGAAGGCTCCTCGAGGTGGCCGACTGGACGGCCCTCGCCAAGGACCTCATCCTCCGCCTGGCCGCGGACGAGGGCCTTGTCGCCTGCTTCCTGCCGAAACCCATGTACCACCAGGCCGGAAACGGGCTCCACTTCCACCAGCTCCTGGTCCGCGGGGGGGAGAACCTGTTTGCGGGGCCGGAGGGCCTCTCCACGACGGCGCTCCACTACATCGGGGGGGTGCTCGCCCACGGCCGGGCCCTGTCCGCCCTCGTCTCCCCGTCCACGAACTCCTACCGTAGGCTCGGGCCGGGGTTTGAAGCCCCGGTCCACCTCGCCTTCGGCCGGGGGGCGCGGACGGCGGCGGTCCGGATCCCCGGTTACCTGACCGAGCCCACCCAGGCGCGGATCGAGTACCGGCCGCCGGATCCCACCTGCAACCCCTACCTCGCCCTCCCAGCCTGCCTCATGGCCGGCCTGGACGGGATCCGCCAGGGGATCGACCCCGTCGCCCGGGGGTGGGGCCCGGTGGAGGACGGTCCGGAGGCGATGGCCCGCCGCCGGCGGATCGCCTCCCTCCCCGCAAGCCTCGGCGAGGCCCTGGGAGCCCTCGAGCGGGACCACGGGTTCCTCACCCTGGGGGGCGTGTTCCCCGAGGAGCTCCTCGTCCGCTGGGCCGCCCTCAAGGACGCCGAGATCCGGGCCCTGGCCTCCCGCCCCCACCCCTACGAGTTCCTCCTCTACGGGTGAACGCGTTCCGCAAGGTTGGCCTTGAGCTAGGCCACCTCCCCCCCGGCCCGCGGGGGACGCTCGCCGACGTCCCCGGCGTCCGCGTGGGCCACCGGACGCTCGTCTTCGAGGAAGGCCCTCACGCCGTCCGGACCGGGGTCACGGTGATCGTTCCGCCCGGCGACCCCTACGCCGAGCCCCTTCCCGCGGGGGCGTTCGTCCTCCACGGCCACGGGAAGGCTGCCGGCCTCTGGCAGGTCCTCCACCTTGGGGAGCTTGAGACCCCGATCCTCCTCACGAACACCCTCGCCGTCCCCCGCTGCGCGGACGCCCTCCTCACTTGGACCCTCGCCCGCCACCCCGAGGCACGGTCGGTGAACCCCGTGGTCCTCGAGTGCAACGACGGGAGGCTCTCGGCGATCGAGGACCGTCCAGTGACCGAGGCCGACGCCCTGGCCGCGCTCGAGGCGGCCGGGGAGGAGGTGGAGGAGGGGTGCGTGGGGGCCGGGACGGGGACCGTGGCGTTTGGGCTGAAGTCCGGGATCGGAACCGCGTCCCGATACCTGGATCCGTTCGTGGTGGGGGCCCTCGCCCTCCCGAACATGGGCCGGCGGGAGGACCTCCGGTTCTCCAGATTGCCCCCTCACCCTGGCCCTCTCCCACACGGGGGAGAGGGAGAACCCTCCCCCTCGAGGGGGGAGGGGGGCTCCCTCGTCGTCGTCCTGGCCACCGATGCCCCCCTTCTCCCCGAGCAGCTTTCCCGTTTGGCCCGGCGGGCGGCCCTTGGCGCGGCCCGGGCCGGGGCCCCGGCCACGGCCGGAAGCGGGGACTTCTTCCTCGCCTTCTCCGTCGCCTGGCGGATCCCCCGGGGACGGGATCGGATCTCGGTCGAGTTCATCCCCGACCGCTCGCCGTCTGTAGACGGCCTCTACCGGGCGGCGGCCGAGGCCACGGAAGAGGCGATCTACTCCGCTCTCCTCGCCGCGACGCCCATCGTCGGCCGGGACGGGACCTCCTTCCCCACCCTCGCCTGACGGGCGTGGGCGAGGGCCACACCCCCCACCGTCACCGCACCTCCGACCAGGGAAAGGGGGCTTGGAACCTCCCGGAGCCAGACCCAGGCGATCCCGATCGCCAAGACCGGGCTCAGGTAGAGGAAGCTCGAGAGGCGCGACGCCGTCGTCCGGGAAAGCCCGTACACCCACAGGACGTAGGCGAGCCCCCCGGGAAACGCCCCCAGGTAGGCCACGGAGAGGATCGCACCTACCGGGGCCTCCCGAAGCGCCCGCAGAAGCTCGGGGAGGAAGACGAGCATCGGGGCCGTCCCCGCCCACACGACGTAGGTCGTGAATGCCAGCGGCGGATAGAGTCCGACGTGCTTCTTCTGGAGGACGCTGTACAGGCTCGCCGCGAAGGCGGCGAGGAGGACCACGAGCGCCCCGGGCTCCACGCGGAGCGCCCCGCCCTCCCCCAGGGTGATGAGCACGATCCCTCCAAACCCCAAGACCACCCCGATCCACGCCCGGCGGGGGAGCCGCTCCCCGAGGAGGAGGCGGGCGAGGAGCGCGGTGATCATCGGGGCCGAGGCGATGAGGAGGCTCGCCGCCCCGGCGGTCACCGTCCGGGAGCCGTAGTTGAGGCTCAAGTGGTAGACCGTGATCCCGAGGACCCCCAGGGCCAGGATTGTGGACAGGTCCCGCCCCTGCGGCCGCGGGAGACCCCGGACGGCGCTCACTCCGCCTAGGGTGGCCGAGGCGAACAGAAACCGCAGAAGGGCCAGCGCCCCAGGAGAAAAGAACGGAAGGGAGCTCCGGATCGCGGGGAACGCCGAGGCCCACAGGACGAGCATCGCCCCGACCGCCAGGGAAAGCCGGAGGTCGGAGCGTGGACCCCGCATCTAGTCGATGACCCTGACCCCGCGGAGGAGGCGCTCGAGCTCCGCGATCCGGTTCTCCACGTAGGCCTGTTCCTCCTTGGCCGCGTGGTACTCGGAGTTTTCCCGGAGGTCCCCGAGCTCCCGCGCCGCCCGCAGCCGCTCGATCACCTGCGGCCGCCGGACCCGGATGAGCTCCTCCAGTTCCTTCTTGAACCGCTCGTACCCCTCCCGGGTCATCACCCGATCATAGTTGTTCGTCTTCGGGGAAAGCTTCATCCCGACCTCCTTGGCCTAGGCCGAGGGGACCTTCTGCCAGTCCTTGAGGAACTGGGCGATCCCCGCGTCGGTGAGGGGGTGTCCAACGAGCTTCTTGAGGACGGCGTAGGGGACGGTGGCGATGGGGGCCCCGAGGAGGGCCGCCTGGCGGACGTGCCCCGGGTGGCGGACGCTCGCCACGATGACCTCGGTCGGGAAGCCGTAGTTCTCGTAGAGGGCGAGGATCTCCTCCACCACGGCCATCCCGTCCCCCCCGGCGTCGTCGATCCGCCCCACAAACGGGGAGACGTAGGTCGCCCCGGCTTTCGCCGCAAGCAGGGCTTGGTTGGCGGAGAAGACGAGGGTCACGTTCGTCTTGATCCCCTCCCGGGCGAGGGCTTGGACGGCCTTGAGCCCCGCCTCGGTCATTGGGATCTTGACGACGACGTTCGGGGCGAGGGCGGCGAGCTCCCTCGCCTCGCGGACCATCCCGTCAGTCTCGAGGGAGAGGACCTCGGCCGAGACCGGACCCCGGACGAGGGCGCAGATCTCCCGGAGGACCTCCCGGAACGGCCGCCCCTCCCGGGAGACGAGGGTCGGGTTCGTCGTGACCCCGTCGATGAGCCAGGCGAGCTCCCGGATCTCCCCCACGTTCGCCGTATCCAGGTAGAGCTTCATCGCCCGCTGAGTCTAGCCGCTTCGGGCGGGCTGGGCCACGGTTCGCCGCCCCGGCCCCCTTGGACTAGAATGGTCCCTCAAGGAGGCTGCCGTGATCGGATGGATCATCCTCGGGATCTTCGTCCTCCTCTTCCTGTGGGTGGGGGCGACGTACAACAAGCTCGTCCGGCTGGGGGTCCGGGCCGAGGAGGCGTGGCGGGGAATCGATACCCTGCTGCGCAAGCGGTTCGACCTCATCCCAAACCTCGTGGAGACGGTCAAGGGGTACGCCTCCCACGAGCGGGAGCTCTTTGAGCGGGTGGCTGAGGCCCGGTCGGCCTCGATGCGGGCCCGGACACCTAAAGAGCAGGCTGAGGCCGACAGCATGCTCGCGGGGACCCTCAAGACCCTGTTCGCCGTGGCCGAGGCCTACCCCCAGCTCAAGGCAAACGAGAACTTCATGTCCCTTCAGAAGTCCCTGGAGAGCCTTGAGGAGGAGATCGCCCGTTCCCGCCGCTACTACAACGCCGTGGTCCGGGACCTCAACACGGCGATCAAGGTCTTCCCCCAGAACCTGATCGCCAACCTCTTTGGAATCCGGGAGCGGGAGTTCTACATGCTTCCCTCCGAGGCGATGGGGGAGCCCCCGAAGGTGGACTTCAGCCGATGAAGCTCCTCGCCGTCGCCTTCGCCGTCCTCGTTCCCATCCTCGGCTTAGGGGAAGAAATCGGGAGCTACCTCGTCCGGATCGAGATCCAGGCGGACGGGGCCGTGGCCGTCCATGAGGAGATCGGCTACGTGTTCGACCTCCCCCGACACGGGATCCTCCGGGAGATCCCGATCTCCTACCGCCTCCCCACGGGGGAGCGATACCGGCTGCGGGTGACGGTGGACGAGGTGCGGGCCGACGGGGGCCCGGTCCCCTTCCGGCAGTACACGGAAGGGGGGAACCTCGTCCTCCGAATCGGCGACCCGGACCGGACCGTGCGCGGGCTCGTGGCGTACACGATCGGCTACCGGGTCGAGCGGGCCCTGCGCCCCTACGGGGACGAGGTCGAGCTCTACTGGAATGCGATCGGGACGGAGTGGGCCGTCCCGATCCGCCGGGCGCGGGTGGAGATCGTTCCTCCCCCGGGGGTGGGGCCGGAGGAGGTGCGGGCCCTGGGCTTCCGAGGACTCTCCGGGGCCGATAGTTCGTGGGAGCTCTCCTGGATGGGCGGGGCCCTCGTGGGCGAGGCCGCGTCCCTCCGCCCCGGGGAGGGGCTGACCGCCGCGGTGCGGGTCCCCGCCGGTTCGGTGGCCCTTCCCGGGGCCTGGCAGGCCTTCCTTTGGTTTCTCCAGGACAACCTCTACGCCGGGATCCCGATCCTCGTGTTCCTCGGGATGTTCGCCCTGTGGTGGGCCCGGGGGCGGGACCCGAAGGTGGGCTCGGTAGCCCCGGAGTACAAGCCGATCCCGGGCCTGGGGCCCGCCGAGGCGGGGGTCCTCCTCGACGGCCGGGCCGACCCCCGGGACTTCGCCGCGGGGATCCTGTCCTTGGCCACGAAGGGCCACCTCCTGATCCGTGAGGTCTGGACCGACGAGCGGGCCCGGGAGCCCGACGACTTCGAGCTCGTCGCCGTCGAAAGCCAAACCCCGCTCACCCCGTACGAAAAGGCCCTTCGGGAGGCCCTCCTTGGCGGGGTGGAGCGGCGGAAGGTCTCGGACCTCAAGTACAAGCTCTACGAGAAGATGCCCGGGCTCCAGGCCCGCCTCTACATGGACCTCACGGAGGAGGGGTACTGGCTGGGGAACCCCGACCACGTCCGGGGAGCCTACTTCGGGCTTGGGGTGGGGTTCCTCGTCCTGGCGGGGTTCCTCGGCTACTTCACCGGGTCCCTGTACCTTGGGCTTGCCCTCGGGGCCTCCGGGCTCATCGTCTTGGCCTTCGCCCCGTTCATGCCCAAGCGAACGGGGAAGGGGATCGAGGCCCTGCGGCTTGTCTTGGGCCTCCAGGAGTACATCCGCCGGGCGGAGGTGGACCGGATCGAGTTCGCCGCCCGGGAGCGGCACTTTGCGGAGCTCCTCCCCTACGCGATGGCCCTCGGGCTCACGGACCTCTGGACGAAGAAGTTCGACGGGCTTCTCGCTAAGCCCCCGGACTGGTACCAGGGCCGGTTCCCCACGTTTGCCCCGTACTGGTTTGGTATGCGGCTTTTGACCTTGCAGCGGAGCGCCTACAGTGCGGCCACCGCGGCCCCGCGGCAGACCCGGAGCGGCTGGAGCGGAGGCTCGGGGTTCGGCGGCCGCGGGTACTCCGGAGGGGGGATGGGCGGTGGAGGCGGAAGGAGTTGGTGAAACGCTCCCCGAGGCCCTCCCCGAGGGGTGGATCGTGCTCCTCATCTTGGGGCTTCTCCTGGTGGGGGTGGTTTTGCTGTGGCTGTGGCGGGCCCGGCGGAGGCTCGAGCGGGGGCTCCAGCGGGTGGATGCGGCATGGATGGTCCTGGAGAAGGCCGTGGGGGCGCGGTTGGAGGCTCTCGAGGCGATGGTCGTGGCCCTGGAGCAGGTGGGCTACGTCCCCGAGGCCCGGGGGCGCCTCCGGGCCGCGGTGGAGGCTCTCCGGGCGGCCCGGGGCCCCCGGGCCCTGGCCGAGGCCGACGGGGCAGTGGAAGAGGTGCTCCTCGCCCTCTACCGCGGCCTTCCCCGGGAGCGGGTCGAGGAGATCCGTGCGGTCCAGAACCGGCTCGCCCTGGCCGACGAGGAACGGGACCGGGCCCGCACGGCCTACAACGACCTCGCCCTGAGCTGGGCCCTCCTCGTCCGGAGGTTCCCGTACCGGACCCTCGCCCGACGGCGGGGGCTCGTCCCCCGGGAGCCGTTCCTTCTCGTTGGGGAGGAGGCGGACTACGTCCGCCGCCACTTCGGTCACCTCTAGTGGGCGTTGACGCCCCGGTGGCGTTCCGCGTATAGTCGTTGCGACTTTCCAAACCTCACGGAGGTGGTAGGGGTGCGCAAAGCGGGTGTAGCGGTGTTGGCAGCGGTGCTCCTCGTCGGCGGCTTGGCGTGGGGTCAGGAGAAGTATGTGGTCCTCTCGGACATCGCCTGGGCCCCGTTCGAGTGGGTCTCGGAGAAGGGGGCCTACCTCGGGTTCGACCTCGATGTCATGCGCGCGATCGCGGTCCTCGAGGGCTTCGAGATCGAGATCCGCGATACCCCGTTTGACTCCATCATCCCGGCGATCGTCGCCGGAAAAGGGGACATCGGGGCCTCGGGGTTTACGATCACCGACGAGCGGGCCCAGGTGATCTCCTTCTCCAAGCCGTACTGGGAGGCGAACCAGGCGGCCGTCGTCCGTGCGGGATTGGGCCTCACGGTGGACAAGCTCGCCGCCCGGGGTCGAATCATCGGCGCCCAGCGGGGTACCACGGGAGCGTTCTGGGTGGAGGACAACTGGGTCCCCCTCGGGGTCGTCCTCGTCGAGTACGAGACCTATCCCGAGGCGATCCTCGACCTCCTCGCCGGCCGGATCGACGCCGCGGTGGCCGATGTGGATCCCTCGAAGATGGCCGTCCTCCAGTACAAGGGCCAGATCGAGCTTGCAGGGATCCTCGAGACGGGGGAGGAGTACGGGTTTGTGGTCGCCAAGGGCGATCCGAAGGGGCTTCTTCCCAAGATCGAGCGGGGGGTGGCGAAGCTCAAGGAGCTCGGGGCCTGGGACCTCCTGATCCAGGCCTACTTCGGGCCGGCCCTGAGCGCAATCGAGGCGGCGTGGGAGAAGTGCAGCCCGATCCTCCTCGTGGAGCGGGATCCCCTCCGGTACGCCCAGTGCCTGGTCGCTGAGGTGAGGAAGTAAAGGCGGAGAGGGGAGGGGCCTCCCGGCCCCTCCCCCATCCTTTCCTGTGGACCTCGGCGTCTGGGCCCAAGTCGGCTCGTATCTTCCCGTCCTCCTCCAGGGGCTCCTCGTCAACGTGGAGCTCCTCCTCGGGCTCCTCGCCCTAGGATTCGCGATCGGGGTCGTGGCCGCACTCCTTGAGGTCTACGCCCCCCGGCCCCTGGGGTTTCTGGCCTCGGCCTACACCTGGTTCTTCCGCGGGGTCCCGGAAATTGTGCTCCTGTTCCTGTTCTATTTCGGTCTCCCCCAGATTGGGCTGCGGCTGTCGGCGTTTCTCGCCGCCGTGCTGGCCTTGGGCTTCCGCTCCTCGGCCTACCAGGCCCAGATCTTCCGGGGGGCGCTCCTGTCGATCCCCACCGGCCAGATGATGGCGGCCCGGGCGCTGGGGCTGAGCCGCCTGGGGGCGATCCGGCACATCGTGCTCCCCCAGGCCCTGCGGCTCTCGCTGGCCGGGTGGTCGAACGAGTTCTCTTCGGTCCTCAAGGATACAACCCTCGCCTGGGGGATCGGGGTGGTGGAGGTGATGCGGCAGGCGACCTACATCCGGGCCCGCAACTTCACCTTGACGCTCCCTATCTACCTCACCGTGGCCTTCCTCTTCCTCGTTCTCACCTACGCAGGGAACTTCGCGATTGGGATGGCGGAGAAGCGGCTCCGGATCCCGGGGCTGGAGGGAAGGGGGTAGGATGGCGCTCCTGCGGGTGGAGGACCTCCACAAGCGGTACGGGCACGAGGAGGTGTTGAAGGGGGTGTCCCTGACCCTCGCGGCTGGGGAGACGAAGGTGGTCATTGGCCCCTCGGGGACGGGGAAGTCCACGCTGCTACGGTGCATCAACCGCCTCACGGAGCCCGATCGGGGTCGGGTGTGGCTGGGGGACCTCGAGGTCACCGCCCGGCGGGCCGATTTGAACAAGATTCGAGCCCAGATCGGCTTTGTGTTCCAGGACTTCAACCTCTTCACCCACCTCACGGCCCTCGATAACGTTCGGCTGGGGCTCCTCAAGGTCCGGGGGATGGGGCGGCGGGAGGCCACCGAGCGGGCGATGGCGGAACTGGAGCGGGTGGGGCTCAAGGCGAAGGCGAGTGCGTACCCGGCTCAGCTCTCGGGCGGCCAGCAGCAGCGGGTCTCCATCGCCCGGGCCCTGGCCATGGATCCGAAACTCATGCTCTTCGACGAGCCCACCAGCGCCCTCGACCCCGAGCTCATCGGCGAGGTCCTCGCGGTGATGATCCAGCTGGCCAAGGAAGGGATGACGATGATCGTCGTCACCCACGAGATGGGGTTTGCCCGGAGCGTGGCCGACGAGATCGTGTTCATGGAGGGGGGCGTGATCGTCGAGCAAGGGCCCCCGGAGGTCCTGTTCCGCTCCCCCAAGGTCCCCCGGACGGGGGAGTTCCTCCGCAAGATCAGCGAGCTCTACGGGGAGGCCGGGTGAACCTCGTCTTCGATCCCTCCTGGCTTCCCCGCCTCGCCCAGGGGATTTCCCTCACCCTCCAGCTCACCGTGTACTGCATGGCCCTTGGGGCAGGCCTGGGGATGGTCCTTGGCCTGGTGCGGGTCTACGGGGGAGGGAAGTTTTCGCCCCTGTACTGGCTGGCGAGCGCCTACGTTCACTTCTTCCGGGGGACCCCGCTTCTTGTGCAGCTTCTCACGATCTACTACGGGCTTCCGACGATGGGGATTGTGCTAGGGCCGTTCCAGGCTGGGCTTGTGGCGATGGCCCTCAACACCGCGGCCTACCAGGCTGAGTACTTCCGTGGGGCGATCCAGTCCGTGAAGGCGGGGCAGATGCTCGCCGCGAGGGCGGTGGGGATGAGCCGGACCCAGGCGGTCCGCCACGTCATCCTCCCCCAGGCCCTGCGCCTGGTGATCCCCCCCTGGTCGAACGAGCTCGTCTATATGCTCAAGTACTCGTCCATCGTCTCGATGACCGCCTTGCGGCCGGAGACGTGGGACCTGTTCGGGGTTGGACGCCAGATCGCCTCCCGCAACTTCCGGTACTTCGAGGTCTACACCCTGGTGGCCCTGTTCTACCTCGCCCTCGTCCTCCTCCTGACCCTGGCCCTGCGGTGGGTGGAGAAGCGGGTTCGGGTCCCGGGCCTGGGGACCCCGGGCCGGGGCATCTAGCGTCCCAGCCAAGCATGGTAGAGGTCGTCGAGGGGGACGGAGGACTCCTCGGCCAGGATTTCAAGAAGGCGCGCCCCGCGCGCAATTAGCCAACGAAATTCCTCTCGGAACCGGCGGAGGGCGCGGAAGAACGCCTTGTCCCCCATCCGGTCCCGCAGGGCGTGGAGGAACAGGGCCCCCCCGGAGTAGACGATGCCTCCATAACCTGCCCCCCCTGGGAACGCCGAGAGGGGGCTGGTGATCCTCGCTCCGGGGTTCCGGGACCGGCCCGCGGCGTAACCGTTGTCCCAGTAGTGGAGGAGCTCGGGGAGGCGCCCTTTCGCCTCGAAGTAGAGGCCGGAGGTGTAGGTGGCGAGGGCCTCGTCGACCCACGGTTCGGCCACCTGATCCGCGCCCACCTCGGCGTACCACCACTGGTGGGCGACCTCGTGGGCGAAGATCATCGGGAAGAACAGGGGGTCCTGGGAAAACCGCCCGTAGTAAGCCTCCCCGGCGAGGATGAGACCCGGGTACTCGATCCCCGCCGCTCCCCGGAGGGGCACGGCCACGATGTCAAGCTCGGGGAAGGGGTGCGGTCCGAGGAGCTCCGTGTACACCTGCAGGGCGTCGAGGGTCACCGCGAGCGCCGTCTTCCCCGCGGCGGTCCGGTCGGGGGGGAAGTAGCTCCGCACCAACACTCCGTTGGCGGATCCCGGTTGAACCGCGTACCCCCGGAGGAGGACGAACGCGAACTCCCGGAGGTTCTCCCCCTCGATCCGGTACTGGCCGGGGGCGAGCTCCTCCTCCCGCCCCGTGGCGACGGCGGTCCAGCCCTGGGGAACCCCGAGCTCCACGGAGTAGTCGGCGACCTCGGCCACGGTGGAGTCCCCCCAGGGGAGGGCGGGGCGGACGGTCCAGGAGCCGTTCCACGGGGCGAGGACCGGGTAGGCCTGGGCGAGGACCCAGGCCTGCGGCGAGCGGGCGAAGGACCCGTAGCCCCGGTCCTCCCCAAACGGCGGGACCCGGCCAGAAAATTCCAAGGCGACGGAGAAGGTTTGGCCGGCCGGGACGAGGTAGCAAATTTCCACCGTGGTCGGGTCCACGGCCCGCCAGGGGAGCTCCTCGTCTTCCCTCCAGGCCCCGGTGAGGCGGAGGTAGGTGGGGTCGAGGGCCGCCGGGTAGAGGCGGAAGACGAGCTCGGTCCAGTCCGCGAGGGCGGTGCCGCTCACCGTGGCCTCCCCCTGAAGGAGGCCGTCCGGGCTCACGGAGAGGGTCATCTCGTACCGGAGGGGGGCCCCGGCTGCGGCGAGGCCGACGACCAGAAGGAGGGCTAGCCCCCGCACCCGCAGCCCCCACCCGGAGGCAGGGGGCTGTCCACCTCCAGCTCTACGGTGGCCGTGGACACGCAGCCCCCATCGTCCACGACGGTCACGGTGGCCTTGTACCTCCCCGCCTGAGTATAGGTGTGGGTCGGGCTGGGCACGGTCGAGGTTCCCCCATCCCCAAAGTCCCACCGGACCACGACTACCACTCCGTCGGGGTCGGCGGCGGTGAGGATGAACCACACCTCCTCCCCCACCTGAGGCACGGGGGGGTAGATGCGGATCCGCACTGTGGGAGGGGCGTTGGGGGGTAGTTGGAGGACCTCCTCGGGGGAGGTGTACCGGGGGTCGGGTACCCCGGGGGCGGTCCAGGGGATCCGGCCGAGGAAGACCCCCCGGGAGAACGTCCCCTCCCAGCCTTGGGGCGGGAGACCTGGGAGCACCGGGATCAGGGGCTCGCCGTCCCCCCCCGAGCAGCGGACGAGGACCCACCACGTCCCCTCGGAGCGGGCGAGGACGGTGGAGAAGCCGAGGCCGGCGAGCCGACCCGCCACGAACCGGGCGAGGGCCCGCTCGTCCCACCCCAGCCGGACCACGCAGTCCCCGCACCCCAAGCGCCAGTCCGAAAGGGCTCTCTCCAGCTCCGCCACCGATCTGGCGTGGGCGGAGGCGGCCCCGAGGCCAAGGGTCAATAGGGCAGCCACTACGAATCCGCGCATGGCACCTCCGTTCACCGTTCCTCCGGCCGGCGGAGGAACGTGGGGACGTCGAAGTCGTCGTCGGCCTTCCGGCGGGGGATGACCGGCCGGGCCCGCTCCTCCTGGGCCTCCTCCTCCTCGGCCGCGGTACCGCCGAAGTCCGCGGCGATGACCGTGACCTCCACCGCTCCCACCCGCTGGGGCCGGACCACGGCCCCGAACGTGATGTCCGCGTCCGGGGCCGCGGACCGGCGGATGGACTCCGCGATCTGGGTCACCTCGGACAGGGTGAGGTCCTCTCCCCCGGTGATGTTGAGGAGGACCCGCCGCGCCCCCTTGATCGTCCCCCCCTCGATGAGGGGGTTTGTGAGGGCGGCCTTGGCCGCCCGGAGGGCCCGGTTCTCCCCGTGGGCCTCCCCCATCCCCATCATCGCTGTCCCCGCTCCCCGCAGGACCGAGGCCACGTCGGCGAAGTCGAGGTTCACAAGGCCAGGGACGGTGATGAGGTCCGAGATCCCCTGCACCCCGCGGAGGAGGACGTCGTCGGCGAGGGCGAACGCCTCGGTCACCGAGACGTGGGGGGCGATCTCGAGGAGCCGGTCGTTGCGGATCACGATGAGGACGTCCGTCTTCTCGGCCAGGCGGGCGAGCCCCACCCGTGCCCGCTGCATCCGCAATTCCCCCTCGAACGAGAAGGGGAGTGTGACCACGCCCACCGTGAGCGCCCCCCGGGACCGGGCGACCTGGGCCACCACCGGGGCGCTCCCGCTCCCGGTCCCCTTTCCCAGGCCGCAGGTGAGGAACACGAGGTGGGCCCCGGAGATGAGGTCCTCGATCTCCTCGACGGCGGCCTCGGCTGCCTGGCGGGCCTTCTCCGGGTCCCCGCCTGCACTCCGGCCGCCCGTGATCCGCTCCCCCAGGAGGAGGGTGGCCCCGCCATGGAACCCGGCGAGGACCTGGCGGTCGGTGTCGAGGGCCGCGAGGCGGACCCCCGCGAGCTTGGCGTCCCGCATCCGGTGGAGGGCGTTGACCCCCCCGCCCCCGATCCCGAGGACGAGGATCCTCGCCGGAGTTTTGACCTCCGGCGGGGGTTCCGGGGCCGGGGCGGGCTGGGGGCGGACGGGCTCCGGCTCCTCAAACGGCAGCCGAGGCTCGGCCACCCGGACCTCGAGGGGCCCGAAGGTCGCCTCCACCGCCTCCCGGAGCTTGGGGAGCTTCCGCCCGACGTACTCCCGCTTGAACGGGGATTCGATCTCGACGATGAGGACGTTCCGCTCCCGGCGGACCTTATCGGGGGAGACGGGGAGGCAGGCGCGGAGCATCTGGTCCCGAACGCCGGCCAACACCTCCCGCCACTTCTGGGCGACCTCGTCCTTCTCCCGCGGACGGTCCATGGGCTCTTCGCATTGTGGCGATCGGCCCTCGAAGCGTCAACTGGTGGACCGGACGAGCTTCGGGATGAGGGCGAAATCCTCGGCCACGGCGTGGGCGGCGGCCGCCACCTCCGGAGCCTTGGGGCAGTAGGCGATCGCGTACCCCACGGTTTGGAACACGGGGACGTCGTTTAGGTGGTCCCCGACAAACGCGACCTCGGTGAGGTCAAGCCCCCGCCTCCGCGCCTCCTGCTCCACCACGGACCGCTTGTCGCCCAACCCCACCCGGATCACGGCCTCCCCGGTGAACACCCCGTCCTCGACGAGGAGCTCGTTGGCCACCGCAAAGTCAAGGCCGAGCTCCTCCCGGACCCGCTCCGCCACGAGCCCGACCCCCGAGGAGACGATCCCCAGGACCAGGCCCCGGGAGCGGAGCGCGGCCATCGCCTCGGGGGCCCCCGGGGGGTAGGGCGGGGGGAAAATCCCCCTCTCGACATTCGCCACGGGGACCCCCCGGAGGAGGGAGGCGTTCTCCCGGACCCAGTCCGGGTAGAGGTGGGGCTTCCCGAGGTACCGCTTGAGGATTCGCTCCCACTCGGGGCCAAGCCCCGCGGCCCTCCCGATCGCCCCCCAGCTCGACTCGTAGGGGACCCCGTGGTAGCGGACGAGGGTCCCGTCGAGGTCGAAGAAGACGGCCCGGATCACGGCCGCTTCAGCCGAATCTCCCTCCCCAGCCCGAGTTCCCCGAGCTTCCCTGCTGGGACCTCGAGGGCCATCAGGAACGGGCTCGCTGCCCCGTAGAGGTCCTTGCTGTCGGCCTCCATCGTGTTCCGCCCCAGGAAGGAGCCGTCGGAGGCGAAGAACACAATGTCCAGCGGGAGGAAGACGTTCCGCATGTGGAACTGGCTCACGGTGGGTTTCTCGAACACGAAGAGCATCGCGAGGTCCTGGCCCAGTTCCACCGGGATCGCCTGGAACCCGATGAACCGCTCGTAGGGGAGGAGGGCCAGCCGCACGGGGAGCTGGACCTCTTTTTCGGCCGCGTCCCTCAGGGTGACGGTCTCCTCCTTCATCGTCCCCACCACGCCCGGGAGGCCCGGGTAGAACGCCCGGCTCATGAGGGGGGCGGGGTCCACACCACCCCCCCCGAACAGGACCGGGACGTCCCCAATCCCGTCCCCATCCTCGTCCGCACCGCGGTAGTCCGAGTACCAGTTCCCGCGGCCGTAGGGGGCCCACGTGTTCTTCCCGAGATCCCGCGCCGCCCGGCTACAATTCCAGATGAGGTTTTCGTAGAGGAGGGTGTCTCGGGTCTCCGTCCCGAGGTACAACCCGTCGGTGGAGCGGTAGAGGACGTTGTGGCGGACGACGTTGCCCGTCGGGGTGGCCTGGGAGTAGGCCTCCTCGAAGATGATGGCGATGTTGGCCCTTGCGATGAGGTTCCGCTCGTAGACCCCGTAGGAACCCAAGGTCGAGATCCCGTACCCCACCTGGGCCATCGTGCAGTAGGCCACCCGGGGGTACAGGGCCCCACCCTCGATGTACACCGCGATGTCCGACTCGGTGAACGCACACCGCTCGACCTTGGCCCCCTGGGAGATCTCGATTTCCACCCCGTGGCGGTTCTGGTAGAACAGGCCCTGGTCGATCAGGGTGTCCTTGGCCCCGCCGGTCACGAGGACCCCGATGGGGTTCGCGGCCAAGGCGTTGTTTCGGACGATGGCTCCGTCGGAGCCGTTCACCGCGATCCCGACCTGGTTTGCGTACACCCCGCAGTTCTCCACGGTGACGCTTGGGGAGAGGAGGATCGCGATCCCGGCCAGGGCGCAGTTGGCGATCCGCGGGGAGTCCCGGACGACCGTCCCTGGGGAGGAGAGGACGAGGATCCCGTTCCCCCGGGCCCGGGAGATGTCGGCCCCTTCCACCCGAATCCCCTCGGAGAAGGCGACCGTGATCCCGTCCCCTTGGTCGATCTTCGCCCCGCGGAGGACGACGTTTCGGCTCGCGGCGAGGGTGATGTGGCCGGCCTCCAGCCCCTCGAGGGCCTGGCCCGAGAGCCCGTAGTAGTAACGAACCGGCTGGCCGTTCACCGTGTTCGTGGGCTCGACCGCGTGGCGGTAGTGCTCGGCCTCGAGCCCCAGGACCTGGAACCCCACCCCGCGGACGCCAAGGAAGTTGTCCCGAACTGTGACCCCCCGCGAGGTCTCGATCACGATCCCGTTGATGCTATCGGTGACCGTGCAGTCCTCGACCGTCCCCCCGATGACGTCCTGGAGGTAGATCGCCGCCCCCCGGCTGTCCATGGACCCGCTCACCCGGCAGCCCCGGACCACGAACGCGGCCGTGGTGTTCTCGATCCGGATCCCGTAGAGGGTTCCCGATGGAACGCGGATCTCCCACCCCACGATGAGGTAGGGATCCGCGGCCGTGCCTGTGCCTCCAACGACCCCGTTTTCCGGGGTGAACTGCGCGTCCGAAAGGATGGCGATGGGTCCCCGTTCTTTGGCCACACCGAAGAGAAACGCCACCCCCGTGATCAAAACCATCGCGATTGCCCTACGCACGGTGCCTCCTTAGACTTGGACCTAGGTTAGCGATAGAGGGAACGGTAGGCAACCGGTGTGGATCTTCCGAGGAGGGGCGATGGAGCTATCCCGGATGAGCTGGAAAAAGGCGCGATCGGAACTGAAACAGGGGTTGGTGGCCCTCCTTCCCGTGGGTTCAACGGAGCAGCACGGGCCGCACCTCCCCCTGGGGACGGATCACCTCACCGCGGCCGAGGTGGCGCGGCGAACCGCGGCCCGCGGGGGGTGGCTTGTGCTGCCGACGGTACCGGTGGGGGTGAGCGAGCACCACCGCCAGTTCTGGGGGACGCTGTGGGTGGAAGCGGCGGCCCTGCGGGACTACGTCCTGGGGATTGCCCGGTCCCTTGCCTTCCACGGGGTGCGGAGGCTTGTGTTCGTGAACGGGCACGGGGGGAACACCGCGGCCCTCGATGAGGCGGCGCGGGTCCTGCGGCGGGAGGGGATCTACGCGTTTGTGTTTTCCTGGTGGCGGGCGATCCCCGAGGTCATCGCCCAGGTGGTGGAGACGGGGGGCTCCCACGGCTCGGAGATGGAGACCTCGGCCGTGCTCGCGTTCGCGCCGGAGCTCGTCGACCGGGGGGCGTACGGGGAGGCCCGGGCCGGGGCGGCCCCCGAGTGGGGGAAGAAGCTCCACGGGATCGAGGTCGGGTTTGATACCCTGGACTTTTCCCGGAGCGGGGCCACGGGGGACCCGGGCCGGGCGAGTGCGGAGAAGGGCACCAAGCTCCTGGATGCGGCGGCGGAAGAGCTCGACGCGTTCTGCCGCTGGCTCGCCGCCCAGCCCGAGGAGGCCCTCCGCCCACCCCCCCACCT
>CALKES010000028.1 GCA_938084715.1 Candidatus Bipolaricaulota bacterium | reverse complement strand
CACACCACTGCGATCCCCAGTCGGTTCATCGGAAGACCTCCTTCATCGCGGTTACCGTCCCTGGTGTACTCCAGGAGCCCTCCGCCGCGGAGGGAGCGGGTAAAGTGGGCTACGGACCTTGGTCTGTAGCTCCCGTTACGGTTCCTGGGCCTTCCGGTCGAGGCCAAACCGGCGGACGAAGTCGGCCACCGCCCCCTCGAGGTCCACCTCCGGCCCGTACGCCTCCCGGAGGTAGTAGAGGTGCTCGGAAACCCACACGTAGAGATCCCCTTCGGTCCGGCCAGGGAAGTGAGCCAAGGCCCCAAGCCTCCGGAATGCCTCCACGAGGGGGAGGTACACCCGGTCGTACCAGGAGGCCACCGCCTCCCCGTAGGGGATCTCCCGCCCCTCCTCGATCCCCCGGAAGTAGCGGTGGACCGCGATGTGCTCCAGCAGCACCTTGTACTTCCCAAGCTCGCTGAAGGTGATCTCCGCCCCCGGCCGGAGCTCATCAAGCCCCGTCTCCCGGAGGAACTCGGCGTACTCGGCCTTGACGAGGATGTCCTTCGGGGTGTCGGTAGGGGAGATGGGCACCGTGGGGACGAACTCCATCACCTCGGCGTCGATCGTCGTGGCCCCGGCCCGGCGGGCGGCGGCCACCCGGTGGTGCCCGTCCTCAACGAAGTAGGCGTCCCCGATCTTGTAGAGCTTGACCGGGGGGAGGACCTCCCCCCGCTCCCACGCCTCCTCGATCCTCCGGAGCCGAGGTGAGGTCCCGTGGAGGGGGAAGAACGCCCGATCGAAGTCCTGGTACCGGTTCACGCTCCCCACGATCTGATCGAGCGGCACCTCCTGGAGCCCCCGGTACCGCCAGGCCCGGATCCCCACCTTCTCCTTCACCCAGTCGAAGGGGAGGAGGAGGGCCGGCTCCCGCTTGGCGAGGGGCAGGACCCGCGCCATGAGGTCCCGGATCAAGGACCCCAGGTCAACCATTGGGCACCTCGAGGAGGAGGTGGCCCCGGACGTGGATCACCTCGGTCTCCCCGTACCGGGTTCGGGCGGGCCTCCCCGGCCGGGGCTGGGAGTGGCCGTGGACGTGGTACCGGGGCTTGTGACGCCGGAGGAGGGGGAGGAAGGCGGCGAACCCCCGGTGGACGGGGTCGGGGCTGTCGTGAATCCCCCGGGGCGGGGCGTGGGTCACGAGGAGGTCGAGCCTCCGGCCTCGGACGAACTCGTGCCAGCGCAGGGCGGCCCCGAGCTTCCACGTCCGGAGCCGCATCTCCCCCTCCGTGTACTGGTGGCCCCGGCGCTCCCCGTAGCGGGGGCTCCCCCCGAGTCCGGCCACGAGGAGACCCGCCGCAGTGCAGATCCGGCCATCGATCGACGTTCCCCCTTGAGGGGCGAGGATGACCCTCCCCTCGGCCTCCGTTGGCCGGTCGTGGTTCCCATGGACGTAGAGGAGGGGGGCGTCGAACGCGTCCACGAGGTACTCCAGGTAGTCGTAGGGGAGGTCCCCGCAGGAGAGGAGGAGGTCCACCTTCCCAAACCCCTTTCCCGGAAGGCCCCGTTCGAGGGCCGGGCTCACCTCGTCCCCCACGACGAGGACCCGCTTCACGTCCCGAGGTCCTCCAGGCCCAACGCCCGGAGCTTGGCCCGGGAGAGGCCGTCCCTCGTCCAGCCCCGGATCCGGCGGTAGGCGGCCATCTCCCGGGAGAAGCCGGCCTCGCCGATCGGCCGCCCGGCGGAGGCCCCCCGGGGGAGCGGCTCGTGGAACCGCCCCGGAAGCCCGTCCCGCTCGGGGCCGATCCCGGCCCGGGCGGCGAAGAGGCGTAGAAGTGCGAAGTTCCGCTCCCCGACCGCGAGCATGTCCTGGGGCGAGAGGTCGAGCCCGGTGGCGTGGCCGACGAGCTCCCGGATCCGGCCGTGGTTGTACCGGGGCCCGGTGTCCCTCGTCACGAACGCGCACAGGACGAGGGAGTTCACGTACGAGCGGAGGTTCTCGTAGACCACGAGGACCCGGGCCTTCTCCGCGAGGGCAAACCGGTCCATTCGCCGCCGGACCCCGAGCTCCGGGGTCGGGTCGTCCTGCTCAAGCATCGTGTCGTGGAGGCCCTCGAGGTGGGTCGCCCCCCGGGGGCTCAGGGCGTAGGAGAGCCCGAGGGCCACCTTCCCCCGGGGCTCGTGCATCGGGATCTCCACCCCTTTGACCGTCATCGCGAACTCGATCCCGTGCTTCCGGGCCCACCCCTCGAGGCCGGAGGCGAGCTCGTCTCCAAGCCCCTCCCGCCGGGCGATCCTCTCCGTCCACTCTACGAGGGCCTTCCCGTCCCCCCACGGGACCCGCTCGGGTATGAGCCCCTTCTCCGAGGCCTCCATGAGGGCGGCGATCGCGACCCCCACGGAGATCGTGTCCAGACCGTGGGCGTTGCATAGCTGGTTGGCGAGGGCGATCGCCTTGAGGTCGGAGACGAGGCACAGGGACCCGAGGGCCGCCAGGGTTTCGTACTCCGGCCCCCCATACGCGGGGTCCACCTTCCGGCCTGCGAACTCGGCCTCGACCACCCGCTTGCAGCGGACCGGGCAGCCGGCGCACGTCTCCCGATCCACAAGGATCGTCTGGGCGAGGGTTTCCCCCCCGATCGCCGAGGCGTGGTCGAAGACCCCCTCTTGGAAGTTCTTCGTGGGGAGGATCCCCATCTCCGAGAGCCAGGTCAGGCCCCGGGCGGTCCCGTACTCCCCGAACCGCTTCATCCCCTCGTCCATGAGCTCCTGGGCGAACAGGGCCCGGGCCCGGGCGAACTCCTTCGGCCGGGCGAGGGGTTTCTCCGTGTTCCCGGCCACGGCGATCGCCTTGAGGCGCTTGGCGCCCATGACGGCCCCCAGGCCGGGCCGCCCCGCGGCCCGGCTCCGGTCGTGGACGATGCACGCCTGGAGGACGAGCCTCTCCCCTGCCGGGCCGATCGCCGCCACCCGCACCCCGGGGTGGCGCTCGTTGAGGATCCGGTCCACCTCCCCGGTGGCCTTCCCCCAGAGGTCGGAGGCGTCTCGGAGCTCGGCCCTCCCCTCGGCGAGGAGGAGGTAGACGGGCCGGGCGGCCTGGCCCCGGACGACGATCCCGTCGTACCCCGAGCGCCCCAGCTCGTGGCCGACGTAGCCCCCAACGTAGGAGTCGGCCAGCGAGCCCGTCTTGGGGGAGACGGCGAGGACCACGTGCCGTCCGGCACCGGCAACCCCCGTCCCCTGAAGGGGGCCGGTGGCCCACACCAGGGCGTTCTCCGGGGAGAAGGCGTCCGTCCCCGGGCGGACGAGCTCCAGGAGGAGCCGGGCCCCAATCCCCCGGCCCCCGAGGTGGAGCCCGTACCACGCTTCCGGAATCTCCCGCTCCCCCACCTTGCCGGTTGAAAGGTCCACATCCAGGTACCGACCGTGCACTCCGTTCATCGTTCCTCCTCGTGGGAAATCCGCTCCAGCCGCCGCCGTACGTCGGCGAGAAGCTTCTCCACTTCCTCGTGCTTCCCCCGGGCGTTCCGGAGGTGGGTCCCCAGGGTCGACAGCTCCTCGGCTACCCGCTCGACCCCGTCCTCCACCCCCCGCAGTTCCCCAAACAGCTTCTGCACGTTCCGCGCCAGGGCCAGGCCCTTGAGGCCCATCGCGACCGACCGGAGGTAGGAGTAGAACGTGCTGGGGGAGCAGGGGACGACCCGCTTGGCGAGGGCGTAGGCGAGGAAGTCGAGGTCCCCCTCGGGGACGAGGAGCTCCCCGTAGACCCCCTCGGCGGGGATGTACATGAGGGCGAAGTCCGCCGTCCCCTCCTCGGGGCGGATGTACTTTTGGGCGATCGCGTCCACGTGCTTCTGGGCAGCGCGGATGAGGTCCCGCTTGGACTTCCTCCGCTCTTCGTCGGTCGTCGCGGCGGCCAGGCGCCCGAAGTCGGGGAGGGGGAACTTTGCGTCCACCGGGACGACGAGGCCCTCGAGGAGGATCGCCGCGTCCACGGTGTCCCCCGAGGTGAACCGGTGCTGCTCCCGGTACCGGTCCCGGGGGAGGACCTCGGCGAGGAGGTTCCCCAGGAGCCACTCCCCGACGAGACCCCGGGCCTTGGGGGGGCGGAGGAGTTCCTGGAGGCTCGTCATCCCCCTGGCGAGCTCCTCGGTCCGTCGGCCGATCTCCCCAATTTGCCCCAGCCTCTCCCGGACGTCGGCCACCACGGTCTGGACCGCGCCGAGCCGCTCCCCCAGGGTCCCGTCCTGCCGCTGGAGCATCTGGGCCGTGGCCGAGAGCCCCTGCGAGACCTGGTTCGAAAGGGAGCCCAACTGGTCGTTCACCGCCCGCGAAAGCTGACTCACCTGGTCGGCGAGGAGCCGGGTTGCCTCCCGCAGGGCCGCGAGCTCGGCCTCGGCGGGCCTCCGGCGGAGGAGGGCCCAGCCCAAGGCGGCCACGCCCAGGCCCAGGAGCGCGATCGCGATCCACAGGGCGGTCATGCCACCCCTTCGGGGACGAGGATCCGCCGCAGGAACTCCCCGGTGTAGGAGCCCGGGGCCTCGGCCACCTCCTCGGGCGGCCCCTCAGCGATCACCCGACCCCCCTCCTCCCCCCCCTCCGGCCCAAGGTCAATGATCCAGTCCGCGGTCTTCACCACGTCGAGGTTGTGCTCGATGACGACCACCGTGTTCCCCGCGTCCACGAGGCGATGGAGGACGGAGAGGAGCTTCCGGACGTCCTCGGGGTGAAGGCCGGTGGTGGGCTCATCCAGGACGTACAGGGTCCGCCCCGTGGCCCGCCGGGCGAGCTCCCGCGCGAGTTTCACCCGCTGGGCCTCCCCGCCGGATAGCTCGGTGGCCGGCTGCCCAAGCTTGATGTAGCCGAGCCCCACGTCGTACAGGGTCTGGAGCTTGTCCCGGATCGGGGGGATCGGGGAGAAGAACCCGAGGGCCTCCTCGACGGTCATCTCCAGGACCTCGGCGATGTTCCGGCCCTTGTAGCGAATGGCGAGGGTCTCCGTGTTGTAGCGGGTCCCGTGGCAGACCTCGCAGGGGACGTAGACGTCGGGGAGGAAGTGCATCTCGATCTTCACCTTCCCCTGGCCCTGGCAGGCCTCGCACCGGCCGCCGCGGACGTTGAACGAGAACCTCCCCGGGTCGTAGCCCCGCATCCGGGCCTCGGGGGTCGCGGCGAACACCTCCCGGATCGGGTCGAACGCCTTGGTGTACGTGGCCGGGTTCGAGCGAGGGGTGCGGCCGATCGGGGACTGGTCGATCTCGATCGCCTTGTCGAAGTGCTCCACCCCCTCGATCCCGTCGTGGGCCCCGGGTTTGCCCACGAGGTACCCCAGCCGCCAGGCGAGCCCGCGGTAGAGGACCTCCTCGGCGAGGGTCGACTTCCCCGACCCCGAGACCCCGGTAATGCAGATGAACAGCCCCACCGGGAACCGGACGTCGATCCCCTTCAGGTTGTGCTCCCGCGCCCCGCGGACGACGAGCCACCGGCCGTCGGGCTTCCGGCGGAGGGCGGGGATCGGGATCCGGCGCCTTCCGGACAGGTACTGGCCGGTGAGGGAGCGGGGCTCGGCGGCGACCTCCTCCGGCGTCCCCGTGGCCACGACGTACCCCCCGTGGACCCCGGCTCCCGGCCCGAGGTCGACGAGGAAGTCCGCCTCCCGCATCGTCTCCTCGTCGTGCTCGACGACGAGGACCGTGTTCCCCAGGTCCCGGAGCCGCTTGAGGGTCGAAAGGAGCCGGAGGTTGTCCCGGGGGTGGAGGCCGACCGAGGGCTCGTCGAGGACGTAGAGGACCCCGGTGAGCTGGGAGCCGATCTGGGTCGCGAGGCGGATCCGCTGGGCCTCCCCCCCGGCGAGGGTCCCCGCCGGGCGGTCCAGGGTGAGGTAGTCCAGGCCCACGTCGGCCATGAACTGGAGCCGGGATCGGATCTCCTTGAGGATCTGGTGGGCGATCTTCTCCTCCCGCTCCGAGAGGGGGAGAGTTCGGAAGAACTCCAGCGCCCTCCGCACGGTGAGGCGGGTCACCTCCCAGATGTTCTTCCCGCCCACGGTGACGGCGAGGGCCTCCTTCCGGAGCCGCGCCCCCCCGCAGCCGGGGCAAGGGAGGGCCGACAGGTACTGCTCGATCTCCTCCCGGGCCTCGTCCGAGGCCGCCTCCCGGTACGCCCGCTCCAGGGTTGGGATCAGGCCCTCGTAGGGCCGGCGGTAGACCCGCGTCCGGCCGTAGGTCGTCGTGTAGACGAACTCCACCTCCTCCCCCTCCGTCCCGTAGAGGAGGACCCGGAGCTTGTCCGGGGGCAGCTTTCCCAGGGGCCGGTCGGGATCGATCTTGTACGCCCGGCAGACCCCATCGAGGACCGTGGCCAACCAACGCGATTTCGTCGTCGCCCAGGGGAGGAGCCCCCCCTCCCGGAGGGACCGCCGCCCGTCGACCACGAGCTCGGGGTCCACGACCATCCGCACCCCCAGCCCGTCGCAGACCGGGCAGGCTCCGAAGGGGGAGTTGAACGAGAAGAGCCGCGGCTCGATCTCGGGGAGGCTCACCCCGCAGGTCGGGCAGGCGAAGTGCTCCGAGTAGAGGCGTTCCCCTTGCCCCACCACCTCCACGATCACCAGCCCCTGCCCGTAGCGGAGGGCCGTCTCGACCGAGTCCCCGATCCGCGCCCGCTTCTTGTCCGAGACCTTGATTCGGTCAAGCACGATTTCCACGTCGTGGCGCTTGTTCTTGTCGAGCTCGATCTCCTCGTAGAGGGTGCGGAGGACCCCGTCGACCCGCACCCGGACGAACCCCTCCCGTTTGAGGTCGTCAAAGAGGCTTTTGTACTCCCCCTTCCGGCCCCGGATCACGGGAGCCAGGATCTGGACCGGGGTCCCCTCGGGGAGGGAGAGGATCTGGTCCGTGATCTGCTGGGCGGTCTGGCGCTCGATGGGTTGGCCACACTGGGGGCAGTGGGGGTGCCCGACCCGGGCGAACAGGAGCCGAAGGTAGTCCTGGATCTCGGTGACCGTGCCCACGGTGGAGCGGGGGTTGTGGGAGCGGGCCTTCTGGTCGATCGAGATCGCCGGCGATAGCCCCTCGATGAAGTCCACGTCAGGTTTTTGCATGAGGCCCAGGAACTGGCGGGCGTAGGCCGAAAGCGACTCCACGTACCGCCGCTGGCCCTCGGCGTAGATCGTGTCGAAGGCGAGGGACGACTTCCCCGAGCCGGAGATCCCGGTGATGACGACGAGCTTGTTCCGGGGGATCTCGAGATCGATCCCCTTCAGGTTGTGCTCCCTTGCCCCGCGGATCGTAAGCGTATCCATCGTGTTGGAAATGCGGTTTTGGGCCTACCCAAGGCCGTACCCACGATCTTAGCCCGGGGGACCGGGCCCCGCCACGTGGGAGCTCGGGCGAGGACACGAGCCACCTCCGGGTGGCGCGGCTGGCCTTGAGGGAGGGGATTTCCCGCGTAGGGTGTAACACAGATCACGCTTGGGAGAGCCGAGGGAGGACACCGTGAGGAAGAGACGTCTGATCTATCTCGCGCTACCCGTGGTGGGGGGGCTGGTGCTCCTGGGTGCGCTCGCGGGCTGCGGGCGGGTGAGCGCCAGGATCGACAGTGCCAGCCCGGGCGACGCCGGCAACCCAGTGCGCGTCGAGGCAGGGAAGACCGTTCCCCTAAGCGTCACGTTCACGAACATCGGGAACCGGACCGGGGTGTTCTACGTTCAGGCTGCGGTCCGGGACAGCGCCGGGCTGCGGGTCCCCCTGGAGCCCCGAACGGTGACCGTGGACCCGGGGAAGCAGGGGACGGCGAATTGGAACTTCGTCGTGACCTCCCCGGGGACGTACACGGTTCAGTACACGGTGGGCAAGGACGCCCAGACGGCCCTGGCCACCTGGCCCAAGGACCCCGTGGCGGCGATCGTGGGGCTCCCGGCGGTGGCGTCGGACAAGTTCCGCACCGGCGATCGGGTGAAGGTGGCCCAGGCCGTCAACGTCCGGACGGGCCCAGGGGTGGAGAACCCCAAGGTGAGCCACGTGAACTACCGGGACGTGGCCCCGGCCGGGGTCCAAGGGAAGATCGTGGGCGGCCCCGAGCGGGCGGGGGGCTACGTGTGGTGGCGGGTGGAGTTCGAGGCCGGCTACACGGGCTGGTGCATCGAGGACGCCCTGACGAAGGCCGGAAGCTAGGGTAGGGCGGGGTTCTCCTCCCGGAGCCAGGCGGAGATCCTCGCGTCCCACTCCGCCTGACGGGCGGCGTCCCGGCCGTGAGCGGTCTCCCGGTCGTAGCGGGACTGAGCCGCGCTGTGGCGGGCGCTCACCTCGCGAAACGCCTGTTCCGCCTGGGCAAGAAGGTTCCCCAGCGCGGCATCCGCAGTCGGCCCGGCCGCGGCGAGCCCGCGCAGGGCCTTCTCCAGGAGCCTCCGGTAGAGCTCGGTGAGATCGAAGTGCCGCTGCTCGTGGAGGAGGGCGGAAGGGGTCCGGGCCTCAGGAAGGGCCCAGGAACGGTCCCGGTCCATGAATGCACTCGTCTCCAGGGAGACAACCCGGGCCTGCCAGATCCCCCCAACCCGCTCGACCCCCGCGGTGAGCCGGTACTCGATTCCAGTGGCGATCGCCGCCCCCTCGGCGGGGTCGCGGTCCGGGGGCAGGGGGGCCCAGAAGTCGGACCAGGCGACCGGCCGGGACGACCAGAGAAGCCGGCGCTCCTCCGGGCGGCGGGGCTCGGCGACGGCCGGGCACGGGGCGGGGCGGGTGATCGCCAGGGAGAGCCGGAGGTCCACCGGCGGGGCCCCTTCCGCCCACGCCCGCCAGACGATCTCCACCTCCCTCCCGGCGGTCCCCGCCGGGGGGGTGAACGCGTACTGAGCCTGGGCTTTCCCCATCCCGGAGACGGCCGGGCCGAGGGGCCAGCCGGCGGGAACGGCCACCGGGGTGAGGGAGACGGCGCGGGTTGGGCTCACCGTGACGGTCAAGACGACTTCCGCCGGCGCCCCCTCCGCCACCTGGCATTGGAAGACTGTGCTCCCTCCCGCGCAGGGACCGGCCCCCCGGACCTCCCACGACCAGCTCAAGGTCAAGGGCTGGGCCGGGGCTAGGGCCCCGGAAAGAGGGAGGAGAAGCAGCAGCGACGCCGCTTTTCGCACCGTCCGTGGGGCTACTTCTGCTGGATCCGGGCCACGAACTCGTCCACGGGGAGGGCGCTCAGGGTCTCGATCTTCACCGTCCCCCTCGCCCCCAGTTCGACTGCGAGCCGGGCCACGGCCATCGGCCCCGTGGCCTCGATCACTGTGACGAAGTCGTACTGACCCAGGGTCGCGTACTGGTGGATCACCTTTGCCCCCAGGGCCTGGATCTCCCGGTTGACCTCGAGGATCCGCTCGGGCTTCTCCTTGATCGTCTTGGCTCCCTCGTCCGTGAGCCGGCTCAGAAGCACGTAGGTCTGCATCCGCCCTCCTTTAGAGAGATCGTACCCGATCCCTCGGGTGGGGCAACGAGACGGGCCGACCCTCGCCTCACCGGACCGCCGGGCCGGCCTGAGCAAGCAGCCAGACCCCGATCGTGGGAAGTAGCCGCGGGTGGAACTCCATGGGAAGGAGGGGGTACTCCCCCGGCGCGCCCGTGACGGCCACCTGGAACAGGTGGTTCGCCTGAGGAAGGACGACGGCCGTAACGTCGCGGTTCCCGGCCTTGGCCAGGGCCGCCTGCAGCGCGGCTTTGTTCTGCTCGGGGTCCACCTGGACGTCCTGGCCTCCGAACACGGCGAGGACCGGGACGCAAATCCGGGCCCAGTCCTCGGCCGGGTTGTGGAGGAGGAGCTCCCGGTACCAGTCGCTCCGGAGGACGGCCAGCTCCTGGGCAGCGATCGCCTGGGCAAACGCATCCGGATCGCCGAGGGCCTCCCGCTGCTCCGGGGGGAGGGCGGCGATCTGGTCGCGCTTGATCTCCAGGACGAGCGGCTCCAAGGTCTCCCAATCCCTGGCTACGACGAGGTCGAGGCTTGCCCGCTGTTGGGCGGCGGACTCCTCCGCGACCTCCCGGCCCAGCCCCGCGGCGAGGATGATCAGCTCGACCTGGCGGGCGATCGTCTCGTAGCCGGTGACGGCGATCCCGGCGAGGGAAACCACGAACGCCACCTCCGGCCGCCGGGCGGCGACGGCTGCCGCGACGATCGCTCCCTCGCTGTGCCCGAGGAGCCCGATCCGGGCCGGAGCGATCTCCGGCCGGTTCCGGAGGTAGTTGAACGCCGCCTCGGCGTCGTCGGCAAAGTCGGCCGCCGTGGCCGAGGCGAAGACCCCGCTCGACGCCCCACCCCGCGGTCGTCGTAGCGCAGAACTGCAATTCCTCGGGCACTTGGGTAGTCCGCGATCCCCCGGAACGGGGCGTAGCCAGGGAGCCCCTCGATCTCCGAGTTTCGGTTCTGGGGCCCGCTGCCCGTGATGAGGACGACCGCAGGGTGGGGACCCGGGCCCGCGGGAACGCTCAGCGTGCCCGCGAGGGTGATCCCCCGAAGAACGTGACCTCCACCTCACCGCGCCGGCGTGACCGGGGGAGCGGGCTCCGGGCCCGGACCGTGGAGGGAGAATACCGCGGCCAGCCCGACTACCAGCGCAAGTAAGATCCACTTCCAAGCGTCCACTTCCCCTCCTTTATCAGCTCAAGGGCCTGCCGCTGACGCCCACACTCCAGAGTACCGTAACCCGACTGCGGGGGGGCAAGCTGCCCGGCGTTCGTCACTTCTTCTGCAAGCCTGCCATGGCGTTGCGACCCATCGCCGCGCAGCCGGGGATCCCCGCCCCGCCCGCGGACTGGCCGACGATCTGGAGGCCCTTCACCCCGGGCACGGCCATCGGCCGGGCGGAGAGCACCGCCCCCCACCGGGGCTTCGCGACGAACCCCGGCCCCACGCCCGTGTACCGCTCCGTGGTGAGGGGAGTCGCGACGTCCCACACCTCCACCTGGCCCGTGATCCCGGGAAACCGCGGTTCCAGAAGCCGAAGGATCGTTTCCACCAGGCGCTCCTTCTCCGCCCGGTACCGCGCCCGGTCACGCCCGAGCTCGCTCCAGTAGCTCCACGTCGTGTCGAGAAGCACCTTCAGGACGCCCTTCCCCGGCGGGGCAAGCGACGGGTCGAACCCGTAGAGCTCAAGGTCCAGCCGATCGCGAACCCGGTCGGCGAGCTTCACCGGCTCCCGGAGCCAGAGGACGAGGGCGTGGGGTTCCCTCGAGAGGTCCCGGGCCAGGCCGAACGAGACGTGGACGCCCATCACCACCTCGTCCTGGGGCCGGGCGAACGAGGCCCGCAGCCTGTCGTCGAGGTACTTCCCGCCGAGGAGGCGGTGGAGGGTCGCATGCGGGGTGGCGTTGGAGATCACCGCGTCCGCCCGGTGTTCGCTCCTGTCGGCGAGTCGAACCCCCACCGCGCGGCTCCGTTCGACGAGGATCGCCTCGACCTTCGTCCGGTAGCGAATCTCGCCGCCCAAGGCCAGGTACCGGTCGGCCATCGACTGGGCAAACCGGAGGGATCCCCCGGCGGGGAACCCGTACCGGCGGACCGCGCCCCCGGCGAGGATGTTCAGATGCAACATGACCGGCGTGTCGACCCAGTCGTACTGGATCGTGGCCATGGCCTGGCGCAGAAACGGGTCCCGGAACCGCTCCGCGAACGTCCGCATCGTGAGGGGGGCCCACCGGATCACGGTCGGCACCGGGCGGAGGAGCCGGGCCCACTCCCGCCAGGTCCCGGTCATCGCGTCGAACAGGTCAAAGCCGGTGAACGCGCGGAGGGCCCCGATGTAGCGCCGGATGGGGCGGGAGTCCCCCGGCGCGAGGTCGAGGAGGTGCGCCTCCAGCCGTTCGAGGTCCGTATGGACCGTGAGGCGCTTTCCGTCCGGGGTCTCGACCTGGGTGAGCTCGGCGGGGAAGAGGACCTCCCGCGGCATCGCCCCGAGGTCCTCCCACATCCGGTAGGTAGGGGTTCCCTCGCGGCAGCCGGCGAGGTGGTGGATGCACCCGTCGAACGTGTACCCCCGGCGGGTCCACGCCGTGCACAGGCCGCCCGGCTTGTCGTGCATCTCGAAGATCGTGGTCCGGAGGCCTGCGCGCTGGCCATAGACCCCCGCGGCGAGCCCGCCCATCCCCGCCCCAATGATCGCCACCGATGGAGAGCCCAAGGCGCCTACCCCCTACGGCTTCAAGCGGTTCATGATCTCGTCGGCAAGCTTTCTGAAGCTGGCTTTGAGCTCTGGGACGTGAAGAGGGAGGACCATCTCCACCGGCCACCGCTCCGCCCCGTTGGGGAAGTCCTCCACCCGCTCCAGGGCCCGCGCGAACCAGTAAGGTCGAACCCCGGGTCCTTGACCGGAGCAAGCTCGATCACGTCCCAGGGGTTGACCTCGCGGAAGATGAACGCCAGATCCACCGCGTCCCGGGGCTCGGCCCGCCCGAAGAACGCGAGCAGCTTGTCCACCCCGAGGTCTTGGAAGTCGCTCACCCGTCCCAGGTCGGACTCGATCGGGGGAGCGAATCGGTGGGGGTGTCGTAAGCAACTTGCCCCCGGACCTCCTCGTGACCCCGAGCGACCTGGAACTCGGTGAATGCCGCCAGCCGTCGTACGGCCACGACGTCGAGACCTCCCCTGGGCAGTGCCTCTTCCGCCACTCGGGAGAACGGGAGCACGAGCCCTTGTTCCGCGGTGAACAGGTCGAGGTCAAAGGAGCGGCGGTGCCCGAGGAAGAACTCCGCCAGCGCTGTCCCGCCCGTTAGGTAGAACCTCTCCGCGTCGGGTAGCGCTCGCAGAGCGCCCAGAGCTGCTACCTGCAGCGGCGTGAGGAGCCCGTTACGGCTCGGCGTTCGCTGGATCACGGGCAAGCCGACGCTCCCACAGCGCGCGGACCTCCGGCGGGAGGTCAAGCTCGGGCAGGACCCGTCGAACCTCCTCCCGATCCAGCGCCGCCACGTCCTCCGCCCGGCCGTGGGTCAACACCTGGTGGAGGTACCACCTGCGTTGCCAAGGATCGGAAAGGTCCAGGTCGCGCTTGGACCACACGATGTACCTCTTGGGCTTCACCCGCTCCTCCTCGGCACCATCGTAGGGACCGCCGAACCCTCCGTCAACAGGCGATCGCTACCGCTCCACCCGCTCCACGACGATCGTGCAGCGGGTAAGGAGCGCGGCCGCGGCGCCGATCGCCGCCCACATCGGGAGGAGCAGTGCCCCGACCACGCCCACGGTGAGGGGGAACTCGACCACCGTGTCGCCCTTCTCGTTGCGGATCGCGATCCGCCGCACGTTTCCCTCGTGGACGAGCTCCTTCACCTTCGCCAGGAGCTCCTCCCCGCTCACCCGGAACTCCTCGGTCCTCTTCTTCTCGTCCGTCACGTCAGCCTCCCGAGCGCTACTGCCCGAGCCGGAACGGCGGGTAGCGGTCCGTGCCCAGCGCCTGGTAGGCGTAGAACCCCACCCGCCACGTCCAGCGGAGGACGCCCACGTTGTAGTCGAACAGGGGCCGCGGGTAGCGCCCGGTGAAGAGGATCGCCAGAAACGCGACGAGCCACGAGAGGGCGAACCCGACCCACAGGAAGGCGAGGACGATGTAGTGCGGGATGAGGAGGAACCACTTCACGAGCCACAGGGCGGGCGACAGGGGCTCGGCGAGCTCGCCGACGAAGGTGAGCGGGTAGCCGTCCGCAGGTCCGGCCTCCGGCGCGCGCTCGGCCAGGGGACGGCCGCGCACCCCGACGTAGATGAGCGCTACAGCGATCACCAGCAGCGCCACTCCTCCCACGAGGATCCCGATCGCAAACGGCAGGAGCGCGGGGAACCGTACCCCCACGGACGCCCACGCTTCCACCCCCTCGGATCCGTCGGCGTTCATGAGCACAACCGTCCACTCGCCCGGTTTCACGTCCCAGGTGAGCGTCTGCGTCCCCACGCCCTCCGCGCGGGCAGCCCACAGCGCCCGCCGGCCCGGCGGTTCCGGCGGTGGTCCGCCGGGGATGCTGCGGTACCCGACCCACACCGGCCGGAGCTCGAAGTCCACCACCTCGTCGCGGGCCACACCGGCGAGGTAGGCCTGGGCATCGCGCCAGTCGGCCACTCCCACAAACAGGGCGCGGCCCGGATCGGCCGCGCGCACCTCGACCCGCAGTGTTGTCCGGCTGCCCCGCCACCACGGCGCGTCTCCCCCGATCCGCCCCGTCGGGGTGACAATCCCGTAGGCGCCGCTCCCGAGCCGGATGTCGCCCGACGTGATGAACCCGTCGCGATCGGCGAACGCCAGGCGGAACACAAGCCCCGCCGTCCCCCCGATGATCAGGCCCAGCCCGACGATCCCCACCAACAACCCAAACACGACGATAAGGACCTTCCCCAGCTTCATCCCTGCCTCCCTCGAACGGTGCTCATTCCGCGCCCTGCCCAACCGTTCGGCTCACACCGTATCGTAGTGCTAGGGGTTCAAGTTTGCCGTAAGCAGCGGGGAAGCCTTCCATCAGGTGCCCGGTCCCTGTTCAACTTGTCACTCACGTCTCCGGTCCTGTTCTCCCGGGCCTCCCGTGGGGGCCCGTCCGACCCCTAGGCCGGATCGGCCTGCCTCGGGAGGGAGGCGACCCGGGCTCCGCCTCCATAGTTGAACCCCGGAAGGCGCCGGGACTCGATGGGCCCTCCCACCGCCCGCTCGACCCACCGCCGGGGGAGCTTGTCCGTGGGCGCGGCCAGGCTCAGGGCCTCTCCCCGCTTCGCCAGCCTCCCCGTCCGCCCCACCCGGTGGGTGTAGGCGTCCACGCTCTCCGGCATGTCGAAGTTGATGACGTGGGTGATGTCTTCGACGTCGATTCCCCGGGCGGCCACGTCCGTGGCGACGAGGACGGAGTACCTGCCCGTCCGGAACCCGTCCAGGGCCGCCTGCCGTTCCGCTTGGGGCATGTCCCCCTCGATCGCCGCGGCGGGGAACCCCTGCTCGGCGAGGAACGAGGCGAGGAACTGGGCGCGGGCCTTGGTGCGGGTGAAGACGAGGACCCGCCCTTGGGCTGGCCCGCGGAGGAGGGCGACGAGGAGGTCCCGCTTCCGGCCCTCGGTGGTGGGGTAGAAGGCGTGGGAGACGGTCCTCGCCGGCGCGGCGGGGTCCACCTCCACCGTCACCGGGTCGCGGAGGATCCCCGCGGCGAGCCTGCGGACCACCGGCGGGATCGTCGCCGAGAAGAACAGGGTCTGCCGCTCCCCCGGCAGAAGGCTGAGGATCCGCTGGATGTCGGGGAGGAACCCCATGTCGCACATCCGGTCCGCCTCGTCGAGGACGACGACCTCCACGGCCGAGAGGCGGATCACCCGCTCCCGGTGGAGGTCGAGGAGCCGGCCTGGGCAGGCGACGGCGACCTCGATGCCCTGGCGGAGAGCGGCCCGCTGGGGCCCCTTCTTCACGCCCCCGTAGAGGGCGGCGCTGCGGACCCCGAGGTCCCGGCCGAGGAGCCCGATCACGCCGTGGATCTGCTCGGCGAGCTCCCGGGTCGGGGCAAGGACAAGGGCCCGCACCCCCGGTCCGGGCCGCTGGGCGAGCCCCTGGAGGATCGGGAGGACGAACGCGGCCGTCTTCCCGGTCCCGGTCTGGGCGATGCCGATGAGGTCCCTTCCGGCGAGGATCTCGGGGATCGCCTGGGCCTGGATCGGGGTGGGGTGGACGTAGCGAGCGGCTTCGAGCCCGGACAGGATCCGGGGGTCAAACGGGAAGTCACTGAACTTCACTGAAAGCCTCCTTGGCTTTCATGAGCCAAGTCGCACTCTCAGCTCAAGGGTTTGGGGCGGCCCCGCGATTGGGGCGTGCGATGCGCTTCGGTTGTTGT
>CALKES010000027.1 GCA_938084715.1 Candidatus Bipolaricaulota bacterium | reverse complement strand
CCCACGATGGGGAGAGGGAGTGTTCCCGCCATGGGAGGAAGAGCGCACCCACGGAAGGCGGGCCTCCCTGTCGGCTCCCGGGCTCCCCGGTAGAATCGGTGGGCGAAGGAGGTGTTCCATGGCCTACGTCACGAAGAAGGAGCTCATCGACAAGGTGAAGCCGCTCGTGACCGAGCTCTCCCAGCTCCAGGAGGAGCTCGAGTCGGCCCTGGAGCGGCTGGAGGACCTCCTCGAGAAGATCGAGGACGCCCTCGAAGAGGCCTCGGAGGACTGACCTGTCGCGCCGGGGAGGACCCGGCGCGTTTCTCTTTTTCCCCTCCCCGCGGTACGATCGGCGGCCCGTGTGGGGCAAGGGGGAAACCGATGAAGACCCTCGTCGCGGTCGTCTTGATCTGGGTTTTGGGCGTGGGGGCGGCGGCCGGGGAGGGTCCCCGGAACCTGGGGGACCAGCTCCTCACCTTCATCCAGTCCGCCGCGGAGCTCCTCGGGGAGGGGATCGTGCGGCTCCTCAACCTGATTCTTCCCCGGGACCGGGCGGTGGGGCCCGACCTCGTTCAGCCCCTGGGGTACCTCGGGCTCATCACCGTCGTCCTCCTCCTCTTTGGGATCCTCGAGGCGGCGCGGAAGGTGATCTGGATCGTCGTTATCGTGGGTTGGGCCCTGCTTCTGGTGCGGATTGTCCTCGACGCCCTCCGGGTGCGGTGAGCTAAGAGGTTCGGATCACAGGCGGGACAGGGCGGCCCGGGCCGACTCCCGGCCCGCCGCCACCGCCTCCTCGATCCGCCCAAACTCCAGAAGCCCGATCCCGTCCACGTCGGGGTGGATCACGAGGAGCCGGGACCCAAGCCTCCCCCGCGCCTGCTCGAGCTTCACCCGGAGGAGCTCCCCGGCGGTGATCTCGTAGCCCCGCAGCGCCACCCCGACGAGGGTCCGCGGAACCGGACCCAAGGGGGCGCTCACGTCCACGGCGAGCACGGTCCGGGCTCCGAGGTCGGCGACGACGTCCGCCGGGAGGTTGTTCACCAGGCCCCCGTCCACGAGGTACCGCTTCCGCCACCGGACGGGCCCAAACAGCCCCGGGATGGCGGCGCTCGCCGCGACCCCGAGGTGGAGGGCCCCCTCGTCCACCCGCACCTCCTCCCCCGTGGCCAGGTCGGCGGCCACGGCCACGAATGGGACCTCCAGGTCCTCAAACCAGGCGCCCTTCGTGAGGAGCTTGAGGAGCTCCAGGAGCCGGGACAGGCGGGGGGAGCCCTCCTCCCACCACGCCCGGCCCCGGATCCGCTCCCACAGGGACTCGGCCAGGGCCTGGCCGATCACCCGGTCGTAGCTCTCGGGGACCCCGAAGATCTTGCGGAGGTCGAGGTGCGCAAGCAGCCGGACCAACTTGGGGAGCTCCTGGCCGGCGGCGTAGGCCGCGCCGACGATGGCCCCCATGCTCGTCCCCGCCACGTAGGCCGGCTCGATCCCCGCCTCGAGGAGCTCGAGGAGGACCCCGAAGTGGGCCAGCCCCCGCGCTCCGCCTCCCCCCAGGGCCAGGCCCAGGCCTTTTCGGTTCATCGGGGCCCATTCTAGCGAGCGGGGGGCCCCTCACCCTCCCCCCTCCCCGGGGGGGAGAGGGATCAAGGGGGAGGGGAACCGGACGCCCTTAGGTCAGGCCCCGCTGGATCATCTGGGAGGCGGTGTAGAGGAGGACGAGGGCGAACAGGCGCCGGAGCCAACGGGCGGGAAGCCGGGTCGCCACCAGGGGCCCGATCTGGGATCCCATCACCACCCCCAGGGCAAGGGGGAGGGCGAGCTCCCACCGGGTGTTCCCGGCCAGGGCGTGGCGGACCGTGGCCGTCCCCGCCGAGGGGATCATCACGAGGAGGCTGGTCGCCACCGCGGGGACCATGTCCAGGCCCAGAAGCGTGAGGGCGGGGACCATGATCACCCCGCCCCCGATCCCGAACAGCCCCCCCGCCGTCCCTGCGAGGAGCCCGATCCCGAGCGCCCACAGGGCCCCCACGCCCTCCCTTCCCTGCCCGCGGAAGAGGTCCTTGGGCTGCTTCCCGAGGAGAAGGATCCCTGCTGGATAGAGGAGGAAGATCCCGAACGCCAGGGAAAGCGCCCCCGACGGGATCCGCTCCCCGATCCACGGCCCAAGCCACCCCCCCCCCATCGCCCCGGGGATCACCATCAGGCCCACCTTCCAGTTCGTGGCCCGCTTCCGGGCGTAGGCGACGGTGCTGGAGAGGCCGTTGGCCATCACCCCGACGATGCTCGTCCCCGCCGCCCCCTGGGCGCTTGGGACGAGGCCCGTGAGGAGGAGGAGGGGGACCATGAAGATCCCACCCCCAATCCCGAGCATCGAACCTGCGGCCCCAACCCCGACCCCGGCGAGGACAAGCAGGGCGTACGTCATGGCCGGGAAGTGTAGCCTGCGGGCGGGTCCCTGGGATTTGACAGACCCCCAGGCTGCGTTCTATCCTGCAGACGGCTGCCCCCACTGGGGCGGCGACGAGGAGGTGGGTGCGGCGTGAAGAAGGACAAGCCGAAGCCGACGAAGCCGAAGAAGTAGTTCGGGCACGCGCCCGCTCTGGGCGCTTGGGCTAGCACGCCGCGGCGGGGGCCCCTCGGGCCCCCGCCCGTTTTTCCCCCTCCGGGGAGGCCTTCTCCTCTCCCCTCCGGGGGACGACCCTCCCCCAGCCCCCTCCCAGTCCAGGGAGGGAAGGGGGGATGATCGAGGGAAGGGGGAAAAGACCGTGCAGGAGGGCCGTTTCATCTACCCTTCCCCGGCGGGGGAGAGGGGGCGAATGTAACGAATGTCCCTTCGCCCGGAGTTGACAGGGGGAAGGAATCGTCCTATTCTCCCTTCGCGCCCCAAGTAGGGCGGAAGCGAGGAGGTGCCCGCACGCTCATGAAGAAGGATAAGCCCCAGCCGAGCAAGCCGAAGAAGTAGTTCGAGAGCGCGCCCGAGGGAATTCTACTTTCTCGGGCGCGCTTGTTTTTCCCGACCCTTCCCCCGGGTGGGTGAGGGGGACCACGGACAGACGTCCAGCGGCCTGGGGACGGGCCGACTTAGGGGCTTTGCGGGGGCCAAGTACGGTAGCCGTGGTGAGCGAAGGATGGTGGCCGAACCGTTGGGCAGGGGCCCCCCGGCGCGGCCCTGCCGCACCGGCGCTGGGGCCGGTGGGGATTTCGGCCTCCCCGGAGGGCGCGCGGGTGAGGGGCGGGCCCGGGATGGCCAGCGGAGCTTCGATTTGACCGCCGGGTTAGGGAGGGCTAAGATACGGGCCGTTGGCGTGCGAGCACTCGCAGGGAGGAGAGGACTTGACCGAGATCGAGCCGCAGGGTACGATGGCGGCCAAGTTTGGCTCGACTGCGCGTCCTCGCTATTGTTTAACCGTGGAGCAGCGTGCTTGGGGAGGTGGTGAGCTGGTGGAGCAACTCACATGGGAGGCCTCATGACGGGTGGCAACGACCGCAGTGGAATATGGGAAGGAGGTAGCGCGTTGATGAAAAGAACGGTGTTTCTGGCAGGGATGTTGGCCGTCATCGCGGTGTCGGCCGTGTCCTTCGGCTACGAGGTGTTCTTCTCCGACTCCGCTGGCCAGAAGGTCGGCATGGTGTGGGAGGGGAGCTACCTCTACGTGGCTGTGAAGGATCCCGACAAGGGGGCCTGTGGAATCGATCAGTTCCAGGCCGATGTGTTGATTTTTGACTTCAAAACCGGCGCCTACATCAACGTGAATGGCGCCTGGTTCCGGGAGCTGGGGGGGATTGGCTCTGGGCTCTACTTCTGGGTTGTGGCCCCCGGCTCGATCACCAAGGTCCAGGTGCCCGTGGGGTGGCGTCAGGACTACACGACGATCCCCGGCCAGGTGCACGTCCTGCAGCCCGGTGGAGTGAACCTGTGGCAGGAGGGGGCGTGGGAGTACGTGGACGTGGACATCCCCCCCTTGGGGAACCTCCTCCCGGCGACGATGAACACCAACCGGATCAACCTCGCCAACTTCTACCGGGGGATCCGGGGCCGGCTGGAGAACATGGACACCCTGATCCTCATTGTGGGCGACCTCACGGATGAGCGGAACATCGATCAGGATCAGGTGAAGATCCGCGACACTGTGGCCAAGCTCACGGTGACCCCCAAGACCCTCGCCTACGGGTGCGGGCCGGCGTGCACGAACATCATCGTCCGGATTGAGGACCGGGACGAGAACCTCAACAGCAGCGAGATCGAGTACGTCCCGTTCTTCGTTATCCTCAACCCGGGGAGCTGGAACCAGGACCCGATCACCGGGCGCGACTTCTGCTCGCTTATGCGCTACGGCGGCGTCAACGCTGCGGGCGCGGCCTACAACGATCCGATCCGCTGGTTCAACATCTACACCCAGGAGCGGTTCGTCCATTACGCCCAGGCCCCGTGGTGGGACGCGGCGTGGCCGGCGCGGCTCCGGACCGTGTTCTTCGCGGTCGAGACCGCGGTGGACTCCGGGGTATTTGAGTTCACCTTCGGGAGCCTGGAGGACCTCCAGCAGGCCCTGGGGCTTCCCCGGGACGCGCGGCTCCCCAGCGGAACGACCATTGCCTTCTACTACATCGACCCCAACGATTTTGACGACATGACCCTCGCCACGGCCCACGTGGGCAACCGGCCGCGGTCCGAGACGTTCATCACCGACGCGTCGGGGCTTCCGCTGACCGAGGTCCGCCTCGGGACCGGCTGGGGCGGGATGTACATCCGCGTCTACGACGCTGATGCCAACGTCAACGCCTGCTGCCAGGACCGGATCGTGGTCCACATCTGCGATCCTCACAACGAGGACGACACCGAGTACGTGATCATCGACGAGGTGTCCAACAACTCCGGGATTTTCTTTACCCAGAGCGGGATTCCGCTTCTGCCGGTGTGGGACGCCATCGCCGGCTACCAGCTCGTGTTCGACGACTGGAAGGTCCAGGCGTTCAACGAGGACACGATCTTCGTCCGCTACAACTCGGTGGACTACGTGGAGGAGGACCTTGGGGTGCTGGGGGATGGGAACCCCAACGCCCAGTTCCCGCCGCGGATCGACTACGGGGCGGCGCGGAACCAGTACTGGGACGTGAGCTTCGCCCAGGTCAAGGTCTACGACTACCAGGTGTTTGATGGGACGACCCACCGGATGCGGTTCCTCGACGGGGAGTACCGGCCGCTGGGCAACACCGTCCCCTTGGCCGGGCAGCTGTACCTCGAGGTGACCGACCTCGACCAGAACGAGCACCCGGGCCTGCGGGAGATGATCTTCGGCGGCTGGAACCGCGATGCGAATCCGGACCTTAACGAGCACAGCGCTCCCATTTGGGGCCTCCTGGTGCCGCGGCCGGAGGACGACATGCCGCCCGCGCCTCCGGGGAACGGTGGTGGCGAGGAGCCTCCTCCACCGCATCCGCCCGCGGGGGCCATGGCCGTCCAGCCCCAGCAGTTCTTCGACCGAGTGGTCGGGAACCTCCTTGGGCTCAATGCGCGGTCGATCACCAACTTCCCCGCCACGGTGAAGGTGTTCATCTTCAACGCCCAGCGGGGGACGTGGGAGCGGATCGACCTCCGCGAGACGGCCGTGGGCTCCGGGATCTTCCGGTCCACGGTGTGCGTGCTCGTGACCGACGATCGGCATCCGGGCGATGGGAACCTCGGTTCCCGGCCCGGGGACACGATCATGGCCTTCTACCAGGATCCGTCCAACCACTCCGACATCTCGATCATCTCGATCAAGGTGAGCGAGGGTGGGGCGGGCGGGGTAGTTCCGCCGACGGTGGCCCTGGCGGTGGCGTTTGACCGGACGACCTACAACCCGGGCGACACGGTGACGATCACCGTGACGGATGAGCAGTACGCCGGTGCCGGCGAGATCGCCGGGGCGGCGAAGGTGCTCGTTCTCACCGGTCCGGGTGAGGTCGAGCTCGCCAGCTGGACGAAGATCGACGTCATCCCGGGCCAGCCCGGGAAGTTCCGGGTCACGTTTGTGCTCCCGGCGACGGTGACGGGGACGATCACGGCGGTGTACACCGACCCGCTGACCCCGACCCGGACGGCTTCGGCGCAGGCCACCGTTTCGGCGCCGGTCCTCACCGGGGTCACGGACGTGAAGCCGGTGCCCGAGGTGTTCTCCACCTCGACCGTGTTCACGGCCTTCACCGTGCCCGCGGGTGCCGTGCCGGCGTTGGTGACGATCGAGATCTACGACCTCACCGGTCGGCTGGTGGACAAGGTTTCTGAGACGAACACCAAGACCGTCTCCTGGAACGGGAAGAACCTCCGCAACGGGGCCTACATCTACGTGTGGACCGTCCGCGGTGGGAACCCGGTTCAGACCTGGACGGGCAAGGGGTTCGTGTACATCAAGCGGTAGAACGGGGTGGGGGCCGGGGGCCCCACTGCCCCCGGCTCCCCCCTTGGGATACCAAGGGGGTAGGAGACGACGATGAAAAGACTAGCGGTAGTGGTGCTGCTCCTGGGGGCGCTCGGGCTGATCGGCCTGGGGTACGAGGGGTCGATCGTGTTCCAGGGCGGCCATGGGGCCAAGGCACTTTCGATGGGAGGGGCGTTCTGCGCCCTGGCGGATGACGGGACGGTGGCCCTGTGGAACCCGGCTGGGCTGAGCCTGATTGGCTCCCAGATCTGGCTGTCCGGGGCGACCCAGAACCTGTTCGGGATGGTCGGTCACCAGTACGTGGCCGGCGGGTACAAGTTCGGCGACTACGCGGTCGGGCTTGCCTGGTCCATGGCCACGGCCGGGGCGAAGTACTCCGTGAACCTGTTCGTGGGCACGGTCGGGGCCAAGATCGGGGACTTCGGGACCTTGGGGGCGAACCTCAAGTACTACTCCGAGACCATCGACGGGGCGACCGCCACCGGGTTTGGGTTCGACGTGGGGCTTCTGATCCCCGTGACCCCGGAGATCTCCGTGGGCGTGGTGGCCAAGGACCTCGGGGTGACGATCTCTGGCCAGACCGTGGTTCCCCAGTACGGGGCCGGGGTGGCGGTGAAGCTTCTGGATGGGGCGGTGGCCCTGGGGGCCGACGTGGCCCTCGACGGTGGGTTCAACCCGCTTAAGTTCGGGGCCGGGCTTCAGTTCGTGCTCATTGAGAACCTGGCGATCCGGGCCGGGGTGGCGGTGCCGGAGTTCAACTTCGACGCGGCCTACTTCAGCATCGGGGCCGGGTTTGGGATTGCCGGGCTCACGGTGGACGCGGCGTACGTGTTGAAGGACAAGCCGGGGGAGACCCTGGTCCTTTCGGCGACGTTCAGCTTTGACGAGCTGTTTGCGCCGACGACGCCCGAGCCGGGGCCGCGGCGGTAGGAGTTGACCGATCGGGCGATGACGCCTATGCTGACAAGGGCAGGGAAGCACGGGGAGGTGATCCAGCCGTTGGGAAAAGGAGCGGCTACGGACAACGGTGGAAGGGTTTTCGTGCAGGATAAGGAGAGGAGGTACGCGTTGAAAAGGCTCAAGATTGTAGGGCTTTTGGGGGCGGTGCTGCTTGCGGCTGGGTTCGCTAGCTTTGGGCAGTGCCCGCCAGGGTCGGTTGTGATCAATGCGGCAAACGTTGCGCCGCTTCCCCTTGCGGCCAACACGACGTACTGCGTTGATCAGGATATCGTCCTCGGCGCAGGTGGCCAGCCGGTTTCGCTGCAGCTTCAGAACAACACGCGCCTGGTCGGGGCCTACCCCGGCGTTCGGGTGACTGGAGATGGCGCGAACCCGATCGTCGACTTTTGGGGGTCGGGGGCGGAGTTGGCGAATATCACCCTCTACGCCGCCGGCGGGGAGCCGGTCATGGTGGGCATCGGCGCTAACACGAACGACAACGTAGTTCGTAAGGTGACCATCGACGACAACGGAAACGCCCTGGGTGGCCCAATGGTGGAGATCCTCGGTGGCCTGAACCACACCGTTGAGGGCTGCTCCCTGCGGACGAGTAGTGCGGGGACGAATGTTGGGATCCTCATCTCCGGTGGCACGAGGGTTCTCCTAGCGGACAACCGGATCCAGGCCGTCGCCGGTGCGAACCCTGCGTTCGTCGCCATCAACTCCGCCGGTGGCAATGGCCACCAGATCCTGCGGAACCAGATTGTGAACAACACGGCGACCACCGCGACTCAGATCACGGTGAACACGGTCCAGACCCTCATCAGCGACAACGTCATCACGTTCAACGCTGCGGTGGGCCTGGGCGCCGTGGGCATCCAGGTCAACGCGGCGACGGGCCAGGTCCTCGGGAACCAGATCCGCAACCCCGGCGGGATCACCGCCGGTGGCGGGTCCCTCGCGGGGATCTGGATTGCCGGCGCGGGCTTCAACGCGGTGGTCGAGAACAACCGGGTCACCGGCTGCGGCTACGTCACGCCGACCGCGCTTGTTCACCGCGGGAGCGCGGTCATCGTCGAGGCCCCGAACGTGGTCGTCCGGAACAACACGCTCCAGACCGCGATCGCCACGGGCGGTGCCGTTGGCACGACGAATGTGGACGACGCGGCCGGGGTGTACATCGACCTCGGGGCGGTGAACGCCCAGGTGATCGGGAACACCATCAACTCCGCCACCTCGGGGATCGTGGTCGGGGCCCCGAACGCAACCGTGCGGAACAACACGATCACCGACGC
>CALKES010000026.1 GCA_938084715.1 Candidatus Bipolaricaulota bacterium | reverse complement strand
GGACCCGGCGGTGCTCACCGAGGTGGGCTACGACCCGGAGGAAGTGACGGGGTTTGCGTTTGGGCTAGGGGTGGAGCGGATGGCCATGCTCCGCTGGGGGATCGAGGATATCCGCCTCTTCTACCAAAACGACATCCGGTTTCTGTATCAATTTTGATACGTCACAGACGTCCTGCTTGGGTCGCGATCGGGTGTTGTTCCAGGTGCCAGGAGTAGGATGGTAAAGGGGGCTGCTACCAGATTGGCTAAGATTGTCTTGTGATTTATTCGATCGCTACCCGGGTGCTTGACGTCGATAGGGCGCATTGGTGTTCCTTGCCCTATCCCCTGGCATGTTGCGACAGCTGCCGAGGCGTTCGCGGCCGGCCAGTTCGCAAAGCTGGGTTGGGAAGTCTCGGCGCAGTACGGAGCTAATCAGCCTGAGTACGATTTGATTGTTGTGAAGGGCGATCGAATGCTCAAGATCTCCGTGAAGGGCAGCAAGGACGGTCCATGGGGTCTTACCCTATCGTACAAGAAAGGTGCTGACTATCACGGTGCTCGGGAGGATGAACTACCTCGAATGTACTTGGCGACTCCTGCGGAAATCGCTCAACGGCTCAAAGAGTCTGCGGGAGGGAGAGGCGATACGATTCTCTATGAGCACCATGTGTGGAGTCAAAGAGCTGCCGGACCAGGAACTGTAGATCGAATTCCGGAGTATTGGAGGCTTACTGCAACGCGGATCGAGGAAGTGTGGAAGAAGGTTACCTCTCTAGGTCGCGGCAGTTTGTAGTTGCCGGTTCGGATAGAGATAACGTCTTGCTCTGTGACGTCGGTTCATCACGTTAAGTGGCACGCAGGGGGGAGGCGCTGTGTGGGGGCCTCAGCTGGCTGTCAGCAAGTCCTGATTTCTTGCAGATCCAGTGCCGCCTCCTGGTCCGGGAATTCGTGAGTGCAAGGAGCTCCAAGAGCACCGGCGGGGCCCCTCAGGGGCCCCGCCGGCGGGAGGGGGTGAAGGAAGCGGGTGGAGTCGCGTGGTCTCGTTCGCTAGCGGCCAGGGCAGCGGCCCAGCGGGCCTGGACCCCCGCTGCCCTTCCCCTGGCCGAGGAACCCGCGGCCCATCCTGAGCCCCGGCCCAGGGCGGATCCCGAGGAGCTCAAGCTGCTCGTGGGTGATCTTCCCGTCGGCCACGGCCTGGGCCAGGACGGCGTCCATCGCCCTCCGGGCCTCGATCTGCGCCGTCATCGCCGCAGCCTGTTCCTCGGTGATCGTCCCCGCGGCCCAGGCCTCGTCGATGAGCTGAGCTTCCGCCTTGTCAGACGCCGCGACGAGGGTGTCCTTGGAGATCCCGAGGTTCGCCGCCACCTTGGCCCACAGGTCCGAGCGCACCCTCGCTACCGAACCTTGCGTGGTTCCCGTCTGCCCCAGCGCCACCAGGGCCACCGAAAGGCCGGCCGCGAGCGCCAGGATTCCTCCCACTAGGAACTTCTTCTTTCTTGTCATCGTGTCCTCCTTGCCCCCGGATGTGGGGGAGCAAGGGGAGGATCTCCCGGTCCGATGGAGGACCGGCTTCAGACCTGTGGCGGGGATGTGGACCCGGGGCTACCCCCGGGAGGAGGGGAGGGGGGAGGGGCTGGGGAAGCCCCTCCCCCAAGGGGAGGCTGGCCCTCGCTAGGGGCAGTTCCCAAAGCAAATCTGGACCTTGAACTTCCACTGCCCATCGGGCCCGATGTACCAGCAGTACCCCGGGCCGCTCGGGCACTGGCCGACGAAGAACTGCCAGCCGGTGGACGGGCTCCAGAACCAGCCCATCCCGGGGGCCATGTACCCCACGCCCCCGCACGGTGGGCAGGGCGTGAACCCCCAACACGGCGGGCACGGCCAGTACCCGCCCCCCGGGGGCGGGCTCACGATCTGGAACGTCGTCCAGGCCGTGACGCAACAGCCGCAGCCCGGCTCGGGGATGAGCCCGAGCGCCCGCGCCCGGCCCGAGTCGGGGTCGGGCCCGAGGAGGGGGTAGGGATCGGAGTACGTCCCCATCGGGACGGAAAGGGGCCGGGTGCAGGCCACGAGCTGGAGCGTCTCCGTCCCCGTGGGCGGGGCGACGCGGAACTGGTAGCTTGGGTTGTCGGGGAGGACGTGGGTCCCGGCCGGCCGGTAGGGGTTCGGGGAGTAGGGGTTCGGGAAGATCAGGCGGACGTTCCCCGTGGGCTCGATGTCGAAGATGTAGACGTAGGCGGGCTGGGAGATGTAGAAGTGGACCCGCGCCGTCTCCCCCACCGTGTACTGGGGCTTCTCGGTCCAGATCGAGGCCGAAAGGCCGGGGACCGGGGTCGGGATCAGGCCCAGGGGGGACACCCCCGACTGGGCGAGGCCGAGGGCCGAGGCCCCGGCCAGGATGACCAGGAGGATCGTGCTCTTCATCGTGATCACCTCGCCCAGATGTACACCCGCCCCGGAGCACGGGTTCCCTGGAGGGGGTAACATCCGGGCGTGGGCACGGGAAGCTACGTCCTGGTTGCCGTTCTCGGCTACCTCCTCGGGGGGATCCCCGTGGCCTACCTCGCCGGGCGCCTGAAGGGCGTTGACATCCGCCGCCACGGGTCGGGGAACGTGGGGGGGACGAACGCCCTCCGGGTTCTTGGGTGGCGGGTGGGGCTTCCCGTGTTGGCCCTCGACATCGCCAAGGGCTACGCCGCGGCGGGGCTCCTCCCGCTCCTGCCCCTGGGCGGGGAACCCGTCTACCTCGCTCTCGCCGGGGGCCTCGGGGCGGTCCTCGGGCACGTGTTCACCCCCTACCTCAAGTTCCGGGGCGGGAAGGGCGTGGCCGCGGGGGCAGGGGTGCTCCTCGCCCTCGCACCGCTTCCAACCCTCCTCGCCGCCGGGGTGTTCTTCCTCCTCGTCTTCGCCACGGGGTACGTCTCCCTGGGCTCCCTCGGGGCCGCGGCCGTCCTTCCCCTCGCGGCGTTCCTCCTCGGCCGCCTTGCGGGGGTCGAGGTCCATCCCGCAGTTCAAGGTCTTGCGGTCGGGCTCGTTCCGTTTGTCTTCTGGACCCACCGGGGGAACGTCCGGCGGCTTCTTTCCGGGAAGGAGAACCGGTTCCGCCGCCCGTGGGAGCGGCCGCGGGCTTAGCGGTCAAAGGTCCCGTTGCCCCCCAGGGCTCGGGGGGTAGAATCCCCTGTCGCGCGCTTAAGCTACTTCAGACCAGAACGCCCGCAGCGCATACCTGGTCGTCAAGGGGGGGAGGGTGAAGGTCTCGGAGCGGCGGATCGTCGAGTGGTGGGAGGCCCCGGGCATCGACGGCCGGGAGGCGTTCGACGAGGAAATCCTCTACCTCAACAGCCAGCTGGAGGAGCTCTCCCTCCCTCGGTGGGCGATCCTCGTCCGGGACCGGATGCCCCGCTGGGGGTTCGAGCCTTGCGCCCACCGCTTTCTCGATGGGCTGGAGCAGGTCCTCCACATGATCGGTTCGGGCCGGGTCTGCCCCCGGTTCGGGGGCTGCGGGGACCTCCCCCTGGCCGTTCAGCGGGAGCTCGACGAGCTTGGGTCCGCCCTCCTCCGGTGGGCGGAGAACGGCGGGAGTCCTCCGTCGGTCAACGGCCTTCCTCCCGTCCCCGCTCCGGAGCAGGCCGAGGCGGCGCGGGCGGTGGGGGAGGTCATCCGGGAGCTTGGGAACGGCCCGGCGGCCCTCGACGCCCTCCTCGAGCGGTGGGCGGAGGGGGCCCACTTCCCCCTGGCCCAGGCCCTGGTTGCCGATGAGGACGCCCCGCTTCCCCTCCTCGCCCGCCATCCCTGCGCCTACACCCTCCGCTGGAACACCTCCCGCCTGGTCCAGAGCATCGGGAACGGGGACCCTCCCCGGGTCCTCGTCTGCCTCCCCGCCCTCCGGGCGGCCCCGGAGCTCGATCCAGAGAGGGTCCCGACCCTGCGGCGCGTCGCGGACGCCCTGGCCCGTTGGCTCGAGGGCCTCCCCCCTCGGAGCCCGTTGGAGGGGCGGATCCACGGGCTCATCGGGTCCCAGGACCCGGTCCGGTCGTGGCTCGTGGCGTCCCTCTACAAGACCCTGAAGCTCTGGCTCGTCTACCTCGACGAGGCCCTCGACGAGCGACACGAGTACCTCTCCCTCCTCTAGGGGTTGCGCCCTCCGGGGGAGGAGCTACCCTAGGCTCCACCATGGCGTTCGTGCTGGTGAACCACCCCCTGATCCAGGCCAAGCTCACCCGCCTCCGCGACCGGAGGACGGACCGGCTCCAGTTCAGGCAGATCCTCGAGGAGCTCACCGCCCTCATGGTCTACGAGATCACCCGCGACTTCCCCCTTCGGGAGGTGGCGGTGGAGTCGCCGCTTGAGCCCACGGTGGGGGTGGAGCTCGCCCGGCCTGTGGTCCTCGTCCCCATCCTCCGGGCAGGGATCGTGATGCTCGATGGGGTTCTTTCCCTCATCCCCAGCGCCCGGATCGGCCACATCGGGATCTACCGGGACCCGAAGACCCTCAACCCCGTGGAGTACTACGCCAAACTCCCCGGGAACCTCGGGGACGCCCTCGTCATCGTGGTGGACCCGATGCTCGCCACGGGGGGCTCGGCGGCCCACGCGGTGGGGATCGTCAAGGCCCGGGGGGCCCAGGACGTCCGGTTCCTGTGCCTCGTGGCGGCCCCGGAGGGGCTCAAGGTCCTCCAGGAGGCCCACCCCGACGTCCCGGTCTACGCCGCGGCCTTGGACCGGGAGCTCGACTCCCACGGCTACATCCGCCCCGGACTTGGGGACGCCGGGGATCGGCTGTTCGGGACCTAGCGATGAAGCGCTGCGCACTGGTGACGGGAGGATCCCGGGGGATTGGGGCGGCCACGGCGGTGAAGCTCGCCGCCCGGGGCTACGACGTGGCCCTGAGCTACCGGACCCAGCGCACGGCGGCGGAGGAGGTGGCCGCGGCGATCCAGCGCCTGGGGGCCCGAGCCCTCCTTCTCCAGGCCGACCTCGCCGACCCCGACCAGGCCCGGGAGCTCGTCCACAAGGCCGCGGAAGGGCTCGGGGCCCTCCACATCCTCGTGAACAACGCGGGCTACGTCCAGCGCCTTCCCTGGGACGAGCTCTCCCTGGAGGACTGGGATCGGATGCTCCGGGTTGGACTAACTGCGGCGTTCGTCTGCGCCCGGTACGCGGTCCCCTACATGCGGGAGGCCGGCTACGGGCGGATCGTGAACGTGTCCTCCCTCCGGGCCCTCACGGGAGCGGCCCACGGGGTCCACTACGCTTCGGCCAAGGCCGGGCTCCTTGGGCTCACGAAGTCCCTCGCCCTCGCCCTCGCCCCCTACGGGATCACCGTGAACGCCGTCTGCCCGGGGTTCGTGGCCACGGACATCAACCGGGAGGCCCTCGAGACCCGGGGGGAGGAGATCCGGGCCCAGATTCCGCTCGGCCGGGTCGCCAGCCCCGACGAGGTGGCGTCCGTGATCGCCTTCCTCTGCTCCGAGGAGGCGGGGTACATGACGGGGGCCACGGTGTCCGTGAACGGCGGCCTGCGGATGGAGTGATGGACCTCCGCCGGGTTGGGCTGTCCACCTTCCTCCGGCCGGGGATGGACCTCGGGCGGTGGATCGCCCTCGCTGCGGAACTCGGGCTGGGGTGGGTCGAGCTTCGGGCCGATCCCGGGGCGGCCTACCCCCCCGCCTTGGGAACGGAAGGGCGGAAGAGGCTCCGGGGGCTCCTGGCCGAGCGAGGGCTCACGTGCACGGTCCACGCCCCGATCTACGGGATCAACCTCGCCTCCCCGTACCCGTCCCTGGCCGCGGCGGCCCTGGAGGAGGTCGTGGGGTCGGTGGACCTCGCGCGGGACCTCGGCGCGGCCCGGGTCGTCGTCCACCCCGGGCTCGTGGACCCCGACTACCTCCAGCTCGACGGGGCGCGGGAACTCGCCGTGCGGCGGTTCGAGTGGGCCTTGGAACTGATTCTCCGCCGGGCCTCCCCGGTCCCCGTGGCCCTGGAGAACAAGCAAAAGGGCCGAGGGTGGGAGATGGTCTACACCCCGGAGGACCACCGGGGGTTCCTCGAGCGGTTCCCGGGCCTTGGGGCGTGCCTTGACCTGGGCCACCTCCACACCGTGGGCGGGGGGGCCGAAGGGTACGTCCGGGCCCTCGGGGAGCGCCTCGTCCACGTCCACCTCCACGACAACCGGGGTGCGGTGGACGACCACTTGGCGCTTGGGGACGGCACCCTCGACTGGCGGGGGGTCGTGAGGGCGCTCGATGAGGGGGGATACGCCGGACCCGTCATCCTGGAAATCCCGGACCCGGAGGGGTTGCGCTGGTCCGTGGCCCTCCTGGAGGCGGCGTGAGGGCGCCCCGCTGGTACTGGGCGTACGTGCTCGGGAACGCCGCGATGGGTGCGGCCTCGGCCCTCCTTCCCCTCTACGCCTACCACCTTGGGGCCAAGGCGGGGAGCGTAGGGACCCTGGCCGCGGTGGGAAGCGTGATGAACGTGGTGGCGAGCCTCGTCTGGGGGCGGGTCCTCGACGCCACCCCCCGGCGGCGAGTCTTCGTGGCCTTAAGCTTCTTCGGGGTCGGAATCGCCTACCTCGCCCTTCCCCTCATCCTCCAGATGCGCCCCCTCTACCTCGTCAACGCCTGGGTGGCCCTGGCCTGGATGGCGGGCTCGTCGGTGTCGATCCTCCTCATCCTCGGCGGGTTCCCCAAGGAGCGGTGGGAGGAGGAGATCGCCCGGTTCAACGTCTACTGCGGGGTGGGGTGGACCCTGGGGCTCGCCCTCGGGGCGGGGTGGACCGCGGGCCTGGTGCGGTGGCTGGGGGAGGGGTGGGGCCTCCGCTCCCTGGGCCTCGTCGTGGGGGCCCTCTCCTTGGGCGGGATGGCCGTGGCCGTGCGGACGGTCCGCGACCCCGGGGTGCGGGTGGAGGCCCCCTCGTTCCGCGACCTTGCCCTTGCCGTGGGGAACTTCCTCTACGAGCGCTTCCGCTACGGCCCGGTCCAGCTCTACGACGCCCTGCGGCCGAGCGCCCTCGTTCGGTTCCTCCAGGGGCGGACCGCGTTTGGACCGGACCTCGTCCTCGTCTACTACGCCGCGTTCCTGGCGTTCGTTGGGTTCTCCATGGTGTTCGCCCCGTTTCCGGTGTTCGTCCGGGAGAAGCTCCGCTGGCCGAGCGAGCTCGTGTTCGCCCTCTACGTCGCCCACCACGGGGTGAGCGTGGTCGCGTTTGGGTGGGCCCGGAGAGCGGTGGGGCGGTGGGGGCACCGGCCGGCGGCGGCCCTCGCCCTCCTTGGCCGGACGGGGATGTTCGTGGGGTTCGCCCTGACGACGCCCGGGGTCGCCCGCTGGCTTCTCCCCGCCCTGTGGGGCCTGGCCGGGGCGACGTGGGCCTTCTTCCAGCTCTCGGTGACGGCGATCGTGTCCCGGCTCTCCCCCCCGGGGCTCCAAGGCCAGGGCCTGGGGATCTACAACGCGGTGGCGGGGTTAGGGAACGTGCTTGGGGCCCTCGCCGGCGGGTTTGTCGCCGACTTCATCGGGTTCCCCGCCGCGTTCCTCCTCGGGGCGATGCTGATGGCGGTGACCCTTCCGATCCTCCTCGTGGAGGGGCGGCCGGTCCCGTAGCTACTTCTTCTTCTCCGCGACCTCGACCACGGCCATCCCGTTGTAGTACCCGCAGGACGGGCACACCCGGTGGGGGAGGCGGAACTCGTGGCACTGGGGGCAGGTCGTGGCCGGGGCCACGTGGGCCCGCCAGTGGGTGCGGCGAAGCCGGACCTCGCGATGGGATTTCCGGGACTTGGGGACTGCAGCCATGAACCCTCCTTAGGCCCCCAATTGTGCCGGCGGCCGCTCCAAGATCAAGGTCACCGGCCCGTCGTTCACGAGGGACACCTCCATCTTGGCCCCGAACACCCCGCTCCGGACGGGGACCCCTTGGGCGCGCAGGAGCTCCAGGAACTCGGCGTAGAGGAGCTCGGCCCTTTCCCCCGGGGCGGCCTCGGTGAAGTCCGGCCGCCGGCCCCGGGTCGCCTCCCCGTACAGGGTGAACTGGGAGACGCAGAGGACCTCCCCCCCGACTTCCCGCAGGGATCGGTTCATCCGCCCCTCCTCGTCGGGGAAGATCCGGAGCTCGGGGACCTTCTTGGCCCAGAACCGGAGCTCCTCCGGCCCGTCGTCCCGCCCGATCCCCACGAGGAGGAGGAAGCCCGGGCCGATCCGGGCCACCTCCCGGCCCGCGACCCGCACCGCCGCCTCCCGAACCCGCTGGAGGACGATCCGCATGTTACGGGTGCAGGGAACGGACGTAGGCGACGACGCGGCGGAGGTCCTCGGGGGGGAGGCCGTCGAGGAGGTGGTCGAGCTCCCGGAGGAGCTCGGCCCGCTCCCGCTCGAGACGCGTCCGCTCCCGGAACGCCCCCTCGGCGAGCCGGCAGGCGGGGTGGTTGACCTCCCGCTCGACCAGGCTCACCCGCCACCGGGGGAGCTGGGCGAGGAGGTCGAGGGCGGACCGGTTGAGGTGGACGAGGTGGGGCTCCCGGGGGGCGGAGAACCCGTTGACCTGGTTCGCCACCAGGGGGTGGTCGGTGAGGAAGACGGCCTCCTCGGGGGCGAGGCCCGCGGCGAGGCGGATGCCCTCCAGGAGCGCCTTGTACTCCGCGACCTCCCCCGTGGCCCGGCCGATGAGGCGGCCGACCTGGGCCAGGGGCTCGCCCTTTTCGTTCGTGACGAGGATCCCGATGGCGGCCTCCCCGGGGGTCCCCCGGGACGTGCCATGGACGTTGACGTAGATCTTCCGCATCCGCCTCCTGGACCTCTGGGCCCGGCAGGGTTTGAACCTGCGACCCACCGGTTATGAGCCGGCTGCTCTACCCCTGAGCTACGGGCCCGTCCCGTCCATGGTAGTCCTGGCCTCCTGGGGCGGCAACTCGGGCCAGGACCCGCCGGGCCGCGGCGAGGACGGACTCGACCGTGATCCCCAGCTCCCGGAGGACCGCCGGCCCCGGGGCGCTCGCCCCAAACCGGGAGATCCCCACGACCTCCCCCTCGAGGCCCACGAACCGCTCCCAACCCACCGGGCACCCCGCCTCCACCGCGACCCGGGCCCGGACGGGCGAGGGGAGGACCTCCTCCCGGTACGCGGGGGGCTGGGCGAGGAAGAGCTCCCAGCTTGGGACGGCCACGACCCGGGCGTGGACCCCCTCCCGGGCGAGCTCCCGTCCGGCCTCGAGGGCCAAGGCGACCTCGGACCCCGTGGCGAGGAGGATGGCGTCTGGGGTTCCTTCCTTCGCCTGCCAGAGGACGTACGCCCCCCGGCCGAGGCCCTCGGCCGGGGCGAGCGAGGACCGGTCGAGGACCGGGACGTCCTGGCGGGTGAGAACGAGGGCCGTCGGCCCCTCCGTCCGCCGGAGGGCGGACCTCCACGCCTCCCGGACCTCCTCGGCGTCGGAGGGGCGGATCACGACGAGGCCCGGGATGCAGCGGAGGTTCATGAGCTGCTCCACGGGCTGGTGGGTCGGCCCGTCCTCCCCCAGGGCCACCGAGTCGTGGGTGAAGACGAAGACCACGGGGAGGTGGGTGAGGGCGGCCAGGCGGAGGGGGGGGCGCATGTAGTCGGAGAAGACGAGGAACGTCCCCACAAACGGCCGCACCCCCCCGTGGAGGGCCATCCCCACGGCGATCGCCCCCATCCCGTGCTCCCGGACCCCGAAGTGGAGGTTCCTCCCCCCGTAGCTCCACCCGCCCCCGGCCTCCCCCTGGGGGTCGGGGGGGGCCGCCGGGCCGAAGTCCCCCTTCCCGGGAAGCCAGGTTAGGCACGACGGGTTGAGGTCCGCCGATCCCCCCACGAGCTCGGGGACCCTCTCCCCCAGGGCCCGAAGGACGGCCTCGGACGCCTTGCGGGTGGAGAGCTTCCCTCCCGGGAACGAGGGGAGGCCCTCGTCCCAGCCCGGGGGGAGCTTCCCCTTCATCCGGCGGGAGAACTCCCGGGCGAGGTCGGGGTACGCCCGGGCGTAGCGGCCAAACAGCTCCTCCCAGGCCCCGCGGGCTGCCTCGCCCCGCCTCTGGAGCTCGCCCGTCCGCGCCCGGACCTCCTCGGGGACGAGGAACGGGGGCTCCTCGGGCCAACCCAAAGCGCGCTTCGCCCCCCGGACCTCCTCGGGCCCAAGGGGCGAGCCGTGGGCGTGGTAGGTTCCCGCCTTCGTGGGGGCCCCGTAGCCGATCGTCGTCCGGACGCACAGGAGGGAAGGTCGCTCCCCCTCCGCCTTGGCCTCGCGGATCGCCCGGTCAACCGCCGAAAGGTCGTTCCCGTCCGCGAGCTCGAGGACGTGCCACCCGTAGGCTCGGAACCGGGCCGGGACGTCCTCGGTGAACGCGAGGTCCGTGGAGCCGGCGAGGGAGACCCGGTTTTGGTCGTAGAGGACGACGAGCTTTCCGAGCCGGAGGTGCCCGGCCAGGGACGCCGCCTCCGCCGCCACCCCCTCCATGAGGTCCCCGTCGCTCGCCAGAACGTAGGTGTAGTGGTCCACGATCGGGAACCCCGGGCGGTTGAAGGTCGCCGCGAGGTGGGCCTCGGCGATCGCCATCCCCACGGCGTTGGCCAGGCCCTGGCCCAGGGGGCCCGTCGTCGCCTCGACCCCCGGGGTGAGCCCGGCCTCGGGGTGCCCCGGGGTCCGGCTCCCCAGCTTCCGAAACGCCCGGAGCTCCTCCAAGGGGAGGAAGCCCCACAGGTGGAGAAGGGCGTAGAGGAGGGCCGAGCCGTGGCCGGCGGAGAGGACGAACCGGTCCCGGTCGGGCCAGGCCGGATCCCCGGGGCTCACCTTGAGGTGCCGGCTCCCGAGGGCCCACGCCATGGGGGCTGCCCCCAGGGGGAGCCCGGGGTGCCCGGACCTCGCCTCCTCCACCATGTCCAGGGCGAGAAACCGCAGGGTGTTGACGGCTAAAACGTCCAGTTCGTCGAAGTCCACGCCTCCTCCTCCGGCGGGGATTATAGCCGGGCCCCGAGCGGGACTTGGCGCTGCCTCCGATCTCCCCTATCCTCTCCCCGTGATCCCCGACCGGTACGCCCTCGCCCCGATGAAGGACCTCTGGACCCCCGAGGCCCAGTACGCCGCCTGGCTCCGGGTCGAGCTTTCGGCCCTCGAGGCCCTGGAGAGGCTCGGCCACGTCCCGCCGGGGGTCACCGCCGAGGTCCGGGGGCGGGCCCGGATCGACCCCGGCCGGATCGAGGCCCTCGAGCGGGAGACGGGCCACGACCTCGTGGCCTTCCTTTGGGCCCTGGAGGAGATCGTGGGTCCGGCCGGGCGGTGGGTCCACTACGGGCTCACCTCCTCCGACGTCAAGGACACCGCCCTCGCCCTGACCCTCGTCCAGGCCCTCGACCTCATCCTGGACAAGGCCGAGCGCCTCGCGGGGGCCCTCGCGGCGACCGCCCATCGGTACCGTTCAAGCCCGATCCTCGGCCGGACCCACGGCCAGTGGGCCGAGCCGACGACGTTCGGCCTCAAGGCTTTGGGATGGTGGGACGAGCTCGGGCGGGTGCGGGAGCGGCTCCGGAGGGCGCGGGAGGGGATCGCGGTCGGGAAGCTCTCCGGGGCGGTAGGGACCCACGCCCACTTCCCCCCCGAGGCCGAGGAGAGGGCCCTCGCCACCCTTGGCCTTCGCCCCTGCCCAGTCGCGACCCAGGTCGTCCCCCGGGACCGGCACGCCGAGGTCCTCTACGCCCTGGCCACGGCCGCGTCCCTGGTGGAAAGGATCGCCCTCGAGGTCCGGCACCTCTCCCGGTCCGAGGTGGGGGAGGTGGCGGAGGGGCGGCCGGCCGGCTCCTCGGCGATGCCCCACAAGCGGAACCCGATCCTCTCCGAGCGCCTGTGCGGACTTGCCCGCCTCGTCCGGGCCGCGGTGCTACCGGCCCTCGAGGACAACGCGCTCTGGCACGAGCGGGACATGTCCCACTCCTCGGTAGAACGGATCCTCTTCCCTCAGGCGTTCACCCTCGCCGATTACCTCCTCGACCGGGCGCGGGACCTCGTCGCGGGCCTGGTCGTCCACCCCGAGCGGATGGCCGCCAGGATTGAGGAGGCCCTGGGGCTCCCCTTCTCCGAGGGGCTGCTGCTGGCCCTCGTCCGGGCCGGGCTCCCCCGCCAGGAGGCCCACGCCCTCGTGGCCCGCCTCGCCGAGGAGGCCCGAACCTCGGGCCTCCCCTTGGACGAGCTCGCCGCGCACGATCCCCTGGTTCGGCAAAAGCTCACTGCGGAAGAGCTCCGGGCGGTCTTCGACCTCGGCCGGGCCCTGGCCCGGGTCGGGGTCTCGTTCGACCGGGCCCGGCGCTTGGGGTATGATCCGGGCGGAGACCCCCATGCCTGAGCCCGTGGCGAACCGGCGCCCCATTCTGCCCCCCCGGGGGCAGAACTAAACTCCAACCCGCTACCGTTTCGACTTCGAGGGCATCGAGTTGCTTGTGCGTGCGTGAGGAGGACGGGGTGGCGTTTCGAAAGCTAGAGCCAGATCCGAGGAAGCGCGAGGGGGACGTGCTCGCCCTGTGGGCGGAGCGGGACGTGTTTCGGCGCTCCGTCGAGGAGCGGCGGGGGGGTCCGCGGTACGTGTTCTACGAGGGCCCGCCCACGGCGAACGGCCGGCCCCACATCGGCCACCTCCTCGCCCGCCTCCAGAAGGACCTCTTCCCCCGGTACAAGACGATGCGGGGGTGCTGCGTCCCCCGCAAGGCGGGCTGGGACTGCCACGGCCTCCCGGTGGAGCTTGAGGTGGAAAAGGAGCTCGGGATCTCCACCAAGGCCGAAATCGAGCGGTACGGGGTCGAGGCGTTCGTCGAGCGGTGCAAAGCCTCCGTCCGCCGCTACATCGGGGCCTGGGAGGACATGATCCGGCGGCTGGGGTTCTGGATCGACCTCGAGCACCCCTACGTCACCTTAAGCGACGACTACATCGAGACCCTGTGGTGGGAGCTCAAGGAGATCCACCGCCGGGGCCTCCTCTACCCGGGGCACAAGATCCTCCCCTACTGCCCCCGGTGCGGGACCTCCCTCTCATCCCACGAGGTGGCCCAGGGCTACGACCGGGTCGCCGACCCCTCGGTCTACCTCCGGATGCCCCTCGCCGACGATCCCGGGGTCTCGCTCCTCGTCTGGACCACGACCCCGTGGACCCTCCCCGCCAACGTGGCCCTCGCCGTCCACCCCCGGGAGGTCTACGCCGAGGTCGCCCTGGACGGGGAACGGCTCGTCCTCGCCCGGGACCGGGTTGAGGCCGTTCTCGGCGGGAGGGGGAACGTCCTCCGGGAGTTCCCAGGCTCCGACCTCCTCGGGAAGGGGTACCTCCCCCTCTACCCCTTGGCCCAAGGGGGGCGGGCCTACACCGTGGTGGGGGCGGAGTTCGTCTCGATGGAGGAGGGGACGGGGATCGTCCACATCGCCCCCGCGTTTGGGGAGGAGGACCACGAGCTGGGGAAGGCTGTCGGCCTCCCCCTCCTCCAGCCTGTGGACCGCTCGGGGAGGTTCACCGACGCCTTCCCCCTTGCCCGGGGGGAGTTCGTGAAGGACGCTGATCCCAAGATCATCGCCGACCTCCGGGACCGGGGGCGGCTTTTCCGGGCGGAGACGGTGGAGCACGACTACCCGTTCTGCTGGCGGTGCGACACCCCCCTCCTCTACTACGCCATGGAGTCGTGGTTCATCGCCACGACCCAGGCGAAGGAGGAGATCCTCGCCGAGGCCGAGACGATCGCCTGGTACCCGGAGCACGTGGGCTCAGGGCGGTTTGGGGACTTCCTCGCCTCGATGCGGGACTGGGCCCTATCCAGGGACCGGTACTGGGGGACCCCGCTTCCGGTGTGGACCTGCGGCCGCTGCGGGGCCCTCGAGGTCGTGGGCTCCCGGGGGGAGCTCGTCGAGCGGGCCGTGGACCCGGACCTCGCCCGGACCGTCGAGCTCCACCGGCCCTACATCGACCGGGTGGAGCTCCGCTGCCCGTGCGGGGGGACGATGCGCCGTCTGCCCTACGTCCTCGACACTTGGTTCGACTCGGGCTCGATGCACACCGCCCAGTGGCACTACCCGTTCGAGAACGTTGACGAGTTCCGGGCCTCGTACCCCGCGGACTTCATCAGCGAGGGCCTTGACCAAACCCGAGGCTGGTTCTACACCCTCCTCGTCACCGGGGTCCTCCTCCACGGGAAGGCCCCCTACCGGAACGTCCTCGTGACGGGGATGGGCCTCGACGCCCAGGGGCAGAAGATGAGCAAGTCCCGGGGGAACGTCCTCGACCCGATGCCGATCGTCGAGGAGCACGGGGCCGACGCCGTCCGGTGGTACCTCGCCTCGGAGTCCGCCCCGTGGAACGAGCGGCGGTACAGCGCGGAGGGGGCCCGCCAGGCCCGGTTCGGGTTCCTGGAGACGGTCCGCAACTGCCACGACTTCTTCGCCCTCTACGCCGGGATCGACGGGTTCACCCCGGAGACGCCCGTTCCCGAGCCCCCCGCCCGGCCGGCCCTCGACCGCTGGCTCCTCTCCCGCCTCGGGGCGGCGGTGGGGGAGGCCACCGCGGCCCTCGAGGGCTACGACCCCTTCCGGGCCACCCGGGCGATCGCCGCGTTCGTGGACGACCTTTCCAACTGGTACATCCGCCTCTCCCGGCCCCGGTTCTGGGGGGAGGGCCTCCCCGAAGACAAGCGGGCCGCCTACGGGACCCTCTACGAGGCCCTGCGCACGTTGGCCCTCCTCCTCGCCCCGTTCACCCCGTTCCTCGCCGAGGCCCTCTGGCTTTCCCTCCGCCGGGAGGGGGACCTCGACTCGGTCCACCTCGCCCCCTGGCCCGAACCCTTCCCCCAGGATCGGGCGCTCGAGGAGCAGATGCATCGGGTTCGGGAGGTGGCCTCCCTCGCCCTGGGGGCCCGGAACCTGGCCAAGGTCAAGGTCCGCCAGCCCCTTCCCTCCCTCCACGTCCTCCGCCGCCCGGGGGATGAGGCGGTTCCCGAGGAGCTCTGGGACCTCGTGAAGGCCGAGGTGAACGTCCGGGAGGTGGTCCTCGTGGACGACCTCGCCCCGTTCCGGTCCCCCAAAGTGAGCCCCGAGTTCCGGGTCCTCGGGCCCCGGCACGGCCCCCGGGCCCCCCGGATCGGGGCGGCCCTTGCCCGGATGGACCCCGCCGCGGTGGCGGCCGCCCTCGCCCGGGACGGCCGGGTCCCCATCCCCGGGGAGGGGGTGGAGCTCGCCTCCGACGAGGTCAAGGTGACCTGGGAGCCCAAGGCGGGGTTTTCCCTCGTCGAGGAACGGGAGGGGGCGGTGGCCCTCGACCTCCGGATCGACGACGAGCTCCGGGCCGAGGGGGACCTCCGGGAGCTCGTCCACCGGCTCCAGCTCCTCCGCAAAGAGGCGGGGTTTGAGGTGACGGACCGGATCGCCCTCGGCTACGCGGGCGACCTCGGGGAGCTGTTCCACCGGTTTGGGGATCGGATTCGGGACGAGGTGCTCGCCGTGGAGCTCCTCCCCGGTTCCCTGGACGGGGCCGACCATGGGGCGGAGCTCGAGGTCCACGGCCGCTCGGGCCGGGTCTGGCTCAAGCGGGTGGGGAGGTAGGATGCCGGCCCTGGCCGTGATCGGCGCCCAGTGGGGGGACGAGGCGAAGGGGAAGGTCGTCCACGCCGTCGCCCGGGGGGCGGGGATGTGCGTCCGGTTCAACGGGGGGGCCAACGCCGGCCATACCGTGGTGGACCGCTGGGGGACGGCCCAGCTCCACCTCGTCCCCTCGGGGGCCCTCCACCCCGGCTGCCGGGGCGTCCTCGGCCACGGGGTCGTCCTCGATCCGTGGGCCCTCGAGGAGGAGCTCGCCCTCCTCCGGGCCCAGGGGAGGCCGGAGCCGGAGCTTCTCCTCTCCGCGCGGGCCCACCTCGTCCTCCCCCACCACCGGCTCCGGGAGGGGGAGGCCGCGGGGAGGCTGGGGACGACCCGCCGGGGGATCGGCCCGGCGTACGCGGACCGCGCCGCCCGCCAGGGCCTGCGCCTCGCCGACCTCGTCGACCCAGCCTGCGTCCGCGACCACCTCGCCCGGATGGGCACGGAGCCCGCGGCCGAGGTCGCGGCGGACCTCGCCCGGTTCCACGCCCGGTTTGTCGATCGGATTGGCGACGCCCGGGCGGCGATCGCCTCCGCCCTCGCTCAGGGGGAGACCGTGGTGTTCGAGGGGGCCCAGGGGACCCTCCTCGACCTCGACCTCGGGACCTACCCCTACGTGACCTCCTCCTCGACCACCGTCCACGGGATCGGGTGGGGGACCGGGGTCCGGGTCAAACTTGACCGGGTGATCGGGGTAGCGAAGGCGTACACGACCCGGGTCGGGGAGGGGCCGTTCCCCACCGAGGAGAAGGGGGAAATGGGGACCTGGCTTCGGGAACGGGGAGGGGAGTACGGGGCGACCACCGGCCGCCCCCGCCGCTGCGGATGGCTCGACCTCGTCGCCCTCCGCTACGCCCATGAGGTGAACGGCTTCACCGAGCTCGCCCTCACGAAGCTCGACGTCCTCTCCGGCCTGGACGAGGTCAAGGTGGGCGTGGGGTACCGGATCGGGGGGCGAAGGACCGACCGCTTCCCCGCCCGGGCCGAGGAGCTTGGGGCGGCGGAGCCGGAGTACGTGGCCCTCCCCGGCTGGCGGGAGGAAATCGGTGGGCTGCAGGATTGGGACGCGCTTCCCGGGGAGGCGCGCGCCTTTGTCCAGTGGATCGAGGGGGCGGTGGGGCTCCCCGTGACCCTGATCGGGACCGGGCCCGGGGCGGAGGCCGTGATCGACCGCCGGTAGTTGAGCCCGCGCGGCTTCCCGCTTATAGTTGCGCCCTACGCGAGGAGGAAGGGATGCAGAAGACGTACATGGCCAAGAAGGAGGACGCGGGGATCACGTTCCGCCGGGACTGGTACGTGGTGGACGCCACCGATCAGCCCCTCGGGCGGCTCGCCTCCAAGCTCGCCCTCGTCCTCCAGGGGAAGCACAAGCCGGTCTACACCCCGTTCTTCGACGTCGGGGACTACGTGATCGTGGTCAACGCCGACAAGGTCCGTCTCACCGGGAAGAAGTGGGACCAGAAGATCCACTACCGCCACTCGGGCTACATCGGCCACCTCAAGGCCACCCCGTACCGGGAGCTCCGGGCTCGGCACCCCGAGCTCCCGATTCAACTGGCCGTTCGCCGGATGCTCCCCAAAAACGAACTGGGGCGCCGCATGCTCCGCAAGCTCAAGATCTACCCCGGCCCCGACCATCCCCATGGGGCCCAGAACCCCACCCCGCTTCCCCTCTAAGCCCTTCCGCCCCCCGCCTCGGTGATCTAGGTCCCCTCGCCCCCAGACAAACCGGGGGCGAGGGGTCGGCCTCTTTCCCCCCTCCCCCCTCCGCCTCCCCCTAGGCTTCGAGCCAGGAGCGGCCCGATGGATGGAACGACAGGGGGTGATCCCAGTTACAGACAGAGAAAGGTTTTGCCGATAGACTGTTCTCAGTGCATGTGGCAAGGAGGTTGACGATGATGAGGAAGACCAGCCTACTGTTCGTGATTTCCCTGGCCGTCGCCCTGCCCTTGAGCGCCCAGGGCTACTTTCAGGTGACCCAGGGAGCGGTGAGGGCCGCGGTCCCGCCCCTGGCCGGGGCGCGGCCGGCCACGGAGTTCTACGCCTACGATGGCGGCCAGTCCCGAAGTGGAAACGAGCTCGCCGAGACCAGAAACCTTGTCCTCTTCCTATACCGGGAACCCACGACTCAAAACCTTTTCCTGTTTTTCATCCTGAACAAAGCGGGGACCGGAACCGGAGGCAACGCCCGCCTCACCCTGCGTGGGGTCCCCGCGGGGGCCGATTTCGTGGTCAAGGACGACACGGGCATTCCGTTCCTGGCCTTTTTCCTCCCCGAGCTCAACGATGAGTACGTGCGGACAAACGACGAGTTCCAGGTCCTGTGGACGTGGGGCGACGGCAGCACCGACGGCGGGGTGCTGGGGCCCCTTCCTGAAGAGTTCCGGATCACCCTCGTGCCAGGGGCGACCTCCGGGGTGAGCCGGATCGTGTTCAAGTCGGGGAACATCAACGTCCCGACGCGCCTGGAGCTCAACACCACCGAGACGATCGTGATCGAGGGGATGAGGAACCAGCCCCCCACGGCCCGGCTCGTGGTGACCCCGGCCGCCCCGCGGGCGCGCCAGCAGGTGACCTTCGACGCCTCGGGGAGCACGGACCCCGACGGGCGGATCGTCCGCTACAAGTGGGACTTCAACGGGGATGGGGTCGTGGACCTGGAGAGCACGGAGCCCCGGGTCCAGTACGCCTACCTCGCCGGGGGGACTTACACCGTCCGGCTGACCGTGGTGGACAACGTGGGGATGGAAGGGACGTTCGCCCTCCCCATCGTCGTGTCCGCGCTGACTGCCACCGCCGTCCGCTCGATCTCCACGACGACCGCCCTCCCAGGGTACACGTTCCGGGTCCAGGTGAGGATCTACACCGACCAGGACCTGGTGGGAGCGGGCTTGGATGAGAACCCGCCCGTGGGCTGGGAGATCACCCCGGTCCAGAACGGCGGGGCCGTCTTCCACCGGCCCGAGGTCCAGTGGGTGTTCCTGGAGCCGATCAAAGCCGGAACCGAACGGATCATCATCTACGACGTGACGGTGCCCAAGGTCGAGCTCCTGGCCTCGATCCGGCTTCCGCAGCAGTTCTGCATTACGGGGACGTTCCAGGCCAAGGTCCCGGATTTCGAGTTCGAGGTCGCCGGGGAGTCCTGCTTCCTCGTGAACGACTGTCTCTCCGTCCTCGAGGCCGTCGCCCACCTCGTCCCGGCTTCGAGGCCCGGGGAGGAGGACCGGGTTGACCTCCGGCTCTCAGAGGCGATCACGACCGAGCAGCTGGCCCGGGCGGTGGAGCTGTGGCGGACGGACCGGCCCGTGGTCAAGACCTGCGGAGAGCGGATCGACCTCCACACCCTGAAGCTCATCGCCGCCTACGCGGTCTCCTGCATCTCGATCGACCAGCCGCTTCCGGCGATGCCCACCCCCAACCTCCAGGCCCGGCGGTGGATCATCACCCCGATCCCCTGCGAGGGCGTGGTCATCGGGTTCTACGACTCCGCCGGTAACGTGGTCGGCAACAAGTTCACGGTCAAGGTGGAGATCACCACGGATCGCGACGTCTACGGGGTCGGCCTCGACGAGGACCTCCCCGTGGGCTGGCGGGTGACTCCGATCCAGAACGACGGGTTCACCTACAAACCGGGCGTGGACCAGTGGGCGTTCCCTGGCCTTCTCAAGGCTGGCCAGACGAAGACGATCATCTACCAGGTCGAGGTCCCGCCGACGGTGACGGTGGAGTCGACTCCCCCCGATCCGTGCAAGGTCCTGTCCCGGGCGATGATCGCCGGGCGGGCCGACAGCGGTCACCCCTGCATCGAGGTCGAGGTGACCGGGGCCAACCGGGTGGACCTCACCGACTGCCTCAACGTGATCGTGGCCATCTCCCGGTGGGACGTGGCCCGGGACACGATTGACCTCTCGCTTTCGGACAAGATCACGTTCCCCCAGGTCCAGCGGGCGATCGCGTTCTGGCTTGAGGGGACGAAGGTCCCGCGGGCCTGCGCCCCGGGGATCGTGGACTACGAGACGATGAAGACGATCATCGCCCTGTGGCTCACGGGGACCCCGATCTGCGAGGTGCTGCCGGGGCGGGCCCCGGGGATCTGCGACCGCTAGCGGGGACAACGCTGGGTCTTCCTCAATCGAGTGCTGGCGGGGGCTCCCGGAGCCCCCGCCAGCATCCCAAAGGAGGCGACATGCGGACCGTGCTCTTAATCTTCGGGCTTCTCGCCTGCGGATGGATGGCCCTCGCCCAAGGGCCGACCCTCGTCTCGTCCACCGCGATTCCCAACCCTGGGGAGGAGGTGGCGTTCCAGGTTCTCGGGGCTCCCATCGGGGCCCAGTTCCGGTGGGACTTCAACGGGGACGGCCGCCCGGACCTCACGACGAACGCCCCTACCGCGTCCTGGGCCGCCCCAGCGGGGTACTGGGAGGTGGCGGTGGAGGTGGTCCAGGGGGGCCGGACCGCCTCGAGGATCCTCGGGGCGGTGGCGGCCCATCCCCAGCTGGGGGCGTTCCGGACCGCCCGCTGGAACGGCGGCGTCCTCGAGGTCACCGTGGTCCTCCAGGCCAAGCAACCCCTGGTGGCCCCGGGCGTGGTGGAGGCCGTACCTCCCGGCTGGGTGGTCGCGGTGATCGATGACGGGGGAGGGTACGCCCCGCGCCGGGGGGACGTCCTGGAGGTTCTCTGGTCCACGACCCTCGCGCCGGGGATGAGCGTTCGCGTGGTCTACGCCCTTTACCCCCCGGCCCCCGGGGCGGCGGTTCGGTTCTCGGGAACGGCGAGCGCCTACAGCGGGGGCCGGCGGGTCGAGGCCCGGATCGCCGGGGTGGTGACCCACTAGCGGAGCGGCCGCGCCTCGCTCCACCGAAGCTCAAACCAGGCTCGGAGGAGGAGGCCGAGCTCCGGGGAGCCCAGCACCGCCACCCCCGCCTCCACGTTCTGGGCGAGGGACGCGTAGGAGAGGTTGGCCGAGGTGACGAGGATGTCCCTCCCGTCGACCACGAGGGCCTTGGCGTGGAGGGTGGCCCCGGGGTGGTCGAACCGGACCTCCACCCCGCAGGCGGCGAGGTAGGCGGCCGCGATCCGGTTATCCCGCGCCAGATCGGGGTAGTCCTCGCCTCCCTCGAGGAGGAGGCGCACCCGCACCCCCCGCCCCGCCGCCCGGCAGAGCTCGTCGATGATCCTGTTGGACGGACTGTCGGCATAGGCCGGGTAGTAGACGAGGCGGTACACGACGAGGTCCACGGACTCCCGCGCCCCCCGGAGGAGGGACGGCAGGAGCCCAGCGTGGAGTCCTCCCCCGGGAAAATCGGGGAGGGGGACGAGGGCCGGGCGGGGCCAGGGTTCCGGGGGGAGCTTCGGGGCCACCTTGAGCCTCCCCTCCCACAGGAGGTCGAAGAAGCTCCCGAACGCCGCCCCCAGCTCTTCGGATTCGATCGCAAGGTCCAGCTGGACGCTGCGGGTGAGGGCGGTGGTCGTCCAGTGGGTCGATCCCACCACCACCCAGCGCCGGTCGACGACGATGAACTTCGCGTGGAGGGTGACGTCGGGGCTGTCCCACCGGACCTCGACGCCCCGCTCGGCGAGGTAGCGGGTGGCAGCCGCCTGTTCGGGCAGGGGCCCTCCCGACCGCAGCTCGGCCAAGATCCGCACGGAGACCCCCCGGCCTGCCGCCGAGGCCAGCGCCCCGAGGAGCTCCCCCGTCGCCCCCTCCCCGGCGTAGAGGCGCAGGTCCGAGAGGGCGACCAACACCTCCCGCTCCGCCCCCGCGATGAGGCTTGGGACGAACGCAAGGTACGCCTGTTCCCCGGGCGTCGTCCCCAGGGGGACCACCGGGACCCCCATCCCCAGGGCGGAAAAGAGGACCAGAATGGAGGCAAACCTCATCCCAAGGTATGATAAAACCCCATGCCCCACGAAGTGCCCCCCGAGCGGCTCCGGCGGACCTGTGATCCGCGGCAGTTCCCGTTTTCCACCACGGATGAGCTTCCCCCGCTCCGGGAGATCGTCGGCCAGGAGCGGGCGTTGGACGCCCTTCGCCTGGGGCTCTCCATCCCGGACCCCGAGCACCGGTACAACCTCTACGTCGCTGGGGAGCCGGGGCTGGGGAAGACCTCGGCCGTGTCCCGCCTCCTGGCCGAGGTCGCCTCGACCCGGCCCGTGCCCCCGGACCTTGTCTACGTCCACAACTTCCGCGTCCCCCACGCCCCCCGGTACCTCCTCCTCCCCGCGGGGCGGGGCCGGGAGCTCAAGGGGGACATGGACCGGCTGGTGGAGTTCCTCTCCCAGGAGGTCCCCCGGGTCCTGGAGTCCGAGGAGTTCAAGGCCCGGGAGAAGCGGGAGCGGGAGCGGATCTCCCGGGAGCGGGAGGAGGAGTTTCGGGCCTTGGAGCGGCGGGCGGGGGAACTCGGGTTCGCCCTCCAGCGGACGCCGCTGGGGATCCACACGATCCCCCTGAAGGGGGACGGCACCCCCTACTCCCAGGAGGAGTACGGGGCCCTATCGGAGGAGGAACGGGCGGGGGTCCTTCGGCGGCAGGAGGAGCTCCAGTCTCTCGTCCAGGACGCGTTCGGGCGCCTGTCCCGCCTCGACGAGGCCTGGGGGGAGATCCAGCGGAAGCTCCACCGGGAGGCGGTGGAGTTCCTCCTCGAGCCTCGTCTCGCGGCCCTCCGGGCGAAGTACGCGGGGCTCGAGCGGGTTCAGAGCTTCCTCGATGAGGTGAAGGCCGACGTCCTGGAGAGCGTGGACGCCTTTGCGGGGAACAAGAAGGCCGTCCCCGGGCTTCCGTTCCCGATCCCGGAGGGGGACCGCTTCCTCCGCTACCGGGTCAACGTGGTGGTGGACCGCGCGGAGGCCGTGGGGGCCCCGGTGGTCGTGGAGGGGAACGCCACGTACACGAACCTGTTTGGGACGATCGAGCGGCGGTTTCAGCTCGGGGCGGTGACGACGGACTTCACCCAGATCCGGGGTGGGGCCCTCCACCGGGCCAACGGGGGGTACCTCGTCCTCAGCGTCACGAACCTCCTCCGGTTCCCCCTCTCCTGGGAGGCCCTCAAGACCGCGCTCATGGCCGGGGAGATCCGGACCGAGGACCCGGCCCAGATGCTGGGCCTCTCCTCCACCGAGGGCCTCCGGCCGGAGCCGGTGCCCTTGGACGTGAAGGTCGTCCTCGTCGGCCCCCTCTACCTCTACTACCTCCTCTACGCCTACGACGAGGACTTCCGGAAGCTGTTTGGGGTCCGGGCCGACTTCGACACCGAGATGCCGTGGACCGAGGACGGGGAGCGGGCCCTGGCCCACTTCGTCCGCGCCTGCCGGGAGGAGAACCCGGCGGTGCTCCCCTTTTCCCCGTCGGGGGTGGCGCGGCTCGTGGAGTACGCCGCGGAGCTCGCCTCCGATCAGACGAAGCTCTCTACCCGGTTTGGGGCCCTCTCGGCCCTCGTCGCCGAGGCGAGCTTCTGGGCCCGCGCCGCCGGGGCGTCCGTCGTCGATGCGGGCCACGTCCGGCAGGCGATCGCCAAGGGCCGGTCCCGCCACGCCCTCCTTGCGGAGAAGGTCCGGGAGTGGATCGCCCGGGGCAAGCTCATCGTCGACGTCCACGGGGCGAAGGTGGGGCAGGTGAACGGCCTGGCGGTCCTCGACCTCGGGGACTTCGCGTTTGGGAAACCCACCCGGATCACGGCCAACGTGTTCACGGCCAAAAGCGGGGTCGTGGACATCGAGCGGGAGGCGGAGCTCGGGGGCAAGCTCCACACGAAGGGGGTGATGATCCTCAAGGGGTACCTCGCCGCCCAGTTCGGGGGCCGGAAGCCCCTCACCCTTGGGGCGAGCCTGGCCCTGGAGCAGTCCTACTCAGGGGTGGAAGGGGACTCGGCCTCGGCCGCGGAGCTCTACGCCCTCCTCTCCGCCCTGGCCGGGGTTCCGGCCCGGCAGGGGGTCGCGGTGACCGGGGCGGTGGACCAAAAGGGCCGGCTCCAGCCCGTGGGGGGGATCAACGAGAAGGTCGAGGGCCACTTCCTCGTGTGCCGGGAGCTCGGGCTCGACGGGAGCCAAGGGGTGATCATCCCCCAGGGGAACGTCGACGAGCTCATGCTCCCCGAGGAGGTAGCCGAGGCGGTGGCCGGGGGGAAGTTCCACGTCTGGGCCTGCTCCACGGTGGAGGAAGGGGTGGAGCTCCTCTTCGGCCTCCCGGCGGGGGAGCCGGACGGGGAGGGGAACTACCCCGAGGGGACCCTGTTTCGGAAGGCCGCCGACCGGCTGGAGGAGATCCGGTCCCGCCTCCGGGAGGAAGAAGAGGACGAGACCTAGTCCTCCCCGCCCCGGGGAAGGGTTTCCTTCCGGAGGAACCGGGGGAGGACCCGGCCCGAGACCACGAGGGGAACCCTCGCCCCGGGCTTGAGCTCGGCGGGGAGGCCCCGCTCCCCCCCAAGGACGAACCCGAGAGGCGTGTCGGGGGTGATTCCTCTCCGGAAGAGGAGGGCCATCCCCACCTGCCCCTCCTCCAGGACGACGCAGCTCGTGACGGCTCCGACAACGGTTCCGGAGCTATCGACGACGGGGGCTCCGGCCCGCACCGGCCGAGCGCCGGGCGGGATCGAGAACCGGACGACCTCCCGGCTCCACGACCCCAGCGCCCGCTTGTACGCCTCCCGGCCCACGAAGAACGGCTTGTGAAGCTTCACGTACGGGGCAAACCCCGCCTCGTGGGGGAGGACTTCGTGCTCCCCCCCGAGCTCGTGGCCGTAGAGGGGGAGGCCGGCCTCGGTCCGGAGGGAGTCCCGGGCCGCCAGGCCCACGGGGCTGATCCCGAAGGGCTTCCCGGCCTCAAGGATCGCCTCCCACACCCTCCCCGCCTCCGGCGCCGGGACGAGGAGCTCGTACCCTACGGCCTCCCCCGTGTACCCCGTCCGGGCGCAGAGGACGGGAACCCCGTGGAGGGTCAGCGGGCAGAACTCCGTCCGCCGGAGGGCGACGAGGCGGTGGCGCTCGGGTCGGGAGAGGAGGGCGAGGAGGACCGCCCGGGCGCGCGGGCCCTGGAGGGCGAGGTCGACGAGGGCGTCGGCCCCTGACCGGTGGTCCCGGAGGGTCACGGGTCCGTCGGGCTCGACCCACGGCCGGTCCGGATCAAGGCGGATCCTCCCGGAGTTCACCGCGGAGAGCCAATCCCAGTCCTTCCCGGCGTTGGCGGCGTTCACGACGAGGAGGAACCGCTCGTCGGCCTCCCGGTAGACGATGAGGTCGTCGATCACCCGTCCGTCGGGGGTGAGGAGGAACGCGTACTGGGACTGGCCGGAGCGGAGCCAGCCCGCGTAGTTCGTCGTCACGAGGTTGAGGAAGCTCTCGGCGTACCGTCCCTCGACCTCCAACACCCCCATGTGGCCGAGGTCAAAGAGCCCTGCCCGCTCCCGGACCGCCCGGTGCTCGGCGAGGGCCGAGGTGTACCAGAGGGGCATCTCGAACCCGGCAAACGGGGCCATCCGCGCCCCCGCCTCCCGGTGCCAGGATCCAAGGGGCGTGCGGGCGATCTCCCCTCCTGGGGCGGAAGGCGTGTAGGGATCCTTCCCCTCGGGGAGGGAGAACCGGTGGCAGCCCACGAAGTAGGGCTTTCGGGGGGCGACGAGCTCCGGGCGCTCCTCCGGGGACCTGACCCCCAGAAACAGCGGTTCTCCTCTTCCAATTTGGATTTCGGTTCCGTCCTCCAGGCGCAGGTCCGCCTTCCCCCCGAACGGCTCCACGACCGCCGGGCCCTGGACCTTGCGGTGGAGGTCCGGGTCGAACAGGACGTAGCCGTCGGCCAGGGCGGAAAGCCACCGTTCGAGGGCCGGGGCCTGGGCAGAGGGGGCGAGGACGGCGAACCGGGGCCGGCCGTCGGGGGGGTCGGGGAGGCGGCCCACGATCCCCTCGGCGAGGAGCTCCCCCTCGGGGTTGAGGAACAGGGTCCGCCGGGCCTGGCCGGGTTCAAGGGAGAGGACGGGGGCCGTCCCCGCCTCGTGGAGGAGGTGGGCAGCCCGGCCTCCGCGGACGAGGATCGCCCCGCTCCGGGGGCGCTTCGGCCTCGCCCCCCCGAACCGGGCGGCGAGCTCCCCGACCCGGGCCCGCGCCTCCTCGAGGGCGGGGAGGGGGAGCTTCCCCCGGGGGAGGGGGCCGCTGATCCCGTGGTAGGTGAACGGCCGGATCGAGGTCAGGACCATCTTCGTGACCTCGGCGATCTCCTCCATCTCCCTCTCCCCCATCCCCCGCTGGGTGACCCACGGGGTCCCGTACCGGATCCCCCGGGCATCGGCGGCGGAGAGGTCCCCGGGGATCGTGTTCTTGTTCGCCACGAGGCCGGCGAGGTCGAGGATCCGGGCCGCGATCTCCCCCATCAGGGGCTCCCCGTTGGGGGTGGGGATCGGCCGGAGGTCGATCACGAGGAGGTGGGTGTCCGTCCCCCCGTAGGCGAGGCGGAGCCCCTGGCGGGCGAGGGCCGCGGCGAGGGCCTTGGCGTTCGCCACGATCTTGTGCTGGAGATCCCGGAACGCCTCGGTGCGGGCCAGCGTGAGCGCTGCCGCGATCCCCGCCCACTTGTTCACGTGGGGCCCCCCTTGGGCCCCGGGGAACACCGCGGCGTCGATCCGAGCAGCGATCTCCGGGTCGAAGGACAGGATCACCGCCCCCCGCGGCCCGAGGAGCGTCTTGTGGGTCGTGAACATGACGACGTCGGCGTACCCCACCGGGGTGGGGTAGGCCCCGGCGGCGGCCATCCCCGCGGTGTGGGCGATGTCCGCCAGGAGCAGGGCCCCGCAGCCCGAGGCGATCTCCCGGAACGCCTTCCAGTCCGGGGCCCAGGGGTAGGAGGTGTAGCCGGCGACGATCATCTTCGGCCGGCTCTCCCGCGCCAGCTCCCGGATCCTGTCGTAGTCAAGCCGCTCCGTCTTCGGATCGACCCCGTACCGGACCATCCTGTACCTGCGGCCGGACTGGTGGAACGGGGAGCCGTGGGAGAGGTGCCCCCCTTGGGAGAGGTCCATCGCCATCAGGGTGTCCCCGGGCTGCAGCAGGGCCTCGTAGATCGCCATGTTTGCCGCGGCGCCGGACAGGGCCTGGACGTTGGCGAAGATGTCCTCGGGGCGGACGGCTTCGGTGGCGAACGCCTCCGCTGCCCGGCGGCAGGCCAGGGCCTCCACGAGGTCGGCGAGCTCCACCCCCTTGTAGAACCGCCGGTCGCTGTACCGGCGGAAGTAGGCGAGTTGCTCCTCCAGGTCGGCGATCCGGTCCTCGGGGAGCCGAAGGAGCTCCTCCCGGGGGTACCCTTCGGCGTAGATCGAGGTGAACGCCGAGGCCAGGGCCTCCCGCACCGGCCGGGGGGTCCACGACTCCGACGGGATGAGGATGATCTTGTCCCGCTGCCGCTCCTCCTCGGCCCGGATCAGGGCCGCGAGCGCCGGGTCGATCGCCGAAAGTTCGCGCTGCCAAAGGTCGTCTTTCATCGGGGTCTCCTACGAGAAGGGAAGGGGCCGGAACCGGGCTTCCCGGTCCTCCCCCCGCCAGGCGAGCTCGAGGGCCAGGTACATCCCCCCCGAGACGAGGGCGTGGCCGCCGAGGAGGAACGGGACCGGGGAGGCGGCGCAGGCCGCGGTGAGCTCCCGGAGGAGGGGGTGGTGGATCCCCCCGAGGTCCAGGAGGTCCGAGGCGAACCGCTCCTCCGGGGGGGGCCAGAACCCGAGGTGGGCCATCACGACCCGGGTGTCCCATACCACGGCGTCCCCGAACTGGGCGAGGAGCTCCACGAGCCCGGCCGGGGTCCGGCCGTGGAGGAGGGACCCGACGAGGGACCGCACCGCCCCCCGCTCGGCCCGGCCGCTCGACTCCATCCCCCGTTCTTCAGAAAGAATCCGCGCCCGGCACGCCGCCCCCGCTTCAAGCTCCCGCGCGAGGTGCCCCCCCACCCGCCCGAGGAGCACGAGCTCCCGCTCGGGGTCGACAAGGATCTCCAGAAGCCGCTCGGCTTGCCGGGTGGAGAGGTCCGCCAGGGCCTCCCTCACGGGGAGGGGGAGATCTGGGGAGAGGGCGAGGACCTGGAGTTCCCCCGGGGTGTCGATGTCAAACAGGGTCTCGTACGACCGGGGCAGTTCGTAGCAGGCGTACCCGGCCCCCCACAGCCGCGCCCCGATCGGGTTGTCTCGCCCCAGGTCCGGAAGGGGAAACGGGGGGACGAGGAGGGCGAAGTCCGTGGAGTAGAAGTTGTTGAGGACGGCGAACGGGGGTGGGGCGGGGGCCGCCCCGACCAGGCGGTCGAGGAGGGAATCCGAGAGGAGGAGCCCGCTTCCCGCCGAAAAGTAGAGGAGCCGCTCAGGTCCAAATTTCTTCGCCAGTTCGGTGAACCGAGTTCCGAACAGCCACGGCCCGGGCGGGTCGGGCTCCACGACCACCGGTTCCCCCTCCCAGGCCTGGGGCTCAGGCGTGGCCACGACCACCGCGTCAACCTGCGGATGGTCCATCAACCGCTGTGCGAGGGCCCGGGCGGCGGCCGTCCGGGCCCGGCCCACCACGTGCCCTCCCCCGCTGTCGAACAGGAAGGCTACGGTGCGGGCCATGGGGCGGGGCTACGGCTTCTCTTCGTAGGGCAGGAGTGCGAGTTTGCGGGCGCGGTCGACCTCGGTGGCCATCCAGTTCTGGTGCTTGGCACACAGCCGGGATACCCGCCGGGACAGGATCTTCCCGCGGCGGTTGATGAACTGCCGCAGCGTCTCCGGGTCCGTGTACCGGAGCTTGAGCCCCTGGTCGCACACGCGACACGCCTTCTTCTGGGGTCGCTGAACGTTCAAAACGGAACCTCCTCTTCCGGGGGCGTCTCGGGGTTCGCCTCGCCCCCCTCCTCCGGGGCCGGGGGCTCGGGAGCCCCCTCCCCCGCCGGACGGCCACCTAGGAAGTGCACCGTCTGGGCAGCCACCTCCGTCGTTCGCCGCCGATCTCCGTTCTGGGTCGTGAACGACCGCACCCGGAGCCGGCCGTCCACCGCCACCTGGCGTCCCTTCCTCAGGTAGGCGGCGCAGTTCTCCGCTTGCTTTCCCCACACGAGGATCGGGACGTACGTGACCTCCTCCTCCGGCTGCCCCGTCTCGGGGTTGACCCACCGCCGGTTGACCGCGATGTCGAACCGCAGCAGCGCCCGGCCGCTCTGGGTGTACTTGAGCTCGGGGTCGGCGGTGAGCCGTCCCGTGAGGATCACCCGGTTGACGTCGCTCATCCTAGTTCTTGCTCACCCGCACCGTCTGGTAGCGCAGGAAGGCGTCGTCCATCTTGATCCTCTCCTCCACCTTCCGGACCCGATCCGGGGGGAGGGTGAAGGTGACGAGGACGTAGTACCCCTCGCGGAAATGGTCGATCTCGTAGGCCAGGATGCGGGTTCCCCACTCGTCGGTTGTCAGCACGGTGCCGCTTTCCGCCTCGATGATCCCCTGGACCTTGGCGATCTTCGCCCGCCGCCCCTCCTCGTCGAGGTCGGGGCGGAGGATGTACACGAGTTCATACTCTCGAACCTCACCGGCCACCGGCAGTCCTCCTTGTGCAGCGATCGTGATTGGCCCCGGACTTTACCTGTCCGGTCTTGCATTGTCAAGCGTTTCACCCCGGAAAGAGGGTTGGGAAGTAGGTTCGCACTTGACAAGGGGAGGAAAGCGCTCTATACTAGGGCATCTTTGACCAGGGAGGGGGTGTTAGAATGAACAAAGGCGAACTGGTTGACCGGATTGCTCAGCGGACTGGGCTGACGAAAAAGGACGCCCGGAAGGCGCTCGATGCGACGATTGACATCATCACCGAGAGCATCGCCGCCAACGAGGAGGTCCTGCTGACGGGGTTCGGGAAGTTCGAGGTGCGGACGCGCAAGCAGTCCCAGCGCATCAACCCCCAGACCCAGAAGCGGATCATGGTCCCGGCCAAGGTCGTCCCGGCGTTCAAGGCCGGCAAGAACCTGAAGACCCTTGTGGCCAAGCGCCTGAAGGTCGTCGACCAGCGCGGTCAGCTGTCGGTGAAGAAGGGCTAACCCCCTTCAGGGCTGAGGTGGGCGGCTGCCGCGGGGGCAGCCGCCCACCCGCGTTCGGGCCGCGGAAACGAAGAGGTGAGGTGCGTCGAGCCGTAGCCGAACGTGTAGGTGCTTCCCGGAAAGCCCTTGAGTGTAGCCTCCCCCACCTTCCCCTTCAAGGGTAGAGGCGCTCCAAGGTCCGCGGGAACGGGATAGCCTCCCGGATGTGGGGGATCCCGGCGATCCACTGGACGGTCCGCTCGACGCCGAGGCCGAATCCCGCGTGGGGGACCGACCCCCACCGCCGGAGGTCGAGGTACCAGCGGTAGGGCTCCTCGGGGAGGCGGGCCTCCCGGAGCTGGGCCAGGAGCTCCTCTTCCGTGTCCACCCGCTGGGAGCCCCCGATGATCTCCCCATACCCCTCGGGGGCGATGAGGTCGGCGCACAGGGCGAGGTCGGGGTGGGCCGGGTCGCGCTTCATGTAGAACGGCTTGATCGCGGCGGGGAAGCGTTCCACGAACACCGGGCGCCCGAAGTGGGCGGACAGGGCGTCCTCCGCCGGGGCCCCGAAGTCGTCCCCCACCTCCATCAGGACCCCGGCCTTCCGGACCACCTCCACCGCCTCGTGGTAGGTCACCCGGGGGAAGGGGCCGGCCACCTCCTCTCGGAGGGCCTCGGGGTCCCGCTCCAGCTCGCCCAGCTCCCGGGCCCGCTCGGCCACCACCGCCTCGACCACGTACCGGACGAGGGCCTCCTGGAGGGCGAGGTTCCCCTCGTGGTCGAGGAACGCCTGCTCCGCCTCGGCCATCCAGAACTCGGTAAGGTGGCGGCGGGTCTTCGACTTCTCCGCCCGGAACACGGGCCCGATCCAGTACACCTTCCCCAGCGCCATGCAGGTGGCCTCGAGGTAGAGCTGCCCGGACTGGGACAGGTAGGCCGGGGCCCCGAAGTAGTCCAAGGGGAACAGGGTCGTCGTCCCTTCCACAGCGGTCCCGACGAGGACTGGGGCCTCGGTGGCCACGAACCCCCGCTCGCGGAAGAAGGCCCGGATCGCCCACAGGACCGCGTCCCGGATCCGGAGGAGGGGCACCTGGCGCCGCATCCGGATCCAGAGGTGGCGGTGGTCCATCAGGAACCCGGGTCCGTGCTCCTTGAGGCCGATCGGGAACGGGGTTGAGGGGATGTGGACCGGCTCCAGGCGGCGGACGGCGACCTCCACCCCCCCCGGGGCGCGGGGCTCGGCCCGGACCGTCCCCCACATCCGGAGGGATGCCTCCTGGGGGAGGGCCTCGGCGAGCTCAAACGTCCGGGGATCGGCGTCGGGGGTGACAACCCCCTGCACGATTCCCGTCCCGTCCCGAACAAGGACGAACCGGACCCGTCCCGAGGAGCGCTTGTTGTACAGCCACCCTTGGATCAGGACCTCCGTCCCGATGTGTCGGCCCAGCTCCTCCACGTACACGCTCGCCATGACCGGCTGGGGTTAGGCCTCCCCCGCGGCGCCTTCCTTCTCGTGGACCTGGGCTTCGATGTAGGCGATGGCCTCCCCGACCGTTCCGATCTTCTCCGCTGCCTCGTCGGGGATCTCGATTCCAAACTCGTCTTCGAACTCCATGATCAGCTCCACCGTGTCCAGGGAGTCCGCGCCGAGGTCGTTGACAAACGACGCCTCGTCCGTGACCTCCTCCAGGTCCACGAGGAGCTGCTCAGCAATGATTTCCCGAACTCGATCTGCGATGTCGCTCATCGATCCCACACCTCCTCGGGCCGCCCCTGCTGGGGGGCCCGCGCGTGGGCCGGTTATAAGCGCCGTGAGCTCCCCGTGCAACACCTAGCGCGCGGGGGAGGCGAGGGAGGAGGCGACCTTGGCCACCACCCCGGCCTGGCAGGCCCAGTGGGTCCGGCGGAGGGCGCCGGCGATGGCGCGGGCGTCGGACCGGCCGTGGGCGATCGCCACCAGTCCCCGGACCCCGAGGAGGGGGGCGGCGTTGTGGTCCTCGTAGCGGAGCTGGCGGGCGACGGCCCGGAGGGCCGGACGGGCAAGGAGCGCCCCCAGGCGGGCGCGGAACGTCCGCCTGAGGGCGTCCCGGGTCGCCTCGAGGACGGCCTCCGCTCCCCCCTCGAGGGCCTTGAGGAGGAGGTTTCCCGTGAACCCCCCGGCGACGATCACGTCGGCGGGCCGGTCGGTGAGGATCCGGTGGGGTTCCACGTTTCCCACGAAGCCCTCCCGGTGGGAGAGGAGCTCGTACGCCTCCCGGGTCAGGCGGTCCCCCTTCCCCGGCTCCTCCCCGATGTTGAGGAGGCCTACGGTGGGGGAGGGGATCCCGAGAACGGCCCGGGCGTAGGCGGCCCCGAGGTCGGCGTACTGGCGGAGGTAGGCGGGCTTCGCGTCGGCCGTCGCCCCGCCGTCAATGAGGAGGGCTTCTCCGCGGAGGGTGGGGAGGGAGACGCACAGCCCTGGACGTAGGAGGCCGGGGAGGCGCCCCAGGCGGAGGACCGCGGCCCGGACCACCGCCCCCGTGCTCCCCGGGGACAGGAAGGCATCGGCCTTCCCCTCGGCGAGGGCCGCGATCCCGAGGGCGATGGAGGACTCACCTGCGGAGGAGTCCACGACCTCCACTTCAGGGGGAAGGGGGGGGAGCTCCGCACGGGGTCCGGCCAGGATGAGCGTGATGGGGAGCTCCTCCGCGGCGCGAAGGACCCCCGCCGCGAGCTCCCCCGGAGGGTGGTCGGCCCCCATCACGTCCACGACGATCCGTGGGTTCACGAGCCCTGGTGCCGAGGGTGGGATTTGAACCCACACAGGCCGAAGCCCACTGCCCCCTCAAGACAGCGCGTCTGCCAATTCCGCCACCTCGGCGCAAGGGGGATGGTAGCCTCGAGCGGGCGGGGCCTCAACACTGGCCCTCCCTGGACTCCCAGGGTAAGGTCCCCGCCGTGGCGGCGGTTCGGTCGGCGGCCTACTGGGGGGACCCGCTCCTGGTGGAGCGGGCCCTGGGGGAAGCGCTTGCCGCCCTCGGGCCCGTCCGGAGGGTGGTCCTGTTCGGGGACGAGCCGTGCCGGGAGCGGCTTCTTGCGGAGCTGGAGGCGGTGGACCTCTTCGGGGAGAGGCGGGCGATCGTCGTCCGGCGGGCCGATCCCCTGGTGGGGGAGGGCTGGCTTGAGCGGGCCCTCTCCCGCGGCCTCCCCCCCGACGCGGCCCTGTTCCTCGTGGGGGCCGATCTCAAGGGTCCCGCCGTCCGGAAGGTCGAGGAGGCCCGCGCCTTCCCCACCCCGACCGGCCGGGCCCTCCGGGAGGTTGCGCGGGGGCTCCTTGCCGAGGCCGGGCTTCCCGCCCTCCCCTTCGTCCTCGACCTCCTCGTGGAGGCCTCCGGCGGGGACACGCTGCGCCTGGCCCGGGAGGTGGAGAAGCTCGCCCTGTGGAAGGGGGCCCGTCTCTCCCCGGAGGGCCTCTCCCGGGTCCTCTACTTCTCCGGGGGCGCGCCGTACCCCTACCTCGACGCGGTGGGATCAGGGGACGTTCGCAGGGCGCTGGGGGAGCTGCGGCGGCTCCTCCAGGGAGGGGCGAGCCCGAGCGCCCTCTTCTTCTCCCTCGTCGGCCACGTCCGGGCGCTTCTGGCGACCCTCGCGGCGGAGGCGGGGGGCCGGGCCCCGGCCGGGCCGCCGTGGCTCGTCCGAAGACGGCTCGATCAGGCCCGGCGGTGGGGGGAAGCAAGGCTCGTCAAGCTCCTGGCCTGCCTTCAGGAGCTCGACCTCGCGGTCAAGACGGGCCAGCTCTCCCCCGAAGCGGCCCTCTACCGGTTCACCCTTGAGCTGCCCGGGCGGGGATGAACTCCCCAAGCCCCGTCGTCTCCAGGATCAGCCGCGAGAGGACGAGGGCTGCGAACATCGAGGAAGCCACGCCGAGGCCCAGGGTGATCCCGAACCCCTCGACGGGGCCGGACCCGAGGAGGAAGAGGATGAAGGCCACGATGATCGTGGTGATGTTGGCATCAAGCACGGCGGAGAGGGACTTCGCGAACCCGGCGGCGACGCACGCCCGGGGGGCCTTCCCCGTCCGCCGCTCCTCCTTGATCCGCTCGAAGATGACCACGTTGGCGTCCACGGCCATCCCGATCGTGAGGACGATCCCGGCGATCCCGGGGAGGGTGAGGGTGGCCCCGAACGCCCGGAGGGCGGCGAACACCAGGAGCACCGTCATCACCAGCGCGGCGTCGGCCGCGAGCCCCAGCCACCGGTAGTACACCACCATGTACACGAGGACGAACACGAAGCTCACGACCAGGGCCGTCATCCCTCGCCGGATGTACTCCGCCCCCAGGGTCGGGCCGATCGTCTGCTGCTCGATGATGTCGACCTGGGTGGGGAGGGCCCCCGAGCGGAGGACGACCGCGAGGAGCTTGGCCTCGTCCAGGGTGAACCGGCCGGTGATCGTGGTCGAGTCCTGGACCGCCCGCCACCCCTGGGCCGCGGCCTGCTTGATCGAGGACGTGACCGCCGGGGCGGAGTAGACCGTATTGTCGAGGACGATGGCCAGCCGATCGTTCACCTGAAGGCGCCGGAGGGCCTCCACGAACCGCTCCGCCCCCTCCCGGTTGAAGGTGAGGGCGATGAGGAACCCCGGGTTCCGGGGGTCGGTGGACGTCCGCACCACGGCGTTATCGAGGACGTCCCCCGTGAGGAGGGGGTCGGCCTCCACGAGGTACCACTCCGTCCGGTCGGGGTTGGGGAGGATCTCCTGGATGAGGGTTCGCCGGGCCTCGAGGTCGGCGTAGCTTGTGGAGGCGTCGATGACCTTGCGGAACTCCAGGAGCGCCGTGCTCCCCAGAAGCCGCTCCGCCTCCTCGGGGTTCTGGACCTTGGGGATCTTCACCTCGACTCGGTCCCGCCCGACGGGCCGGATCTCGGCGTTCGCCATCCCGTACTGGTCGATCCGTTCGGAGAAGATGGTCACGAGCTGGTTCACGATGTCCTGTTGCTTGGAGGCGTCCATCCCCGACTCCCGCAGGGGGATCATCTCCCCCGTCTTGGAGTCGAGGACCCGCGCCTCGAGGACGAGCCGGACCCCGCCCTGGAGGTCCAGGCCCAGTTTGATCACGTTCCCCAATGGGAAGAACGGGTACAGAAGCCCCAGCGAGGCCAAAAGCGCCGCAAGCACCACTCCCAGCCGAATCCAGTCCGCGCGCTTCATCGATCCCCCTATTTCCGCACCTTGTCCACGATGCTCCCCTTGGCGAGGCGGATCTTGCCCTCCTCCACCACCAGGGTCACGGAGTCCTCGGTCATGTCCTCGATCGTCCCGTAGATCCCGCCTGCGGTGACGACCCGGTCTCCTCGCTTGAGGGAGCTCAGGAGGTCCCGGTGCTCCTTCTGCCGCCGGCGCTGGGGCCGGACGAGGAGGAAGTAGAAGATGGCGGCGAACGCCACCAGCATCACCACCAGGGTGATGAGGGACTGGGTCGTCTGGGCCTCTGCCCCGGTCTGCGCGTACCCGATCATCGCACCACTCCTTTTCCTAGTCTTCGCACGCCGCTCGCCACGTAGAGGACGGCCACCGCTCCCAACCCCACGGTCCACAGAAGAAGCGGAGTCCCCGTGAGATCGCGGCCGAGGGCCACCACCTGGTGCAGCAGGGCAAAAAGATCGAGCCAGAGTATAGCGTACAGGGCGCGGGCAAGCGAGCGACCGCCGGCGAGGTCGAGGAGGAGGGTGAGGGGGGCCACGGGGATCCAGGCCCACCTCCCCGCCTCGGCGCCCACCAGGCCCAGGGCAAGGAAGAGGAGGGCGTGGCCGGGGAGGAGGAACACCGGGGAGCCGGGCCGCAGCCTCCCTTGGGCCCCCCGGACCAGGCCGTAGGCCCAGAGGAGGAGCAAGAGCCCCCCCGCGGCGAGCCGCCACCCCACGGGGTACGGGGTAATCCCGGCCGCGATCCCAAGGGTGACGAAGCTTCCGAGGAAGAAGAGGACCGTTCTCACGCGAGGTAGGGGAGGAAGACCGTGGCCAGGCCTAGGAAGAGTCCAATCCCGATGAGGTCCCCGATCGTGGTCGCGACAGGCCCGGACATCATCGCCGGGTCGAGGCCGACGCGGCGGAACAGGAACGGCAGTATCCCTCCAGTGAGGCAAGCCCCGATCGTGGTCCCAGCAAGGGCGATCCCCGCCACGAGGCCGAACAGCGGCCTTCCCCAGAGGAGGGCGGCGATGAGCCCGATCTGGACTCCGAGGGCCAGCCCGGCGAGGATCCCCACCCGGAGCTCCTTCCACATGAGCCAGGGGAGGTTCGCCCACCCCACCGCCCCCACGGCGATCCCGCGGATGGCCACGGCCAGGGCCTGGGCCGCGGCGTTCCCGCTCATGTCGGCGATGAGGGGCATGAGGGCCGCTACGAACGCGATCTCGGCGATCGTCCCCTCGAACTGGCGGATCACCGCCGCCACGGTCAGGTTGAGGAGGACGAGGACCATGAGCCAGGGGAGGCGCTTGCGGACCGATACCTGGGGCGGATCGAGGGGGTGGTCCTCGCCAGCGGGAATGCCGCCCAGCTTCAGCGCATCCTCGGTGGCCTCCTTCCGCATCACGTCGAGCACGTCGTCGATCGTGACGATCCCCAGGAGCCGCCCCGCTTCATCGACCACCGGGAGGGCGAGGAAGTTGTACTTGTCAAACGCCCTCGCCACCTCCTCCACGTCCATCGTCACGGGGAGGGTGATGGCGTCGGACTTCATGATCGCCCGGAGGGGGGTCTCGGGGCGGGCGAGGACGAGGTCCCGCAAGGAGAGGACCCCGAGGAGCTTCCCTTTCTCGTCCGTCACGTAGGCGTAGTAGACGGTCTCCGCCTCCTCGGCCTTGGCCCTGAGAACCCGGATTGCCTCCTCGGCGGTCATGTCCGCCGGGAGGGCGACGACCTCGGTGGACATGAGGCCGCCGGCGGTGTCCGGCGGGTAGGCGAGGAGGTCCCCGAGCTTCCGCGCGGTGCGGGTCCCCAGGCGGGAGAGGATGTCCTGGACTGTCTCTGGGGGGAGCTCGGCGAGGAGGTCCACCGCGTCGTCCGGCTCCATGTGGGACAGGATGTGGGCCGCGTCCTCTCGGTTGAGTTCGGCCAGCAGCCGCGCTGCCTCCTCGGGCTCCATCTCCCCCAGGGGCTCGGCCGCGGCCCGGCGGAGGTAGAGCCGGCGGAGGAGCTCGACAGCCTCGTCCTCCTTGAGGGTGGCGAGGATGTCGGCGATCTCCGCCGGGTGGCGGCGGATGAGCTCGCCCACGTCGAGCCGGGTCTCCTCGGGCATCGGGGCCGACTATACCCCTGGGCTTCCTCCCTTGCCCGCGGCCGGCCTAGAGGAGGGCGATCACCCCCAGGGAGGCGAGGAGGACCAGGGCGCCTGCGGCGAGGACGCCGGCGGCGATGGGGGGGAAGGCCCTCCGAGCTGGCACCCCCAGGAGCGCGGCCACAAGCGACCCCGTCCAGGCCCCGGTGGCCGGGAGGGGGACGGCCACGAGGAGGAAGAGGGCCCACGCCCCCCAGCGGTGGACCCGCCGTTCGTTCCGGGCCCGCTGCCAGCCCAGGTACTTCCCGACGAGGCGCCCGGCCCCTCCGGGAAGCCGGCCCAAGAGAGGGAGGAGCCGTGGGAGGACGATGAGGAGAAGGGGGACCGGGAGGAGGTTTCCAACCACGGCGAGGAGGTAGGCGGGGGCGGGGAGGAGGCCGAGGGCGAGGGCGAGGGGGATCCCGCCCCGGAGCTCCGAGATCGGGAGCGCCGACAGGAGGAGCACCCGTCCCACCGCCCCGAGGTCCATGCGCCGATTATGCCCGCCCGCCGCCCTTGGGCGGGACCCTGCTCCCGCGTAGGATTGCCCCGATGCCCACGACCGGAGGGAGGGCGGAGCGATGCGGCTTTACAACACGCTGACCCGGAGGCTGGAGGAGCTCGACGTTCGCGACGGGACGGTCCGGATGTACGTCTGCGGCCCCACGGTCTACGACCTCATCCACATCGGGAACGCCCGGCCAATCATCGTGTTCGACGCCCTGCGGCGGTACCTGGAGTCCCGCGGCTACCGGGTGATCTACGTCCAGAACGTGACCGACGTGGACGACAAGATCATCCGGCGGGCCCAGGAGCAGGGGCGGTCGGCGGCGGAGGTGGCCGCCCACTACACCGAGGAGTACTTCCGGGACCTGGCCGCCCTGGGGGTGGCCCGCCCCACCCACTCCCCCCGGGCCACGGCCTACGTCCCGCAGATGGTCGCGTTCGTGGAGAAGCTCCTCCGAGCCGGCCACGCCTACGTGGTGGACGGGGACGTCTACTTCTCCGTCCAGAGCTTTCCCGAGTACGGGAAGCTCTCCGGCCGGGCGCGGGACGAGCAGGAGGCCGGGGCGCGGGTCGAGGTGGACGAGCGGAAGCGGGACCCCCTGGACTTCGCCCTCTGGAAGAGGAGCAAGCCCGGCGAGCCCTCCTGGCCCTCCCCGTGGGGGGACGGGCGGCCCGGCTGGCACACCGAGTGCGTGGTGATGTCCCGGGACCTCCTCGGGGAGACGGTGGACATCCACGCCGGGGGGAGCGACCTCATCTTCCCCCACCACGAGAACGAGCTGGCCCAGGCCGAGGCCCTGACCGGGAGGCCGTTCGTGCGGATCTGGCTCCACAACGGGCTCCTCACCGTGCGGGGCGAGCGGATGGGGAAGTCGGTGGGGAACTTCGCCTACGCCCGTGACGTCGTTGCCAAGTACGGCGGTGAAGCTGTGCGCTACTTCTACCTCTCCCGGGACTGGCGCAAACCCCTCGACTACTCCGACGAGGCGGTGGCCGAGGCCCGGCGGGCGGTGGACCGGGTGTACGACTTCCTGTGGGCGGCCGAGGCCCTGCCCGGGGAAGTCGGTGTGGACGTTTCCGCCGAGCTTCAGGCGCTGGAGGACCGGTTCCACGGGGCGCTCGAGGAGGACTTCACCACCCCCGGGGCGCTCGGTGTCCTCCAGGAGATCGTGGGGATTGGGCACGAGCGGAGGCAGGCCGGGGACCTGGGGGGGGCGAAGGCCGCCGCGGCGCTCGTGCGCCGGCTTGGGGGGAGCCTGGGGCTGTTCCAGGCGCCCCGGCCGGCGACAGGGGACCTTGCCGACGAGCTCATCCGGGTCCTCGTCGAGCTGCGGGGGGAGCTGCGGAAGGGGCGGCAGTTTGCCCTGGCCGACCGGGTGCGGGAGAGGCTCGCGGCGCTCGGGGTCGAGCTCCGGGACGGGCCCGAGGGGACGACGTGGGCAATTCGGCCCCGGGCCCCTGGGTCGGCCAGTTCCGCCTAGGCACAGCGGCATCGCGGGCCGTCCGGTGGGTTTGGCCGTTCCCCGTCTCCGCTTTATCCCGTTGCCCGATCCTTGCCCCATCGCTAAGATCGCGTTCAGGGGGATATGGCCAGGGGAAGGGGGACCGGGCGACGGGCGAGCTCCACCGACGCCACCGTCGGCTACGAAGCGGAGCTCTGGGAGATAGCCGAGGCGCGGACGGTCATTCCTCTTCTCACATCCTGGGATTTCTCAACCGTGGCGGTTGCCAACGGCCCCATGCCGGCCAAAACTTGCGGAGGGGGCTTCAAGCACGAGCAACGGAAAGCCAAGACTGGAGGCACATATGCCGCGCAAGAAGGGTGAGGGTCCGGCAAAGCGCAGGATCGAGTCCTACGAGCATCGGGACAAGGAGCGCCCGAACAACCCGCCCGCCGGGCTGGTGACGCCGGAGACCGACCCGGACGTCGGTCAGCAGAAGAAGCGCTACGCCTACGACCCGCACCTCGACCCACAACTGGTCTGGGCCGGCAAGGCGGAACACACGTCCTTCGAGGTGCCGACCGTCTCGCTCCACGTCCATGAGCGCATCGACCCCAAGACCATCATCGAGGCGGCGCGCAAACTCCCCTCTCCCGGTGGGAGAGGGAGTGAGGGCGAGGGAAACCCTCTCCCTCCGGGAGAGGGTGGCCGAAGGCCGGGTGAGGGCTATCCCCGCTACAAGGTCACCACCGGCGGCCGCGCCGGCTTCGATTACTACTACAACATCAAAACCGGGCAAATTGAATCGGGAGGCAGCGAAAAAATCGCCCTGTGGATGCTCGATACCGACTACGACGGCCGCAGCCTCTACCCGCGCCAAGTCTTCTTCCCCATGGCCGGCGACGACGAGGGCTGGGCCAGGTTGGCGCGTAACCTGAAAGCCGAAATTGACCCCGAGCGCATCCGCGCCTACTGGGGCACCGAGTCGCTGCCCTTTGAAGCGGGCGAACACAAACGCATCGCGGTCAAGATTGTGGACGACCGGGGCGTCGAGAGCCTTAAGGTGATCGACCTTCCCGAGTGAGGCGGCATGGATTACGTTCTGACCGAACACGCACGGGATGCAATGGAGAAGCGACGAATTCGGAGTGCCTGGGTGGAACAGGCATTGACCCGGCCAGAAGTAACCGAGCCCGATCCAGTGAACCCGGATCTAGAACATCGGCTGGCACGCATCCCGGAGTTCGGCAATCGGGTGTTACGGGTTATCATCAACAGCAAGAGGACACCGCCCCTTGTGGTGACGGCATTCTTTGATCGAAGGAGGACGATCCCATGAAGCTGAAAGTGGATCAACAAGCCGATGCGCTGTACCTTACTCTGACAGAAGCACCGGCAAGCCGCTCGGAGGAAGTCTCGCCGGGCATCATCGTGGATTACGACGACCAAGAGCGCGTGGTTGGGATCGAAATGCTCCATCTGTCCAAACGGGCCCCTGGTGTAGAAACGCGGCGACTGCTGTTCGAGGCGGTGCCCCTGTAAGGTTGACTGAAACGGTATGGGTCGGACCACCATTGATCGTCTCATCGTCAACTCGCCCTACGAGGAGCCGGCGCGCCATTGGCGCTACGACCCGGCCTCGAAACGGTTTGAACTGGCCGAAGGCTGCCGCGGCGCTGGTGCGGCGGGTCGGGGGGAGCCTGGGGCTGTTCCAGGCGCCCCGGCCGGCGACAGGGGATCTTGCCGACGAGCTCATCCGGGTCCTCGTCGAGCTGCGGGGGGAGCTGCGGAAGGCCAGGTAGTTTGCCCTCGCCAACCGGGTGCGGGAGAGGCCTGGGGAGCTGGGAGTTGAGCTCCGGGACGGGCCCGAGGGGACGACGTGGGCGATTCCGGCCGCGGGCCCCTGGGTCGGCCAGTTCCGCCTAGGCACAGCGGCAACGCGGGCCGTCCGGTGGGTTTGGCCGTTGCCCGTCTTCGCTTTATCCCGTTGCCCGATCCTGGCCCCATCGCTAAGATCGCGTTCAGGGGGATATGGCCAGGGGAAGGGGGACTGGGCGACGGGCGAGCTCCACCGGCGCCACCGTCGGCTTCGAGGCCGAACTCTGGCGCATGGCCGAAGCTCTGCGCGGCTCGATGGACGCCGCCGAGTACAAGCACGTCGTCCTCGGCCTCATCTTCCTCAAGT
>CALKES010000025.1 GCA_938084715.1 Candidatus Bipolaricaulota bacterium | reverse complement strand
TCGGGTGGCCTTCGTGGGCGACGGCATCAACGATGCCCCGGCGCTGAAGGGGGCGGATGTGGGGATAGCCCTCGGCACCGGCACGGACATCGCCATTGAGGCCGGGGACGTGACCCTGGTGCGGGGGGAACTGACGGGCGTGGTGGAGGCGGTCCGCCTCAGCCGGGCCACCTTCCGCAAAATCCGCCAGAACCTCTTCTGGGCCTTCTTCTACAACGTGGTGATGATTCCGCTGGCGGTCATGGGGTGGATGCACCCGGTGCTGGCGGAGATTGCCATGGCCACCTCTTCGGTGACCGTGGTGGGGAACGCGAACCTCCTGCGCCGGGCCCGCCTCGGTTGATCCCGGCCGGGCCCCCGCTGTATGTTCCCCTTGAGGGGGTGGTGGTTCGTGGCGAGAAAGCTTTTGGGATTGGCGGTGGCCCTTTCTCTCCTTGCGGGGTTGGGGGTCGCCGCCCCGCTGGGGGGGGAGGAACTTCTCCTCTCGATCGCGGCCCGCTCCACCGCGGTCCCGTCCTGGGAGGAGCGAGGGGTGTGCACGTTCGAAATCGTGGGCTGGGTGGCGACGCGGATCGCCTACCGGGCTCAGGCGGCGTACCCCCGGGTTCGGGTGGAGTTCGAGCGCCTGGAGGGCGCAGGGGGGCTCACGTGGGAGTTCCCCACGATCGTCTGCGACGTGGAGGCGGGGCGGCAGTACACCTCGACCCGCCCCGGGGTGTGGTGGGGGGTGGAGTTGGACCGAGGTTGGGCCGAGCTCGTCGGGGTGGGGAGGCTGTTCGCCGGCAGTGCCAGGTCTTGGACGGTGGAGGAAAGGGAGCTTGGGGGCCAGACCCTGTGGGTCCTCGTGGGGGCTGGGGACGAGGACGGCTGGCCCCACGGGTTCGAGCTGTGGCTCGACCCGGAGACCCTGGCCCTCCGGCGGACCGTGATCGAGCAGCTGGGGACGATCCTCATCTTCGACGTCTTGGAGTTCCAGATGGGGATCGACGTCCCCGCGGGCGCCCTTGCCCTTCCGCCTGAAGCGGACGTGCGGGTCCGGACCCCGCGCTCCCCGGAGGCCGAGGCGATCGTGAGGGGGATTTGGGAGGGGTACGCGGACCTCTCCTCGCTCTACGCCCGCCGGACGGAGGAGGAAGGGGGTACGGAGGCCGTGGTCGAGGTCTGGTACAAGGATCCCCTCCTTCGGGTCGACAGCAGCTCCCGCTACCGCGTCCCCGCCCACATGGTCCTCCTTCTCGACCTCGACCGGGGCGTGGCCTACGCCCGCAAGGACGGGACGTGGGAGGGGGTGGGGTTCCTCCCCGTCCCCTCCCACCTCCGGCCGCGGGTCGCCCTCGCGATGGCCGTGGGGCTGCAGCCCGGTTTTCGGTTCACCGGGGTCGAGGAGGACGAGGGAGGGGGACGGCCGGCGTGGCGGATCACGGGCGAGCCGGGGTGGGTCGTCGACCGGGTTCCGGTGTGGCGGTGGTGGGTGGACCGGGAGACCCTCGCCGTCCTCCAGTACGAGGAGCCCGTTGGGATAACCGCCGGGGGGAGCTACCTTCTGGAGACGCGGCGGGTCCTGGTCGAGGCGTTCGAGCCAAGCGCCCCGGTGCCGCCGGAGAAGCTCGTCCTTCCCGAGGGCGTCGCTCCAAGCCAGCCGGGCTGGGGGCGTCCCTTCCCCCTGGACGAGCCAGGGGAGCGGGCCGAGGAGGGGCTCCCCTGGGGGCCCTACTCGGCGGACGCCCTTGCCCTGGCGCGGGACGCGGGGAAGCCCGTTCTCCTCTACTTCACCGCCGACTGGTGCCGCCCGTGCCGGGAGTTCGAGGACGAGGCGTTCCATGACCTCCGGTTGCTCCAGGAGGCCGAGGGGTTCGTCTCCCTGCGGGTGGATCTCACGGACTGGGGTTCCGCTCAGGCGGCGGCCCTCCGCACGGCGTACCGGGTAGTGGCGCTCCCGACCGTGGCCGTCCTTCGGGGGGACGGGACCGAGGCCGGCCGGGAGGAGGGGGTAGTTCATCCGGGAAAGCTCGTCTTGATCCTCCGTCAGGCATGGCTTGAGTCGCTGGGAGGTGGTGGAAGGTGAAGCGCGTCCTCGGGACCGTCGCCTCTCTGGCCCTTCTCGGGGCCGGGGGGCTGGCTGGGGACCTCCCCGAGGGGCGGGAGATCCTGGAGGGGATGAAGGCGCGGTACGCGGAGCTCCCCGCGTACACCCTCACCGGGCGGCTCGTGTACGCCCACCCGATGTTCAGCGCCCTTGCCTCGTTCCAGGTCTGGTTTTCCTACCCAAGCCACCGGCTTGAGCTGGCCTTCGCCGAGGAGCTCCGGGTGGGGAAGCTCCTCGAGATCGGCGACCTCGAGCGGGGGCGGCGCCTCCTTGGGGGGGAGCTCTACGGACCAGCGTGGATCGAGGAGGAGATCGAGGGCCCGGAGGGGGCGCTCCCGTGGGCCGCTCAGATGCGGCTCTCTTTGGCCCTGGGGATGGAGGTGGAGGTGCTGGAGGAGGCGGAGCTTGGGGGCCGGAGGGCGTGGCGGCTCCGGGGCCGGGCGGCGGACGCGGAGGCCTTGGGCGGAGAGCTCCGGGTCACGTGCCTCGTGGCCGAGGACAGCCTGTTCCTTCTGGAAGTGGAGATTCAGGCCCCCGGTCTCTTCATGCGGTTTGAGCTCGACGAGCCCGAGGTGGGGGTGAAGATCCCGGCCGAACTCTTCCTCCTCCCCGAGGGGGCCCAGGTTGTGGTGCGGTCCCCCCGCTCCCCCGAGGCCGAGGCCTTCGTCCGGGGGTTGGTCGAGGAGCTCGCGGCCCTCCCCTCCTTCTACCTCCGCAAGGCCGTCCGCTCGAACGGGATGGAGGCCGAGGAAGCTTTCTGGTTCCAGGACCCCTACGTCCGGCAGGAGCGGATGGCCCGCGTCCGGGTCCCGGGGACGGACCTCCATGGGATTGGCTCAGCGGTCGTCAGTGTCTACGACCTCGAGCGGGGTGTCCTCTACATGGCATTCCAGGGGAAGTGGGAAGGGATGGAGTACAGCTCCTTCCCCGCGGAGGCCCGGGGTCTCGTGGCGCTGAGCCTGGCGCTTGGGCTGGATCGGGGGAGCCGGTACATCGCCCTCGAGGAGGGGGAGCTTGAGGGCCGGGGGGTCCTCGTCCTGACCCGGGAGGAGGAGCTCCCCGACCCGGATGGCGGGCTCCCCCGCTCCCGGTGGTGGATCGATCCGGAGACGCGTCAGGTCCTCCAGTTCGAGCGGGTGTTCACCCTTTCCGACGGCCGCGGGAGACGGCGGACGGTCGCCGAGCTCAGCCGGGTGGAGGAGTTCCGGCCCGGGGTGGAGGTTCCCCAAGACAAGTTCGCCGTCCCGGAGGGGGTTCCGGTCCGCCGCTCCGCCGACCTCGCCGTTCGGGAGGCTCCGGCCCCCCAGGAGGAGCGGCTCGAGGGCGGCCTCTCCTGGGAGCCCTACGCCCCGGAGCGGCTGCGGGCGGCCCTCGAGGCGGGAAAGCCCGTCGTCCTCTACTTCGGCGCCGACTGGTGTGAGCCCTGCCGCTACCTCGAGGAGGACTGGTTCCGGGACCCAAGGGTCGCCGAACTCCTTGGGCCCATCGTTCGCCTCAAGGTGGACCTCTCCGACTGGCGGAACCCCGCCGCCAGGGAGGCAGAGCGGACCTACCGGGCAAGCGTCCTTCCCACCCTGGTGTTCCTCCTCCCCGACGGCCGGGAGGCCGGGCGGATCACGGGCTACAGCGGTCGGTTCCTCACCGAACTTCGGGCGATCGTGGGAGGTGGGCGATGAAGCGGCTCTTGGCGCTGGGGGTTGGGTTTCTGGTGTTGGGCCTCGGGGCGCCTCCGGGGCCGCCCTCCTCCCCCGTGGTGCTCACGTCGCCCCTCGTGGCCGTCCGGCGGGGAGGGGAGGTCCTCCTCGCCCTCGGGGTGGAGGTGCTGGACGGGTGGGCGATCCAAGCTCCTGTTCCCACCCTTCCCCACCTCATTCCCACGTCCCTGGAGGTGGAGGGCGGGCCAGGCCTGGCGGTAGGGAGCGTGGTCTACCCCGAGCCGGTGCGGAAGCGGATGGCGTTTGCCCGGCGGGAGCTTGCGGTCCTCACCGGATCGGTTGTCCTCCTCGTCCCCGTGAGGGCCGCGCCGGATGCGCCGCTTGGGCCCCGGACCGTGCGGGGAACGCTCACCTACCAGGCGTGCACGGACGAGTTCTGCCGGCTACCCGAGGAGGCGGGGGTCTTCTGGGAGCTCCTCGTCGTCCCCTGAGGCCAGGGCCTGGAGGACCGGCCGGAGGGCCTCGAGGGCCTTCCGGCGGTGGGAGAGCCGGTTCTTCTCCTCCGGGGAGAGCTCGGCGAGGGTCCGGGTCTCGCCCCGGGGGATGAACAGGGGGTCGTAGCCGAAGCCCCCGCTTCCCCGGGGCTCGGGGGCGATCTCCCCGTCGAGGGCTCCCTCGCCCGTCCAGACGCGCCCGTCGGGGAGGGCGAGGGCGGCGGCGGTCCGGAACCGGGCCCGGCGGCTCCTGACCCCTGCGAGGGAGGCGAGGAGCTTCCGGTTGTTGGCGGCCGGGTCGGGGGGCTCCCCGGCGAACCGGGCCGAGCGGACCCCCGGCGCCCCCCCCAGGGCCTCGACCTCGAGCCCTGAATCGTCGGCGAGGGTCGGAAGTCCCGTGGCTCTCGCGATCGCCCGCGCCTTGAGGACGGCGTTCGCAAGGAAGGTGGTTCCGGCCTCCTGGACCTCCGGGACCTTGCCGGGGGCCACCCACTCGATCCCCGGGATGTCCCCCAGGATCGCCAGGATCTCCCGGAGCTTTCCGGGGTTCGTCGTCCCGACGAGGACCCTCACGCCACCTTCACGCCGCGCAAGGAAAGCGAGGTGGCGAAGTGGCAGGCGGCGTAGTGCTCGCCCCCGTAGTCCACGAGGGCCGGGATCTCCTGGGAGCAGATCTCTTTTGCGTAGGAGCAGCGGGGGTGGAACCGGCAGCCCTTGGGGGGGTTCACCGGGCTTGGGACGTCGCCCTGGAGGAGGATCCGGTCGGCCTGGTAGTCGGGGTCGGGGACGGGGACCGCCGAGAGGAGGGCCTCGGTGTAGGGGTGGAGGGGGTGGGTGAACAGGGTCTCCGTCTCCGCCAGCTCCACGATCACCCCGAGGTACATCACCGCCACCCGGTCCGAGATGTGCTTCACGACCGAGAGGTCGTGGGCGACGAAGAGGTAGGTGAGGCCGAAGTTCTTCTGGAGGTCCTCGAGGAGGTTCAACACCTGGGCCTGGATCGAGACGTCCAGCGCGCTGACCGGCTCGTCGCACACCACGAGTTGGGGCTCGAGGGCAAGCGCCCGGGCGATCCCAATCCGCTGCCGCTGCCCCCCGGAGAACTCGTGGGGGTAGCGCCGCATGTGCTCGGGTTTCAGGCCCACCGCCTCGAGGAGCGAGGCCACCCGCTTCCGCATCTCCTGGCCCCGGGCCACCCGGTGGACGATCAGGGGCTCCCCGACGATGGACCCCACGGTCATCCGCGGGTTGAGGGACGAGTAGGGGTCCTGGAAGATGATCTGCATCTCCCGCCGCAGGAGCTTCATCTGGCGGCGGTTCACCTTCACCACGTTGACGGTCTGCTTGAGGATCTTGGAGCGGAACCAGACCTCCCCGGCGGTGGGCTCGATCAGGCGGAGGATGGTCCGGCTGCAGGTCGTCTTCCCACACCCCGACTCCCCGACGAGGCCCAACGTCTCCCCTTGGGGGATGAAGAGGTCCACGTGGTCCACCGCCTTCACCCACCCCACGGTGCGGCGCAGCACGCCCTTCTTCACCGGGAAGTACTTCACCAGGCCCTTCACCCGGAGGAGGACGTTGTCTTGGGTCGTGGTCATCCCTTCTCCTTGTAGAGCCAGCACGCCGCGAGATGGCCGGGCTCGATCGTGATCAGGGGGGGCATCTCCTTCGTGCACACCTCCATCACGTGGGGGCAGCGGGGGTTGAACGGGCACCCCGGGGGGGCGTCCAGGGGGTCGGGGACCACCCCGGTGATCGGCTCCAGCCGCTCCTTCCGCTTGGCCAGCGACGGGATCGAGTGGAGGAGGCCCTGGGTGTAGGGGTGCTTGGGCTCGTGGAACAGGGGCCGCACCGGGGCCTGCTCCGCCACCTTCCCGAGGTACATCACGACCACGTCCTGGCACATCTCGGCCACCACCCCGAGGTTGTGAGTGATGAACATGATTGCGGTCCGGAACCTTTGTTGGATGTCGCGCATCAGGTCCAGGACCTGGGCCTGGATCGTCACATCGAGGGCGGTGGTGGGCTCGTCGGCGATGAGGAGAGAAGGGTTGCAGGACAGGGCCATGGCGATCATCGCCCGCTGCCGCATCCCCCCCGACAGCTGATGGGGGTACTCGTCCACCCGCTGCTCGGGGAGGGGGATCCCCACCTGGCGGAGCATCTCGATCGCTCGGGCCCGGGCCTCCTTCTTGCGGAGCTTCTGGTGGAGCCGGAGAGCCTCCATGATCTGGTAGCCCACCGTGAACACGGGGTTCAGGGAGGTCATCGGCTCTTGGAAGATCATCGCGATCTCTTTGCCGCGGATCGAGCGGTACTCGCGGCCTTTGGGGTTGAGGGCGGTGAGCTCGACGGGATGGCCGTTCCGGTGGAAGAGGATCTTCCCCCCGGCGATCTTCCCCGGGGGCATGGGGACGAGGCCCATGATCGAGAGGGCGGTCACGCTCTTGCCGCACCCCGACTCCCCCACGACCCCGAGCGTCCGCTCCCGTTCGATGGCGAACGTGACCCCGTCCACCGCCTTCACGACACCGTCTTCGGTGTAGAAGTAGGTCTTGAGGTCGCGGAGCTCGACGAGGGGCACGGCTAGAGGACGGCGAGGAGGAGCCCGAGGACGAGGAATGCCCCCCCGAGGACGCCCGTGGCGAGCTTCTTGGGGTCCTTCGTCACGTCTCGGCCGAACACGGTTCCCGCCATTCCCGACCCAAACGCTCCCCCCATCGAGGCGTGCTCGGACATCTGGAGGAGGACGAGGCCGATCAGGGCAAGGGCGTCGAGGAGAAACACGACCTGGAGCACAACCTTGAGTACGGCCATCCCATCACACTCCGGCCGGCAAGTATAGCGGCGACTCAAGGGAGCGCAACTGATATCGGCGCTGCGAGCACCTCCCCGCTACAATGGGTTTCCGTGGCCAAGTTCGTGTTCGTCACCGGGGGGGTGGTGTCGGGCCTCGGCAAAGGCGTCCTCACCGCCTCCCTGGGCTGCCTCCTCCAGGCCCGGGGAACCCGGGTGACCCTGATGAAGATCGACCCCTACCTCAACGTGGACGCGGGGACGATGAACCCTTACGAGCACGGGGAGGTGTTCGTGACGAAGGACGGCCTGGAGACGGACCTCGACATCGGGCACTACGAGCGGTTCCTGGGCCAGGACCTCGGGGAGCCCAACTACCTCACCACGGGGCGGGTGTACCGGGACGTGATCGCCCGGGAGCGGGAGGGGGGGTACCTCGGGCACACCGTCCAGGTCGTCCCCCACATCACCGACGAGATCAAGGGCCGCGTCCGGGGGGCGGCCGAGGCGACCGGGGCCGAGGTCGTCGTCGTCGAGGTCGGGGGGACGGTGGGGGACATCGAGGGGCTCCCTTACCTCGAGGCGATCCGGCAGCTCCGGGACGAGCTCCCCCGCTCCGACGTGGCGGTGATCCACCTCGCCTACGTCCCCGTCCTGTCCACAACCGGGGAGCTCAAGACCAAGCCGGCCCAGCACTCGGTGCGGGAGCTCCGGACGGCGGGGATCCAGCCCGACTTCGTCGTCGCCCGCAGCCCGGTCGAGCTTCCCCCCTCCCTCCGGGACAAGCTCGCCCTCTTCTGCGACGTCCCCCGGGACCATGTGGTGGCTGGGCCGGACCTCCCCACGATCTACCGGGTACCCCTCGGGATGCGGGACGAGGGGCTGGATCGGAAGCTCCTTGCCCGGCTCGGGCTCTCCTGCCGCGACGGGGACCTCGGGGCGTGGGAGCGGTTCGTGGGCGGGGTCGAGAACCCCAGGAGCCGGGTTCCGATCGGGATCGTGGGGAAGTACGTCGAGCTCCACGACGCGTACCTCTCGATCCTGGAGGCCCTCGTCCACGCCGGGGCCGCCCTCGGGGTTCGGGTGGAGGTCGTCTGGATCCCCTCCGCCCAGGTGGAGAGGGAGGGGGAGCGGGCCCTGGCTGGCTGCGCGGGGATCCTCATCCCGGGGGGGTTTGGCGAGCGCGGGGTGGAGGGGAAGGTCTACGCCGCCGGCTACGCCCGCCGGGCCGGGATCCCCTACTTTGGGATCTGTCTTGGGATGCAGGTGGCGGCGATCGCGTTTGCCCGGGAGGTCCTGGGCTGGACGAAGGCCAACTCGGCGGAGTTCGACCCCGGGACCCCCTACCCGGTGATCGACCTCCTCCCCGAGCAGGATGGAGTGAGGGCCAAGGGGGGGACGATGCGCCGGGGGGAGTACCCGATGGAGGTCCTTCCCGGGACCCACCTCCGCGAGGCCTACGGGGCGGAGGCCGTGGGGGAGCGGCACCGCCACCGCTACGAGTTCAACCCCCTGTACCGGGAGGCGTTCGAGGAGGGGGGGCTGCGGCCGGCGGCCCTCTCCCCCGACGGCCGGCTCGTGGAGGCCCTCGAGGCCCCCGACCACCCCTGGTACGTCGGGGTCCAGTACCACCCCGAGTTCCGCTCCCGGCCCCTCGCCCCCCACCCCCTGTTCCTCGCTTTTCTCCGGGCATGCCTCTCCTCGTAGCCCTCCTCCTCGTCGCGTCCCTCTCTGGGCTGGGGCAGACCGTCCAGGCCGAGGCCCCCTGGCTCACGGTCTACGACGACGCGGGGCGGCCCAAGTGGGAGGTGCGCCTGCGAAAGCTTGTCCGGACCGCGAGTGGCTGGGAGGGGGAACGGGCGGAGGTTCAGCTCTACCACGAGGGCGCCCCGGCCCTCGTCCTCCGGGCCCCCCTCCTCTCGGCGGACCGCTACGGCCGGGAGTGGACGCTCGCCTCCGCGGGCGAGGAGCCTGTAACCGGTGAGGGGGAGGGGTTCACCTTCCGCTGCCGGGAGGCCCGCTGGGCGGGGGGGCTCCTCCTGAGGGGGCTCGCGGCGGAGGGGAGGGGCGTGCGCCTCGGGGCGGACGAGGCCCGGTGGCGGATGGGGGAGTCCCTGGAGCTGGAGGGGGCGGAGGTCGAGTTCGCGGGCTGGACGGTGCGGTTTAGGCAGGGGACCTACGACCTCCTCGCCGACGAGCTCGCCACCGGGCCGGCCGAGGCTGCGGGCCACGGCCTCCTCCTCCAGGGGAGCTCCCTCGAGGCCTGGCCCGCGGAGCGGCGGCTCGTCCTCCGGGAGGTGGAGCTTGTCCGGGCTCCTTGAGGGGGAGGGCCTCGTCCGGGCCTTCGGCCGTCGGCGGGCGGTGGACGGGCTGTCCGTCCTCTTCCGCGCCGGGGAGGTCACGGGGTTACTCGGGCCCAACGGGGCCGGGAAGACGACGACCCTCTACCTCCTCGTGGGCTTCCTCCGCCCCCAGGCGGGGACCGTCCGGCTCGACGGCCGGGAGGTGACCGGGCTCCCCTTCTACCTCCGGGCCCGGGCGGGGATCCACTACCTCCCCCAGGAGCCCTCCGTGTTCCTCCGGACGACGGTTCGGGGGAACCTCCGCCTGGCCCTGGAGGGCTTGCGCCTCCCCTGGAACGGAGGGGTGGACCGGGTCGTGGACGAGCTCGGGCTCCGGGAGCTCCTCGGCCGCCCCGTGGGGAGGCTCTCGGCGGGGGAGCGGCGGAAGGTCGAGGTGGCCCGGGCCCTCGTCGCCCGGCCCCGGTTCCTCCTCCTCGACGAGCCCTTTTCCGGGGTCGACCCCCTCACCGTGGCCGAGCTCTCCGCGCTCCTCCGGCGCCTTGCAGCGGGGGGGATCGGGATCGCGATCTGCGACCACAACGTCCGGGATACCCTCCGGATCACGGACCGGGCGTACCTCGTCCACGGGGGGAAGCTCCTCTGCGCCGGGACCCCGGAGGAGGTCCTCGCCCAACCCCAGGCCCGGCGGGCCTACCTCGGGGAGGAGTTCACTCTGTAGGCCCCTTCGAGGGCGAGGAGCCGCCGCTTCCAGTCGGCCCCCGGCCCAAACCCACCCAAGCCCCCGCCCGCCGGGAGGACCCGGTGGCAGGGGATGAGGATGGGGAGGGGATTCGCTCCCACCGCTTGCCCCACCGCCCGGGAGGCCTGGGGCCGCCCGGCCCTTCGGGCGATCTCCCTGTAGCTCACCGTCGTCCCGTAGGGGACCCTCCGGAGCTCCGCCCACACCGCCCGCTGGAACGCCGTTCCCCGGGGATCGAGGGGGAGGTCGAACGACGTCCGCTCCCCGCGGAAGTACTCCCCAAGCTCCCGGGCGAGGGCCGCAACGAGGGGACCCCCAGGGGCGAGGTCCTCCGGCTCCGGGCCGGGAAACCGGAGGGCGAGGAGGTGGTCTTCCTCGGTGTGGGCGTGGAAGACCCCCCACGGGGTGGGGACCGGGGACCAGGGCATGGGGCGAGTGTACCCATTGGCCGGGGGGAGGGCGGGCCGTACAATGGCGCCCGATGCGGGTTCTGGCGCTGGGGTGGGAGGTCGCGGGGCCGGGGGTGGTCGGGGGGGAGTTCCCGTCGGCGGAGTCGTTCGCGAGCTTCGACGTCGTCCTCGTCGACCCCGAGCCTCTCCCCGACCTCTGGCGGCCCCACGCTCTCCTCGAGCCCGACGGCGTCTGGCGGCTCCACCCCGGGCGGGACTACGGTCTATCCCGGGCCATCGAGCGCCTGTTCTCCGCCCGCCGAGGGGAGCTGGAGGACCTCCTCCTCCGGGGCGGGGGCGTCCTTGGGGTCCGGGTCCGGGACCCTGGGGAGGGGGTGGAGATCCCGGGGAACCCGCCCAGGAGGTACGACCGGTACACGTTCCTCCCCAGGGCGTCCCTCCTCGCCGGCCCCCACCACCTCGCCCTTCCCGGGGGGCTGCGGTTCGTCCCCCGCCGTGGCCGGGACCTCCTCCTCCCCGAACCGGCCCATCCTTTGACCCCCTACCTCGAGGGGATTGGCGGGTACGAGGCGGCGATCGTGTCCGCCCTCGGGGCCCCCCTAGGGGGGTTTGGGACGGTGCTTGCCCGAAACCGGGTCGGGGACGCCGTGGCCCTCGACCTCCGGGTGGGGCCGGGGCGGGTCCTCTTCCTCCCCGCGGGCCCCGGCGACGCCCCTTCGGGGGCGCTCCTCTCCGGCCTCGCCCTCCTCCTCGCCGAGCCCCTTCCCCCGGACCTCCCGGACTGGATCGGGAACTACCCCCTCCCCGGGGAGGAGGCCCTGGCGGGGCGGGAACGGGAGCTCGCCGAGGAGGAGAGCCGGCTCCGGGCGGAGCGGGAGGAGCTCCGGCGGGAGAGGGAGAGGTTCGACCGGGTCCGGGCCCTCCTCGCCCCCCGGGGCCTCGCCGGGTTCCTCGCGGGGGTGGGGGCGGCCCTGGAGGCCCTGGGGTTCGCCGTCGCCTCGGGGGAGGCGCCGGCGACCCTCCGCGCCGCGGCGCCCGAGGGAGAGCTCCTCGTCCGGGCGGCCTTAAGCCCGTTTGGGCCCGTGGGCCCGGGGGAGCACCGGGCCCTCCTCCTTGAGCTCGACCGCCTGCGGACCTCCGGGGAGGACGTCCGGGGGATGCTCGTCTGCCTCGCCGAGCCCCGGCTCGACCCCCGCCGGCGGGGAGCCCAGTGGACCGAGGCCGTCCGCCGGGGGAGCGCCGACCACCGGCTCGTCCTCCTTTCGGCCTACGACCTCTTCAAGGCCGTGGCCCACGTCCTCGGGGGCGGGAGTCCCGGCCCCGTGCGGAAGGCCCTCCTCTCCGCGGAAGGGGAGTGGCGGTGGAAGGGGTAGTCCTCGCCCTGGCCTTCCTCTTCATCCCCCTTTCGGCCTGGGGGAGCCCCCGGCTCGCGCGGTGGGTTGGGGCGGGCCAGCACATCCGGCCCGAGGGGCCCTCGACCCACGGGTCCAAGGCTGGGACCCCGACGATGGTTGGGCTCGTCCCCCTGGGCCTCGTCGCCCTGGGGCTCGTCCTCCTCCTCTTCGTCCGGCCGACCGGGGAGCGGGTGTTCGTCCTTCTCTCCCTCGTCGCCGGGATGGGGGTGGGGTTCCTCGACGACCTCCGCTCCCAGCGGGGGAGGAGGTCGGTCGGGTTCTTCCCCCACCAGACCCTCCTCCTCCAGGCCCTCCTCGGTGGGGCCCTCGCCCTGGCCGCGTCCTCGGTTCTCGAGGTGAGGCTCCTGGTCCCGTTCTCGTCCCTCGTCCTCCGGGTCCCGGCCTACCTTTGGGTCCCCCTCGCTGGGCTCGGGTTCGTGGGGACCGTGAACGGGGTCAACCTCTCCGATGGACTCGACGGCCTGGCCACTGGGCTCTTCCTCCTTGCGCTCCTTGGGCTCCTCCCCCTCCTCCGGGGGACGGGGCTCGTCCCGGCGGCCCTCCTTGCCCTGGGGGCGGGCCTGGGGTTCCTCTGGGCGAACGCGCACCCGGCCTCGGTGTTCCTCGGGAACGTGGGCTCGATGGGCCTAGGCGGGCTCCTGTTTGGGCTCGCGTTCGCCTCGGGGGGGATCCTCTTCCTCCCCCTCGTCGGCGGGGTGTTCGTCCTCGAGGCCCTGGCGGTTATCCTTCAGGTCGCAAGCTACAAGCTCACGGGGGTGCGGCTCCTCAAGATGGCTCCCCTCCACCACCACCTCGAGGACGCCCCCGTCCCCTGGCCCCACCGAGTCCGGAGCCCGTTCTGGCCCGAGCCGAAGGTCGTGGTCCGCCTATGGATCCTCGGGGCGGCCTTCGCCCTCCTTGGGGCGTGGGCTGCGGTGGCCGGCTGACGGGCCGGGCGTAGCAGTACAGGCACCCTCCTGGGCAGGCCATCGCGTAGGAGCCGATGTCGGCGCTCTCCGTGCAGAGGCAGCTCTCCCTTTGCCCCCGGTCCCGGCGGACGGAGGCCAGCTCCCCCTCGGGGTGGAGCTCCCGGAGCCTCCGGCCGTCGATGCACCCGCTCCGCCGGATCCCCGCCCCCTCGAGGGCGAGGTCCGAACAAGCGCCGAGCTCCACGCCGTGGACCCGGGCCAGGTCCCGAAGGTCCTGGGCAATCCTCTTCTTCTCCTCAGAAGGCGGGTCGTGCCAGGCCACCCCCCGGCGGAGGATCTTCCCGTAGAGGGTCGCGAAGCTGGCCCGGACGTCCCTCACCGCAGCTCTCCGGGCGGCCCGGAACACGGCTTCCGCCCAGGGGAGGTTGCTCTGGAGGGTTCCCCCTTCCCGCCAGTGGACGACCGGGTCGAACCGGAGGACGACCCGCTCGGGACGTTGGGCGAGCTCGACCAGGGCCGGGAGCTGCCCTAGGGCCCGCGTGGGGGGCGGGACCCCCGGCTCGAGGGCCGTCCCCCCGAGGCCGGTCACCGTGAAGTGGAAGAGGAGCTGGTCGTAGCGGCGGAGGAGGCGGAGGGCGGTCCGGTCGGAGAGGAGCCGGGAGAAGTCCTTCGACCACAGGACCAGGGTGTGGACGTCCTCCGGCCGGAGGGAGACCGAGCGGGTCCCCCCGTAGGGGAGGAGCACCGCGGCCTCCCCACGCCGGAGGGCGGCCACGAGCCAGGGGAGGTAGAACCGGGGGAGGTCGGTCCGCCGGGAGGCGGAGACGATGGTTCGGGTGCCGGGGGTGGGACTTGAACCCACACGGGGGGTGATTACCCCACTGGATCCTGAGTCCAGCGCGTCTGCCAATTCCGCCACCCCGGCTCGGCGACGATTCTAGGGGGCCCCGGGGGCGGGCACAAGATTTGACGCCGCTCCCGCCCGTCCGGTAGACTGCAGCTTCGGGTGAGGGACATGGCCGAGCTGAAAGACTTCCGGGTGTTCGCCGACCTGAAGCCGGACGACCTGAAAAAGCTCTCTGCGCTCGTGCGGACGATCGACTACGGCGCGGAAGAGCTCCTCTTTATGGAAGGGGCCCCGGCGTTTGGCTTCTACCTTGTCTTTTCGGGAGCGGTCAAGCTCGTCAAGCGCTCCGCCAAGGGCAAATCCCAGATCCTCAAGATCGTCGGCCCGGGGGGCCTGGTGGGTGAGACCACCTTGTTTGACAAGGGCCTCCACAACGCCTACGCCAAGACCCTCATCCCCTCGAAGATCGGGTTCATCGAGCGGGGGGACTTCTTCTACTTCCTCGAGCACTACCCCAAGACCGTGTTCCGGTTCTTCGAGTACATCTCCCAGGAGCTCAAGGCGTTCCAGAACAAGCTTGCCGAGCGATCCTACGCCTCCAGTAAAGAGCGCCTCTCCCGGCTCATCCTCGCCCTGGACCGGCTCCAGGTTGAGCTTTCCCGGGCTGAGCTCGCCGAGATGGCGGGGGTATCCTCCAAGACCGCGATCCGGACCCTGGGGGAACTCGAGGCCCGGGGGATTGTGTCCATCGACAACCGCCGGATCTCCGTCCTCAAAGAGGACTACCTCAAGCGCCTGATCGAGCCCTACTCCGTCCACACCGACGAGGCCGTCATCATCTGATCGGGTCGGCCCGCGGGAAGGGACCCGTGTCCTTGGCTTGCCCCGCCCCCCTGGCGATAGTCGGGGGATGGTGCGCAAAGGGATGACCCTGGGTCGGCGGGTCGGGTTGGCCCTTGGGCTCACGGGGGTGGCGGGGCTCATCCTGTGGGGGACGGCGATCCCCGCGGGGTGGACGGTGGCCCTTGGGGCCGAGCCGGCCGTCCTCGCGGGGGTTCTGGGGCTCCAGGTCCTCCTCTTGTCCTTCTTCTTGGGATGGGTGGGGGCCGCGGTGGCGTGGGTGGGTGCTTGCCTCCTCACCCTCCCCCTGTGGGTGGTGCCGGAGCTCCTCGTCGGCCGGCCGTGGCTGGGGGTGCTCCCCCTCCTCTTCCTCGGGGTGGCCGTCCTCGGGCGGGGTGGGGGGTACCTGTGGGGTCAGCGGACCGAGCACCGGGAGACCCGGGAACGGGTCGAGGACTGCTACGGCCGGGACGTGTTCGAGAACTCCCTCAACATCATCCACGTCGTGAGCAACCGGGGCCACGTCAGCCGCCGCAACCGCCGCTCCCGGGAGCTTCTCGGGTGGCCGGACCGCCAGTCCCTCCAGCTTTCGGCCTACGTTCACCCCGAGGACACGGACCACTTCAAGGACCTCCTCAAGGTCCTGTTCGAGCGGGGGGAGATCCGGGGGGAGCGGATCCGGTTCCGGTCCGAAGGGGGGCGGGTGGTGCCCGTGGAGGTCCAGGGCCGGCGGGTCACCGGCACGGTGGCCGTGCTGGAGGCCCAGGACCGGTCCGAGGTCCAGGCCCTGGAGCACAAGCTCCGGGAGCAGGAGGCCCGGTATCGGTTCCTCATCGAGGACGGAATCGACACCCTCGACCTCGGGGTCATCCTCTGGGACGAGCGGAAGCGGGTTCTGTGGGCGAACCGGGCGGTGGAGGACTTCTTCGGGATCGACCGCGACAGCCTGATCGGCCTCCCGGCGGATCGGGTTCGGGACAGGATCGCAGGTCTCCTCGATAACCCCGACGAGTACGTCGCCCTCGTCAAGGACGCCTACCGCTCCGGGACCGGGATCGAGCACTTCGTGACCCGGGTTCGGCTGGGGGTGGGCCCCCAGGAGCGGATCATCCAGTACCGCTCCATCCCGATTGAGACCGCGCGCTACCGGGGCGGGCGGATCGACTACTACGCCGACATCACCGAGCTCAAGCGACTGGAGGAGGCCCTGCGCCGGGAGAAGGCCCAGCTGGACGAGGTGAACCAGAACCTGAAGAACTTCAGCAACATCGTGTCCCACGACCTCCGGAACCCCGCCCGGACGGCCCTGGGCTACCTGTCGGCGATCCTCGATCGGAACCGAAACGGGGAGCTTCCCCCCGAGGTCCGGGCGGACCTGGAGAAGGTCCAGGCCCGGCTCAAGCGGATGGACCAGCTCATCGTGGACCTCACGAAGTTCTCCCAAATGCGGGTCGATCCGGACCGGTTCGAGGAGGTCGACGTGGGGAAGATCGTCCAGGAAGTGTGCGAGGACCTCGGGGATCGGCTCGCCGGGGTGAACGTCACCGTGGCCCCCGATCTTCCCCGGGTCTGGGCGGTGCCCTCCCTCCTGCGGGACGTGTTCCAGAACCTCATCCACAACGCGGTGAAGTTCAACGACAAGGCGCTGCCGACCGTGGAAGTGGGATGGAGGCCCCACCGCGGCGACACCTACCTCTTTTACGTGCGGGACAACGGTCCTGGCATCGAGGCGGACTACCTGGACATCATCTTCAAGATCTTCGAGAAATTGGACAGCAAGACCGAAGGCACCGGAGCTGGCCTGGCGATCTGCCGCCGGATCGTGGAAGAGCACGGGGGGCGGATCTGGGCGGAGTCCGAGGTGGGGGTGGGGACCACCTTCCACTTCACCCTCCCCCGCGTGCCGGTGAACAAAGGGGTGGACAGCGATGCCCGTTGAACGACGCATGGTGGTCCTCGTGGTGGAGGACGATGAGTCCCACTACGAGCTCATCGAGAGGTCCGTCCGCAGCCTGGAGAAGGCGGGGACCCGCTACGACCTGCACTGGGTTCAGGACGGGGCCGAAGCCCTCGATTTCCTGTTCCGGAAGGGGAAGTACAAGGACGCCCCCCGCCCAAACCTCGTCCTCCTCGACCTCAACCTCCCCAAGGTGAAGGGCCAGGCGGTGCTGGAGAGGCTCAAGGCCGACGAGAAGCTCCGCAAGATCCCCGTCGTCGTCCTCACCGTCTCCGATTCGGAAGAGGAGATGGCGCGGGCCTACGACTCCGGGGCGGCGGGGTTCCTCAACAAACCGGCGAGCCGCGACGACTTCGAGCGCCTTCTGAACACGGTCTGGGACTACTGGCGGATCGTCCGGGTCCCGGACTAGGGTCGGCTCGGGGGGGCGCAGACGGCCCGCCCCCCGGTGCGCGCTGTCCTTGGCCTTCTCCCCCCGCGGGGTAGGGTGGAGGCGGAGGCACGGCCGCGAGGCCCAGGCGTGGTGCCGGCCCCTGGGGGTTCCGACCCCAACTGGCCACCGTTCGAATCGGTACGGCGCGCGGTCGAGAGCCGCTTCCTGGCCTCCTGTTCCTCGCCTCGGGGAGGGACCTCCGGGTCCCTCCCCCCCTCTCGGGGCGCGGGCCTGGGCCCCAAAACTGTGTCTGAATCAGGATCTTGTCCCTTTGCGTTCGGCTTGAAGCCTGGCTACAATCCCTTCGCCGGGCCGCAGGCCCGGAACAACCTCAAAGGGGGGATACGCGGTGCGCAAGTGGCTAGGTTTGGCGTTGGTCGTGGCGCTGGTGGCGGCGCCGGCGGTGGCGCAGGCGCTCCGGGGCAAGGTGGCAGTCGTCCTCGACGTTGGAGGGCGCGGCGACCTGTCGTTCAACGACATGGGGTTCAAGGGGACGGACCAGGCGGCCGAGGACTTCGGCCTGGAGATGGTGGAAGTTCAGAGTGCGACGGCAGCGGACTACCTGCCGAACCTGCGCAACCTCGCCCGGACGCGCGAGTACGACCTCATCATCTGCGTCGGGTTCCTGCTCGGGGACGCCCTTGCCCAGGCGGCGGAGGAGTTCCCGAACCAGAAGTTCGCGATCATCGACTCGGTCGTGGACGCCCCGAACGTGATGAGCATCGTGTTCCGGGAGAACGAGATGAGCGCCCTGATCGGCGCCCTCGCGGCGATGGCCGCGGCACACCACGGCTACCCCAAGGCCGGGGTCGTCCTTGGCATTGAGATCCCGGTTCTTTATCACTTCGAGGCCGGGTTCCGGTTCGGGATGGACTGGGGCAACAAGAAGTACGCCGCGGTGACGGGGAGGCCGGCCAACGTCGAACTCCTGTACACCTACACCGGCACGTTCTCCAACATCGCGCTGGGGAAGGCGGCCACCGAGGCCATGCTCGCCCAGGGCGCGGTGGGGGTCTACAACGTGGCCGGGCCCTTGGGGATCGGGGACCTCGAGGCGATCACCGAGTACCACCGCAACAAGGGAACCAAGTCGGGCCCGCCGTACTACTTCGGCGTGGACGCCAACCAGGACTGGATGGGGAAGGGCATGCACGGCCTTGCCAGCGGGATGAAGCGGGTGGACGTCGGCTGCTACATGGCCGTGGAGTCCGTGGTCAGGGGGACGTTCAAGGGCGGTGTGGTGAGCCTGGGCCTCAAGGAGAAGGGGGTCGGCATCAGCCGGTACCAGGACCTCCTGGAGTTCATCGAGTTCGGCGTGAAGGCGGGAGCCCTCAAGGCCGAGGACATCGCGGAGACGATCCTCAACTGGCAGGCGAACCGGGCGACCCTCCCCGATTGGATCTGGGCGGCGATCGACGAGCTCGAGGCCGGGATCCTCAACGGGACGATTGTGGTGCCGACCGCGGATACGGTCGCCGAGATGCAGGCCGTCCGCGCCCTCTACACGTTGGGCGCTCCGTAGTCGCAATCCTGGGGTGATCGAAGGGGAGAGGGTGGCTTCCGCCCTCTCCCCTTCTCCCTAGATCAAGGGGGCGCGAGCATGGGCATGGGCGCCGAAGGTGGTGCAAAGCCCGGACCCGACGGGTACTTCCTCCGGGCCGAGCGGATCACCAAGGTGTACAGCGATGGTACTGTGGCAGTCCGGGACGTCACCCTCGAGCTTCGACCCGGGGAGATCGTGGGGCTCCTGGGGGAGAACGGTGCGGGGAAGACAACCCTCACCAAGGTCCTGTCCGGGCTCCTCCCCCCGACCCGGGGCCGGGTGGTCTCCCCCCGCGGGCCGGTTCGGTTCGCCAGCCCGCGCGAGGCCCTCGACTTCGGGATCGGGATGGTCCACCAGCACTTCGCCCTCGTGGGCACGTTCACCGCGGTGGAGAACGTCGCCCTGTCCCACGAGCGGCCGTTGACGCCCCTCAAGCTCGACGCCACGCGGGCCAAGCTCGAGGCGCTGATGGCCGAAAGCGGGCTCAAGGTCCCGCTCGACGTCCCGGTGGAGAAGCTCGCGGTGGGGGAGCAGCAGCGGGTGGAGATCCTCAAGGTCCTGTCCCAAGACGTGGACCTCCTCATCCTCGACGAGCCGACGAGCGTTCTCACCCCCCTCGAGGTGGACGAGCTGTTCAAGCTCCTGCGCCGCCTGCGGGACGAGGGGAAGGCGATTGTCCTCATCACCCACAAGCTCCGGGAGGTGGGGGCGATCACGGACCGGGTGGTGGTCCTCCGCAAGGGGGCGGTGGTGGGGGACGTGTCGACGGCGGCCGTGACGCGGGAGGAGCTCGCCCAACTCATGGTGGGGAAGGCCGTGGGCACCCGTGCCGAGCGTGCCGTGGAGCTCTCCACCGACGAAATTCCCGCCCATGGCTCCCACGGGCACAGCGAGCGGGGACCGGGCGTGCTCCACGTGGAGGGCCTGTCCGTGGCGGGGACCACGAAACCGATCGCGGTCCACGACCTGACGTTCGACGTCTACGGGGGGGAGATCTTCGGGATCGCGGGGGTGGAGGGCAACGGGCAAACGGAGCTGGTGGAAGCGTTGACCGGACTGCGGCCCGCCCTGAAGGGGACGGCGACGATCCACGGGAAGAACATCCTCGGCCTCGATCCCCGTCAGATCTACAAGCTCGGCGTGGCCCACATTCCCGAGGACCGGTGGGTTCTCGGGCTCGTGCTCCCGTTCACCTTGGCCGAAAACGCGATCCTCGGCGTCCACCGGTGGGACCAGTTCCGGGGGCCGCTGTCGGTCCTCCGCTGGGGGAAGATCAACGCCCACGTCCGGGCGCTCATGGAGCGGTTCGAGATCCAGGCCACCGGCCCCAATGCCCCCGCCAAGAGCCTGTCGGGCGGCAACCAACAGAAGTTGATCGTGGGGAGGGAGCTGGCCAAGGACCCGGCGATCGTGATTGCCTCCCAGCCCACGCGGGGCCTCGACGTGGGTGCCGCCCAGTACATCCGGGATACCCTCGTCGAGATGCGCGATCGGGGGCGGGCGATCCTCCTCGTTTCCGCGGACCTGGACGAGGTGCTGGCCCTGTCGGATCGGGTGGCGATCATGTACGAGGGGCGGTTCATGGCGGTCGCCCGCCCTGAAGAGCTGGACCGGGAGAAGATCGGGATGCTCATGGGCGGCGTGGGGGTGAAGGGATGACGGGAACAGGGGCAAGGCCAGGCGACAGGCTCCTTCGGGGGGTCCACCGGACGCTCACTGGCCTTCATCCGGCGGTGGAGTCCGTGCTCGCGGCGATCCTGGGGCTCCTGGTGGGGGCCGTGCTCATGTACATCTGGGGGTACGACCCGTGGCGCGCGTACTGGGCCCTCCTCAAGGGAGCGTTCGGCGGGGATTACGAGATCGCCAGCTCGATCGCCCGCGGGGTGCCGCTCATCCTCACCGGCCTCACGTTTTCGATCTGCCTCCGGGCGGGGATGTTCAACATTGGGGCCGAGGGTCAGATGTACGTGGGGGCGGCGGCCTCGATCTGCGTGGCCTACTTCTCCCTCCCCCACCCGTGGCACCTCGTCGTGGGGATCCTGTTCGCGGCCGCGGCCGGCGTCCTGTGGAGCCTGGGACCGGCGCTCCTCAAGCTCACCCGGGGGGTGAGCGAGGTCATCTCCACGATCATGTTCAACTGGATCAGCCGGTTTCTCGTGTTCTACCTCGTGGCGTACGTCCTTGTGGACCCCCGCCAGGCCCAACGCACGGTGCGGATCCCCCTTTCCGCCCGGTTCCCGATCCTCGTCCCGGGGACCGACCTCTCGGCGGCGGTGTACCTGGCGGTGGGGTTTGCCCTCTTCGTGTACGTCCTCCTCTGGCACACGGCGGTGGGGTACGAGGTCCGGGCGGCTGGCCTCAACCCCACCGCGGCCCGCTACGGCGGGATCTCGATCAAGCGGACGATGGTGCTCAGTTTCGCCCTCGGCGGCGTGGCCGCGGGGCTGGCGGGGGCAGCGACGACGATGGGCCTCCCCCCGACCTACGCCATCATCAGCGGGCTGCCGGAGCTCATGAACCTGGGCTTTGACGGGATGGCGGTGGCGATGGTGGGCCGCAACCATCCGATTGGGATCCTGTTCGCGGCCCTGTTCTTCGGCGGCCTCAACGCCGGGGGGCGGGTGATGCAGTTCTACGGCGCCAACCCCGTGCCATTGGAGATGGTGCGGGTGGTCATGGGGGCCATTGTGCTTGCCATGGCGATCCCCGAGCTGGCCCGGGTGTTGCCCGCCGTGGCGGGGGCGGCGCGGGGGCTCGTGCGGACCCTCTCCCCCAAGGCGCGAAAGGAGGCGGCATGAACTGGAGCTCGATCCTCGACCTCCTCCGGATCTCCCTTCACGCGATGGTGCCGATCACCCTGACCGCGGTCGGGGAGATCATCGGGGAGACCGCGGGCCTGTTCAACATCGGGCTCGAGGGGATTCTCCTCATCGGGGCGTTCGTGGGAACACTTGGGGCCAAGGCCGGTGGACCGATCGTGGGCCTCCTGGCTGGGGTCGGCGTGGGGATGGCGATCAGCTTCGTGTTCGCCGTCATCTCCGCCTACTGGAAGGGGACCCAGATGATCGCCGGGATCGGGATCAACCTGTTCGCGTTGGGGTTCGTGGCGTTCGGGCTCATCAAGCTCGGGGCGCCCGGGTTCCACGCCGTCCCCCCGGAGGGGCAGCTTGCCAAGCTCTCCACCCCGATGGGGGCCCTCTCCCCCCTCATCTTCGTCGCCCTCGTGACGCCCTTCCTCGCCCACCTCTTCCTGAATAGAACCCGGGCCGGGCTCATCCTCAAGGCGGTCGGGGAGAACCCCGAGGCGGCGGACGTGGCGGGGATCGACGTGAACCTGACCCGGCTCCTGGCGACGACGTTTGGGGGGGCGGTGGCCGGGCTCGCCGGGGCGTTCCTGTCCGTGGCCTGGATCGGATCCGTGACGAAGGAGATGTCCGCGGGCACCGGCTTCATCGCCCTGGCGACGGTGGTGTTCTCCGGCCTGAACCCGCTTCTCGCCCTCCTCGGCGGGTTCATCTTCGGGTTCTTCCAGAGCCTGGCCACGTGGATCAAGACCCTCCCCACGAAGACGATCCCCTGGCAGTTCGTGGACATGCTCCCCTACATCGTGACCTTGCTGGTGGTCTCCGGGGTCGTGGGGCGGGTCCGGTTCCCGAAGGCCCTCGGGGTGCCGTACAAGCGGGAGTGAGCGCGCGCCCGGCCGTCGCTCTCCTCGGGGACCTCAACCTGGACCTCTCGTTCCCCGTTGGGGTGCTTCCGACCCCTGGAGGGGAGGTGCACGGGGAGGCGATCCTCTCGTTGGGCGGATCGGCGGCCCTCACCGCCCGCTGGCTTGCCGCCCTCGGGTGCGAGGTCCGGCTGGCGGCCGCGGTGGGAGACGACCCCCTGGGCGACTGGCTCCTTTCCGCTCTGGCCCGGGACGGGGTCCCGACCGAAGGGGTTCAGCGGGTTTCCGGTCTGCCGACGGGGCTGTGCCTGGCCCTCGTCCTCCCCGGGGGGGAGCGGACGCTCCTTGCCGCGCCGGGGGCGTGCCGAAAGCTTCGGTGGGATCGGATTCCGGATTCCTGGCTCGACGGGGCGGACTGGCTCCACCTCTCCGGGTACGCGTGGGCGGGAGAAGGGGAGCGGGAGGCGGCGGAGCGGGCCGTCCTTGCGGCGCGGCGGCGGGGGATCCCCCGGAGCCTCGACCCCGGGGCCGCGGCCCCCTCCCTGAGCGGCCTGGACCTGTCGGTGTTCGACCTCGTCCTCCCCAACCGGCGGGAGGCGATCGTCCTGTCGGGTGAGGAGGGCCCGCGGGAGGGGGCGCGGGCCCTCCGCCGGGGGGGCACCCGCTGGGTCGCCGTCAAGCTCGATGCCGAAGGGTGCTTCATCGCTGGGCCCTCGGGGGAGGCGGAGGTCCCCGCGTACCCCGTCCCGGCGGGGAACACCACCGGGGCCGGGGACGCGTTCAACGCCGGGGCGATCGCCGGGATCCTCTCCGGCTGGGGGCTGGAGGAGGCCGGGTGCTTGGGAAACCTCCTCGGGGCTGCCGCGGCCCGAGGGGGGGCCGGGGCCCCCCTCCCGACCCTCTCCGAACTCGCGCGTCTCCTCGACAGCCGGCCCGAGGGGGCTACCCTTGGCCCGTGGCTCGCCCCTCGGTGGCGAAGGAGGGATGGATGACCGCGGGCTGGAAGAAGCGCTGGGACGGGTTGCGGATCGGGGCGTTGCGGGATCTGTTTGGGGTCGAAAAGCCGGTGATCGGGATGGTCCACCTCCTCCCGCTTCCCGGGGCGCCGGGGTACACCGGGTACGGGATCGAGGCGGTGATCGAGGCCGCCCTGGCCGACGCCCGGGCCCTCGTTCGGGGCGGGGTCGACGGGCTCATCGTCGAGAACATGTGGGACCTCCCCTACTTCGTGGGGCGGGCGGTGCCCCCGGAGGAGAGCGCGGCCCACGCCGTGGCCGCCCGGGCCGTGGTCGAGGAGGTGTCCGTTCCGGTGGGGATCAACGTCGTCCACAACGGGGGGGTGGTGGCCCTGGCGATCGCCCTGGCCGCCGGGGCCCGGTTCATCCGGGTCTGCCTCCTCACCGGGGCCCAGGTGTGGGACACAGGCGAGCTCGACCACGGCTGCGCCGCCGAGCTCCTCCGCAAGCGGAAGGAGCTCCACGCCGAGGGGGTCAAGCTCCTCTGCGACGTGGACAAAAAACACGCCGTCCGGTTTCCGGGGATTGACCTGGAGACCCACATCGAGTGGACGGAGTTCTACGGGGCCGATGCCTTGATCGTCTCCGGCCGGATGACGGGGAGCGCCCCCGAGTTGGACAAGGTCCGGCGGGCGAAGGAGCTTGCCAGCCGGCCGGTGCTCCTCGGGTCCGGGGCGACGGAGGAGAACGTGGCCTCGTTTCTCCGCTGGGCCGACGGGGTGATTGTGGGATCGAGCCTGAAGCGGGGGGGGGACCCCACCGCCCCGGTGGACGAGGACCGGGTGAGGCGGTTTGTCGCGGCCGCCCGGGGGGGCCGGTGAGCCTGGGGTTCCTACCGCCGAAGCCGGTTCTCGGGGTCGTCCACCTCCTCCCCCTCCCGGGGAGCCCCCGGTGGGGCGGGGAGCTGGGGGTGGTGGTCTCCCGGGCCCTCGCCGACGCCCGGGCCCTGGAGGCGGGGGGAGCCCACGGCCTCATCGTGGAGAACTTCGGGGACCTTCCCTTCCCGAAGAAGGCGGGGAAGGTCACCGTGGCGGCGATGACCGCGGTGGTGAAGGAGGTGGTCGGGGCGGTGGGGATCCCGGTGGGCGTGAACGTCCTCCGCTCCGACGGGGAGGCGGCGTTGGCCATCGCCTATGCGGCCGGGGGCCGGTTCATCCGGGTCAACGTCTTCTCCGGGGTGGCGTGGGCCGACGGGGGGGTGATCGAGGGTGAGGCGGCGGACCTTCTCCGGCTCCGGGCCGGGCTCCGGGCCGAGGTGGCGATCCTGGCCGACGTCCACGTGAAGCACGCCGTTCACCTTGGGGACCTCGGGGCGGCGGCCCGGGACGCGGCCCGCAACGGCCCCGACGCCCTGGTCATCACCGGGGGGGCCACCGGCGCGGAGGCCGACCCCGAGGACGTCCGGGTCGCCCAGCGGGCCTCCGGCCTCCCCGTCTTCGTGGGAAGCGGCCTCACCCCCGAGAACCTTTCCCGGTACGCCTCCGCCCACGGCTTCATCGTGGGGACGGCCCTCGAGGAGGGGGGGGTCACGGGGAGCCCGGTCGACCCCTCCCGGGTCCGGGCCCTCCGGGCGGCGCGGGACCGCATCCTCCCCGGGGGTCGGGGGCGTGGGGTATAATGGGTCACACCTTAGGAGGTGGTGCTGTGAAGCGGACTCTGCTGGCAGTTCTGGTGTTGGCGCTCGGGGCGACAGGCCTCGCCCAGGCGCTTGGGACGAGGGAGCGGCCGATCACGATGCTGTTCGTTCCCTCCGTGCAGGTGGCCGTGATCCAGGAGGTGGGTCCGAAGATCGCGGAGGCCCTCTCCAAGATGACGGGGTTGGTGATCCGGCCCGTCATCGCCTCCGACTACGCGGCGATGATCGAGGCCATGATCGCCGCCAAGGGCGACACGTTTGGGATTCCGGCGACGGACCAGTACGTCCGAATCACCGCCGCCAACCCCGGCGTCCACTGCCGGCTCGCCGCGGTGCGGAACGGCTACACCTACTACTTCGCCTCGATCTACGCCCCGCGGGAGAAGAACTACACCCTGAAAGACCTCGATGGCAAGGTGTGGCTGTTTGCTAGCCGGCGCTCCGCGTCCGGGTACGTGATCCCGTCCGGGTTCTTCAAGGTGAACGGGATCGCACCGATCGAGAAGGAGGCCGGGTCCCACACCAAGGCGATGATCGCCCTCCTCGAGGGCCAGGGCGACTTCTGCACCGGCTACGGTTCTCCTCCGCTTCCTCCGGCCGGCTACGACGGGCCGCGGTGGGACCTCATGGCGGGCGACGACCCCGAGAAGTGGCTGTGGGATAAGGAGAGGAACGACCTCGTACCGGAGGGGGAGCGCGGGGAGTGCCGCGACGTCCGGTGGGCCATCGCCACCGAGGTCAAGGTGTACGGCGACATCTGGGACCTTGTTCGCAAGATCGCCGTCGTGGCCACGGTGGGGCCGATCCCCAACGACTGCGTCGCCTTCTCGGCCGGGTTCCCCAAGGACCTCGAGGACCGGATCGTCACCGCGATCATCCAGCACATCGCCACCCCGGAGGGGAAGGCCCTCTGGTCCCGGCCCGGGTTCTACGAGTGGGATAGCGCGATGCTTGTGGACGACTCCTACTACGACAACTACCGGGCGTGGGTTGGGCTGCCCGTTCCCCAGAGGTAGGTGACCGGGACGGAACGAGGAGGGGGAGGAGCTGGACTCCTCCCCCTTTCTCTACCCCATGGCGCACCTCGTGATCGAGCGGCTCACGAAGGTCTACGAGCGGGGCAAGGTCCGGGCGCTCACCGACGTGAGCTTTGAGGTCGAGCGGGGGGAGTTCCTTGTCCTGATTGGCCTTTCTGGCTCGGGGAAGTCCACGCTTCTTCGCTGCGTGAACCGACTGGTGGAGCCCACCTCGGGCCGGGTGATCCTCGACGGGACGGACGTGACGCGACTTTCCCCGCGGGCCCTGCGGCGGACCCGGCGCAAGATCGGGATGGTGTTCCAGCAGTTCAACCTCGTGAAGCGCTCGAGCGTCCTCTCCAACGTCCTCACCGGCCGCCTGGGCTACGTCTCCACCTGGCGGGCGCTCCTTGGGCGGTTTCCCAAAGAAGACCTCGAGCGGGCGCGGCGGGCCCTTTCCCGGGTCGGGCTCCTGGAGAAGATGTACGCCCGGGCCGACGAGCTTTCGGGGGGTCAGCAGCAGCGGGTGGGGATCGCCCGGGCCCTCATGCAGGAGCCGGAGCTCCTTCTTGCCGACGAGCCCGTCTCCGCCCTCGACCCGGCCACCTCCCACTCGATCATGCAGTACCTGGAGCAGATGAACCGGGACGACGGGGTCACGGTCCTGGCGAGCCTCCACTTCCTGTCCCTCGCCCGCCGGTACGGGACGCGGATCATCGCCCTCAAGGATGGGCAGGTCGTGTTCGATGGCCCTCCTGGGGCCATCGACAACGCCAAGTTCAAGGAGATCTACGGCGAGGACGCCGAGGAGGTGGAGGTGCGGTGAGGGAGCGGCTCCTCCTCTCCCGAAGGCGGTTCCTGTCCTTCTTCCTCGACTGGATCTCCTGGGTTTACCTCCTCTACGCCGGGTTCAGCGTCCACTACATCCGGACCTCCCCCACCCTCATCTGGCGGCCGGAGGAGAAGTTCGTCCTCCCCGAGCTTGGGCTCACGGATTGGATCCTTGTGCTTCTGGTCACCGTCGAGCTCACCCTCCTCGTCCGCTCGTTTGGGGTGAGCCTCGGGCAGCGGGCGTTCGGGGTGATCCTGGCGCGGGCGGATGGTTCTCCCCGGGTGGGGTTCTTTCCGCGGTTTGGCCACTTCCTGGCGAGCCAACTTGTGCTCCTCACCGTGGGCCTACCGGTCCTGGTGCGGCCCGACCGGCCCTGGCACGAGCGGGCCGCCGGGGTGGCCCTCCTCCCCCGGCCCCGGGGGGCGCCCCGGGTCCGGCCATGGTGGACGAGCGCCTATGCCCTGACCGGCGCGGCCCTGGCCGGGGTCACGGTGGCCCTGGGGTGGGTGGTGACAGACATTCAGGTTGGAGCCCTCATTCGCGACGTGGACAAGCCGGCCCGGCTGTGGCGAGGGCTTTCTCGACCGGACCTCTCCTACTTCTTCGTCCCCCACCCGTTGGAGGTGGACTCCATCTTCGGGGCCCTTGTGAAGTCCCTGTTCATGGCCTTACTCGCCACCTTAGCCGGGGCGGCGATCGCCTTCCCCTTTTCCTTTCTTGGGGCGCGGAACATCACCGCCACCGGCCCCGTGGGGAGGGTCGGCTACGCCCTCACCCGGGGGTTCTTCAACGTGTTTCGTTCGATTGAGTCCATCTTTTGGGCCTCGATCTTTGCGATCTGGGTGGGGTTTGGGGCGTTTGCGGGGACGATCGCCCTCTTCCTCCACACCATCGCCGCCCTCGGCAAGCTCTACTCCGAGCAGGTGGAGCACATCGACCCCGGGCCGGTGGAGGCGGCCACCGCGGCCGGGGGGAACCGCCTCCAGGTGATCAAGCAGGCGGTGATCCCCCAGGTTCTGCCCCCGTTCCTTGCCTTCACCCTCTACCGGTGGGACATCAACCTCCGGATGGCGACCGTGGTCGGGTTCGTGGGAGGAGGCGGGATCGGTCTTCTGCTCAAGAACTTCAAGGATGGAGGGGAGTGGACCCAGGTCGGGGCGGTGATCGTGACCTTTGCCGTCACGGTGTGGCTTCTCGACTTCGTGTCCGGCTGGGTGCGGGAGCGGATCGTATGAGGGGAGAAGCGCTCCCGGTCCTGGGGCGGCTCAAGCGGGGGCTTACCCTGGGGGTGGTGGTCCCCGCGGCGGACATGGCGGTCCTCGCGCTCCTGTGGTTTGTGGGAAGCCTGTTTTTCGGGTTTCTCCTCTACGGGCGGGAGGTCTACTTCTTTGGGCCGTGGTGGCTTGCCCTGCTTGGGATCGTCGAGGGGGCGCTTCTTTGGGGGGCGTGGGGGCTCTCCCCGGGGATGGCGCTGGCGCGGATCGCGCTTCAGGGACCCCTCCGCGGGCGGGCGGGGTACTGGATTCTCTCGCACCTGGGGCCGGTGGGGGCGCTCCTGGCCCTGTTCGATCCGGAGGGGCGGCTTCCCGCCGAGCGGTGGAGCGGGGTCCAGGCCGTGGAGGGGGGGCGGCGGGGCCGGCCGTGGTACCGGACGAGCACGGGCTGGGCCGCCGTGGTGGGGTTAGTCCTCTCCCTCGGGGCCGCGGTGGGGACCCTCCAAATCGACCTCAACGCCCTCTTCACCCGGGCCCCGGCCACGGTGAAGTACTGGCAGCAGGTCTTCCGCCCCAACACCTCCCTCCTTGTCCTCGGGATCCAGCTCCTCATCGAGACCTTCTTCATGGCCCTCATGGCCACGCTGTTTGCCGCCCCCGTGGCGGCGGCCCTCTCGTTCCTCGCCGCCCGGAACCTCACCCGGGGCTGGATCGGGCGCCCGGTGTACCTTCTCGTCCGCCTCGCGGGGAGCGTGACCCGGTCCGTGGACGCGGTCCTCTGGGCGATCATCTTCGGGGTGTGGGTGGGGATGGGGTCCTTCGCCGGATCCCTCGCCCTGTGGATCCACTCCGTGGTCGACCTCCTCAAGCTCTACGCAGATCAACTGGAGAGCATCGATCCGGGGCCGGTGGAGGCGGTGACGGCCACCGGCGCGAGCCGCCTCGAGGTCATCCGCTACGCGGTGATCCCCCAGATCGTGAACCCCTACCTCAGCTTCACCCTCTACCGGTGGGACATCAACGTCCGGATGGCGACCGTGGTGGGTCTGGTGGGGGGCGGGGGGATCGGGTTCCGCCTCGGGGGGGCCCTCACCGACTTCAACTTCTCCACCGCGAGCATGTACATGATCCTCGTGATCGTCCTCGTGTGGGCGATCGACTACCTGTCGGCGCGGCTCCGGGCCAAGCTCGCCTGACGGCCCAGGACCGTCCCACCCCCTCCCGTTCCGAAGAGGGTCTGGGCGTCATCCATCCGTAACGGGCCCGGCCAGGGTCGGTGGGCAGAGCCGTCCTGGCGGCAGTAGGATCGGGGGGATCATGCGGGCGGTGGACCTGATCGAGAAGAAGCGGGATGGGGGTGAGCTTGCCCCGGAGGAGATCCGCTGGCTTGTGTCCTCCTACGTCGCCGGGCGGGTCCCCGACTACCAGATGGCGGCGTTCCTGATGGCCGTCTACTTCCGGGGGATGACCGAGGAGGAGACCGTCGCCCTGACCCAGGCGATGGCCGAAAGCGGGGAGCGGATTGATCTCTCCTCGGTTCCCGGGGTCAAGGTGGACAAGCACTCCACGGGCGGGGTCGGGGACACGGTGACCCTTGTGCTCGTCCCCCTGATGGCGGCGGCGGGGCTCGTGGTGGCCAAGCTCTCCGGCCGGTCGCTTGGGCACACCGGGGGGACGATCGACAAGCTCGAGGCGATCCCCGGCCTGCGGACCGAGCTCTCCCTCCCCGAGATCCGGCGCCAGGCCGAGCGGGTGGGGGCCGTGGTGGCCGACCACACCGCCGACGTCGTCCCCGCCGACCGGCTCCTGTACGAGCTCCGGGACGTGACCGGGACCGTCCCGTCCCTTCCCCTCATTGCTGGGTCCGTTCTCTCCAAAAAGCTCGCCGGGGGGGCCGACGCGATCGTCCTCGACGTCAAATGCGGGGACGGGGCGTTCATGCGGACCCTTGAGGACGCCCGGAAGCTTGCCGAGACCCTTGTGCGGGTGGGGAATAGACTCGGAAAGAAGTTTTCCGCCCTGATCACCGCGATGGACGAGCCGTTGGGGACGGCGGCGGGGAACGCCCTCGAGGTGAAGGGGGCGATCGAAGTCCTCCGAGGTAGCGGCCCGTCCGACCTCCGGGCGGTGACCCTCGCCCTCGGGGCCGAGCTCCTCCTCCTCACCGGGGAGGCGAAATCAGCAGAGGAGGGAGAGAGGAAACTTGCGGCCCTTGTTGATTCCGGGGCGGCGTGGGCGAAGTTCCGGGAGCTGGTGGCCGCCCAAGGGGGGGACGTCCGGGCGATCGAGGAGCCCAAGCTCCTGCCCAAGGCGGGGGAGGTGGTCGAGGTCCCCTCCCCGGCGTCCGGGTACGTGGAGGGGCTCCGGGCCCACCCGATCGGGGTCGCCTGCGGGCTGCTTGGGGCCGGGCGGGAGGTGAAGGGGGAGCGGGTGGACCCCGGGGCGGGGGTGGAGCTCTTGGCGAAGACCGGGGACGAGGTCGAGCGGGGGCAGCCCCTGGCCCGGCTCCACGTCGGGCGAAAGGACCGGGTCGAGGCGGCGCGGGCCCTGGTCCTCGGGGCGTACCGGATCGGGAAGGAGCGGCCCGCGCCCCGGCCCCTGGTCCTCGCCCGGGTTCGGTAGTCCCCCCTCTCCCCCACGAAGGGGGGAGGGAGCTTGGAAAGGCTGTTGCGCTAGGGGAGCAAAGAAGGCCCATTCGGTGCGGCATCGTGTTTCCCCCTCCCTCCACCGGAGCCTCTTTCTTCACCCCCTGCCTGGACCGGAGGGGGTGAGGGGGGTGACCGAAGCCCCCTCACCCCAACCCTCTCCCACGATGGGGAGAGGGAGTGTTCCCGCCATGGGAGGAAGAGCGCACCCACGGAAGGCGGGCCTCCCTGTCGGCTCCCGGGCTCCCCGGTAGAATCGGTGGGCGAAGGAGGTGTTCCATGGCCTACGTCACGAAGAAGGA
>CALKES010000024.1 GCA_938084715.1 Candidatus Bipolaricaulota bacterium | reverse complement strand
CTGGGGGACATGCCGTGGGTCCCCGAAGGGGCGGCGAGGGCCGTCCTTGCCCGGGCCGGCGACCGGCCCGTGGCCCCCGCCCACCGGGGGAGGCGGGGGTTCCCCGTCTACCTCCCCCGCGCCCTCCGCCCCGCCCTCCTCGCCCTCCGGGGGGACCAGGGGGCCCGGGACCTCCTGGGGAACTGTGAGCTCATCCCCTGGCCCGACGACGGGGTCGTCCGGGACGTGGACCGGCAGGAGGACCTCCGTGCGTAGGACGGGCCCGGTGGAGATCGTCCGCGCCCGGGACCTCTCGGAGGCCCTGAGGTCTCTCTCCGAGGGCGGCCGGGCCCTCGCCGGAGGGACAGACCTCTTCGTCCGGATGCGCCAGGGGAGGGAGAGCCCCCCGTTCCTCGTCTACGTGGGCGAGCTCCCCGAGCTCCGGGGGGTCCGGGAGGTCGCGGGGGGTCTCGAGGTCGGGGCTGCAGCGACCCACGGGGAGCTCCTCGCCCACCCCGCCACGGAGGCCTACCCCGTCCTCCGGATGGCCCTGTGGACGATCGGCTCCCCGGCGATCCGGGCGATGGGGACCCTGGGGGGAAACCTCGTCAATGCCTCCCCGGCCGGGGACGGCCTTGTCCCCCTCTACCTCCACGGGGCCCGGGTCCGGGTGGCCGGGGCCGAGGGGGAGCGGGAGGTCCCGGTGGAGGAGTTCGTCCTCGGCCCGGGGAAGACGGCGCTCCGTCCCGGGGAGCTCGTCCGGTCGATCCTCGTTCCCGCCGCGGAAGGCTGCCGGGCCTACTTCCGGAAGGTGGGCCGGCGGCGGGCGCTCCTCATCGCCGTGGCCTCCCTCGGGGCCCTCGTCTGGGTCGAGGACGGTCGGATTCGGGAGGCGCGGCTTGCCCTGGGCTCCGTGGCCCCGACCGTCCTCCGCCCGCGGGAGGTGGAGCGGGCCCTCGTGGGCCGACCGGCAACCCCTGAAGGAGTCGCGGACCTGCGGGACGCCCTTTCTTCTGCGACCCGCCCGATCTCCGATCTCCGGGCCTCGGCCGACTACCGCCGGGCGGTCGCCGGGAACCTCCTCCTCGACCTCGCCGCCCGGTTGACGGATGGGCTGACACTGAGGTAAGCTGAAGCCTCTTCCCCCGCGTGGAGCTTCGGGGGGAGGGTGTTTCTCCGGAGGCAGGATGACCACGGCGCTCATGGACGGAATCGCCCGGGTGGTGATCTCCGAGGCGGAGATCGCCCGAAGGGTGCGGGAGCTGGGGCGGGAGATCTCCGCCGACTACCGAGCGGGGGCCGCCAAGGACCCCCGCGGCCGGCCCCTCCTCGTGGTGGGGATCCTCAAGGGGGCGATGCCGTTCATGGCCGACCTCGTCCGGGCCATGGACATCCCCCTCGAGTACGACTTCATGGCCGTCTCAAGCTATGGCAACGGCACGAGCCCCGGCGAGGTCCGGATCCTCAAGGACCTCGACTGCGCCATCGGCCGCCGGGACGTCCTCGTCGTCGAGGACATCGTGGACACGGGGCACACGCTCCAGCACATCCTGGCGGGCCTGTCCGCCCGCGGGCCGGCCTCCCTCCGCGTGTGCACCCTCCTCGACAAGCCCCACCGCCGGGAGGTCGAGGTCCCGGTGGATTACGTGGGGTTCGTCCTCCCCGAGAACCTGTTCGTCGTGGGCTACGGCCTCGACTACGCCGAGGTGTACCGGAACCTCCCGTTCGTGGGCGTCCTCAAGCCCGAGTACATCCGGGACGCCTAGGGACCCCCGCGCCCCCCGCAATGATCGTCCTGGGGATTGAGACCTCCTGCGACGAGACCGCGGTCGCCCTCCTCCGGGACGGCCGCGAGATCCTCTCCAGCCTCGTCTACTCCCAGACCGACCTCCACGCCCGGTACGGGGGGGTGATGCCCGAGGCCGCGTCCCGGGACCACCTCCGGAAGCTCCCGCGGCTCGTGGACGAGGCCCTCGCCCAGGCAGGCCTGGCCTGGGGGGACCTTGGGCTTGTAGGGGTGACCTACGGCCCGGGCCTGGTCGGGCCGCTCCTCGTGGGGATTTCCTACGCCTCCGGGGTCGCCGTGGCGCGGGACCTCCCCCTCGTGGGGGTGAACCACCTCGCCGCCCACCTCTTCGCCCACCGGTTGAGCGAGCCCGAAGCCGAGCCCCCGTTCCTGGGGCTCGTGGTCTCGGGCGGGCACACGCTGCTCGCCGCCGTCCCCCGGTGGGGGGAGTACAAGGTGGTGGGGACGACGAGGGACGACGCGGCCGGGGAGGCCCTGGACAAGTTTGGGAGGCTCCTCGGGCTCGGCTACCCCGCTGGGCCGAAGATCGGTGCCCTGGCCCGGGAGGGGGATCCGGCGGCGGTCCCATTTCCCCGACCGATGCTCGAATCGGGCCTCGACATGAGCTTTGCCGGGCTCAAAACCGCGGCCGTGTACTGGCTCCGGGACCATCCTGGGACGCCCCCCGCGGACCTCTGCGCGAGCTTCCTCGAGGCGGTGGTGGACGTTCTCTCCGAGAAGGCGGTCCGGGCGGCCCGGAGGCTCTCCCTTTCCCGGATCGTTGTCGTGGGGGGGGTGGCCGCGAACCGCCGGCTCCGGGAGGTCCTCCCCGAGCGGGCCCAGGCGTGGGGCCTTGCGGTCCACTTTCCCCCGCCGGAGCTCTGCACGGACAACGCGGCGATCGTCGCCGCCTGCGCCCACCACCGGTTCACCGAGCTTGCCTGCCCTGGTTCCCTCTCCCTATCGCCGGAACCCAATCTCTCCCTCGACGGTTGGTCCTAGCCCCGGCGCATCCTCCGCGCGAGGAAGAGCGCCAGGCCTACCCCGAGGACGACGTCCCCGATGCTGAACGCGGACGAGAGGGGAACCCACGCGGGCAGGTAAAGATTGTCTCCGAGGAAGTTGAGCCGGGTCCCTTCCCCCATGAGGATGGTGTTCCCCCGGGCCGTCCCCGCCCGGAGGGCGGAGGCGACCTCCGGGAGCCCGGCCCGTTCCAGGGCCGTGGCCGAGGCCGGCATGTAGCCGCCGTTGGCGACGATGACGATCAGGTTGAGGAGGAGCCCTCCCCCCATGACGAGGATCTCGGGGTACCGCCGGTTCAGCACGATGAACAGCAGGAGAAGCGTGTACGAAAACAGGTGGAGGTACGCCGCGCCCACCGGCAGCAGAGGCGCCCTCCCCAGCGGGAAGATGAGAAGCTGGATAAAGAGGGCAACTCCGATCAGCCACGGGGCATGCAGCCGAAGCTGCCCGAGGTGGGCCAGAGACCCTCGACCGATGAGCCCTGCCACGATTCCGATGCCCACCGCCCACAGAAGGGGCATTCCGCTCACTCCACGATCGTGAGGAACAGGTCCACGAGCTTCGGATCGAGTACCGTGCCCGCCATCTCGCCCATGATCTGGCGGGCTTCCTGCGGAGAGTACGCGCGGCGGTACGGGCGATCCGTGGTGAGGGCGTTCCACACGTCGGCCACTGCGAGGATGCGGGAACCCAGCGGGATCTTCTCCCCAGCAAGCCCGTTGGGGTATCCTCCCCCGTCCCAGTGCTCGTGCTCGTGGCGGACGATGTCCACGATCCCCCCGTAGATCTCCAGTCCTTGGAGGAGCTCCGCCCCCACCACGGGGTGGCGCTTGATCACGGACCACTCCTCGTCGGTGAGCTTCCCCGGCTTGAGGAGGATTCGGTCGGGCACGGCGATCTTCCCTAGATCATGGACCCGCGCCGCCGCCTCCACCTGCTCCACGGCCTCGTCGGGGAGGCCCAGGGCCCGGGCGAGCTTCCCCGCGAGCTCGGCCACCTCCTGGGAGTGGGTCCCGGTGTAGGTGTCCCGGGTGCCGACGATCTGGGTGATCCTCTCGAACGCCGCTCGTGCTTGCCCCCGCAGTCGTGCGTAGCTGCGGATCGAGATCTGCACGACCATGAGCGGGCTCCCCACCAGGAGCACGTACCATGGGGACAGGGGATAGACAATGGCCATCAGAATCGCGAGCACGCCCAACGTCATAAGCTGGACGTGGAGATGCCGGAGATCGAACCTCAAGAGATAGGAGAGCCGAACACCCTGGGTGAGATGGATGATGGTCGCGACGAGTGTGGTATTGACGATGACGTGGGTTAGGAACGCGAGCCCTAGAGGGATGAACTGGGTCCAGGTTGTGTAAGGCGGAGGGGTGCCACCGGCGGCCTGAAAGACCAGGCCCCCGGCTGTCACTGAGATCACGAGCTGGGCAACATTGAATCCTACGAAGGTGAAAAACTGCGATAGGCCCTGCTTTAGCTTATTCCATCGTAGGAAGACCTCTGCGGCTAACGACCCAACGAGGACCGTGAGGAGTCCAAGGGGTATGCCACCGATGTAGATCGCAACAGCACAAACGGCCATCGCAGTCGAGGTCTTTCGTTGGCTGACGAGCTCGACTTCGTAAATCTCGGATAGAAACGCAAGTGCTGCGAGGATGAGCCATGCAACAAGCAGTGGATGGGTCAGCGTGATCTGTGGTACAAACAGGGCTACGCAGGCAACGCCAGCCCCTACGACCAGACCCCAGTAGACCTGTGCCTTGCGAGGTAGGTTGGTCACCGGGGTACTCTACAAAGAGGAAAGGGGGGTCTCCACCCCCCCTTGAGCGTTTGTTGGAGTGACCTTCGCCTTCTTAGGCTTCCCCTACCCCCACTTGTGGTTGGCCCCGGCCAGGATAGCGAGCAGGGTCACCGCGATGAGCACGTACAGCCCGCGAACGCCCAGGGTCCTGTTGACCTTCTCTCCCCACTTCATCGTCTTCCTCCTTAGCGGATCAACCAACTTTTGTGCCTTCTCGTTCAGCTGGGTAACGCAAGACAAAAACTGGAAAAGTGCTCTTCTGCTCTCGATCCCCTCCTCTGCCACAACAGAGTATTCAACTGCATGGTAGCGGGATCCGGGGGTCGCTGTCAAGTGGGATGTCCTGGGACCTGTGTCCGGCTGTCCATGGCGCACTGATTCGGACAGTATAGGGCTGTTCGGAGTGGCTTGTGATTTCCTCTGGATCGGGACAAGGAGGAGAGTTTGATAGCTTGGGAAGTGCGTCAGGAACGAAGGAGACTGAACCAACCGGATTGGATTGGCGGTAGAAACAGGACCCTTCTCGGGTAGGTGGGAGGTCTCCGTGCGCCACTGGGAGAGCCCGTCCCTCTGACTCGGTCATTGCCAGTCGGTCGCTCTCTTGCCTGAGCCGTAAGCACCCCTCGCTACTGTACAAGCGGAACCATGCTTCTAGACTGTGATCCGGCCGCGCAGACGGGGATCGAGAACGTCCCGGAGCGCATCTCCCACGAGGTTCCAAGCAAGGACGAACAGGAGGATTGCCATCCCGGGGTAGAAGATGATCCACCAGTACTCGTTCAGACGCGCAATCCAGTTTCGGGCAAACGAGAGCATCTGACCCCAATCTGCGTACCCGATCTCTGCCCCGAGCCCGAGGAAGGAGAGGGCAGCAAACGAGATCACGTATGAGCCGATGTCCATCGAGGCGAGGACCAGGGTCGGGAAAATGGCGTTGGGGAGGATGTGGCGGAGGATGATCCGGAGATGGCCCGCGCCGGCGGCCCGCGCCGCTTGCACGTAGTCCCGCTCCTTCACGGCCAGGATGTCCCCCCGGATGAGGCGGCTGTAGGTCATCCACCCAAAGACGATGAGGGCGATCATCGCCGTGACCAGCCCGCGGCCGATCTTGGGTTGGAGCACCGCCGCGATCGTCATCGCCGCCACCAGGAACGGGAAGGCCATGAAGATGTCTGTGATCCGCATCACAATCTCCCCCACCCAGCGCCCAAAGTAGGCGGCGATGGCCCCAACCACGATGCCAATGAGGACGCACGCTCCCGTGATGATCAGCCCAACCTGGAACGCGGTCCGGGTCCCCCACACCACCCCGTAGTAGATGTCGTACTGCCCCTCCCCCGTGGTCCCAAAGGGATGGACCTGGCACAGGGTGGCCTGCCCGGTGACTACCTTCCAAATGGCCCGGAACGGGTTGGGGTCCCCCGGGGGGGCTGGGGTGGGGGAGAACCCGCACTGAACGATGCGGTAGGGCTCCCACGCCCGGGCCGGTGGGGCAAGCCGCGGCGCGGCGACGGCCACCCCAACGAAGAAGAGGAGAAGCACGAATCCCGTGAGGGAGAGCGGGTTGCGGAGGAGTTGCCTGATCGTTCTCATTCGAGCCGGATCCTTGGGTCGATCACCGCGTACAACACGTCCACGGCGAGGTTTCCGAACACAAGGAGGGTACTCCCAAATAGGGAGAACCCCAGGACGCTCAACATGTCAAACGTGGTCGCGGCCCGGGCCGCCCACTGGCCGAGGCCGGGATAGTTGAACACGGTCTCCGTGATGACCACGCCGTTGAGTAGCCCGACGAGGAGAAGTCCCCCCATGGTCACCACCGGGATCAAGGCGTTCCTCGTGGCGTGTTTGTACACAACCACCCATTCCTTAAGCCCCTTGGCTCGAGCCGTCATCACGTACTCCTGACGCAGGGTCTCGAGCATCGAGGACCGGGTCACCCGGAGGAGAAGCGCCCACTGGATGTAGGACAAGGTGAGGACGGGCATGACGAGGTGGCGCAGGGCGTCGGCGAATACGTCCAGCCGCAAGTTGAGGACCGCGTCCAAGGTGTACATCCCCGTGTACTGCCGGAACGTCCCCACGATGACTTCCCGGGACACCCAGTCCGAAATCCGACCGGGGGGAAACCAGCGCAGCGTGGCGTAGAACACCATGAGGAGGAGAAGTCCGTACACGTAAGACGGGAACGACCACCCGATGAGGGCGAACACCCGGGTGGTGTGATCCAGGGGTCGGTTGTGGTGAAGAGCGGAGAGGATTCCCAGGACAATCCCCCCCAGGATCACCGGCACCATCGCCCACAGGGCAAGTTCGAGGCTTGCCGGAAGGTAGTACCCAATCGCCTGGAGAACCGGCCGCTGGGCGGTCTTGGACCACCCGAAGTTCCCCCGGATGACCTGGTTGAGCCACCGCCAGTACTGGATGTGGATGGGGTCGTCGAGGCCGTACTTGTGGATGATCCGCTGGAGCGCATCCGCCGTTTTCGGCACGTCGCGTACGTAGAGGCTCGCTCGCATCACGGGGTCAAGAAGGGAGAAAATCCCGAATATGAACACGGTGACCCCAAACAGGACGAGCGGGAGGATCAGAAGCCGCCGCACGATGTAGGCGATCATGGGCAGGCGTTTATACCCCCACCTGCGTAGAGAAGCAAGGGCCGGGAGGCCCCGGCCCTTGCCCTCAGTTCAGCGGTCCGAGACTCACCCCTTGGACAGCACGTAGAAATACGTGCCTGGGTAGGCGGGGTTGTAGTACCAGCCCTGAACCCACGGTTGCTCGTAGTGGCGGACCGTGGTCATGATGCTCGCCAGGTTGATTGCGTACTCCACGGCGAGCCGGTTGAGCTCGAAGTAAAGCTTCTCCGCTTTCTGAACG
>CALKES010000023.1 GCA_938084715.1 Candidatus Bipolaricaulota bacterium | reverse complement strand
CTGCGCTTCCTGCGATCCCCGCGGGGGGGACCACAACCGTCACGGTAGAGCTCAGCGAAATCCTCCCCTGCGGCCTCCATGAGATCGTGGTCACGGCGGACCCGGATGAGCAGATCTGTGAGTGCTCCTCAGCGAACAACGCCCTTGGGGCGGGGTTCACGGTGGTCGATCCTGACCTCACCCTCACCGACCTCGGGGTCACGTGCCGAGGGGACGGGAGCTTCTCCGTCACGGCCACGGCCTGGAACCTCGGGACCGAGGCCTCGCCGGCCACCCACGTCCGGATCTACGTAGACGGGATCCTGGCCCACACCTTCGCCGTCGAGGCCCTTCCGATTGGTGGATCGGCCTCGATCAGCTGGACCTCGCCGCCCCTGAAGTGCGGGGTGGAGCATCGGTTCCGGCTGGTGGTGGACGAAGGCGACGCGATCTGCGAGTGCAACGCGGGGAACAACGAGCTGGAGACCCTCGCCTCCTGCGGCTGCCCGGCCCTGGTGACGGACAAGGCGACCACCCAGATCCTGCGGGCGGGGGCTCCCGTGCCGCCAAACTCCCCGGTGGAGCCGGGGGACGTCATTACCTACACCCTGACCGTGACGAACGTCGGCATGGGCTGGGCGTTCGGAGTGGACCTGTGGGACGAGCTTCCCGAGGAGTTCTCCTACGTCTTGGGGAGCACGAACGCCACCTGGCCAGGCGGGGGCTCCACCGCCGATCCGGCGGGGGCCCCGGGTCCGTACCTGGGCTGGGACCTCTCGGCGACCCTCCTCCCTGGAGAGACCCTCGTGCTCCGGTTCGTGGCCGTCGTGACGAGCTTGGCCCGCCAGGGGTTCAGCTACACGAACACCATGGGGGCCACCGGAGAGGAGGGGGAGGGAACCCCGATTCCCCCCGATAGCGGCCTGCCTGGCGACGACGACCCGGACGACTCCGACCGGGTCGTCCACCCGGCGGCGGTCCCGGCCCTGGCGTTGAACAAGGCGATCACCGACGTCCTGCGGGCCGGGGCAAGCCGGGGGCCGAGCGGCCCGGTCGAGCCGGGCGACGTGATCGTCTACACGGTGACGATCCGCAACGTGGGGTTCGGGGTCGCCTACAACGTGGACTTCACCGACCTCCTCCCGCCAGAGGTCGAGTACGACACGACCTATGGCGATGGGACGTACGCCGTGGACAGCCCGCCCGCGGCCGGGGCGCTGGGGATCCCGGATGGGGCCACGGGAACGATCACCGCGGATATCTCGGCCACGATCCACCCCGGAGGGACCCTCGTCGCCGCCTACCGCGCCCGCATCGGCAGCACCGCCGCCCAGGGTGTGGACCTCGTCAACTACGCCGTCGCGACCGGGGAGGACGGGGCGGGGACACCGATTCCCGAGTACAACCCGGATACGGGTGACACCTACCCCGACCGGGACTCCACCCGAATCCCCGTGGCCGAACCCGGCCTCGCCCTGGAGAAAGAGATCATCGACGTCTTGCGGGGCGGGGTGAGCGTTTGGCCCACGCCGATCGTCCTCTGGGGCGATGTGATCGTGTACCGGGTCACCGTGCGCAACGTCGGGCTCGGCACCGCCTACGACGTGGACCTCACGGACACCCTTCCGTTCGGCCTCGCCTACGACGCAAGCGGAGACGGAACTTGGACCGTCGACACCCCCCCGGCGTCCGGGGCGCTTGGAATCCCCGACGGGGCCACGGGGACGATCTCCGCGGACATCTCGGCCACGGTCGCCGGGGGCGGAACCCTCGTCGGCCTCTACCGGGCCCGGGTCCTTCCCGAAGCCCCAGCGGGCCAGTACCTCGTGAACCTCGCCCGGGTCACGGGCCGGGACGGGGCCGGGACCCCGATCCCCGAGTTCAACCCCGACGTGGGCGACCCCTACCCCGACGAGGACGCGACGCGGATCCTCCTTGGGGTCCCGGCCCTGGTGACCGAGAAGGGGATCTACTGCGACCCCTGTGCCGAGGAGCCCTGCAATCCGTGCCCCAAGCCGCCGTTTGTCTTCGCGGTCGGAGACAGGGTCCGGTTCCAGCTCGCCGTCCGCAACGTGGGCCACAGCCGGGCGTACAACGTCCGGGTCGAGGACCTCCTCCCGCCAGGGCTGAGCTACGTCCCGGAGTCGACCCGGGCCGCCTGGCCTGGAGGGCGGTCAACCGCGGATCCCCTCGGGGCTCCCGGGCCTGAGCTCTTCTGGTTCCTGGGGGCTTCCCTTGACCCCGGGGAGGCCCTCGTTGTCGTGTTCGAGGCCCTCGTCACCGACAAGGCACCTCGTGGGGAGACCCTGCGGAACCGGATGTGGGCTTTCGGGTTCGACGCCCAGGACCTCCCCATCCCCACCGATCAGAGCCCCTACGTCCCCGCCGACGACGACCCCGACGACAGCTCGTCCCTCGAGCTCCAAGTCCTCTCCCCTGGGGGGATCGGCCGCTGGGGGCTGTGGGTGGGGCTGGCGGGCGCGGGCCTCTTGGGGTTCCTCGGCCTCCGTTTCCGCCACCACCCGAAGGCCCTCGGCCTGGGGCTTCTCACCCTCGGCGTCCTCACCGCCGCGGTCTCCGCCCAAGGGAGCACGGTCCTGATCCAGACCTACGCGACCCCCGCCGAGGGCGGGGCCGTGGACGGGGACGGGATCTACCCCCATGGGGCCACGGTCCGCCTCACCGCCCTCCCCTCGTGGGGATTCCAGTTCGTCGGTTGGTACGAAGATCGGGAGCGGATCGGTCTGACCCCGGACCTGGAGTTCACCGCGGAGCGGGATCGGGTCCTCGAGGCCCGGTTTGAGCGGATCCCCCAGTCCTTCACCGTCGGCGGCTCCCTGCAGGGGTCGGTCTCCCTCCTCCCCTCCCCGGACGTGGAGCGGATGACCCTCGACCTTCGGTACGTCCTCCGCTACGGGTCCGTCCCGTGGACCTTCCGGGCGGTCGCCAACTTCGTCTCATCCACCTGGACAAACTTCCAGCTCCACGGCTCGGGGAAGATGGGGGAGATCCAGGTGGGGGGTGGGCTCACGTTCGACCCCACGGTCCCCGCGTACAGGACCGGCTACCTGGCCCTCCTCCACCGAATCCCAGGGCTCACCACGAGCCTCCGGGTGACCCACTACGCCCAGGCCGGTACCCCGCCGGGGCCGTACCTCCTCACCGTCCTCTCGCTGAGGGCCGGGAACATGTCGTTCACCGCGCGGTTCGAGGAGAAGGACGGGGGGGCGAGGTTTCGCGATGCCCTCGCCACCATCACCTCGCTGGAGCTGTGTTGCGAAATCACGGCCCAGGTCTCCCTCTCCTTCTCCAAGGCCGGCTTCTCCTACGTCCAGGCCACCGTGGACGGCCTCGTTCAGCTCTGCTGTGGGGTGTCCCTGGGCGCCGCGGTGAAGTTCACCCCCGGCGCCAAGGAGGTGAGCCTCCTCCCCAAGTGGGAGGGGCCGTGCCAGGGCTGCCTCACCCTGTACGGTAACGCGCTATGGAACGACGCCACCCGCACCTGGGAGGGGATCGCCGTCCACGGGTTCAAGGTCTACTGCTGCTGGGGCGGCTCGTGCCCCGGGGGAGCGGTATCGTCCCCTTTTGTTGAGTTCGTCACCGCCCTGGACCCGGCCCAGGTGCCGGGGGGGTTCCAGGGAGAGGAGTTCGAGTACGTGAAGTTCGGCTTCTGCGGGCCGGCCTGCTGTGGGGGGAGCTACTCCCTTGAGGGGACCGTGTACTTTGCCCGCACGGGTACGTTGTTTGGGATCTCCCGCGTCCTCCTCTCCGGGGGGGTTCCCCTCTTTCCCGGGATGACCGTCGAGGTCAAGGTGGCAGCCGACGTCCTTGGGGGGCCGACGGGGCTTTCCGTCGGCTGGAACTTCCGGTTCTAGCCTACCCGAAGGACCAGGTCAGCAAACGTTTCGAGGACCCCCCGGTGGTGGCCGGGGACGAGGACGTGGTGGTTCCCCAGGGGCTCCCGGAGGAGGCGCTCCATCGCCCCCCGGGGCATCTTGAACCGGACCTGGGTCCGGCACAGGTCCTCCCGCCCGACCCGCTCGTCGAGCACCCGCCCCTCGACGAAGAACCCCTGATCGAGATCCTTTCCCCCGAACCGGACGAGGGTGTACGGACCCGGCTTCACCTCCCCGGCCACGGCGAGCCCCAAGCCCGACTCGAAGTGGGTGCGGAGGAGACGGGAACGGGTGAGGGCGAGGGGGACCGTGCAGTGGGCCAGGGTGAGGGTCTCCCCCTTGAGGTCGACGTCGGCCGGGTTGGCGAGGAACCCCGGCCCCCCGGTGAGCTCCTGGGCGACCAGGAGGGCGAGGAGGGCGGGGAGATCCCCCTCGCAGCCCGCGGGGACCCCGTCGTCAGCCAAACACGCCAGGGCCCAGCAGGCGGTCATCCGGTGGGGGAGGAGCCCGAAGCAGGCAATCGAGAAAGCATCGAGACCCCGTTCCTCTACCAAACTCCGGAGGGCGACGTGGACCCGCGCTCCCACCCCCCGCTCCTCTGCCCCGATCCCCTTCCCTTCTCCCTCCACCGGGGGGGCGGCCGCGGGCACCCGGGCAAGGACCTCCTCGAGGGGGATCGGGACCACCTCGATTCCGAGCTTTCCCCGAAGAATCGCCGGATCCGGGGAGCTTGCGACGAGCCAGGGCGAGGGCTCGCCCACGAGACCCACCTGCTTCCCCCGGAGGGCGCGGGCGAGGGCGACCGCCCGGGCGAGGACGGGGAGCTCCTCCGCTCCCGCCCCGAGGTGGACGAGGCGGGCGGCCTTCCCCTCTTCCCGCAGCCGGGCCGCGATCTCCAGGGCCGCGGGGAGGGAGTTGTGGGCCGGATGGGAGAGGAGGACAGCCCCCCCTCGCGCCCTGGCGAGGAACTCCAGCGCCCGCTCCTCGGTCCCCCCGGTGAGGACGAGGAGGACGGGGACGGGCTCGGCGAGGGCCTCCACCTCCCCCAACGGGAGGAGCTCGACCCCGCTCCTCTCCGAAAAGGCGATGGTGACCTCTCGGGTCAGCTTCTCCGCGCCCGAGTGAAGGCTCGAGAGGAGGGGGAGGACGGGGAGCCTGGGCTTATCCACCGGACTCTCCGCCCAAGGGGCGGACGACGATGAACCGGAGCTCCGGGACCCTTCGCAGGGAGAGCCTGCGCGCGAGCTGGGCCCGGATGAACCCCTTGTCGTGGCGGAGGGCGGCGAGGGCCTGGGCCTCGTCTCCCCCCTCCACGGCCACCGCCACGGTGGCCTCCTCCCCCCCCGGGGAGAGCCGGGCCCCCACCACGGTGGGGAGGAGGGCTCGCACCGCGGGGTCCTTGACCTCGAACTCGAGGATCTCCGCCACGGCGCGGACGATCGTGGATTCCAGACGGAGCCGGCCGTAGGGGGGCATCACAGAACGGAGAGCTCGTGGCCCTCCACGTAGTAGTCCCGGCTCCCGCGGAGGCTTTCGAGGAGGGTCATCAGGACCTCGTCGGCGTGCCGGGCGTCGTTGGAGAGGTAGGCGAACCCAAGGACGGCCCCCTTGGGGTTGTCCAGGCCGTCGAGCTCGGCTGCCGAGACCCCGAACTCCCGCCGCACCCGGACGAGAAGCCCGCTCACCACGGACCGCTTGTCCTTCAGGCTCTGGGCCCCAGGGATCCGGAGCTGAACGGTGAGCACTCCCACGGGCATCGCCTAGGCCGGGACTTCCTCCACGGTGTAGATCTCCAGGACGTCCCCCGGCTGGACGCTGTTCCAATCCCGGATCCGGATCCCGCACTCCCGGCCAGCCTGGACCTCCCGCACGTCGTCGGCGAACCGCTTGAGGGAGGCGATCTCCCCCACGAACACCTCCTCTCCATTCCGGTACGCCCTCACCTTCGCCCCGCGGACCACGCGGCCGGAGCGGACGCTGCACCCCGCGACCCTCCCCACCCCGTCGATGTCGAACGTCTTGAGGACCTCAGCCTCCCCCACCTTGACCTCCCGGAGCTCGGGCCCCAGCAACCGCTTGAGGGCCCGCTCTACGTCCAAGGCAAGGTCGTAGATGATGTCGTAGGTCCGAACCGGGACCCCCCGGGCCTCGGCCAGGCGCGCCGCCTTCCCCTCCACCCGCACCGCGTACCCCACGATCAGGGGCTGCATGTCCTGCTCGGCGGAGGCGAGGAGGACGTCCGACTCCGTGACCGGGCCGATCCCGGCGTGGAGGATCTCGAGCTCCACCCCATCCGCCTTGAGGTTCCCAAGCTCGTGCCGGGCGGCCTCAAGCCCGCCGGCGGTGGCGGCCTTGAGGACGACGACGAGTTTCTTCGTCTGGGCCGCCTGGAGGAGGTCCTCGAACGTGCGGGGCGACCGCGTCCCCCGCCGGGCCTCCACCGCCGCCCGCTCCCGCGCCTCCGCAATCCGCCGGGCCTCGGTGGGGTCCGCGACCCGCTCCACCCGCTCCCCGGCCGGGGGGACCGCGGACAGCCCAAGGACGAGGGCCGGGGTCCCCGGCGGGGCGGCGGGGAGCCGCTCCCCCCGGTGATCGAGGAGGGCGCGGATCCGCCCGTAGGCCGACCCGACCACGATCGCGTCCCGCTCCCGTAGGGTTCCGTTCTTCACGATCACCGTGGCCAGGGGCCCCCGGGCCGGGTCGAGGCTCGACTCGATGACCATCGCCTCAAGCTCCCCGTCGGGATCCCCGGAGAACCCCTCCATGTCCGCCACGAGGAGGATCATCTCGAGAAGGTCGTCCACCCCCTGCCCGGTGAGGGCCGAAAGGGGGACCATGATCGTCGAGCCGCCCCACTCCTCGGGGGTGAACCCGAGCTTCGCCAGGTCCTGGACCACCCGGTCCTTGTTCGCGCCGGGCTTGTCCATCTTGTTGATCGCCACGATCATCGGGACCCCGGCGGCCTTGATGTGGTCGATGGCCTCCATGGTCTGGGCCATGACCCCATCGTCGGCGGCCACGACGAGGACGGCGATGTCCGTGATCTGGGCCCCCCGGGCCCGCATCGCCGTGAACGCCCGGTGACCCGGGGTGTCGATGAACGTGATCGCCCGGCCGTGGAACGTGGCCTGGTAGGCGCCGATGGACTGGGTGATCCCGCCGGCCTCCCCGGCCGCGACGCGAGTCTTGCGGATCGTATCGAGCAGGGTCGTCTTCCCGTGGTCGATGTGCCCCAGCACCGCGACGACGGGGGGGCGGGGGACACCCTTGGGCTTCGGGGGAGGTGGGGGCTCGGGGGCCGGAGGGGCCTCGACAACCGGGGCCCCCTTCTCCCGGAAGAACTCCTGGAGGAGCTGGGCGTCTTCGTCCGAAAGCGTGCTCACCGCCCGCAGCCCGGTCATGCCAAGTTCGCCCAAGGCCTCGAGGACCTCCTTGGACGAGACCCCGAGCTCCCGGGCGACCTCGTAAACACGCTTTTTCGTCACACAGCCCCCCGTCTCAGGCCGGCGTCAGCCGGTGCCGGCCCTTCCTCCGCCTCCGGGCGAGAACGGCCCGACCGGCCGGCGTCCGCGTCCGGGCCAGAAACCCGTGGACCCGGTGCCGGCGCCGGCGATGGGGTTGATAGGTGCGCTTGGGCATACCTCCTCCTTCGTCCGAAGCTGGCCCCCATTCTCCCCCGGCTCACTTCCCCCCGCAACCCTTTCCAGAAGCGATGGGGCGAGAAGCACCTGAACGGACCGCCAGCGCGTTCGGCAGATCGGGGGAAGGGACCCCTGGCGCGCCATCCATCCCTCGAGAAACGCCCGAACCTTCGGCTCCCCCGGGTACCCCCACCCGAAGTCCCCGTACGCCCTTCCCAGGTGGAGGACGTACCCGTCCCGAACGACCTTGGCGAGGAGGGAGGCCGCCGCGGCGGCGGGGTGGGTCCGGTCGGCACGGGGGAAGGCCGCGATCCGCTTGGGGTCGAGACCCGAGAGAGCGCCAAGCGCCTCCCGAAACTGCCCAATGGCCCGCGGGGCCACGGGCGCGTCCACGACGGCCCGGCTCGGGGCGAGGGCGCGGATGAGGAGGGCGGCCGCCTCGAGCTCCAGCGCGGTGAGGTTCTCCCTGTCGATTCGCCCGGCGGGGATCACCACCGCCCGGCCCCGGGCACCAGCGCGAGCGACCGCCCGAACGAGCTCCGTGCGCCGCGCCCGGGGGACGAGCTTGGAGTCCCGAACACCCAGGTCCCACAGGGAGCCGAGGTCGCCCTCTTCCACCGCCACCCCCGCCACGACGAGGGGCCCAAGAACTGCGCCCCGTCCCGCCTCGTCCACCCCGAGGACCGTCGCCACCCTACCGCCAGTACCGGCGGGCCCGCCGCCACCGCCACCAGGTCACAAGGCCAGGGACGACGTCCCGTCGCTTGAGGGCGAACGCCAGGGTCATCCCAGCCAGGAACCCCCCGATGTGGGCAAACCACGCCACTCCCCCCATCCCCCCGAGGTCGACGATCCCCGAGAAGAACTGGATCAGAAACCACAGGCCCAAGAACACGAGGGCCGGGACGTCCACGAAGTGGAGGAAGAAGAAGAACGGGACCACGGTGAGGACCCGCGCCCAGGGGAAGAGGACGAGGTACGCCCCGAGAACCCCGGCGATCGCCCCCGACGCCCCCACCATGGGGACCGTGGTCCTGGGGTAGATCGCGGCCTGGAGAAGGGCCGCCGCCACCCCCGAAAGGAGGTAGAATAGGAGGAATTTCCACCGCCCGAGCGCCGCCTCCACGTTGTCCCCGAACACCCAAAGGTACAGCATGTTCCCAAGAAGATGGAGCCACCCCCCGTGGAGGAACATCGCGGTGAGGATCGTGAGCCATGTCGGAAAGGGGACCGTGGGGGGGAGATCCGTCCCCGACCAGAGCTCCGCCGGAACGAGGCCGTAGCGGATCACGAACTCGTCCCGCTCGGTGACCGGGTAGAGGCAGCCCCGCCCGAACCGGCGGTAGAGGAGGGGGTCGAACCCCGGCGCGCTCCCAAACGTCCCCTCCCAGGCGCACCGGTCGAGGAACACGAGCTTCTGGTCGGAGAAGCTCAGGGTGTAGAAGAAGGCAAGGACGTTCAGGGCGATGAGGGCGATCGTGACGTAGGGCACGATGCCACTGGGGCGGCTATCCCGGAGGGGAATCATCGTTGTCCCATTCTAGCCCCCCGCGGGAGCCTCGGAAAGTTGTCCCCACCCCCCCGCACCACTACCATGCCCTCCCACAAGGAGGCAACGGTGGAACTCCTACAGAAGCTGTCCGAGGCGGCCGGGATCCCCGGCCGGGAAGACGAGGTCCGGGCCATCGTCCGGGATGCCCTCAAGCGCCACGTGGACGAGATCCACGTGGATCGACTGGGAAACGTGATCGCCCACACGAAGGGGAAGGGCCCGCGGGTTGTCGTGGCCGGGCACATGGACGAGATCGGGTTCCTTGTGTCCCACGTGGACGAGGAGACGGGGTTCTTGCGCCTGGAGCCCGTGGGCGGCTTTGACCCCCGGACCCTCATCGCCTCCCGGGTCACGGTCCACGCCAAGGCTGGCCCCCTCACCGGGCTCATCGGGACGAAACCGGTCCACATCCTCACCGATGAGGAGCGGAAGAAGGAAATTCGGATCCAAGACCTGTTCGTGGACCTCGGGCTCCCGGGGAAAACCGTGGCCAAGAAGGTCCGGGTCGGGGACCCCGTGACCCTCGTCCAGTCCTTCACCCGGGTCGGGGACCTCGTGTCGGGGAAGGCCCTCGACGACCGGGTGGGGGTCTACGTGGGGATCGAGGCAATGCGGCGCCTCAAGAAGCACGAGGCGGACGTGTACTTCGTGGGGACGGTCCAGGAGGAGGTGGGGCTCCGGGGAGCGCGGGCCAGCGCGTTCGCCCTCGACCCGGAGATCGGGGTCGCCCTCGACGTGACGCTAGCCTGCGACATGCCTGGGGTGTCGGCCCACGAGCAGGTCACCAAGCTCGGGAAGGGGGTGGCGATCAAGCTCAAGGACTCCGCGTCCATCTCCCACCCGGGGTTGGTGCGGTTCCTCGTGGACCTGGCGGAGAAGAAGAAGATCCCCTACCAGATGGAGATCCTCCCCCGGGGGGGGACCGACGCGGGGGCGATCCAGCTCGCCCGGGAGGGGGCGGCGGTGGTCACCCTGTCGGTGCCCACCCGGTACGTCCACTCCGTGGTCGAGGCCGCCCACGTCGACGACATCGAGGCCGCGGTCAAGCTCCTCACCGCGTTCCTCGAGACCTGCCACACCGCGGACCTCTCCCTGTAGGAGGCGGGGGTGAGGCGGGTTCTCTTCCGGGACGTCGAGGTCATCGCCACCTTCGACCCGAAACGGCGGGAGCTCCAGGGAGGGTGGCTCCTTGTCGAGGGAAACCGGATCGCCGCCCTGGGGGAGGGAGCTCCACCCCAGGGCCCGTTCGACGAGGTGGTCTCCGGGGCCGACCGGGTGATGGTCCCAGGGATGGTCAACGTCCACCACCACCTCTACCAGAGCCTGTTCCGGGCCGTTCCGGGGGCCCAGGACAAGGAGCTCTTCGACTGGCTCCTCTTCCTCTACGAGAGGTGGCGGGGGGTCGACGAGGAGGCGGTGTACACCTCGGCCGCGGTGGGGTGCCTGGAGCTCCTCCTCTCCGGGTGCACGACGACGACGGACCACCTCTACCTCTTCCCCCGGGGGAGGGAGGGGCTCACCGACCTCGAGATCGAGGCGGCGTTGAGGGTCGGGATCCGGTTCCACCCCACCCGGGGGTCGATGTCCCTGTCCCGGGAGGAGGGGGGGCTCCCGCCCCCCGACGTGGTCCAGACGGAGGAGGAGATCCTCCGGGACAGCGACCGGCTGATCCGGCGGTGGCACAACCCCTCGTTCGGGGCCATGGTCCGGATCGCGCTCGCCCCCTGCTCCCCGTTCTCGGTGACCCCGGAGCTCATGCGGGACACGGCCGCCCTCGCCCGGGAGCGGGGGGTCCTCCTCCACACCCACCTTGCGGAGACGACGGACGAGGAGGAGTTCTGCCTCGCGAAGTTCGGGGTCCGGCCCGTGGACTACCTCGAACGGGTGGGGTGGCTCGCCCCCGACGTGTGGCTCGCCCACCTCGTCCACGTCACCGAAGAGGACATCCCGAGGCTGGCCAAGGCCGGGGTGGGGATGGCCCACTGCCCGAGCTCGAACATGATCCTCGGCTCGGGGATCGCCCCGGTTCCGGAGTTCCTCCGGGCCGGGGTCGCGGTGGGCCTCGGGGTGGACGGCTCGGCCTCGAACGACGCCTCGAACATGATCCGCGAGGCGCGGCAGGCGATGCTCCTCGCCCGGGTGAGGTACGGGGCGGGAGCGATGAGCGCCCGGACGGCCCTCGAGATCGCCACCTTGGGCGGGGCGCGGGTCCTCCACCGGGAGGCCGAGATCGGGTCCCTGGAGCCGGGCAAATGCGCCGACCTCTCCCTCTGGGACCTCTCGGCCCTCGAGTTCGCCGGGGCGGCGGACCCCGTGGCCGCCCTCGTCCACTGCGGGGCCCAGTACGCCGACCTCGTGATGGTCAACGGGGAGATCCGGGTCCGGGGGGGGAGGCTCCTCGACGAGGACCTCTACGCCCTCGTCCCCCGGCAGCGGGAGATCACCCGAAGGCTTGTGGGCCCATGAAGGTCGAGGTCCACGTGTTCTTCCCGTTCCGGGAGGAGATCGGGGGAGGGCCGGTCCTCCTCGATCTCCCGCCTGGGACGGACGTCGCCGGGGCCGTGGAGGCCCTCGCCCAGCGCTACCCCCAGCTCCGGGAGCGCCTTCTGGACTCAGGCGGGAGGATCCGCCGCCACGTCTCGGCCCTGGTGAACGGGACGGCGGTCCAGTTCAAGGACGGGTTCGCCACCCCCCTCCGGGACGGGGACCGGCTCACCCTCCTTCCCCCCGTGGGCGGGGGCTAGCTTTTGCGACCCCCGTTCCGCCCCGCTATAGTCCGGGAGGGGCGGATGGAGGACTCGCTTACCGTTGTGGTGCTGGCCGCGGGCAAGGGAACGCGGATGCGTTCCCGCCTCCCCAAGGTCCTCCATCCCCTGGCCGGCCTCCCCCTCCTCGAGCACGTCCTCCGCGTCGCCCAAAGCCTTGCTCCCCAGGAAACCGTGGTCGTCGTCGGCCACGGGGGAGAGGAGGTCCGGGCCTTCCTCGCCCGGTGGGAGGTCACGGCCGTCGACCAGGGGGAGCCCCGGGGGACGGGCCACGCCGTCCTCGCCTCCCGGGACGCGATCCACGGCCGCACAGTCCTCGTCCTCCCCGGGGACGTCCCCCTCGTCCCGACGGAGGCCCTCCAGGCCCTCCTCGACCACCACCGCGCGGAGCGGGCCGTCGTCACCGTCCTCACGGCCGAACCCCCGGACCCCGGCTCCTACGGCCGCCTCGTCCGGGGGGAGGACGGCCGGCCCCAGCGGATCGTGGAGGCGGGCGACGCCTCGCCCGCGGAGCTCGCCCTCCGGGAGGTGAACTCGGGGATCTGGGCCCTCGAGAACGCCCCGGAGCTGTGGGCGGCCCTCTCCTCCCTCTCCCCGGACAACGCCAAGGGTGAGTACTACCTCACCGACCTCGTGGCCCCCTTCGCCCGTTCGGGAAGGGCGGCGGCCCTCCGCTGGCCCTGCCCGGAGGACCTGCGGGGGGTGAACGACCGGGCCGACCTCGCCGCGGTCGAGGCCCTCCTCCGGGAGAGGATCCTCACCACCTGGATGCGGGACGGGGTCACGGTGGTCGACCCCCGCGCCATCTACCCCTCCCCTGACGCCTCCGTGGGGGAGGACACGGTCCTCTTCCCCGGAACCTACCTCCTCGGCCGGACCGTGATCGGCCGGGGGTGCGTCGTGGGTCCCGGGGCCTACCTCGTGGACTCCGCGGTGGGGGACGGGGCCCGGGTGTGGTACTCGGTCCTCGAGGGGGCGACCGTGGAGGAAGAGGCCCAGGTCGGGCCCTACGCCCATCTCCGCCCGGGGGCGCGGATCGGCCGCCGGGCCCGGGTGGGGAACTTCGTCGAGGTCAAGGCCGCGACCCTCGGGGAGGGGGTCCGGGCCGGGCACCTCGCCTACATCGGCGACGCCGAGGTGGGGCCCGGGACGAACATCGGGGCCGGGGCGATCACCTGCAACTTCCAGCCTGGCAAGAAGGAGAAGTTCCGGACCGAAATCGGGCGGGGCGCGTTCATCGGGACGAACGTGTCCCTCGTCGCCCCGATCCGGATCGGGGAGGGGGCCGTGGTGGGCGCAGGGTCGGTGATCACCCGGGACGTGCCCCCCTACGCCCTGGCCTTGGAACGGGCCCCTCAGATCGTCAAACCCGGTTGGGCCCTGGAGGAGCGAGACGATGGCCAGACGAACGCTTAACACGGACCTGCGCATCCTGTCCGGAAACGCCAACCTACCCCTCGCCCTGAGGATCGCCGAGCTCCTCGGGGTCGAGCTGTGCCAGGCGAGCGCCGGGGCCAAGGGGGGGTACGGCCCGGGGCGGTTCCCCGACGGAGAGGTGAGCGTCCAAATCCGCCAGACGGTGCGCGGCAAAGACGTGTTCGTGATCCAGCCCCTCTCTCCCCCGGTGAACGACCACCTCGTGGAGCTCCTCATCCTCGTGGACGCCCTCCGGCGGGCCTCGTGCCGGGAGATCTGCGCCGTGATCCCCTACCTCGGTTACGCCCGCCAGGACCGGAAGACCACCGGACGGGTTCCCATCTCGGCCCGGCTCGTGGCGGACCTCTTGGAGACCGCCGGGGTGAGCCGGGTCCTGACGATGGACCTCCACGCGGGGCAGATCCAGGGCTTCTTCACCGTGCCCCTGGACCACCTCCGCTCGGACCGATTGCTCGCCCGGCACATCCACACCGAGCACCCCGACTGGCTAGGGAACCTCACCGTGGCCTCCCCCGACCTCGGGGGGGTGTGGCGGGCCCGGCGAATGGCCAAGCGCCTGGGCGAACTCACCCCAAAGAAGAAGGAGCTCCCGATGGTGGTGGTCGTCACCCAGCGGGACGAGCGGGACAAGAAGATCGTGGTGAAGGAGGTCATCGGCAAGGTCCGGGGACGGAAGGTACTCCTTGTGGACGACATCCTCTCCAGCGGCTCGACCCTCGCCACTGCCACCACCGAACTCCGGTCGGCCGGGGCGAAGGAGATCTTCGCCGCCTGTACCCACGGCGTGTTCACCCCGGGGTCGCTGGAGCTTCTCGCGGGGTCGGAGTTGCAAGCGGTGCTTGTCACCGATACGATTGCGCACCGCGACGAGGTCCGCAAGGCCCCCAAGATCGAAATCGTTTCGGTCGCCGAGTTCTTCGCGGACGCGATTCGCCGTATCCACCGCCACGAGTCGATGACGGATCTCTTGGCGTCAACGCCGACCTAAAGGAGGACGGAGATGATGGTCAACGCAGTGCGACGGCCCCTCACGGCCAAGGCGAAGGCCCTCCGCCGCCAGGGGTACGTCCCCGCAGTCCTGTACGGAGCCCACGTGGCCTCCCTCCACGTCTCGATCCCGGAGAAGGAGCTCCTGGAGCTCCTCGACCACGTCACCCGCTCCACCCCGGTGGAGGTCAAGGTGGACGGGCGGGAGACCTACCACGTCTTCCTCAAGGAGATCCAGGTCCATCCGATCACGGAGAAGTTCCTCCACCTCGACCTCTACGTCGCCGACCCGAACCGCCCCCTGGAGATGAACGTCCCCGTCCGGGTGGTGGGGATGGCCCGGGGGATCAAGGACGGGGGGATCCTCGAGGTGCTCCACAGCTCGATCCCCGTTCAGGCCCTTCCCGCGAAGATGCCGCCCCGGATCGAGCTCGACGTCTCGGAGCTCGGGGTCGGTCAGGCGATCCTGGTGAAGGACGTCCCGTGGCCGGAGGGGGTCGTGCCACTCCTCCCCTTGGACGACGCCCTCGTCACCGTCGCCGCCCGCCGGGCCCTCGAGGTCGAGGCCGCCCCCGCCGCGGAGGCGGCGGCCGGGCCGGCGGAGGGCGAGGCGGCCAAGCCCTCCGAAGGGGAGACCCCCACGGGTTGAGGGCCGTCGTCGGGCTGGGAAACGTCGGACCGGAGTACGCCCCGAGCCGCCACAACGTCGGGTTCTGGGTGATCGAGCGCCTCCTCCCCCGGGCGCCCTGGCGGCGCCGGGTGTACCCGTGGGGGGAAGTGTTCCGTGCCTCCCCCGGCTACCTCCTCCGCCCGGCCACGTACATGAACCGGTCCGGGGACGCCGTGCGGGGGTTCCTCGCCGAGACCCCCCTCCTTCCCTCAGACCTCCTCGTCGTCTACGACGAGGCGGACCTCCCCGTGGGGGCCGTCCGCCTCCGCGCCCGGGGAGGGCCCGGGACGCACCGGGGGATGCGGTCCGTCCTCGAGGCCCTGGGGACGGAGGGCGTCCCGCGGCTCCGGGTGGGGATCGGCCGCCCCCCCGACGAGGGGGACTGGGTGGACCACGTCCTCTCTCCGCCGCCGCCCGAGGAGGCGGAGGCCCTGGCCCACGCCGCCGACCTCGCGGCGGAGCTCGCCTGGACCTTCCTCACCGCCGGGCTCCCGGCCGCCCTCGACCGCTTCTCCCGTGAGGGGGAAAGAGGTCCCCGTATAATCTGACCGGAGGTCGCCCATGTACGAGAAGTTTTCCAAGGAATCCATGAAGCTCCTCGCCGCGTCCCAGGAGGAGGCGGGCGACTGGCGCCACCGCTACGTCGGGACGGAGCACCTCCTCCTTGCGGCGGCCCGGATGGAGGGGTCCCGGGTGGCGCGTTTCTTGGACTCCAAGGGCCTGAACTACGATCGGATCGCCCGGTTCGTCGAGCGCCAAAAGGGCCGGGGGAAGATCAGCATCTCCCCCGATGAGCTGGAGCCCACCCAGCGCCTGCGGCGGGTCATGAAGCTCGCCTACGAGGAGGCACGCCGGGACGGGGTGGAGGCGATCGAGCCCGAGCACTTGATCCTCGGGATCCTCCGGGAGGGGGAGTGCACGGCCGCGGAGATCCTCCGCGCCCAGGGGATCGACCTCCGGATGGCTCGAGAGCAGCTCTCCCTCAACCGCCGGGGCGGGGTGCGGGTCCGGACCGGCCACAGCCGGCTTCCGGGGGAACTGGGGGAGTTCGGCCGCAACCTCGTCGAGGAGGCGTCCCAGGGGCTCCTCGATCCAGTGATCGGGCGGGAGCGGGAGCTCGAGCGGGTAATCGAGATCCTGTGCCGCCGGAAGAAGAACAACCCCGCCCTCATCGGGGAGTCGGGGGTGGGAAAGACCGCCATCGTCGAGGGCCTGGCCCAGAAGATCGCCGCCGGCGACGTCCCCTCGGCCCTGGCCAACAAGGAGATCGTGGAGCTCGATATGGCGGGGATCGTGGCCGGCACCAAGTACCGCGGGGAGTTCGAGCAGCGCCTGAAGACGATCCTCAACCAGGTCATGAGCGTGGACAACATCATCCTCTTCATCGACGAGCTCCAGACCGTGGTCGGGGCCGGGGGGGCTGAAGGGGCAATCGACGCCTCGGCAATCCTCAAGCCCCCCTTGGCCTCGGGCGCGATCCAGTGCATCGGCACGGCGACCCCCGACGACTACCGGAAATCGATCGAGAAGGACCCGGCCCTCAAGCGGCGGTTCAAGACGGTGTACGTGGACGAACCCTCGGTGGAGGACACGGTGAAGATCCTCCACGGGCTCCGGCACCGCTACGAGGAGCACCACGGGGTCCAGATCACCGACGGCGCCCTCTGGCAGGCGGCCCGGCTCTCGGACCGCTACATCACCGACCAGTTCCTCCCCGACAAGGCGATCGACCTCATCGACGAGACCGCGGCCAAGGTGCGGCTCGCGGCGACCGAGCTCCCCCCGGAGGCCCGGGAGCTCCTCGAGGAGATCACCCGCCTGGAGGACGAGGAGGAGGCCGCGGTGGCCGAGCAGAACTACGAGCTCGCCGCCCGGATCCGCGACCAGCGGACCCTCAAGGTGGAGGAGCTCAAGCGCTACGAGGAGGCCGGCCGGGAGCCGGTCGTCCCCGTGGTCACGGGGGAGCACGTGGCGGCGACCGTCTCCGCCTGGACCGGGATCCCCGTCCGCCACCTCCAGGAGGAGGACACGGCGCGGCTCGTCCGGATGGAGGAGAAGATCCACGAGCGGTACGTGGGCCAGGACGAGGCGGTCAAGAGCGTGGCCCGGGCGATCCGCCGCGCCTACGCCGGTGTCAAGGACCCCCGGCGGCCGATCGGCTCGTTCCTGTTCCTGGGGCCCACCGGGGTCGGGAAGACGGAGCTCGCGCGGGTCCTCGCCGGGTTCCTGTTTGGGGACGACGACGCCCTGATCCGGATCGACATGTCGGAGTACGTAGAGCGGTTCGCCGTCTCTCGGCTGGTGGGCGCTCCCCCGGGGTACGTGGGGTACGAGGAGGCCGGGCAACTGACCGAGGCCGTCCGCCGGCGGCCCTACTCCGTCGTCCTGTTTGATGAGATCGAGAAGGCCCACCGGGACGTGTTCAACATCCTCCTCCAGGTCATGGACCACGGGATCCTCACCGACTCCCAGGGCCGGAAGGTCGACTTCCGAAACACGGTCCTCATCATGACCTCCAACGTGGGAAGCAAGCTCATCGTGGACCGGACCGGGGTCGGGTTCACCACGGCCGACATCGAGAGCGAGCAGGCGTACAAGGACATGAAGAGCCGGGTGATGAGCGAGGTGAGGAAGGAGTTCTCCCCCGAGTTCCTCAACCGCCTCGACGACGTGATCGTGTTCCACGCCCTCACGAAGGAGCAGGTGCGGGAAATCGCAAACCTGTTCGTCCGTCGGCTCCAGGACCGCCTGCGGGAGGAACACGGGATTGAGCTTCAGGTCGAGCCCTCGGCCTGGGAGCTCCTCACCGAGCGGGGGTACGACGAGAAGTACGGGGCCCGCCCCATGGGCCGAGCCGTGGAGCGGCTCCTGGAGGACCCGATTGCCGAGAAGATCCTGACGAAGGAATTCCCCCCCGGGTGCCGGGTCGTGGCCGAGGCCCGGGACGGGGAGATCGCCCTCCGGAAGGAGTGATGCCCTACCGGTGCCGGGGGTGCGGCTACCAGTCCCCGAAGTGGCTGGGCCGCTGCCCCCGCTGCGGGGCGTGGGATTCCTTCGAGGATTCGGGGGCACAGGCCCCCGCCCCCGGAGGCGAGCCCCCGCACCCCCTTCCCGAGGTCCCTCCTCTTTCCGGGGAGAGGCTCACCACGGGTCTCCCCGAGGTGGACAGGGTCCTCGGGGGACTCCTCCCGGGGGCGGTCGTCCTCCTCGGTGGGGAACCGGGGGTGGGGAAGTCAACCCTTCTCCTCCAGCTTGCCTCCCGCCTCGCCCAGCGTGGGAAGGTCCTCTACGTCTCCGGCGAGGAGGCGGTGGCCCAGGTGAAGCTCCGCGCCGACCGCCTGGGGATCGCCGAGCCCAACCTCTACCTCCAGTCCGAGCAGGAGCTCCTCCGGATCGTCCAGGCGATCGAGGACCTGGAGCCCGCAGTCCTCGTCGTGGACTCCCTTCAGACCGTGCTCGCCCGGCCCGACGGGGGCGAGATCGGAAGCCTCGTCCAGGTGCGGGAGGCAGCCGCGCACCTCGCCCGCCTGGCCAAAGGGCTGGGGATGGTGGCGTTCCTCGTCTCCCACATCACCAAAGGGGGCGAGTTCGCGGGCCCTAAGACCGTCGAGCACCTCGTCGATGCCACGGTCCAGCTCGAGGGGGTCCGGGAGGGGGACCTCCGCCTCCTCCGCTGCGTGAAGAACCGGTTTGGGTCCACGTCCGAGGTCGCGGTCCTCCAGATGGGGCCTACGGGCCTCGCGGAGGTCCCCAATCCGTCCCTGTTCTTCATCTCCGGGGACGGTCCCCCCAAGCCCGGGGCGGCCGTCGTTCCCGTCCTTGAGGGTTCGCGGACGCTCCTCGTGGAGGTCCAGGCCCTCGTCGCCCCGGGAAGCGGGTACGGGCCTCCCCAGCGGCGGACGGCGGGCCTTGACCTCAACCGGACGAGCGTCCTCCTGGCGGTGATGGAAAAGCACCTCGGGGTCCACGTCCGGGCGATGGACGTCTACCTCGCGGTGGCCGGGGGCTTCGAGGTCCGGGAGCCAGGGGCGGATCTCGGCGTGTGCGCGGCGATCCTGGGGAGCGTGCGGAACCGGCCGATCCCCGCCGGGACCGTGGTCCTGGGGGAGGTGGGGCTGGCGGGGGAGGTCCGTCCCGTCCGGCGGGGACCGGAGCGCCTGGCCGAGGTGGCCAAGCTCGGGTTTTCCCGGGCCGTGGCCCCCAAAGGCCCCCTCCCCAAGCGGCTACCGTTGGACGTGATCCAGGTGCAGACCCTCGCCCAGGGGATGGAGGCCCTGGAGCTCGCCTGAGATGGCCGGGAAGAGGGATCCGCGGCTCGAGATCCTCCGCCGGACCGCCCCCGGCACTCCCTTACGGGACGCCGTGGACCGGGTGGTCCAGCTCGGTCGCGGCGGCCTCATCGTCGTCGCCGACCGCGACGTCGTCGAGCCCCTGGTCGCCGCCGGGTTCACCCTCAACGCCCCATTCACGCCCCAGGCGATCGTCGAGCTCTCGAAGATGGACCGGGCCGTGGTGGTGGACGAGGACCTCCGGATGATCCTCTACGCCAACGCCCACCTCGTCCCCGACCCCGCGATCCCGTCCCAGGAGACGGGGACCCGGCACCGGGTGGCCGAGCAGGTCGCCCGCCAGATCGAGCGGCTCGTGATCGCGATCTCCGAGGACGTGCGGCGGGTGACCCTGTTCCACGGGGCGTGGCGGCACGAGCTCCAGGAGATCGGGACCCTGTTCGCTCAGGTGTCCCAGGGGCTCCAGATCCTCGATCGCTACCGCCGGGAGCTCCGGGACCTCCTCGCGGAGCTCGCGGGCCTGGAGTTCGAGCGGCGGGTGTTCCCGTCCCACGTCGCGGCGGTCCTCCAGCGGGGGCTCTACATGCTTGATTTGGAGCGGGAGGTGGAGCGGACGCTCGTGGAGCTCGGGGTCCACCGGGAGCTCCCCGAGCGTCACCTGGCGACCCTCATGCGCGGGGTGTGGGAGGAGCTGGAACTCCTCATCCGGGACTTCAAGAGCGACCCCCGGCCGGCGGAGGAGATCCTCGACGAGCTCCTCGCCCTCCCCCCAGAGGAGGTCCTCCGCCCCGAGGCCGTGCTCCGACCCCTGGGGATCTCCGCGGACCAGGAGCTCGAGGAGCCGATCCCGTCCCGGGGGTACCGGCTCCTGTCCAAGGTACCGCGCCTCCCCCTCTCCGTAATCGAGCGGCTGATCGAGGAGATCGGGACGGTGGACAAGGTGTACCGGGCCTCGCGGCGGCAGCTGGATCGGGTGAAGGGAATCGCCCAGGCCCGGGCGAGGGCCATCGAGTTCGGGCTTGGACGGTTCAAGGACGGCTACACGGGGACTTTGGACGGCTTTTAGGGAGGGAAGGTGGAGGAACTGGAGCGGATCGAGAGGGCTGCTCGGAAGCTTTCTGAGCTTGGGAAACCGAAGGTGGCGGTGGTCCTCGGCTCGGGGCTGTCGGGGGTGTTCCCCCTGGAACGGGAGCGGAAGCTCTCCTTCCCCGACATCCCCGGCTTTCCGGCCCCAACCGTGGCCGGCCACGCCGGGGAGGTGGCCGTGGGGGAGGTGGGGGGCCGGGAGGTCCTCGTCCAGCGGGGGCGGATCCACCTCTACGAGGGGCACCCCATGGCCGACGTGGTCCTCCCCGTCCGGGCCTACGCCCGCCTCGGGGTGAAGGCCCTTGTCCTCACCAACGCCTCGGGGGGGATCGCCCACGGGCTGGAGGCCGGCGACCTCGTCCTCCTCTCCGACCACATCAACCTCCTCGGGGACAACCCCCTGCGGGGCCCGAACCTGGAGCCCTTGGGCCCGCGGTTCCCCGACATGACCGAGGTCTACGACCGGGGGCTGCGGAAGTTGGCCCACCGGGTGGCGGGGGAGCTGGGGATCCGGCTCAAGGAGGGGGTGTACCTCGCGACCCTCGGACCCTCCTACGAGACCCCGGCCGAGATCCGGGCGTTCCGGGCCCTCGGGGCGGACCTCGTGGGGATGTCCACCGTGCCCGAGGCGATCGCCGCCCGCCACGCCGGAATGAAGGTCCTGGCCATCTCCTGCGTCACGAACCTCGCCGCCGGGGTGTCGCCGGCGCCCCTTTCCCACGACGAGGTGATCGAGACCTCCCGCCGCCGGGCGGGAGACTTGGGCTGCCTCCTGTCCGCCCTCGTCCCCCGACTCTAACCCAACTCCCCCGAGGACGCTTGGGCCCTGGGCTCGCCCAGAGCCGTATAATTTGTGGTGCACACACGGCCCGCCCCACGGGCGGGGAAGGGGGTGAGAGTCGAGGTTACGGCTGAGCGCTCCTGACCCATTCAGCCGCGGGACTTTCCTCGAGGAGGTGAGTATGCACAGGCTGTTGGCAGTTCTTTTCCTTGCGTTTGCAGTTGGTCTTGGGAGCGGAGCCGCTCCTTGGACTCTGACTATTCTTCACACGAACGACACCCATTCGCAGCTTGAGAACATGGCCCGGCAGGCAACGCTTGTCCAGGAGATTCGGCTCCAGGTCCCAAACGTGATCCTCCTCCACGCAGGGGACACGGTGGTCGGGACTCTATACTACACCGTCCACAAGGGCTTGGCCGAGGCGTGGGTCCTCCGGGAGATGGAGTTCACGGCGATGGCCCTCGGAAACCACGAGTTCAACGAGGGGCCGGCGGGCCTGGCCCGGTTTGCCGAGGCGGCGGGCATCCCCCTCCTCTCGGCCAACTTCGACTTCACCGCGGAGCCCCTCCTGGCAGGCAAGGTCCTCCCGTACATCGTGGTCGAGGTCGAGGGGGGGAAGGTGGGGATCCTTGGGCTCACCCCGGAGAGCACCTCCTGGAGCTCAAACCCCGGACCGAACATCAAGATCGGGGACGCCCTCGCCGCGGCCCGGTGGGCGGTGGCTGAGCTCCAGGCCCTGGGGGTGAACGCGATCGTCGCCCTGACCCACCTCGGGTGGGAGCGGGACCTCGAGCTCATCCAGTCCGTGACCGGGATCGACATCGTCGTCGGGGGCCACTCCCACACCCTCCCCAAGGAGTACCCGTTCGTGGTGGAGCGGAAGCTCGTGAACATCAACACCGCCTCCGCTGAGGAGCTCCAGACCCTGCGCGGGATCGGGCCCGTGCTCGCCCAGCGGATCATCGAGTACCGGGAGGCCCGCGGCGGGTTCAAGACCCCCGAGGAGATCATGGAGGTCCGGGGGATCGGCCCGGCCACCTTCGCCGGGATCCGGGATCGGATTTCCCTTGTTGACGCCACGGTCCCCGGCCTCGTGGTCCAGGCGGGGGAGCGGGGATCTCACCTCGGCCGCCTCACGGTGACCTTCGACGACCAGGGGGTCCTCCAGTCCTGGACCGGGGAGCTCCTCCCCGTGGACAAGGCCCCCCTCGAGCCCCGGATCGAGGCCCAGCTCGCCGAGTTCCGGGCGCCCATCGACTCCCTGAAGGCCGAGCGGGTGGGCGAGACGAAGGTGGACCTCGACGGGGACCGGGGCCGGGTCCGGACGCGGGAGACGAACCTGGGAAACTTGATCGCTGATGCGATGCTGTGGAAGGCCGCCGGGGCGGGGGCCCAGATCGCGATCCAGAACGGCGGCGGGATCCGGGCCTCGATCCCCGCGGGCCCGATCACCCTCGGCCAGGCCCTGGAGGTCCTCCCGTTTGGGAACTACCTCGTCGTCCTGACCCTCACTGGGGAGCAGATCCTGGCCGCCCTGGAGAACGGGGTCTCCCAGGTCGAGACCGTGGCCGGCCGGTTCCCCCAGGTGGCGGGCCTCCGGTTCACCTGGGACCCCACGAAGCCCGCCGGGAGCCGGATCGTCTCCGCCGAGGTCCTCACCCCCGAGGGGTACCGGGCGATCCGCCGGACCTCCACGTACCAGGTGGTCACGAACAACTTCCTTGCCGGGGGCGGGGACGGCTACACCGTGTTCACCGAGGCCAAGGAGAAGATCGTGCTGGGGTTCGTGGACGCCGAGGTCCTCGCCGAGTACCTGCGGGTTCACTCCCCGGTGAGCCCCGAGGTCGAGGGGCGGATCACAGAGCGGAAGTAGCCCAGCTAGAGGTGCGGGGCGGGGGCAGGGCGGGCCCTGCCCCCGCCCCTTGCGGCTACAATGCGCGTCCGATGACGACCGAAGAAATCCTGAAGCTCGCCCTCGAGATGGCTGGGCTCCCCGAGGTCCCGGCGGACACGGCGATCTACGTCCCGGGGACGGGGATCCGGAAGGTCCTGGCGGCGATCGACCTCGAGGGCCCCGAGCTCCTGTTCGCCAAGGAGCGGGGCTTCGACCTCGCCCTCGCCCACCACCCGGGGGGCGGGACGGCGGCCCTGGGGATGGACCGGGTGTTTGACCGCCACGTGGAACTCATGGTGAACGCCGGGGTGCCCGAGGCCGTGGCCAGGGCGGCGGTTTCCGACAGGCTCTACGAAGACCGGATCGCCGGCCCGACCCGGAACTACGACCGTCTCCCCGCCCTGGCCCGGGCCCTGGGGATCGCGTACATGAACGTCCACACCCCCCTCGATGAGATCGGCCGGAGGCGGATGGCCGAGGCCGCCGCCGAGCTCCCCCCGGAGGCCACGGTGGCCGACCTTGTGGCCCACTTCCGGTCCCGGTTCGGGGAGTTCCGCCATGCCCTCACCGGGATCGCCTGCGTGGTGGGGGAGGCCCAGAACCGCCTCGGGAAGGTCGCCATCGCCCACGGGGCGGGGACGAACGGGGGGTACCCGGTGGCCAAGGCCTACTTCGACCACGGGGTCGACACCGTGGTCTACATCCACGTCGCCCCCGGGGACGCCCGCCGCCTGGCCCAGGAGTACGGGGGGAAGGGGAAGAACCTCGTCGTCACCGGCCACATCGCGAGCGACTCCCTGGGGATCCACCCGTTCCTCGCGGCGCTCCGGGAGAGGGGCCTTGAGGTGGTCGACCTGGGGCTTGTGGCCCCGTAGCGTGCTCCGCCCGAGCGTCTGGATCCTCCGCGCTCACCCCGACCTTCGGAAGCTCTTTTGGTCCAACGCCTTCTGGACCTTTGGGGCCGGCCTGTACACCTTCGTGTGGCCCAACCACGTCCGGGACCTTGGGGGAGACGCCGGGGCCATTGGGTACCTCACCGCCCTCATGTACGGGACGATGGCCCTCACCCTCCTCCCTGGGGGGTGGCTCGCCGACCGGCGGGAGCGGCGGGGGATCATGCTTGTGACGTGGGGCCTGGCGTCCCTGGCCCCCCTGGCGTTTGCCCTCGCCCCCACGTGGCCTGCCCTCGTCCCTGGGGTCCTCCTGTACGGGATGTTCCTTGGCTGGCCGGCCATGGAGGCCTACATCGCCGACTCCGTCCCGCCCGAGGCCCTGGGGAGGGCGTTCGCCGTCACGAACTCCGGCTACGCCCTGGGGGCGGTCCCGTCCCCCCTCCTCGGGGCAGCTCTTCTCCCGGCCGTGGGGATGCGGGGCCTGTTCATCTCGGCCTTTTTCCTCTTCGCCCTCTCGACCCTCCTCATCGCCACGATGCGGCCCCAACGGCCCCGGGCTCAACCCGATCCGTCTCCCCGGCGGGGAACGGGCCGGCCCCTGCCCCTTCTGATTGGGGTCCTCGTGGTCGCCTCGGCGGCGAGCGCGGGGATCCGGACCTTCGTCCCCCCGTTCCTGGAGGACGTGCGGGCCTTCCCCCGCCCGTGGATCCTCGCCGCCGGATCCCTCCTCGCCCTGGGGGAGTTCGCCCTCGCCTGGCCCCTCGGCCACTGGGCGGACCGCGACCGCGGCCGGGCACTAGCAGGCGGGCTCGCCCTCGGGGCGGCCGGGGCGGGGCTCCTCCTCCTCCCGGGGGGGATCGTCCCGGGGCTCCTGCTCCTCGGGTCCGACCGGGTCGTCTACTCCCTCCTCCGGGCGGAGATCGGGACGCAGGTCACCGCTCGGCGGGGGGTGGCGTTTGGGCTCACCGGGGTTCTGGCCACGGTGGGCCAAGCGGTGGGCCCCCTCGGGGCCGCCTGGGCGTACGGGGCCACCCCCAGCGGTCCCCTCCTCCTCGCCCTCGGGACCGGCGTGGCCCTGGCCTGGGCAACGGCGGGACGGGTCCTCCGTAAGAAGGCGTAAGATGCCGGCATGACCAAGGTTTGGGCCAGTCTGGTGGTCGCCGGGTCCCTGGCCTGGGGCCCCGCAGGTGCCAACCCGCCGTGGCGCACCGTTCTCGACATCCCCTATGCCGAGGTCCCGGGGGGGGACGTCCGCCTCACGAGCCTCGACGTCTACTCCCCCCTGGACGGAGCGGGCTTTCCTGTGGTGGTGTGGGTCCACGGGGGAGGGTGGAGCCGAGGGGACAAGGGCAACGTCGAAGCGAAACCCGCGGCGTTCACCGCCGCGGGGTACGTGTTCGTGAGCGTCAACTACCGCCTCTCCCCCGCCGTGCAGCACCCCGCCCACGTCCAGGACGTGGCCGCGGCGATCGCCTGGGTCCACCGGAACATCGCCCGCTACGGAGGCGATCCGGGGAAGATCTTTCTCATCGGCCACTCCGCGGGGGCGCACCTGGTGGCCCTGGTGGCCACGGACGAGGCGTACCTCGGCCTCCACGGCCTGGGCCTGGACGCCCTCTCCGGCGTGGTGGGCCTCGACGGGGCCGGGTACAACATCCCCGGGGCGCTTGCCGAGGGGTCCGTGTCGTCCCTCCTCTACCTTCAGGCGTTTGGGGACGATCGGGCCGGGTGGTGGGAGGCCTCGCCCATCGCCCACGTGGCCCCGGGGAAGGGGATCCCCCCGTTCCTCCTCGTCTACGCCGGGGACCGGGCGGCGTCGCGGGAGAGGTCCCTGGAGCTTGCCGCGGCGCTCGGCAAGGCCGGGGTCCGGGTTGAGCTCTACCACGCCGCGGACAAGGACCACCCCGGGGTGAACCGCGACCTTGGGAAGCCCGGGGACGCGACGACGGCCCGGGTCCTTGCGTTCCTGACGGAGGCAGTTGGGGAGAAAACCGGGGGGCCGCTTCCGGCCGAGGTCCTCCGGGACCTCGAGTACGCCCGCGTGGATGGGAAACCCCTTCGGCTCGACCTCTACCTCCCCCCTCGGGAGGAGGGGTGCCGGCTTCCGGTCGTGGTGTGGATCCACGGGGGAGGGTGGCTGGGCGGGGACAAGTCGGGGACCCCGGCCCCGGAGGTGCTGGGGGACCGCTACGCCGTGGCGAGCATCACCTACCGCTTGAGCCTGGAGGCGACGTTCCCCGCCCAGATCCACGACGGCAAGGCGGCGGTCCGCTGGCTCCGTGCCCACGCCGACCGCTACGGGCTCGACCCGAAGCGGATTGGGGTGTGGGGCTCGTCGGCCGGCGGGCACCTCGCCGCCCTCCTCGGGACCTCGGGCGGGGTGGCCGAGCTGGAGGGGGCCGTGGGCGGGCACCTCGACCAGGAGAGCCGCGTCCAGGCGGTTTGCGTCTTCTTCGGGCCGACAGACCTCCTCGCCGCCCTGGAACCCGGTGCGTGGCCTTCCCAAGCCTCCTCCACCGCCCCGGTCGCGCTCCTCCTCGGGGGCCCGGTGGCGGAGCGGGTCGACCTCGCCCGGCTCGCGAGCCCCGTGGCCCACGTGGGCGCCGACGACCCCCCGTTCCTCCTCATCCACGGGGACCGGGACACGACGGTCCCCTTGGACCAATCCGAGCGGCTCCACCGCGCCCTCACCTCGGCCGGGGTCTCCTCCACCTTGTACATCGTCCGCGGGGCCGGCCACGGGATCGGTTCGGTGCGGCGAGATCCCGCGGTGGACGAGCTCGTCCGCCAGTTCTTCGACCGCCACCTCCGGGGAGGCTGAGGGGAAAAGAACGGGGCCGCCCCGAGGCGGCCCCCTGTCGTCCGACCTGAAGAACCCTACAGGCCGAGGGCCCCGAAGATGAGGGACCAGTCGAGGGCCCCCATGAACTTCTCCACCGTATCGAGGCCAAACGAGCTCACAAGGGTGAGGAGGAGGTTCTCGATCCCGTCCGCCGGGGCCACCAGGAGCATCCCGGTGAGCACCTGGGGCGTCAGCCCAAGCTGCCCCAGGGACGTCGCCAGGGTGGGGTTCGTGGCGAAGAAGGTCTCCAGAAGGGTCGTGAACGCCCCCGGATCCGCCTCCCGCAGCCCAACGAGCCCCTCGGCGAGGACCTTGATCAGGGCCTGAACGGAGGTCGCGTAGAGCATCCCCGCCGGCCGGCCTCCGGAAAGCCACATCGCCAGGACCGGCTTCGCCCCCGCGGGCTCCCAGCGGAGTTCCACAAACCCCATCGGCGCCAGCTTCCCCTGGAACAGAAACTCTATCCCCTCGTTCGTTCCGGTGACGTTCGTCAGCCCTCCAAACACCTCGACCTTCCCGGTGAGGGCGACAGGGCCATCGAACACCACCCGGAACCCGTCCACCGCCTTGCCAGTTCCGTTCCCGAACCAGTAGACCGCCTGGGTTCCTCCGGTGAAGACCCTGATCTGAACCGCCTGCCCCACGGCCACGCCCGCCACGAAAAGGGCCAAGCCAAGGGACAACCCAAGCTTCTTGGTGACCACAAGAATCACCCCCCAGAAGATGAGGGCATTCTAGTGCCGGAGAGGAGGAGCGGCAACCCCCAACGAGAACGAGGCCCCCAGCCTAAGGGCCTCCACGGTCGTTCCCCCGGACCTCCCTGGGGCTTCCACGCCGCCGGGCGTAGGCTTCGGGCAAGGAGGTGGACGCGATGCTGGATCTCGCGCGTAGAACGCGACGGTACCCGTGGGCGAGGGCCGTGGCTTGGGTCGCGGTCGGTTTGGGGATGACGGGGTTTTTGTTCGCCGGGAAAGCACCTCACCCGGTTTTGGCCGAACTGTACGCCCAAGAGGTGCCCGCCGAAGGGACGGAAACGCCCTATGGGATGCCCCTCGCCTGGGCCAACGCCCCGACGTTGGCCCGCTGGTACGATGAAATCGAGCTAACGGCGGAAGAAGGGGAGATGTTCGCCGCCGCCCTGGCCCCCCTCCGGGCCCCGTGCTGCGATGACAACCCCCTCGCCGCCTGCTGTTGCGAGCGGGGGGGTCTTATCTGCAACCTCGTCCGCACCGCCCGGGGGCTGGGGAAGTACCTCATCCGGGAGGGCTATTCCCCGGACATCGTGACCCAGGCCATGGAGGGGTGGCTCCGGTTTGCCCATGGGGACTACTACGTGGCCCGGGCCCTGGTCGACCTGGGGAAGAACCCCACCGACTACGGCCTCTTCCTCCCCGGGAACGGTTCCTGCTACCGAGGCCTCTGCAACGCCCCCCTCCAGGAGGGCGGATGCGGGGGGATGGGCAAGGAGGTCGTCGTCACCCGCCCCAAGGGTTGAGCTCGGGGCTCGTCCGATCCGCCGCCCCTCCCTCGCGGGGGGCGGACCCTTTCCCGTAGAATGCCCCACGGAGGCGCCATGGACATCGTGGTCCCCGATTTGGGCGCAGTGGAAGGGGTGAAGCTCGTCCGCTGGCTTGTGGAGCCGGGGGAGAGGGTCGCGGCCGGCCAGGCCGTGGCCGAGGTCGAGGCGGACAAGGCCGTGTTCGTCGTGGAGTCCCCGAAGGCCGGGGTGGTGGCCCACCTCCTGGTCCCCGAGGGCCACCCGGTCCGCCCCGGCGATCCCATCGCCCGGGTGAGGGAAGGGTGAGCCTCCTCTGGGCCGAGCTCGGCCGGATCCGGTACGGTCCGGCCCTCGAACTCCAGCGTCGCCTCCACCTCCTCCGAGCCCGGGGCGAGGTAGGGGACGTCGTCCTCTCCCTGGAGCACGAGCCGGTGATCACGATGGGCCGCCGGGGGCGAGCCCAGCATGTGCTCGCCTCCCCGGAGGAGCTCCAGCGCCTGGGGGTGGAGGTGTACGCCGTCGAGCGGGGGGGCGACGTCACCTACCACGGCCCGGGCCAGCTCGTCCTCTACCCGATCCTCGACCTCCGGGGGTGGGGGAGGGACCTCCGCACCTACGTGGCCGACCTGGAGGAGATCATGATTCGGGCTGCCCGGGATCTGGGGGTGGAGGCCTTCCGCCGGGAAGGGTACCCCGGGGTCTGGCACGGGCTGGGAAAGCTCGGGGCAGTGGGGGTCCACGTCCGCCGCTGGATCACGATGCACGGGCTGGCGTTCAACGTGAACCTCGAACCTGATGGGTTCCGGCTCATCGTCCCCTGCGGGATCCCGGGGGCGCGGGCCGTATCCCTGGCCGAGATCCTCGGGAGGCCCGTGTCCATGGGGGAAGCCCAGGAGGCGATGCGGAGGGCCGTGCACGAGGTGTGGAACGTCTCCCTCGTCCCGGCGGGACAGGAGGTGATCGCGGATTGGAAGGCCGGAAGCCTGACTGGCTGAAGGTCCCTGTTCCTTCCTCCTCCGCCTTCGTCCACGTCGAGGGAGTTCTCCGCCGGGGGCGCCTGGGGACCGTTTGCCGCTCCGCTCGGTGCCCGAACCTCCCCACGTGCTGGGGAAGCGGGACGGCGACGTTCATGATCCTTGGGGAGGTGTGCACAAGAGCTTGCGCCTTCTGCGCCGTGGGCCACGGCCGGCCACAGCCCCCGGACCCCACGGAGCCGGCGCGGCTTGCCCGGGCCGTGGCCGAGCTTGGGCTGCGGTACGTCGTCCTGACCTCGGTGGACCGGGACGACCTCCCCGACGGGGGGGCTGGCCATTGGGCCCAGGCCATCCGGGCCCTGCGGGCCGAAGCCCCCCAGGCCCTCGTGGAGGCCCTGATCCCCGATTTTTCGGGGAGCCGCCAGGCGCTGGCCACGGTCGTCGAGGCGGGGCCCCACGTGGTCGGGCACAACCTGGAGACGGTCCGGCGGCTCACCCCCTCCGTCCGCGATCGCCGGGCGGGCTACGACCTGTCCCTGGGGGTCCTCCGGACCCTCAAGGACCTCGAGCCCGGGCTGGTCACCAAATCCTCCCTCCTCCTCGGCCTTGGGGAGACGGAGGGGGAGGTGGGCGAAGCCCTCGGCGACCTCCGGCACGTGGAGGTGGACATCGTGGTCCTCGGCCAGTACCTCCGACCGACCCCGCGGCAGCTGCCCGTGGCACGGTACGTCCCCCCGGAGGAGTTCGCGGCGTGGGAAGCCCGGGCCCGGAGGATGGGGTTCCGGGCCGTAGTGGCCTCTCCCCTGGCCCGGACGTCGTTTCGGGCAGGGGAGGCCTACGCGTCCCGATGAGGCTCCTCCTCGACCTGGCGTTCCGGCCGCCCCGCCTCAACCTGGCTCTGGACGAGGCGATCCTGACCTCGGTGGCCCGGGCTGGGGGGGAACCGGCGCTGCGGGTGTGGCGCAACGGGCGGTGCGTCGTCGTCGGCCGGGGGCAGCGGATCGAGGACGAGGCGGACCTGGAGGCGTGTGGGCGCCTGCGGATCCCCGTCCTCCGCCGGGCGTCCGGCGGGGGGACCGTGTACCACCACCCCGGGAACCTCAACTTCTCCCTCTTCCTCCCCCTCGTCCCCCCCTGGACCTCGGTCCGGGATTCCCAAAAGGAGCTCGCCTCCCTCCTGGCCGAGGCACTCGTCCGGGAGCTGGGGGTGGAGGCAAGGGTGGAGGGGGGGGCGGTGTTCGTGGGGAGGCTCAAGGTGTCGGGCTCGGCCCAGCTCCGGCGGCGGGCCCTCCTCCACCACGGGACCCTCCTCTTCGCCTCCGACGCGGTTTCCCTGGAGGAGGTCCTCCTCGCCCACCGACCGGCCTACCGGCCGCGGGGGGTGCCCTCCCATCCCTCCCCCGTGGGGGACCTCTCCTCCCTCCTGGAGCGGGAGGTGACCCTGGAGGAGGCGGTGCGGGCGGTGATCGACGCGTTCCGGCCCCTGGGCCACCCCAAGCGGGACGAACTCTCCCTGCGGGAGTGGGCCCTGGCCGACGCCCTGGCCTTCCCTGGATCCCCCGGTGCTTGATCCCCAGGACCTAGCGGTCGTGGCCTGGCAGCTCGGGCGGCCGCCCACGGGGGCCCTGGCCGTGGCCCGCCGCTGCCCCTACGGCTACCCCCAGGTCGTCCTCACCCACCCCCTCCACCGGACAGAAACGGGGTTCGTCGTCTTCCCGACCCTATTCTGGCTCACCTGCCCGTTCCTTGTGGCCGAGGTGGCGCGCCTCGAGTCCGCCGGGGGGGTCCAGAGGTACGAGGCCCGGCTCCTGGCCGACCCCAACCTCGCCCGCGCTTACGCCTCCGCCCACGACGCCTACCGGAGGGAACGCTCGGCCCTCCTCTCCCCGGAAGACCGGGATTTCCTTCAGCAGGTGGGCGCCCTGGACCGCCTCGAAACGGGGATCGCCGGGCTTGGGAACCCGCGCCGGGTGAAGTGCCTCCACGCCCAGCTTGCCCACTTCCTCGCCCGGGGGGAGAACCCCATCGGGGAGGCGGTAGCCCGGGAGCTTCTCCGCCTCTTCTGCTCCCCCAGGCGGGTTCTCTGCGCCGCCCGAACCCGGCCCAAAACGTGAGGGGCCGCCCGGAGGCGGCCCCTCGTCCGTCCCTGGAGTCCGTCCGTTACGGATCCGCCTTCACCTGCGGCGGGTGGTTCACGTTGAGGACCTTGATCACCAGACTATCCTGGGCCACCGCCCCGCACGGGTCGACGACGCACAAGGTCACCGTGACCAGGAGGTAGTCGCACCCCGTCACCTCGGGGGCGACGAAGATCGGGCACAGGGTGTCGGCGTTGAGGAGGGTTCCCGCGCTGGCGACCCACGACACGACGAGCTTCTCTCCATCGGGGTCGCCGGCCTTGCCGAGGATCATGATCTGGGCCTTCTCCGGGACCTGGAGGTCCGGACCGGCGTCGGCCCAGGGGGCTCTGTTGAGGTTCCGGATGTGGATCCGCACTGTGTCCGTGGCCACTGCCCCGCAGGCATCGGTCACGGTGAGGACGAGCTCCACCGTCTCCCCCTCGCACCGACTGGTGAGGGGGGCGGTGTAGACCGGCTGGAGGGCCCGCGGGTTGTCGAGCGCGCCCCGTCCGCAGGGGATCGTCCACAAGAACGTGAGGGCGTCGCCGTCCGGATCGGACGCCGAGGCGAGGAGCCGCACCCGGCCGCCTTCGTCCACGGCAAGGTCAGGCCCGGCGTCCACCGCCGGCGGGTGGTTCACGTTGAGGACGTGGAGGATGAGCTTGTCTACCGCTTGCGCGCCGCAGGCGTCGACGGCGGTAAGGGTGATCTCCACCAGTTCGCCGTCGCAGGATTTGACCCATGGCGCGTAGTACGTCGGCTCGAACGCATGAGGATCGGAGAACTGCCCCTTGGGGGCAGACCAGGTTACCCGAACGGGGTCACCATCGGGATCGTGTACGATTGCCCGGAGGACGATGCTCCCCCCCTCAACGACCGTCTTGATCTCGGGGGCGACTTGGCACACGGGTGAGACGGAAGGCTTGGGGGTCGGGGGAGCAAGGGGGGTACTGACCGGCGTGGGCAGGGGGCGCGGGGCGCAGGTCCCTTCGTCGTAGACGAAGTTCTTCCCTGGACCACCGTCGATCACGTTGCAGCCCGGTCCCCCGAGGATGATGTCGTGGCCCGGGCCACCGAACAGTTTGTCGTTTCCGGCCTCGCCCTCGATCCGGTCGTCGCCGTCCTCACCGTAGATCACGTCGTCGCCAGCCCCTCCGAACAGGAGGTCGTCGCCCGGTCCACCGAGGATCAGGTCGTCGCCGTCCCCGCCCTGGATGAGGTCGTTCCCGGGCCCCCCAATGAGGAGGTCGTTCCCCGCAAAGCCGAAGATCTGGTCGTCGCCGCCCAGGCCGAGGATGAGGTCGTTTCCGGGCGTTCCGAACAGGACGTCGTCGCCGACCGTCCCCACGATGACCTTGGCCGGCGGGTTCTGCTCCAGGAAGCACAGGATGACCGGCCACATCGGGTCGGTGCACGGATCGTAGGGGAGGTGCTTCACGAGCAGGGCAACGATCGCCGGATCCACCTTGTACTGGGCGAGGCAGTTCGGGACCGTCGGAGTGGGGGTTGGGATCACGAACTCCCGGAACAGGGGGACGAGGTCCTTGGGCTCCCCAACGACGATGAACTGCCCACACCCCGCTGCGGCAATGGCGCGAAGCGCCTGCTCATCGGCAGGGGTGAGGGAGAGGCCGACCACGTCCACCGTGTACCCGAGCGCGCACAGCCGCCGGGCCTCGGCAACCGGGTCTCCCCCGCAGGTCTCCCCCCCGTCGGTGAGGAGGATGATCCGCGCCGGGGCCGGAACCCGCGCTGCCGTGAACCGCAGGGACTCCGCCAGCGGGGTCTTCCCCATCGCGGTGAGCCCGCGAACCCGGGCCGCAAGCTCCTCCCGCTCGGCCGCGGTCCGGGCCGTGAACTCCCCCAGGAGCTCGATGTCCCGGCACGTGGCCCGCTCCTGGGCCTTGGGGATCCGGTGCCCAAACACCGTGATCGAAAACACCGTCTCATCGGATAGCTTCCCCAGGACCAGCGTGAGCGCCTCCTGGGCCCAGGCAAAGCGGGTCGGCCCCCCGGCCAGGGCCAGGTTCATCGAGTCCGACGCGTCGAGGATGAACGCCAGCCGCTCGGGGGCCGCCCCCGCCGCGAGGACCAGCCCGAACAAAAGGACGAACACCAGGGTCGTTCGCATCATCGCCTCCCTTGATCCAACTCCACCCTTCCGCTTCGTCCCCTCCGCGCGGCCCACGGGACCCCTCGCGAGGGGACAGCTGGCACAGTATAGCGAGGAATTCTGTTCTGATCTGTAACGGATGCTACACTCTACACCCGGACGTACTTCCGCCCCGGGAGTTCCTCCACTTGGCCCGCCAGGACGAGCTCGAGGACGATCTGGGCCACTTTGGAATGCGGAAAACCCGTCCGTTCCACGATCTCCGAGGGGTCAAGGGGCTCCTTCCCCAGGAGGTCGTACACCCGCTGGGCGTCCGGGGAGAGCGGGGGCCGGGGGGCGGGTCCTAGGGGGAGGATCCCCAGCTCGGCGAGAACATCGGCCACCGACAGGACGGGCTTGGCCCCATCCTGGATGAGCCGGTTCGTCCCCCGGGAGGCCTCGGAGGTGATGGGCCCAGGGACGGCAAGGACCTCCTTCCCCTGGGCGAGGGCGAAGTCCGCGGTGAGGAGGGCCCCGGAGCGCTCCGGGGCTTCGACGACGACCACGACCTGGGACAAGCCCGCTACGATCCGGTTCCGGCGGGGGAACGTCCACTGGGTCCCGGGCATCTCCCACGGGAACTCCGAGAGAACGGCCCCCCGGGCGGCGATCTCCTGGATCCGGCGCTCGCTCCCCGCGGGGTAGGGCTTGCCAAGCCCCGTCCCCAGGACGGCAATCGTTCGCCCCGTGGTCAACGCCCCCTCGTGGGCCGCGGTGTCGATCCCCGGGGCGAGGCCGGAGACGACGGTGACCCCGTGGGCCCCCAGCTCGGAGGCGAGCCGCTTGGCCACGAGACGGCCGTAGCTCGTGCAGCGGCGGGTTCCGACGACCGCCACCGCCCGGGCGTCCGCGGGGGTGACCTCCCCCAGGACGTAGAGGACCGGGGGCGGGGCCGGGATCCCCCTGAGGGAGGGGGGGTAGCCCGGGTCGTCAGGGGTGACGACGCGCGCCCCGGCCCGCTCCGCCAGGCGCAGCTCCCGCTCCGGGTCGGCACGTCGGGCCTCGGCGAGGGCCCGGTCCCCCACCTCCGCCCGGAGGTCGTCGGGGAGCCCCAAGCGGAGGGCCTCCCACGCCCCAACCGGCCCCCCGTACCGCCGGAGGAGGAGCTCCCGGCGCCGGGGGGTGAGGGAGGGAACGAGGTTCAGGCCAACCCAGGCAATCTTCCGGTCCACCGGGCCGATGGTAGCCGGGAGGGCCCCGGCCTGGGTACCATCCCCCCGGAGGTGGTCCTATGAAGAAGATCGCCGGAACGCTCGTCGCGGTAGCCGGAATCGGGGTTGGGCTTGCGGCCCAGACGGCCCTCGAGGGGAGCTTCCACATGCACGCCCTGGCCCGGATCGACGGGGATCGGTTCGCCGTGGCCTCCGGGCGGACGGTGGAGATCCGGTCGGTTGCGAGCCCCGCCCGCCCGCTGCGTTCCCTGTCCGGGGCCGAGGGACGGGTGTCGTCCCTCGCGGCCACGGCCGACGGGCGCCTCCTCGCCGCCGGGGACCAGGACGGAAGCATCCTCGTCTGGGACCTCGGCACGGGGGCCCTGCTCTTCCGGAAGCGCGCCCACGTCTTCACCGTGTGGTCGGTGGCGTTCTCCCCCGACGGGGCCCTCCTCGCCTCGGGGGGGTTCGACGGCCGGGTGAAGCTCTGGGAGGTGCCCTCCGGGGTCCAGGTGGGGATCTTCATCGACCCCCGGCTCGTCAACGCCGAGGAGAAGGACCGCGCCCACATGAGCTGGGTCCGCTGCGTCACCTTCTCCCCCGACGGCCGGACCCTGGCCACGAGCGGCTGCGACGGGTTCATCCGGATCTGGGACACCGACACCCTCCGGCTGAGGCTTGATCCGATCCAGGCCGGGATCAACGTGTACCGGGTTGTCTTCTCCCCGGACGGGAGGCGCCTGGCGTGCGTGAACAACCCCGGTGAGATCCGGGTCTACCGGACGGACGGGTGGGGCGAGGAGCTCCGGCTCCGGCAGGGGGTGACGAGCTCGCTTTACGTTCTCGCCTTTTCGCCCGACGGGGGGAGGATCCTCGCCGCGGGGTTCGGGAAGAAGATCGAGGTCTGGGACCTCGGCAGCAGGGCCAAGATCGCCGAGTACACCGGGGCCAGGGAATCGATTTGGGGGCTGATCGTGTTCCCGGACGGGGAGCGGGTGGTCACGACCTCGGGGGAGTACAGCACCGACTACTCCGGGGACGTCCAACTCTGGCGGATCGCGAAGTAGCCCCCATCGGGCATCTCGTCAGTCAGGGCCCGAAGGAGGAGGAACCCCACGGCGGCGAGGACGCACCAGGCCCCGAACCCAGGCCCCACCGGGAGGGACGCCCCATGGAGCGCGGCGAGCCATCGGACCACGGTGAGGTAGGGGCCCACGACGGCCCGTTCCACCGCAACCCCCAGCGGAAGCGGAGCGAGGGCGAGGAGCCCGGCCCAGAGGAGGGCCCCCGTCCAGGGGACGAGGACGAGGTTGGCCACGAACCCGTACGGGGCGAGGTAGCCGAACGCCGAGCCCACCACGGGGACCGCCCCGGCCTGAGCGCAGAGCGTCACCGCGAGGAGATCCGCCGCCGGCCTCACCCACCGGGGAAGCCTCCCCCGGAGGGGGGAGCCCGTCCACCCCGGGAGGAGGAGGACGATCCCCGCGGTGGCAAGAAACGACATCTGGAACCCCACGTCAAGGGCCGACCACGGCCAGAGGAGGAGGACCACGATCGCGGCGAGGGAGAGCCCCTGGAGGGGGTCGAGCCACCGCCGGAGGACCCACCCCCGCTCCCAGAGAAGCCAGAACAGGCCCAAGAGGGCGAACATGATCCCCGCCCGGAGGAGGGACACCCGCGCCCCCCCGAGGAGGACGTAGAACCCCGCCGCCGGTACAAGGAGGGGATACCGCCAGGCCCGGGGGACGCGCAGGAGCCCTAGAAACCACCAGCCCCCTGCAGCGAGGATCCCCACGTGGAGCCCCGAAAGCGCGAGGAGGTGGGCCACCCCGGCCCGACGGAACGCCTCCGCCTCGTCGTCCGGGAGCCTCCCCCGGGCCCCGAGGAGGAGGGCGGAGAGGAGGTCCGCCGCCGGGCAGGGGAGCCCGGCGTCCAGGCGGGAGAGGAGGGCCCCCCGGACCCTCCACGCCAGGCGGAGGAGGCCTGGTCCCCCCGGCGCCTCGACCTCCGCCCCGTCGGCCCAGAAGAGGCCGTGGATCCCCCGGCGGAGGAGGGCCTCCCGCCACGCCGGCGGCTGGGGAACCCCCCACCGCCCGACGAGCCGCACCCGGTCGCCAGGACCAAGCTCGGTCCCAAGCGGAATGTAGGCCAGGAGTCTCACCCCCAGGGTCTCCACAGCCAAGGTGAAGGAGGCGTTTTTCGTCCGGGGCTCGGGGAGGTCGAGGACAACGCCCCCGACCTCCCGGAGGTTGGGGAGCTGGAAGGCGAGGTGGGGAGGGAGGGTCTCCCGGACGGGCAGAGCGAGCCCGACGGCGAACGCGGCCCCCCACAGGGCGAGGGCCGACCGCCGGCCAAGGGCGAGGAGGAAGGAGGCTCCGGCGGGGACGAGGGCCAGGGGCCCGGGGAAGAAGGCGTAGCCGAACGCGATCCCAAAGCCGAGGGCAGCTCCCAAGCCGGGAAGGAGGGCCCGCCGCACTGGCCATCGCCTCCGCCCGGAGTATAATGGGCGCGCTTGGGGGTGACCGGTCTCGACGGGAACACCGAGGCCAGGCGGCAAGCGGAGGTCCGTCTCCTCCTAAAACCGGCGGAACGGCAAACAAATGCCGACTACGCAACTGTTCCTGCTTACGCTCTGAACTAGCGTAGGCCGTCCACGGTGCCCCCGCCCGCGGGGTGCTGATGGGCGTCGACAAGGCGGGCTAGCCAGGGCAGCTGGCCTTGGGCTGCTCAGGTGAACCTCAACGGGGCTGGGGGCTGAGCGATCCCGCCCGTGGGAGCGCGAGGCCCGAGACCAAAAACGCGGGCTAAGCTTGTAGAAGCCGAAGCCGAGGGGTTTTCGGACGGGGGTTCAACTCCCCCCACCTCCACCAGAGGGCGGCGTAGCCAAGCGGCAAAGGCGAGGGACTGCAAATCCCTTATTCCCCGGTTCAAATCCGGGCGCCGCCTCCAGGGTGGTTAGCTCAGCTTGGGAGAGCACGCGCTTGACGTGCGCGGGGTCGCAGGTTCAACTCCTGCACCACCCACCAGAACCCGCGTATCGCCGCCGGCACTTCTCCCAAGAGGGTGTCGGACACCCCTGGTCCGTGGGATGCGGGCTCTACACTGCGTCCTCGCCGCCGCGAGGATGGCGGAAGATCGCCCAGGCCGGCCAAGGCGTGGTGGAGATGACCACGGACCCCTCCCACCTCGACAACCCCACCTTCCCCAGGATGGGCCAGCACCTGAGGAAGCAGCACGCAAGGCACAAGCTCTCCTCCAGACACAGTCTGAAGAAGAAGCCTGGATCCTGTTCAAGCAATGTAGCCAGAGCCAGTGCCGCATCATCACCGCCCTCTCCACGACCATCGAGATCCAAGCCGGGATCGCCACCCTGTACCCCACGGTCGAGGAAGAACCCCTCGTTGGGCGATGCAGTCCAACGGGCAGCAACCAGGACTCAAACGAGGCCTGATCTAGAACGCCTCGCGTGGAGAGGATGGCCCGTCCCGTGGTTTCAGTCATTGCCCAGACTGAGGTCCACTCGTCGGCCTTTGGAGTTGAGCCGACCGCGGGAACGGCCGTCGCCTGAAGCCTCTCCAAGCCCAAGAGGAACTTGTATTCCGGTTCGGAACAGCGTTCCTCCGGCCTTGGAGGTCATGTAAACTCATTCCCCCCTCGACTGCATATTGATGTAGAAACCGGTATCGGAAGGAGGGGGCCATGCGGGGTGGCAACGCGCTGAGGTTCGGTCGGTACATGGCCCTCCGGGCCGTGACCCAGGGGCTCGCGGTGGTCGTCGCCCTCTACCTCACGTTCCCGATCGTCAACATGGGGGGGGAAGCTCGACGACATCCGCAGGAGCGAGATTCGAAACCAGGTTGGGGCGGCGGTCCTCACCAACCCAGCCAACCAGGAGCTACCGCCCTCGGTCCTCAACCAGATCATCGAACAGCGGACCG
>CALKES010000022.1 GCA_938084715.1 Candidatus Bipolaricaulota bacterium | reverse complement strand
TCCCGGAGCCAGTGCCGGAAGTAACGACGAACGGCTCGCCGCGGAGTCCGCGCCTGATCGCCTCGTGCTGGTGCTTGTGCAGGCGCTCGACCCGGATGATCTCCCCGCACAACGGGTGGACCAACCCCGCGTCGGCAAGCTCGCGGAGCGTGGGCCCCGGCGCGTAGTGGGCCGCAACCTCCAGGAGCGGCTCAGGCCACAGGCTCTGCGTCTCGAACAGCTCCCGCTGGACAAACGCCTCGATCCGCGGGTCGGCAAAGGAAAGAAAGCTCCCGACGTACGCGGAGTAGAGCTCGAGGACGCGCTGGTGAAGGGTTGAATGCGAGCTCACCGCGCACCGCCTCCCCTTCGGTGCTCAAAGTCCTGTAGAGCTCGAGGGTCGGGCCCGAGGCCCGGGCGGGGCTCTCTCAGCGCGGTGACCTGGCAGGGCTCGGCCACGGGTCTCCCTTTCGCCCAGAAGGCACCACCATCATAGCCGTCCCCCTTTGAGAGAACAAACAGCGAACGAGCGCTGGGGAAGTGCGCAAGGCCGGGGGTCCCTCGGTGAACAGGGACCGGGTCCGGGAGGCCCTCGCCCCGCGGGCCCTCACCGCTGCCCTGATGGACCTCGAACGGGAGCTCGGCCGGGAGATCAACGCGGCCGTGTTCACCCCCGGCGAGCTCCGGGACCGAGTGAGGAACGGCGACCCCTTCGCCCGGGCCGTCCTGGCCGGGCCCAAGGTGTTCCTCGAGGGAGATGACGATGCCCTGGCGCGGATCGTCGGCTAGCCACCCCAACGACCCCACGTCGCCCCCACGTACGGCCAGGCCGGGCGGGCCACCGAAGGGGAGGCCGGCTGACCTCCCGGCGGCCGTGGACGGGTTCCGCCTGATCGTCTGGGACGAGGTCAGGGAACGGCTCCCCGGTTTCGCCGGCCGTCCGTAGCCCCTCAGGCGAGGAGCTTGCGGAGGGCGAGGTCGAGGAGGAGAAAGCCCGCCGCGGCCCAGAGGAGGGCCCGCCCAAGGGGCGTCCAGTCCGCCCCCGCCCCCGGGGGCGAGGGAAGGAGCTCGTCCCGGAGAACCTCCCCCCCGGAGACCCGGGCGATCGCCCGGAGGGCGGCGAGGTCCGGCCCGAACGCCTCGAGCTCCTTGGGGTACGGAAGCGATAGGGCGAACGCCCCGCCGTACCCTCCGCCAGGCTCGCTCACGGTGAGGAGGTAGGCCCCGGCCCCGGGGCTCGGGAGCTCGGCCTCGTACCGCCCCGGACCCACCTGGGCGAACTCCACCGCCCGGACGCCCCCCGGCCCGACGAGCTCGCCCGAAAACGCCAGCCCGTTGACCCACCGGCCGCCGGAGGCGGCCTCGACCCCCAGGCGCAGGGTCCCCCCGACCACGGCCCAGTCCACGGTCACCCCCTGCCTCTCGCCCCACAACGCCCCAAGGAGCCTCCCCCACAGCTCGCCCAGGGCCGGGGAGCGGACCCACTCCCGCGTCCAGATCCCGTACAGGTCGGCGTTGAGGACGGCCACCTCGCCAAGGCCGATCCGCCACCGGGCAAGAAGGGGGTCCCCCGCCGGGGTGAGGAGGACCACGTCCGCCGCGGGCTTGGGGAACGTAAGCGTGTACCCGAGGAGGGGAGGGAGCGGAGAGGAGAGCGGGAACGCGCCGGGGCCGGGGAGGACCGGGGCCTCCCGCTCGACAAACCGCGGCCGGGCCACCCGCTCGACCTCCTGGACGAGGACCGTCCGGAGGTCGGCCATGGACGCCAGGACGTACGTCCTCCCACCCCCCAGGGCGGCGAGCTCGGCGAGGGTCGAGAGATCCGCGTCCTCCCCCACGGCGATCGTCGTGACCCCGATCCGCCCCTCGGCCACCGCCACCCGGAGCCGGGCGAGGATCTCCTCGTCCCAGTGGGTCTTTCCGTCGGAGATGACGATGGCGTGGCGGAGCCGGGCGGTCGTCCCCCGGAGGGCGTCCACCGCCGCCTCGAGGGCGGGGAAGACGTCGGTTCCCCCGCTCGGGGTGAGACCGCGGAGGGCGGCAAACAGGGCGTCGCGGACCTCCGCGACGGGACCGGGGCGGACAAGCCAGGTGGGGTAGCGGTCGAAGGCGACGGCCCCCAGGACGTCCTCGGGCGGCAGGACCTCGGCCGCGGCAGCGGTCGCCTCCTTGAGGAGGTCGATCTTCACCGCCCCCCCGCTCATCGCCCCCATGGACGCCGACCGATCGAGCACGAACACGACCGCGGCCGTGGCCTCCTGGATCCGCTCGGGGACGGCGTAGGTCACCGGGAGGAGCTCCTCCACCGGCCCGAGGTACCCCGCCACCGCCTCCCGGCCCTGGACGACGAGGAGCCCGCCGCCCCCGGCGACGAACGCCCGGAGCGCCTCCTGGGTCCGGGCCCCGATCAGGCCCAGGGGGTGGCCGTCGAGGACTACGAGCCCGACCCCGGCGAGGTCGGTGGGTAGGAGGGAGCTCGCCCGGCGGAAGGGGATCCCCGCCGCCCGGAGGAGGTCGTCCACCGCGCTCGGCCGGGGCCCGACCACGAGGACCTCGGGGGGATCCCCCACGCGGAGGCCCCAGTCGAGGGCGTTGTTCTCGGGAACCGGGTCCCCGGGGGCCTGGACCTCGACCCGGTAGACGCGGAACCCGGGCGGCGGCCGGTCGGTGAACGCCAGCGTCGTCCTCCTCGGGGGGAGGTCCACCGCCCGGGTCTCGAGCTCGACCCCGTCCCGGAGGAGGCGAACGGTCGCCGGGGTCGGCCGGGCGGCGGCCAGGGTTGCCTCCAGGACCACCGTTCCCGAAGGCGCCTCCCGGGGGCCGGTGAGCTCGGCCAGCCGGACGAGGTCGGACCGGCCCACGGGGACGACGTGGACGGGGATCCCCCGCCCCGCGGCCCGGGCCGCGGCGGCGAGCCCATCCCCGGCGGTACCCCGGCCGTCGGAGAGGAGGACGAGCTGGGTTGGCCCGGGGGGAGCGAGGGCTAAGGCGAGGTCGATCGCGGCCGCGATGTGGGTCCCAAACGGGGAGAGGGCTTGACCTGGGACCTCACCGATCCCCGGCCAGCGGGCCACGGCCGCCCCGTCGGCAAAGGAGATCACCCCGACGTCGGCCCCCCGGCCCCGGGCCGCCGCGAGAAGATCGGGAAGCGCCGCCCCCGCCTCGTCCCCCACGCTGGCCGAGCGGTCGACGAGGAAGACCACGGTCTCCCCCCTCCGCCGGAGGGCGACCTCGGGGCCGGAGAGGGCCAGGGCGAGGAGCCCCAGGGTCAGGGCCCGGCCAAGGAGCGTCGGCCGGCGAAGGGAGAGGAAGAAGACCGCGGCGGCGGGGAGGAGCCCGAGGAGGGCGAGGGGATTGAGGAACCGCATCAGAGCCCCCTCCTCCGGGCGAGGCCCCACTCCAGGGCGAGGAGGAGGAACGCCCCGAGGGCGAACAGGGGCCAGCCGGCGACCTCGGCCACGGCCGCCCCGCCCCGCGCCCCGCCCCCCCCACCCGGTCGCGGGGGAAGGGACTCCCCGTACGGGACGTTCACCGCCACGACCTCCGTCCGCTCACCCCGGAGCTCGTAGAGCCCCGGCCGGTCCGGGACCCAGACCCCCGCCACCGGGCCCTGGGGGGTCACGACCTCGGTCCCCGGTGGGAGCTCGAGGGCCTCCCCGACGACGAGGGCCGCCCGCGGCCGGAACGGGAGGAGCCAGGTGAGGAGCCCCCGGAGGAGGATCGGGAAGTCGGGGAGGAGGGGGAGGTTCGAGCGGGGGAGGTCGAGGGCGAGGAGGGTCCGCCGGCCGGCAGCCGTCTCCCACCGGGCGAGGACGGGAACGTCCCCCGCCCACAGGTCGACGACGGCGCCCGGGGGAAGGCTCGGGGGGAAGACGGCCCCTGACCGGAAGGCCTCGGGGACGACGTGCTGGAGGAGGGGAGAGTCCGCCCCCCGGAACGCCCCCCCGGGAACGGCCTCCCCGAGGGGGGCCTCGGGGGAGGAGGCCCCGACGAGGAGGACCGGGCCAGGGGGGAGGTCGGGAAGGCCGGTGCGGACGGCCACGGTCAGGTCCCAGGGCCCCGTCGCCGTTCGCTCGACGGGGAGGGCGGCCCCGAGCGCGGCCCCCAGGTACCGGTCCTCCTCCCCCAGCCACCAGACCCGGAGGGCGGCCGCCCCCTCGAGGGCGAAGTAGCGGACGTTGTCCCACGGGAAGTCGTCCCGGGGGAGGAGCTCGGCCCGCAGCCCCGGGCGGACGAGGGGGAGGCTGAACGTGAACAGGTCCTCCTCCCTAGGGCCGAGGAGGCGGGAGGCGAGGTACGTCCCCGAACCGATGTCGAGGGCCACCTGGACGTCCCGGTACCGCCGGGTGTCGTTCCGGACCCGGACCAGGGCCTCGTATCCCGTCCCCCCGGGGGTGGGCCGGACGGAGAAGGCGACGATCGCCAGGTTCTCCCGGGGCGGGAGGAGGACGACCTCCACCCCCTCCTCGGTCGGGGGGTCGTCGGTCACGGCCACGATCCGGCCGAAGCCCCCGGGGAGGAGGGCGAGGGCCGGGCCGATGGGCGGGCGGGAGCCCAGGGTGGGTCGGTAGGCCCCGAGGAGGGCGAGGGCCTCCTCCCGGCGGTCCGTCGGGGGGACGAGGAGCTGGGGGGGATCGGCCCACAGGACGACGGCCCACGGCCCGGCGGACTCCCGGACGACCCGCCGGGCGGCCTCCACCGCCTCCTCGGGCCGGTTCCCGATCCCCATGGACGCCGATCCATCCAGGAGGATCGCCGTCGCCCCGGCGGGGCGAACGACCCGGAAGAGGGGACCGGCAAGCCCCGCCGCGAGGAGGAGGACGGCGAGGAGCTGGAGGAGGAACAGGAGGTCGAGGCGGGACAGGACCCGCTGGACCCGGCTCACCCGGTCCGGGGGGATCGGCTCCCACAGGAACAGGGCCGACACGGGGTGCTCCCGCTCCCGGCGGCGGAGGAGGTGGAGGAGGACCGCCCCGAGCCCGGCCCCAAGCCACGCCCACGCCCAGGGAAAGAGGAACGTCATCGGCTCCACCCCGCGATCACGGTGAGCGCGGCCTCCACCGGGGAAGCGTCGCTCCGGAAGAGGAAGTAGGGGATCCGGAGCTCCCGGCAGGCTTGGGAGAGGCCCTCGTTCCACCGCCGGAGGGCCTCCCGGTACGCCCGGAGGGCCCCGGGCCCGAGGACGAGGGACCGGGCCCGGCCCGTCTCGACGTCGAGGAGCCGGACCTCCCCGAGGCGGGGGGGATCGAGCTCGGACCGGGAGAGGACCTGGAGGGCGACGGTGCCGTGGCGGCCGTGGCGGAGGGCGAGAAGCCCGTCCCGGTACCCGCCCGGGGCGAGGAAGTCGGAGAGGACGACGCACACCCCGGGCTCCCGGGCCGCTTCAGCCCAGGCGACGAGGGACCCCGAGAGGTCGGTTTCCCCCTCGGGGCGGAGCTCGACGAGGCGGGCGAAGGCCCGGGCGAGGGCCCCCCGGCCCCGGCGGGGGGAGCCCCGGGCCTCGACCCCGGCCCGAAACGGGTGGAGGGCGAACCGGTCCCCGCCCCGGTGGGCGACGTAGAGGAGGGCGGCCGCAAGCCGGCGGGCGAACTCCGCCTTCCCGCCCTCCCCCATCGAGCGGCTGGCGTCGAGGAGGAGGTAGAGGGGGGCCTCCACCTCCCGGGCGAAGACCTTCGTCACGAGCCTCCGGTGGCGGGCGTACACGGCCCAATCGATGAGCCGGACGTCGTCCCCCGGCTCGTAGGGCCGGTGGTCGGCGAACTCCAGGGACGTCCCGGTCCGGGGAGCGAGGTGACCGCCGGGGAGCACCCCTCCGGGGCGGCCGAACGAGAGCCGGGCCCGGGCGAGCGCCCGGAGCTCGTCGGGGGTGAGGAGCTCGTCCCTCATGGGGCCCGGACCGCCCCCCCCACCTCCTCCACGAGGTCGGCGGCCGCCACCCCGTCCGCGTCGGCCCGGAAGTTGGGGATGATCCGGTGGACGAGGGCGGGCCGGAGGGCCGCCTGGACGTCCTCGACCCCCACGTGGTACCGCCCGGCGAGGAACGCCCGCGCCTTGGCCCCGACGATCAGGGCGAGGCTCCCCCGGGGACTCGCCCCGTACTGGACGTACTTCCGCACCGCCTCGGGGGCGAGGGGGTGCCCGGGGTGGGTGGCAAGCACCAGCCGGGCCGCGTAGGCCAGGAGCGGCTCCGGGACGGGGTAGGCGGCCACCGCAGCCTGGGCTCGCCTCACCCCCTCGGCGGAGAGCACGGGCTCGGGGAGGACAATGCCCTCCCCTTCCGTGTTCCGGCGGACGATCTCCACGAGGTCCGCCTCCCCGGGGAAGGGGACCTCGGCCTTGAACAGAAACCGGTCCACCTGGGCTTCGGGGAGGGGGTAGGTCCCCTCCATCTCGATCGGGTTCTGGGTAGCCAGGACGGTGAACGGCTGGGGGAGGGGGTGGGTGGTCCCGGCCACCGTGGCCTGCCCCTCCTGCATCGCCTCAAGGAGGGCGGACTGGGTCTTCGGGGTCGCCCGGTTCACCTCGTCGGCGAGGACGACGTGGGAGAAAAGCGGCCCGGGGAGGAACCGGAACCCCTCCCCGGAGAGGATGTTCGTCCCCACGATGTCGGCGGGCATGAGGTCGGGGGTGAACTGGATCCGGGAAAACGAGAGCCCGAGGGCCCGGGCGAGGGCGCGGACGAGGAGGGTCTTCCCAAGCCCCGGCACCCCCTCAAGGAGGACGTGCCCCCTCCCGAGGACCGCCCACAGGGCGACCTCGACGACCCCTTCCTGCCCCACGATGACCTGGGCGAGCTTTTCCCGGAGGAGGGCAAACCTCTCCTGGGCTCCGACGAGATCTTCACGGGTGATCACGGGTTCCCTCCGATGAGTTCGAAGTACCGGCGGACGACCTCCCGCAGCTCGGGGGGCACGCCCCGGGTTCTCAGGACGACCTCGACCTCCTGGGGGCTCAAGGCCGTGGGGACTTGGGCCTCGGGCGCGGGGGGCTCGCCGGGGATGGCGGGGACGAGGTGGGCCCGGACCGGGCCCTCCCCTCCGACCACGGGGGCGCGCTCCTCCCCCACGGGGAGGGTCGGCCAGGCGCCGCCAGGGCCCTGGGCGAGGGTTTCCCCAGCCTCGGTACCCGGCTGGTCCACCTCGGCCCGGCCGGGTCGGCCCTCGGATTCGGGTCCCCCCTCGGCCTCCGCCCGGGCCCCATTGGGGAGGCCCGCGTCGGGGAGGTCGACGAGCTCTCCGCTGGGGAGCCCGGGGCCGAAGCCGGAGGCGGAGCCTTGGCCGGGCTCCTCGGCCCGCTCCCCCCGCCGGGAGGCGTCCTCCACGGCACGGAGGGCGGCCTCCACCGCCTCGGCCGCCTCCGCGGCCCCCCCTGCGTCCTCCCGTTCCATGAGCTCCTGGACCCGCTCCCGGAGGTCGGCCCGGGCGAGTTCCCGCGCCAGGGGAACAAGCTCGGCCCGCTCCGCGGGGGAGAGCCCGCCGGAGGCCAGCTCCCGCAACCGCTGAGCGAGCGAGCGGAGGAGGCCCTCCTCCCGGGCCAGCCGCCCCACAAGCTCCTCCAGGGGAACCGCCCCCGGCTCGAGCCCGAGGAGGGCGGCGAGGAGGTCCTCGTAGGGGGAGTAGACGGGGGGCTCCGGAATCGCGGGGAACGGGGTCACCTGCCGCTCGGCCAGGGGCTCCGGGTCCGGCCGCTCCGGCGCGGGGACCGCGGGCTGAAACTCGGCGGCCGCCGGTGGAACGGGTTCGCCGTCCGGCGCTCCACCCGGCGCCGGGGGAGGGACGAGGGCGAGGGCTGCCCCGAGGGCGAGGCAGCCCACGGCAAGGCCCCCCTCCCGCAGGGAAAGGAGCCGCCAGCCCGCCCTCCGGCTTCGGGGAACCTCGGCAAGGAGAAACGGGAGGAACGCCTCGGCCCCCTCCCGGAGGACGACCTCGAGGGCAGCGAGCCGCTCCCCAACCCCCAGCTGCCGGCCCGCCCGGAGGAGGAACTCCCGCCCCAAGGGCCACGCCCCGCCGAGGGCGACGGCAATCGGGATCGCGACCCAGACGTAGACCGGAAGGGCCCAGCCCCCGAGGCGAACGAGGAGGGAGGCCCCAAGGAGGCCGATCGCCGTGGCGAGGCCGGCCCGGATCCCGTTCCGGACCCGGCCCCACGCCCTCACGCCTTGGAGGATCTCCGCGCCTTCCATATCCCGCTCCACGCTCCCAGGGCCCCGAGGGTCAGCGCCCCGTACAGGAAGAGGCCCCACGGCACCCCCTCCCCGCCCAGCGCGGCGAGGCCCGGAAACGGGGTCAGGGGGGACCCGGGGAGGAGGGTGGCCGCAACGTAGGACCCGTACTTGAGCGCGAACCGAAGCCCGGGCCAGTGTACAGCCACCGCGACCCCATAACCAACCATCGCCCAGAAGGCGGCGTAGAGGAGGAGAAACCCCACGGCGCCCCCCAGGGCCGCCCACGGGAGCCCCACCTCGACCCGGTGGAGGAGGAGGAACGGGAGGACGAGGAGGAGCCCGAGCCCCCCGTGGGCGACGAGCCGCCCGGCCCGGCGGAGGGGCGGGTAGGCCCCGTACCCGCCTTCCGCCTCGCCGGCCTGGAGGGCGAGGATCCCCAGGAGGAAGGCCACCGCCTGGAGGAAGAACGGACCCCGCATGAACGCCCCCAGGGCCGCGGTGGGCTCCCCCTCCGGCCACAGCAGGGACGCCGCGAACGCGACCCCGGAGAGGATCGCGAACCCGTGGTACGGGGTGAGGAGCTCCCCCACAAGCCTAGCCATCCCCCACCCCCCTCACCCGGTACACCCACCACGCCTCCCCCCTCTCCCGCCGGTGGGCCTCCGCCACCACCCACCGCCCCCCCTGACCCAGAAGGGGCCCAAGTGCCTCCGCAACCGGCCCAACCCCCAGGGGAACTCCTCCCTCCCCCGCCCATGGCTCGCCGTAGCGGTACAGGATCAATGTTTTACCCGGGTTCATCCGGACGAGGGTCTGGGTCCCCTCCCGCCCCCACTCCCAGAGGATCTCGCTGTACACGTTTTCTAAACCAGCCTGGCGCCTCTCGACCCAGTGGCCGGGAAGGGCCACGATCCCGCCCCGGCGGGCCACGATCGCCAGCGTGTCCAATCCAAAGCCAACAACGCTTTCATCGTTTACCGAGATTTGAACTGCGGTTACCAGTGGCGGACTTTCGAATAAAACCGGATAAAACAGGGAGAAGGCGAGGAACGGGGCGAGGAGGCCGGCGGCGGGGGCAGGGCGGCCCCGGCCCAGGGCGGCCAGGGCGTACCCGAGGAGGGCGAGGTAGGCCGCGGAGAGGGCGAGGAGGAGGAGGGTCGGCCGCTCCTGGCGGGCGCGGTCCCGCAGGAGGGCCCGCAGGGGCTCCTCCCCCAGGGGAGGGAGGGAAGGTGGAGCCAGGACCCCCTCGACGGCCCCGCCCCCGAACGCGGCCCACGCCCGAAGGGTCTCCCTCGCCCTCGCGGGGAGGGGCACCGCCACGCGCACGGCCCGGAATGGATCGAGGAGGATCGGGTCGGCCGGGAAGTCCTCGGGGGCGAGGAAGGCCGCCGGGCCGCCGGGGAGATCGCCTCCGACCCCCACCAGGGCGAGGGGCTTCTCCAGGGCCGCCCGGACGGGGAGGCTGATCCGAACTAGCTCTCGGCCTTCCGCCTCCACGCTGATCCGGAGGGGTTCCCCCCCGACCTCGACGGGCCACGGGAAGAGGAGCCGCGCCCTCCCGCCGGGGGGGAGGAGGAGCAGGGCCCGGAGCCCCTGGGTCACCCGGCCCCGCCACCCCGAGCCGGCCTCTCCGACGGCGCGCAGGGTGCCCGAAAGGACCGAGGGGGACCGGTTCTCCACCGTGACCCACAGGGGGTTGACGGCCCTGGCAACAGGGATCCCTTGCCAGCCGAGCTCGGCCGTGAGCTGGACCTGGGCCCACCCCCCGACCCCGACGAGGAGGGGCAGGAGGGCCGCGAGGAAGGTCATTGGGGGAGCCCGTTCACGGCCTCGAGGGCGTCGGCGGATAGCACGTCGGCGTAGACCTGGGTCGTGCGGATCGAGGCGTGCCCAAGCTGCTTCTGGACGAGCCGGAGGTTGAACCGACTTGCCCGATACAGCATCGAGGCGTAGGTGTGGCGGCAGGAGTGGATCGTGAACCGCTCCGGGAGCCCGGCCGCCCGGGCCAGGCGCTTGAACATGAGGTAGACGGCCTGGCGGGTGAGGGGCCCGCCCCGGGGGGAGAGGAAGAGGAGGTCTCCATCCCCCGTTGGCTCCCCCACCGCCTGCTTCCACTCCAGGAACTCCCCGAGATGGTCCCGGAGGGCCTGGCCGATGTCCACCCCCCGCTCCTTCCCCCCCTTCCCCCGGCGGACGATGATCGCCGAGTGGCCGGGCTCGAGGAGGAGGTCCCCGACCCGGAGGGCGACGATCTCGGAGACCCGGAGGCCCGCGTCGAGGGCGACGTGGAGGATCGCCCAGTCCCGGACCGGGGCCTTCTGGCCATTGCGGCGGGCGAGCTCGGCCGCCCGCCGGGCGTGGGCCTTGAGCCGCCGGACCTGGTCCGGGGTCATGAAGTCCTCCTGGGTCAGTTGGAGGGGCACCGGACCTCCCGGGATGACTTTACCATTGGCACGCCTCATTTTACAAAAGGGCAAAGGCGGCGTCAAATCCTCTTCTCTAGGCCCTTTGGCCAGGGGGGTACTTTACAAAAGGGGCCTTTTGTCAAGTCCCTCGCCCAGGGCCCCGGAAACGGCCCCCGCCCTGGGCCACGGGGTGGAAACCGTCCCCCCGGCCGCGGAAGCCTCTAGCGGCCCTCCTAGTCGAGGGACCACCGGCCGATGATCTTCTTCTCCTCCCCCTCGATCTCCGCCGAGACCTCGATGTGGTCGGCGAGGCCCGAGGTGAGGAGCTTCTCCTTGAGGAGGCTATCGAGCTGGAAGATCCCGGCGGAGTTCGTCATCCGGACGTGGATGTGGACCGGCTTCTCCTTCCCAGGCTCGATCCTCACCTTCTCGATCGCGAGGGCGGAGACGCTGTGGATCGTGGGCTTCCCCACCTGGAACGGGATCCGGGCCCGGCCCTTCTCCATGTCCAGGGCGTCGGCCACCTTGAGGATCCCCCCCTCCACGGTGAGGGGCCGGACGTTCGTCCGGTGGGCCCAGATCGCGTGGAGGGTCTCGGCGAGGATCACCGTCCGGGCCGGCTCCTCGTAGATCCCCTGGAGGAGCTCGTCGAGGAGGGAGGGGGCGAGGACCATCGAGAAGAGCTCGTGGTCGGCCCGGTGGATCGCGTGCCCCACGTCGTGGAGGGCGGCCCCGAGGACGAGGACGACCTGGGCGTCCTCGTAGGAGAGCCCGTGGTCCTCCACCCCCAGGCGAACCCCGGCCCTGTGGAGGAGCTCCAGAAGCCGCAGCGCGATCCGGGTCACGATCCGGACGTGGGTCGGACCGTGGTCGTTGATCTTGAGCCGGTCGATGGCCGTGATGTTGGAGCAGATCGAGAGGGCCCGCAGGCGGGCCGAGCGGGCAATGGCCCGCCTCACCCGCTCGAGCTTCGTCTCGGGCATGGGCCTATCCTACCGCCACCGCTCCCACCACGCCGCCGGAGCCTCCCGGCGGAGGGCGGCCTCGAGGGCCGCGACCCGGGACGCGAGATCCCGGACCTCCGCCTCCAGGTGCCGCACGAGTGCTTCCCAGCCCCCACCTCCGGCTTCGCCCTCTTTCGGGCTAAACTTGACAACATCGGACAAAACACCTGTAGATTTTTCCTCCTCTCTTTGGGCTCTATAGCGTAAGACGTTGGCCGCTTCGGTTAGGGTATGCCCGGATTCGCACAAGGTCTGGAGGTCCCGGAGGAGGGCCAGGCCGTCGTCGGTGAGGAGGAGCTGGTTGTTGGGGCCGCGGCGGATCGAGCCCAGGAGGAGGTCCCGGACCGCCTCGATCCGGTTGCGAACTTGGTTTTCGGTCGAAAGGCCCAGAAGCTTCACGAGCTCGGGCACGGTGTGCATCGGTTTCGCCTCCTTTGGGGCCAAAGACGGTAACCCCAGGGGAGGGGAATGGCAAGGGAGGGGGGCAGGGGGTAGCCTAGGGCCGATGCGGATCCGGCGGCTGGAGGAAGGGGTGGTCCGGAAGATCGCAGCCGGGGAAGTGGTGGACCGGCCCGCCTCGGCCCTCAAGGAGCTCGTGGAGAACTCCCTCGACGCTGGGGCAGGGCGGATCGGGGTCGAGCTCGAGGGAGGGGGGATCGCCCGCCTCGCCGTGACGGACGATGGGCACGGGATGGCGCCGGAGGAGATGCTCCTCGCGATCGAACGGCACACCACAAGCAAGATCGAGACCGAGGAGGACCTCCGGCACATCCGGACCCTGGGGTTCCGGGGGGAGGCCCTGGCCGCCATCTGCGCCGTGGCCCGGGTAACCCTCGTCTCCCGGGCCACGGATCGCCCGGAGGGCCACGAGCTCCGGGTCGCGGGCGGCCGGGTCACTGCGGCCCGGCCGGCCGCTCACCCCGTGGGGACGACAGTGGTGGTGGAGGACCTGTTCTGGAACGTCCCCGCCCGACGGCAGTTCCTCGATGCGCCGGGGGTGGAAGCCCGCCGGGCCCTGGGGTCCCTCCGGCGGATCGTCCTCGCCCGTCCCGGGACGGCGTTCACCGTCCGCTCCGAGGGCCGCGAGGTCCTCGATGTCCCCCCGGCTCCCGACCCCCTGACGCGGATCCGTCAGGTGTACGGGGCGGAGGTCGCGGAGAAGCTCCTCCCGGCCGAGCTCCGGGAGCCGGGGTTCCACCTCCGGGCGTGGTTTGGGCCGCCCGAGCTCGCCCGGCCCACCCGATCGGATCAGCACCTGTTCCTCTCCGGCCGGCCCGTCCGCCCTGGGATCCCCGGGGTGGGGATCGCCCAGGCCTACGCCCGCTACCTCCCCCGGGGGGGGCACGCGGTGTTCTTCCTCTACCTCGACGTCGACCCCGAGCTCGTGGACGTGAACGTCCATCCCCGCAAGGAGGAGGTCCGGTTCCGGTCGGAGAGCGCCGTGACGGACCTGTTCAGAAGGGCGGCGCTGCGGGCCCTGGGAGGCGCGGTCCCCGCGGGCACCCCGTCTGTGTCCGGAGCGTGGGCTCCTCCTGCCCCACCGGCCGGGGGGCCGGCGGCCCTGTTCCCCTCCCCTCCGGGGGAGCCCCCGGCGCGCTCGTGGCGGGTCCTCGGCCAGGTCCAGGGGGCGTACCTCGTGCTCGAGGAGGAGGGGGGGCTGACGGTCCTCGACCAGCACGCGGCCCACGAGCGGGTCCTCTTCGAGCGCCACGCCCCCGGGGACGAGGTCCCGGTCCAGGAGCTCCTCATCCCGGTTCAAGTCACCGTTCCATTCGACCGGGCCGAGGCCCTGCGCCGGGCCCTGCCCCGCCTCCGGTCCCTCGGGGTGCACCTCGAACCCTTTGGGGAACGCGCGTTCCTCCTCCGCGGCTGGCCGGCAGCCCTGGCGGAGCGGCAGTCGCGCCTGGGGTTCGAGGAGCCGATCGCGGCGGTGGCGGACCGGCTCCTCGATGGGGAGCCTCCCCTCCTGGAACTGTGGCGGGAGGTGGCCTGCGCAGCCGCGGTGCGGGCCGGGGAGGCCCTCCCGCCCGCGGAGCAGGAGGCCTTGGTGGAGCAGTGGAAGGCGACCCGGGAGCCCGCCCGCTGCCCCCATGGCCGACCCGTGGCCTTCCACCTCCCCTGGGACGAGCTCGCCCGGCGCCTGGGGCGCTAGCGGACCTCCAGGGTCAACGTGTAGTCGAACCTCGGACCCCCGTTGGTGCACACGACGACAATCCCCCACGCTCCGGTTGCCGCTGCCCGGTACTCCAGGCCGAGCCACGAGCTCCCCTCGATCTCACCGACCGGGCGGCCTGAGGGATCGAGGAGGACGAGCCGACACGGTCCCCCGGCTTCGACCCGCACGGAGACGATCTGCCCAGCCCGGAGGTTGACCCGGTAGACCCCCTTCCCGGCTGGAACCGTCCCCGGCCCGGCCCAGCCCAGGGCGCCCTGGTACGTGCCTGGGGACAGGAACGGGGCGCTCTCCAAGCTCTCGCAGGGGGGGAGGAGCCGACGGACGGAGTTGGTGGATGAGGATGGCGCGGCGGTCGGTCCGGAGGCCGGAGCGGCAGGAGGCGTGATGGCCCCGCCCCCCACGGCCGCAGCGACCCGAACCGAGTAGGGGTGAACTCCCACCGGGAACCCGAGCTCGGCCCCGTTGAGGGTCACCACAAGCCGGGAGCCCACCGTGCGCCGGGGGATGAACAGCTGGCCAAAGTAGAGGGCGTAGGTCCCGTTCACCTGGACGCGGTCCAGTCGGGCCAACCAGGCCTGCGGCGGCCCGCCGGCCGAGCCGGCGAGCGCAAACCGGGCCTGGATCTGGGAAGGGAACGCGCCCGCCGAGGCCGGAAGGCATAGAAACGTCTCCACCGCGAGGTAGGGCTCGGCTCCGGAGGGGATGGAGAGGAACTCCCAGCGGGCGTGGCCTGGGGAGGAAAGCCAGTACCACTCTGCGTACCCATGTCCGGTGGTCGCGAACCCATCGGGAAGAAGGACGGTCGCGTTCCCTGCCACGGCGACCATGGCCCAGGTCGCGGCAAGCGTTGCCTTCTGGAGCCAGGATTTCCCACCCATGGCCCCTTCAGGGTAGAGGGAGGGTGGATGTCGACCAACGCCCGGCGCTCCGCTCCCAGCGGATGAGGTTCCCCTCATCGGGGAAAGGCTGGCCCGTTCACCCCCGGACACCTGTCCTGGGTCAGGGGGTCGCCCCTCCCCACGCGAGAGCCGTAACCCCCGCCAGGAGGCAGTAGGCGGCGAAGGGCCACAGGGTCCCCCGGCGGAGGAGCGAAAGGAAGACCCGAATCGCGACAAATCCGCTCCCGAACGCGCACCCCCCGGCGAGGGCAAGCCCTGCCGAGGGGAGGCCCGGCTCCCCCACCGCCCGGGCAAGGGCCAACGCGCTTGCTCCCCCAATTGCCGGGATGGCGAGGAGGAACGAGAACCGAGCGGCGGCGTCGGGGGTGAGACCGCGGAGGAGGCCCGCGGCCACGGTGGCCCCGGAGCGGGAGACCCCCGGGAGGAGGGCGAGGGCCTGGGCCACGCCCACCGCCCCCGCGTCGCCCGCGGTCACTGTCTCCCGCCGGGCTCGCCGGGTGGCCCAGGTCCCCAAGACCAGGAGAAGGGAAGTCCCGAGAAACGCCCCCCCCACGGCGCGGAGGGAGGCGAACGCCTCCTCAAGAACGTCCCCGAGGAGGAGCCCTACAAGGGCGACGGGAACGGTTCCCAGGGCGAGGAGGAGGACGTACCGCCGGGCCGCCCGGTCGGTGACGAGGCCCCGGGCGAGGGCGAGGAGGTCCTGCCCGAAGTAGAGGAGGACCGCCCCCAGGGTCCCGAGGTGGACGGCGGCCTCGAGGGCCAGCCCCGGCGACTCCACCCCGAGGAGGGCCTGCCCGAGGGCGAGGTGCCCCGAGCTACTGACCGGGAGGAACTCCGTGAGCCCCTGGACGAGCCCGAGCAGGGCGTAGCGGATCACGGCCCCTCACCCCCGGGAGGGAAAAGCCGATGGACAGGGCCCGCGTGGGGCAGGAGGGGACGCACTCCCCGCACTTGATGCAGTCGGAGGAGTTGATCTCCCGGTGGGGGACGATCCCCATTGGGCAGGCCCGGGTGCAGGCCCCGCACCCCGTGCACCCCGCCCCCAGCCGGAGCCCAAAGAGGCTCGCCCGGTTGAACAGGGACAGGATCCCCCCCATCGGACACAGGTACCGGCACCAGAACCGGGAGACCAGGGCCATCCCCAGGAGCACCGCCCCCAAGGTCGCCATGTGGAGGAGGAACGGGGTGTTCACCTGGGCCACCCCGAGCCCGAGGTACGGAAGCGAGGCGGTGAGGGACGCCGCCGGGCACAGCTTGCAGAACCACGTGTCGGCCAGCCGCCAGGCAGCCAGGACGGTCCCCCCCAGGACGAGGAGCTTCAGGGGCGAGAGGGCCCGTAGAAAGCGGACCTTCCGGAACGCCAGGAGATCGTTCACCGTCCCAAACGGGCAGAACCACCCGCACCACCCCCGCCCAAGGGCGAGGCCGTAGACGGCGATCGCCCCGAGAAAGTAGAAGGGGAGCGTCCCCGAGATCACGAGGTTCTGCATGAGCCCGATCGGGCAGACGGTGATCGCCAGGGGACAGGCGTAGCAGTGGAGCCCGGGGAAGAGGAGGTGGGTCATCCCGATCCCGGTGATCCCAAACACCCCGAGGAGGACCCCCAGGCCCTGGGTTCCTCGGCGGAGGGTTCGGAGCCTCACCGGACCTCTCCGAGGGCGGCCACGAGCCGGGCGGGGAGGTCCGTTGTTCCAAAGAGGATCCGCCCGGTGGGGACGACGAGGAGGGCCGGCACGACGACCTTCCCCGAGCGGACGACGCCCGCCCCTTCGGCCCGAGTCCAGTCGGCTTCGGCGTCCACGAGCTCGTAGGTGATCTTGGGGTTCAGCCGGGCCGCCTCGGCCACGAGGGCTTTGGCGTAGGGGCAGGACTTGCACCAGTCCGTGGAGAAGAGAACCAGGTGAACGGGCTTGGGGAGGGCTTCGAGGGCGGCGCGCTGGGCAGGGGTGAACGCCGGGGCCTCGGCCCGGACCTCCTCGATCCCGACGCAGGACGTGCACAGGGACGACGCAATCCGCCACGCCTGGACTCCCTGGCCGCGGAGGAGGCCCACGGCGAGGCTCACCCCGGCAAGGCCGACGAGGAGGATCGCGACCCCAAGAAGGGCCCGGCCGCGGAGGAGGGCAGCCAGGAGAAGCCCGGCCCCCAGGACAACGAGGATCCACCACATCGGGATCCCCGCCGAGGGTGGCTTGCCCTCGCCCACGGCGAGAGCCACGGGCACCTCGTCCCCGATCTGGAAGCAAGAGTCGCCGATGCAGTAGTGGTAGAGGACGGTGACCGTGGCCCGCGCGATTTCCCCTCGGGCGGCGGGAAGCTCAATCCCGAGCTCTACCTCCCTTTCCCCAAATGGGGGGATGCGGGCGAGCTCGACCCCGGAGACCTTCGCTCCGGCCGGAAGGCCGGCCAGGGCCACCCTCACCTCCTCCGCGTCGTAGGGGGAGGTGTTCACAAGGCGAACGGGAACAGAACCCTTGCCGTCGTCGGGGACGCCGACCTCGGGGGGGACGGCGATCTCCAGGATCGGCCGCGGCGGGCCGAGGGAAAGCGGAAGAGGCTCCGGGGCCCGGGCCGGACCGGAGACGGGGGCCTGGAGGAGCTCCGCCACCCGCCGGGCAAGCTCGTCCCCGGCGAGGTCCCGGTAGCGGATGATCCCGTCCCGGTCCAGGAGGTACGTGGTGGGGATCTGGTAGACCCGGTAGACCTGGGCCAGGGGGTTGTCCCACATCTTCCCCGCGAACGCAATCGGCCAGCCGACCCCGCGGCTGGCGAGGACAGCCCGCAGGTCGCCCTCGCTTGTGTCCAGGCTGACCCCGACGATCTCGAACCCCTGGTCGCGGTGGGCAGCATAAAGCTCGAGGAGCTTGGGGAGCTCCTCCATGCACGGGCCGCACCAGGTGGCCCAGAAGTCGAGGAGGACGACCTTTCCCCGAAGACCGGACAGGGAGATCGGCTTTCCGTCGGGAAAGGAGGCGAACTGGAGGTCGGGCGCGGGGAAGCCGGGGAGGAGGGGGGGCTTTGGGGGGACGTACCCGGTGGAGGCCAGCCTCACCGAGCGGCCCTGGGGTTCGACGGACGACACCCGGAAACTCCGCCCCCCCACCGTGAACGGTTCCGCAAGGGCGAACCGCTCATGGCTGTCAGGGTCGCCGTGAATTGTCCCATCCCCATCGGCATCCACGGCGAAGAAGTCCCCCTTGGTACCGTAGACCCCGTCCACGTCGCCGTCGACGAGGACAAACCGGGCGACCAGGCCATCCAGGTTGAGCTCCCCCACCCGGGGGGCTCCGCCCACTAAGTACACGTAGCCCCGCCCCTCGGGCCAGACCACCCCCAGGGGGTACTCCGTCCCGGCCGCGAAGGTGAGGGTGGCGTTCCACTCCACGTACCCCGGCCCCCGGAGGGGGGTCAGCCGCTCCGTTGGGACGATCCGTCGATCCCGGTCCAGGTCGATCCAGAGGTGGGCCTCCCCGTCCGCCGGAACCCCGAGGAGGAGGGCGAAACGGGCCATCCCCAGGGTGACCTCCCCCCACTGGGCGAGGAGGAGCTTCGGCCCCTCGAACTGCACCTCTTGGGCTGGGGTGGAGCGGAGCCGCAGGGGGACCATCGCCTGGGCCCAGTCCCCCAGGGCATCAGCCGGGACAGGGGACAGGGGCACCTCCTGGCCTGCCCCGAGGGCCATCCACAGAAACACGATAAGGAAAGCTCTCCTCATCGCCTCTCCTTGATCCACCTGGCGGCCGCCCGGAGGCGGTCCGCCACCACCTCCGGCCCGACGACGGACAGGAGGTCGTAGAGCCCGGGCCCGACCCGGGACCCCGTCACCGCCACCCGGACCGCGGGGGCGAGGGCCTTGATCGGGACCCCGAGGTCCTCCGCCCCCCCCTTGAGGAGGGCCTCGAACCCGGCTGGGGAGGGATCCCCGAGGGCCGTGACCCGCTCGGCAAGGGCCGCCAGGGCCGGACCCACCGCCGGGGTGAGAACCTCCGCCGCCTCAGGCGGGAGGGGGATCGGCCCGGGAAGGTAGGGCCGCGCCCGCTCGGCCATCTCCACGAGGGTTTTCCCCCGCTCCCGGAGGAGGACCGCCGCCCGAGCCAGCCGCTCCCGGCCCACCGCCTCGACGGCGTGTCTGTCGGCCACCCCCAGGGTCACGATCCGTTCGGCGAGGAGGTCCGCGAGCCGGTGGGGGTCCGTCCGCCGGAGCCACTCGTGGTTGAGCCAGAGGAGCTTCGCGTCGTCGAACACCGCGGCCGAGGTGTTCACCCCAGGGAGGTCGAACAGGGCCACGAGCTCCTCCTTAGAGAACACCTCCTGGTCCCCGTGGGACCACCCCAGTCGGGCGAGGAAGTTCACAAGGGCCTCGGGGAGGATCCCCCGCCGGTCGTAGTCGAGGACCGAGCCCGCCCCGTGGCGCTTGGAGAGCTTCGAGCGGTCGGGCCCCAGGATGAGGGGGACGTGGGCAAACAGGGGCGGCTCCCACCCCAGGGCCTGGTAGAGGAGGATCTGTTTGGGGGTGTTGTTGAGGTGCTCTGCCCCGCGGATCACATGGGTGATCCCCATGTCGTGGTCGTCGACCACGCAGGCGAAGTTGTACACCGGGGTCCCATCCGAGCGGAGGATCACGAAGTCCTTGAGCTCGGAGTGCTGCACAGTGACGTCCCCGGCCAGGAGGTCGCGGACGGTGGTCGCCCCCTCCCGGGGAACCCGGAACCAGAGGGCCCCACCCTCTTCGTAGGCTGCGCCCCGGTTCCGGAGATCCTCCCCCACCTCGCGGTGGCGGTCGAAGCGGTCCGTCTGGCGGTAGACCTCGTCCCAATCCAGGCCGAGCCAGCGCAAGGAGGCGAAGATCTGCTCGATCGCCTCCTCCGTGGACCGGGTGCGGTCGGTGTCCTCGATCCGGAGGATGAACGTTCCCCGGTGGTGGCGGGCGTAGAGCCAGTTGAAGAGGGCCGTCCGCCCTCCCCCCACGTGGAGGTAGCCGGTGGGACTGGGGGCGAACCTCACCCGAACGGAATCCATGGTCGGGATTCTACCCCCCGCCCTGTGGAGAGCCCAAGGAACTTTGCCCGAGGGGCGACGGGCGGCTACCATCAGCCCTAAGCGAAGGAGGCCCAGTCCATGCCTGTAGCAGCGTACGTGCTCGTCCGATGCCGGGGGGCAACCGAGGGGAAGATCGCCGAGATCATCCGCCAAAAGCCCCACGTCAAGCGCGTCGACACCGTGTTCGGCGACTACGACATCATCGCCTACCTGGAGTTTGAGGAACTCCCCTCGAGCTTCTCCATCGCCGAGCTCCACCACATCGTGACCGAGGAGATCCGGAAGGTGGAGGGGGTTTCCTCGACGAGCACCCACATCGTCACGAAGAACTACCCCTGAGGGACCCCATGAAGCGGGACTTCGTCACGATTGGTGAGTGGAGCGCCCCCGAGCTCCGGGAGGCGCTGGACCTCGCCCTCCACCTCAAGCGGGAGCACCGGGCCGGGATCTCCCACCAGGACGTCCTCCGGGGGAAGACCCTGGCGATGATCTTCCAGAAGCCGTCCCTCCGGACCCGGGTCTCGTTCGAGGTGGGGATGACCCAGCTCGGGGGCCATGCGCTGTACCTTGGGCCGGAGGACATCAAGCTTGGGAAGCGGGAGACGACCGAGGACATCGCCCTCAACCTCTCCCGGTACGTCGATGGGATCATGGCCCGGGTGTTCGGCCACGAGGTCGTGGAGGAGCTCGCCCGGTGGGCCACGGTCCCGGTGATCAACGGGCTGTCTGACCTCCACCACCCCTGCCAGGCCTTGGGGGACATGCTCACGGTCCTCGAGAGGCGGGGGGAGCTCCGGGGGACTCAGCTTGTGTTCATCGGGGACGGAAACAACGTCGCCCACTCCCTCATCGAGGCCTCGGCGAAGCTCGGCGTCCGGTTTCGGATCGCCTGCCCCCCCGGGCACGAGCCGGACGGGGAGATCGTGTCCCGGGCCCGGTCCGAGGGGGGCGAGGTGGAGATCGTCCACAGCCCCCGGGAGGCGGCCGCAGGGGCGGACGTCCTCTACACCGACGTCTGGGCGAGCATGGGGCAGGAAGGGGAGGCGGACGAGCGGCGAAGGAGGTTCCAGGGGTTCACCGTGGACGTCGCGCTCGTCGAGCGGGCCAACCCCGGGTGCCTCGTCATGCACTGCCTCCCCGCCCACTACGGGGAGGAGATCACCTACGAGGCCTCCCGCCTCCCGAACTCGGTCCTGTTTGACCAAGCCGAGAACCGCCTCCACGCCCAGAAGGCGATCCTCGCCCTGCTCCTCCGGTAGCTACCGCTGGCAAGCGGGGCAGTAGTTCGTCCGCACCTCGTCGAACTGGACCTCGGCGACCGGGGCCCCGCAGACCGGGCAGGGGGCGCCCCTCTTCCCGTGGACGGGCAAGAAGTCCCGGATCTCCCGGTCCATGAGCTTCCCCCCGGCCCGGGATCGGATCTCCCCGATCGCCCAGCGCAGGGTCTCCCCGATCGCCCGCCACAGCCGCTCGACCTCCTCCCCGCTCAGGGTGTGGGCGAACCGGAACGGGGACAGCCGCGCCTGGAACAGGATCTCGTCGGCGTAGGCGTCCCCAACCCCGGCGACCACCCGTTGATCCGTGAGGAGGCGCTTGAGGGTCCGCCGTCGGCCGGCCAGGGCCCGCTTGAGGGCCTCGGGGGTGAACCCCGGGTCCAGCGGCTCGGGCCCCAGCCCGACCAGGGGGGGCTCGGCAAGCGGGTCGCGGGGGACCCACACCGCAGCAAGCCGGGGAACCTTGCTCTCGATCAGCCGAACCTCGGTTCCATCCGCGAGGAGGAGCCGGAGGTCGGTATCCGTGCTGGGCGGGTAGACCCCGGGACCGTGCCAGAGCCACGCCCAACGCCCCAGGTCCACGACAAGGTGGAGGCCAGAATCGAACGAAACGCGGAGGAACTTCCCCCGCCGGCTCACCGGCCCCAGCTCGGCCCCGGCGAGAGCCCGCAGGCTCGCCTCCCCGGTCTGGAGGAGGTCCGGCCGGCGAAGCTCGACCCCCCGGACCGTCCGGCCGGCGATCCGGGGGGCGAGGATCTCCGCTACGACCTCCAGGTCGGGAAGCTCCGGCACCTCACTTCCCGATCCCGAGGAAGAACAGGAACGGCAGGAGCGGCCAGCAGCACGGATTGCAGCTCGTCCCGCAGGCGGACCAGGTGCACGGGTCGCAGGCCGGGGCCCGGGAGAGCTTGAGGTACGGATCACAGAAGGAGAACCCGCACGGCTTGGACAGGGGATTGGAGAAGCACCAGCTCCCCGTCCGTTCCTCGATCTTGACGTGGATCGACGCGGGTTTGCCCGTGGTCAGGACCGTGATCTTGTAGAACCCCGGCCCAACCTGGGCTCCAGCCTGGTCCTTCTGATCCCAGACGAGCTTCGTGTCCGCCCCCACCGGATAGGGGAAGGCGTAGCTGTACACGAGCCCGCCGCCGAACGCCTCCACCGTCCAGCCGGTGATCAGGGTCGCCCCCGCGCAGGGGTTGCAGCAGAAGATCCCCCACGGGACGACGAGCTCAATCTGAATCGGCTCCCCGACCCAAAACGTCGTGTAGCAGGGGGGTTCCGGGGGAGGAGGGGGGGGACACCACCCAGGGGGAGGGCACCACTGCCCCCACGCCACACCGCCTCCCAACACCACCATGGCCAACGCCAGTAGCCTCGCCTTCATACACCACCTCCAGCGCATTGTACACCCCCCAGGGTCCCCAGGTTTCACGCGGCCGGTAGGGGGACGAGGTTTGGGGGCGTTCGCCCAGACAGGACGGCCAGGACCGCGTCCGCGGCGAGGTCGGCCATCCGGCGGCGGGTCGCCTCGGTCGCCGACCCGATGTGGGGGGTGAGGACGACGTTCGGGAGGTCGAGAAGCCCGGGGTGAACCTGGGGTTCCTCCTCAAACACGTCGAGGCCCGCCCCGCGGATCCACCCCTCCCGGAGGGCCCGGACGAGGGCCCCCTCGTCCACCACCGGGCCCCGGGCGATGTTGACGAGGATCGCCTCCCGCTTCATGAGCCGAAGCTCCCTCTCTCCAATCAGGTGCCGGGTCTCGGAGGTGAGGGGGACGCACAGGACGACGAAGTCGGTTTCAGCGAGGAGCTCGTCCAAGGGGACCCGCCGGGCGGAAAGGGCCCTCTCCGCCTCGGGTTTCGGGGATCGGGAGGCGTAGAGGATGTCCATTCCAAAGCCTCGGCCCCGGCGGGCCACGGCCTGGCCAATCCGGCCGAAGCCCACGACCCCAAGGGCCTTCCCGTGGACGTCCACCCCGAGGTGGGGGGGGAGGAACGTCCAGCCGGGGAAGCCGTGTGCGCGGAGGTCCCGGTCGGCCTCGACGATCCTTCGGGCGACCGCCAGGAGGAGGGCCCAGCCGAGGTCGGCGGTGGCCTCGGTGAGGACCTCGGGGGTGTTGGCCACGGCCACGCCCCGCTCGGCGGCGGCCCGGAGGTCGATGTTGTCCACCCCCACCCCGAGGTTGGCCACAACCCTCAGCTTGGGCGCCTGGCCGAGGAGGTCCGCCCCCACCTTGAGGGAGAGGGGAACGATCAGGGCCTCGACCTGGGCCAGCGCCTCCGGGGGGAGACCCCCTTCGCGGACCTCCACCCCGTGCCCCGCCCGCTCCAGGCGCTCCACCACTTCGGGGAACATCGCCGTCGCGATCACGATCGTCGCCATAGCCCTTCCAGTCTAGCCGAAGGCCTGAAGGAGGAACAGGGTCAGGGAGAGGGTCCCCGCGGAGAGGAGGGTGGACAGGAACACGACGGAGGCCGCGAGGTCGGGCCGCCGGCCGTAGCTCGAGGCGAGGAGGAGGGCGTTGACCGCCGAGGGGACGCTCCCCTCGAGGATAAGGCTCCCCCGGAGGAGGCCCTCGGGCCGGAGGAGCTCGGCGAGGCCCCAGGCGAGGGCCGAACCCGCCGCGAGACGGAGGGCGGCCAGGGCGAGGGCCGGCCGGAGCTCCCGGACCTGCCGGACCTGGGCGAGCTCGAGGCCGAGGACGAGGAGGAAGAGGGGGATCGCCCCCTGGGCGAGGAGTCCGCTTGCCCGGGCCACGACCTCGGGGAGCCCGGTCCACCGGACGAGGAGCGCCGCGCCAGCGACGTAGAGCCACGGCGCCCGCCCTAGCTGCCCCAGGACCCCACCCCGGCCCCACGCCGCGGCCCCCACCCCCAGGGTCGAGAGGAGGAGCGTCTGGGTCGCCAGGAACAGGGCCCCCACCCTCACCCCCTCCGGGCCGTAGGCGAAGAGAAGCAGGGGGAGCCCGAGGTTCCCGCAGTTCCCAAACGTGAGGACGAGGGACGCCGCCGCCCGGGCGTCGGGGGCCCCCGGGAAGAGGAGCCTCCCAGCCCCGAGGGAGACGAGGAACATCCCCACCCCGTGGAGGAGGGCAAACAGGATCACGATCCCCGACGCCCCGAGGTCCGCGGTCCGCAGGGCCTCGAAGATGAGGGCGGGGGAAAGAACCCAGAACGCCACCGCCGCAAGGGGTCGGGAGGGGACCCGGCCAGCCCGGCCCAGGGCCCACCCGACCGCCACGAGGAGGAACGTGGGGAGGAGGATGCCGAGCACGGGCGAACGGTACCCGCGGGGACCGCTCCCGTCACCCTGGGCTAGAATCCCCACCGATGAAGATCGCGGTGACCGGGGCCCCGGGGTCGGGGAAGTCGACCCTTGTCGCCCGGGTGGTAGGGGCGGTCCCCCTCTCCGCCGGGGGGATGGTGACCGCCGAGACCCGCAAGTGCGGCCGGCGGGTGGGGTTCTCCGTTCGGGATCTAGCGACGGGGAAGGAAGGGGTCCTCGCCCACCTCCACCTCGAGGACGGCCCCTCCTTCGGCAGGTACCGGCTCAACCTCCGGGACCTCGAGGAGATCGGGGTCCGGGCGATCGAGCGGGCCCTGGCGGAGCGGGAGCTCGTGGTGATCGACGAGGTCGGGCCGATGGAGCTCCAGTCCCCGGCCTTCATCTCCGCCGTAGAGCGGGCCCTCCGGGAGGCCCCAAACCTCCTCGTGACCGTCCACCGGGCCTCCAACCACCCCCTGGCCTACCGGATCCGCCACGGGGTCGATCACCTGTTCCGGATCAGCACCGCCAACCGAGAGGGTGTGACAGAGGAGATCGTGCGCCTCCTCGGATAGACGGGCCTGCGCCCCCGTTAGGCCTGAAAGGAAACCCGGGACGGGCTCCGCTCGCGAAGGAGCGAGGCGTAGATCTCCAGGAGCCGAGCCGCGGAGGCCTGGGCGCTGTGGGCGAGGGCCCACTCCCGGGCGCGCCGCCCCATCTCCCTCCGGCGCCCCGGGTCGGCCAGGAGCTCCAGGCACGCCTCGGCAAACGCCCCCTCGTCCTCCTCGACGAGGAGCCCCGTCTCCCCAGGGATCACGAGGTCCCGCACCCCGAGCGCGTCCACGGCAACCGGGGGAGTCCCCCCGGCCATCGCCTCCGCCACCACGAGCCCCTGGGTCTCCGTCTTGGAGGCGAACACGAACAGGGTCGCCTGGCGGTAGGGGTCCACCAGGCGCTCCCAGGGCATCTGCCCGAGGAAGTGGACCCTATCCCCGAGGGCCAGGGACCGCGCGAGCCCCTCGAGGGCCGGCCGGTGGGGGCCGTCCCCGATGAGGACGAGGTGGACCCCCGGGCGCTGGTCGGCCAGGAGCCGAAAGCTCCGGAGGAGGAACTCTACGTTCTTCTCCCATCCCAGCCGCCCCACGTAGAGGAGGACCTCGGCGTCCGGGGGGAGCCCCAGAGCCCCGCGGAGATCCCAGCCCCCTGGGCGGCGGTAGAGCTCGGCGTCGACCCCGAACGGAAGGACGTGGATCGGGACCCGGACCCCGTACCGAAGGAGCTCCTCCTTGGTGGCGGTCGAGGGGGAGATCACCGCGTCGCAGCGGTTGCAGAGGACCCGGCTCAGCCGCTCCACCGCCCGCCGGGAGGGGCGGAGCGGGGGCGGGAGGTACTTCCGGTACTCCACGTAGTGGGCGTGGTAGGTGTGGACGTGGGGGATCCCGTACCGGAACGAGGCCCCAAACCCGACGAGGCCCACGGAGAAGGGGTCCTGGCTGTGGACGACGCCCAAGGTCCGGAGGATCGAAAACGCCCGGCGATTGTAGGGGATGGCCAGGCGCATCCCCTTGTAGAGGATGAACCGGACGGAGCGGAAGCGGAACACCTCCGGGCGGCCGTCGCGGAACCCGGGGTGGGCGGGGGCGAACACGAGGACCTCGTGCCCGGCCCGCCGGAGCTCCCGCTCCATGAGGCGGACCACGGTGACCACCCCGTTGGTGTCCGGAACGTAGGTGTCGGTGAAGATCCCGATCCTCATCGTCGCCCCGTCCCCCGGCGTTCGAGCTGGGCCAGGTAGTGGCGGGGGGGGACCCGGTTCCGCTCCAGCGCGATGTCCACCCAGATCCGCAAGAACTGGACCGCCGTCCCCACGGGGCCCTGGAGGGCGAGCGTCCGGCGCGAGGTGTAGGCCACGAGCCGGGGGTCGAACACCACCCGCCCCAGGGGCCGCAGGGCCCGGGCCAGACGGACGTCAGCGCAGGCGAGGTGGGCGAACGCTGGGTATCCCCCGGCCTGGAGGTAGGCCGATCGGCGGCAGCCGAAGTTCGCCGCCCCAGCAAAGGGAACGCCGAGGGCGTGGGAAACTCGGAGGAGGGCGGCGAACGCCCGCGCCTCCAGGGCCCTCCGCCAGGGGGGGCTCTCCCGGAACCCCATCGTCCCGTAGACCCCCACGACCCCCGGCACATCCAGCCGCGCCACGAGGCGCGCAAGCCAGGTCGGGGGGTACACGGTGTCCGCGTCGGCGCTTGCCAGGAGTTCCGTCCGCGCCTCGACGAATCCCCGGTGCCGGGCGAGGTCGGGGCCGCGAGCGGTCTCCACCAGGAGCCGATCGGCGAACTCCGCCGCGATCTCCCGGCTCCGGTCCGTGCTCCCGTTATCCACCACCACGAGCTCGAAGTCGGTGAACGTCTGGGCCCGGAGGGAGCGAAGGGTCTCCCCGAGGGACCCCTCCTCGTTGAGGACGGGAACCACCACCGTGACCCTGGGCACCTTCCTCAACCCACGACGATGGAGACGAGCTTCCCGGGGACGGCGATTACCCGCTGAGGGGACTTGCCCCCGAGCTTCTCCCGAACCTCGGGGGAGGCCAGGGCCGCCTTCTCGAGGGCCGCCCGATCCCCGGCCACCGCCGCCGTCACCCGGACCCGCGCCCGGACCTTCCCGTTGATCTGGACCGGGATCTCGACCTCATCCCCCACGACCGCCGCGGGGTCGAACGACGGCCAGGGGGTCTCGAGGACGGGCTTGCCCTCCCCCAGCCGGCTCCACAGCTCCTCGGCGAGGAACGGGGTGAACGGGGAGAGGAGGAGGATCAAGTCTCGAACTACTCGCCGGACGAGCTGGGGGTTAGGAGATGGGCCCTCGACGTACTCCGAGAGGGCGTTCACGAGCTCCATGATCGCCGCCACGGCCGTGTTCAGCCCGAGGCCCCCCCCGAGCTCGTCGGTCACCTTCTTCACCGTGGCGTGGAGCTTCTGCCAGAGGGCCTGCTCGGCGGGGCCAAAGCCGGCCGAATCGGGCTCCCCCCGCACCCCCGCGATCTCCGGCAGCTCCCCCAGGACAAGGTTCCACACCCGGCCCAGGAACCGCCACGCCCCGCGGATCCCCTCCTCGGTCCACTCGATGTCCCGGTCCGGGGGGCCCATGAACAGGGTGTACAGCCGCTCCGTATCGGCCCCGTACCGGGCGATGATCTCCGAGGGATCCACCACGTTCCGCTTGGACTTCGACATGGCGAAGTAGTCCGTCGCCACCTCGGCCCCGCATTTGGTGCACCGCCCACCCTCCACCTCCTTCGGGTAGAGCCAGCCGTGGGTCGGGCACTTGTAGGCGGTGTGGCAGACCATCCCCTGGGTGAACAGGCGCCGAAACGGCTCCTGGAACCCCACGTACCCCAGGTCGTAGAGGGCCTTGGTGATGAACCGGGAGTAGAGGAGGTGGAGGATGGCGTGCTCGACCCCGCCCACGTAGAGGTCCACCGGGAGCCAGCGGTTGACGTCCTCGGTCACGAACGGGGCCCTCTCCTCGTGGGGGGAGACGAACCGGAGGAAGTACCAGGAGGAGTCGACAAAGGTGTCCATGGTGTCCGTGTCCCGGCGGGCCGCCCCTCCGCAGCGGGGGCACGTCGTCTCGGCGTATCCCGGGATGTCGGCCAGGCCCATCTTCCCGATGAACGGGACCTCGGGGAGGAGAACGGGGAGGTCCTCCTCCGGAACGGGGACCGTCCCGCAGCCGTCGCAGTAGACGATCGGGATCGGGGCCCCCCAGTACCGCTGGCGGGAGATGAGCCAGTCCCGAAGGCGGTAGGTCACCTTCCGCTCGCCAAGGCCCTTCTCCTCCAGGTACGCGATCGTCCGGGGGATCGCCTCCGAGGCGGGGGTCCCGCTCAGGGGCCCCGAGCGGACCATCGTCCCAGGTCCCGTGTAGGCGGCGGTCATCTCCCGCCCCTCGGGAACCGGGCCGTCGGGGGGAGCGATGACGGCCCGGATCGGGAGCCCGTACCTCCGGGCAAAGGCGAAATCCCGCTCGTCGTGGGCGGGAACGGCCATGACCGCCCCCGTCCCGTAGGTGGGCAGCACGTAGTCGGCGATCCAAATCGGAATTGGCTCCCCCGTGACCGGGTTCTGGGCCCGGCTCCCCAGGAACACCCCCGTTTTCTCCCGCTCGGTGGAGAGCCGCTCGACCTCCGTCGCCCGGGCGCTCGCCTCCCGGTACGCCTGGACCTCGGCCCGCCGGTCGGGGGCGGTGAGGGCGTCCACCAGGGGGTGCTCCGGGGCCAGGACGAGGAACGTTGCCCCCCACAGGGTGTCGGGGCGGGTGGTGAACACCTCGATCGGCTTCCCCACGGGCGTCGGGAAGCGGATCGTTGCCCCCTCCGACCGCCCGATCCAGTTCTCCTGCATCTTCTTCACGTGCTCGGGCCAGTCGAGGCCCTGGAGGTCGGCCAGCAACCGCTCGGCGTAAGCCGTGATCCGGAAGAACCACTGTTCGAGGGTCTTCTTCTCAGGAACGCTCCCGCACCGCTCGCACTCCCCGCCTACGACCTGCTCGTTGGCCAGGACGGTCTTGCAGCTCGGGCAGTAGTTCACGTCCGAGCGCTTCTTGTAGGCGAGGTCCCGCTCGTGGAGCTTCAGGAACAGCCACTGGGTCCACCGGTAGTAGTCGGGGAGGCAGGTCGTGACCTCCCGGTCCCAGTCGTACTCGATCCCCCAGGCCCGGAACTGCTCCTTGGCGTAGGCGATGTTGTTCATCGTCCAGTCCCGGGGGTGGATCCCCCGCTCGATGGCCGCGTTCTCCGCCGGGAGCCCAAACGCGTCCCAGCCCATCGGGTTGAGGACGTTGTACCCCCGCATCTTGAGGAAGCGGACGATGGCGTCGCCGATGATGTAGTTGCGGCCGTGGCCGACGTGGAGGTAGCCCGAGGGATAGGGGAACATGTTGAGGTAGTAGAACTTCCGCCCCGGGTCCGCGGTGTTGGCCCTAAAGTAGCCCTTCGTTCGCCAGAAGTCCCGCCACTTGTCCTCGATGGCTCTGGGGTTGTAGGTCGCTCGGCTCATAGCAGCCCCCCCGTGGCCAGCTGTTGGGCGGCGTCCAGGGCCGTTCGCACCGCCTCGGGCGCGTCCATCTCGCAGTACAGGCGGAGGATGGGCTCCGTCCCTGAGGCCCGGAACAGGATCCAGCCCCGCTCCAGACGCAGCTTGAGCCCGTCCAGGGTCTCGACCTTCACCACCCGCTGGTCGGCAAGCCGCTCGGGAGGGGCCTGGGTCAGCTTCTCCACGGCCTCAAGACGGGTGGGGAGCTCGAGGTCCCGCCGGGCGTAATGATGGGGGCCGACAAGGGAGAAGAGCTCCTCGACGAGCTTTCCCAGGGACTTCCCCGTGGCCGCCACGAGCTCAAGGAGGAGGAGGTTCGAGAGGATCCCGTCCCGCTCGGGGAGGTGCCACGCGTACCCGTAACCGCCCGACTCCTCGCCGGCAAACACCGCCTCCCCGGTCACCAGGTCCTCCACGGCCCACTTGAACCCGATGGGGATCTCCCGCCACGGGACCCCCAGGTGATCGGCAAGCTTCCCGAACATGTCCGTGAGGGCAAACGACTTGAGGACGCGGCCGTGCAGGCCCCGGTGCCGGTCGAGGTGCCAGAGGAGGAGGGCCGCCGTGCGGTGGGTGTCCAGGAACTCCCCGCGCTCGTCCATCGCCGCGGCCCGGTCCCCATCTCCATCGGTGATGAGCCCAACCGCGATCCGCCCTCGGGCCCGAAGCGAGCGGATCACCGCCTTGAGGGGCACGACGTTCTCCGGCAGGGGCTCGGGCTTGCGCCCCCCAAACAACGGGTCGATGGTGGATCGGATCGCGAGGTGGGGGATCCGGGCCTCCTGAAGGAGCTGGGGCAGGTACCCCTGGGCGGAGCCGTACATCGCGTCCACGACCACGTACAGGGGGGCCCGGGCCAGCTCCCGGAGGTTGACCGCCTTCCGCAGCCGGGCGAGGTAGCCCTCCCGAAGGGACACGGCCTCGACCGCAAGGTCCGCCGGTGGGGGGGAATCGGCGGGGAGGTGGGCCTCCACGAGGGCGGTGAGCTCGGCGGTGGCCGAGCCGCCGTACTCGGGCTTCAGTTTCACCCCGCTCCACTGGGGTGGGTTGTGGGAGGCGGTGATCATGACCCCGGCGGCCCCCCCCTGGTCCACCACCGCCGCGGAGAGGGCCGGCGTGGGGACCGGGGCATCGGTCACTCGGGCCGGGACCCCAGCCTGGAGGAGCGCCTGGGCCAGGCGATGGGCAAACTGACCGGATAGAAACCGCGTGTCGTAGCCCACAAAGACCCCCGCGGACGAGGGTCGAAGGGGAACTCCCCACTCCCGGTAGGGGGGGAGCTCCCTCCGCCGCGGGTCGTTGAGGTACCCCGCCACCGCCTTCCCCACCCGGGCCACGTTGCTAAACGTGAACTCATCGGCGATCACGCCGCGCCAACCGTCGGTCCCGAACGTGATCTCACCCTTTTCGGCCATGTTCCCCTTTCTGGGATCTCCTGGTGAGGTCCACCCTCACCACGTGGGCGGGGAGCTGAACCCCGTCCGATTGGAGAAGCTCGACGATCAGGCCCATGGGAAGCGCCGTCTCCAGCCAAAGATCCCGGACCGAGACCACTCCGTTCCGCACCGGAACCTTCTTCAGGGCCTCCTCAATCGCCCGGCGGTACCCGTCCGGGATTCGCGCCAGCTCCTGCTCGAGGTTGTCCATCCCGGGGCTCAGTACCTCCACTCAACCGTGTACCGGAGGATTGTCGCCCCGCCCGCTGGAACCGGAACACGGAACAGGACCCGCCCGGCGTCGAGCACCTCGTAGGGGAGGGTCGCGCGGGTGATCGTCCACGCCCCGGGAATGGACTCCACCACCTCCACCTCCACGGGGGCGTCCTTGGCCGAGCGGAGGGAAATCCGGTACATATCGCGGAAGAAGCCCTCCCCGAGGCGCTCCCGGGATTCGAGGACCCGCTCCCCGGTGAGGTCGAACGCAACCCCCACCCCCAGGTCGACCTCGTTTCCAACCGGGGTGTGCCCGATCGGAGCCGCGCCGAGGAAAAGATCTCCTTCGTAGAACCGCACCTCCCCGGCAGGGAGGGGAACCAGGGTGTTGGTGAACCGGATCCGGATCTCCACCGGGCCTCCGGAGAAGAGGTAGGCCCGGCGGTAGGGAAGCGTCCCGGAGAGGAAGGGGTGGAGGAACGTCCCGGAGCTCAGGTCCACCGGTCCGGGGAGGGTGTAGCGGTGGTACTCGAACGCCGGGGAGACGTCGAACGCTTCCGCGGCCAGGGGCACCGCCCGGGCCCCCCGGCCCACCCCTTTGGAGGCCGGGAGGTACACCTCGCCGGCGACCAAATTGAGCCGGACCGCCGGGTAGTCCACGCCGGTGGTGTTGGTGAGGGCAACGAGCCCGTTCAGGGAAAGCTCGCCCTCCCCAAGGGTCGCGGCGTAGCTTGCGGCCCACGAGAACCCCTGGGCGAGGTAGCTCACCCGGAGGATCGCTGGGCCCGGCGTGGCCCCCCGGTAGCTCACCTGCAGGGTGAGGCCCCCCGGATCCCCAGCGGGCGGGGCGACGACGCGCTCGTAGCTGGGGAAGAAGACCAGGCCCTCCGCGGTGGCGAGGGCGAGCACCGGGGAGGCGGCCACCAGCTTCCCGGTGTACGCCCCTCCCCCGGCGTACACCGTGACCTGGGTACCGACGAGGTCGGCCAGGGTGGAACCGCCTTCCCCGAGGGGGACGATCCGGGTCACCGGCAGGCCGGCGATCTGGACGCTGTCCACAAGGAGGGTTGCGGGCAGGCCCTTGAAGCGAAGGTCCCCCTCCTCTCCCAGGAGCGTGAGCCATGTCCCGACCACGTGGGCCCAGCCTCCGGAGTAGATCGTGACCGACGGAGAGGCAGCGCCGGTCAGGACCCCGGCCACGAGGAGCAGAAGAAGCGTCTTCAACATAGGGATCACCTTCTAACCATCTTACACTGCCCCTGGGGGGGCGCAATGGGCGCCGTCAGGCCAGCGTGGGAAGGGGGGTTCCCCTCCGCACGAGGAGGGCGTAAAGGCTTGTCCGGAGCTCGTCCACGTTCTCCCCCGTCCTGGCCGAGACAGCCACGTGGGGAACGGCCTCCTTTCGAAGGCGGGCGAGGGTTGCCTCCCGCTCGGGGGTCGTAACGAGGTCGAGCTTGTTGAGAACGTGGAGAACCGGGGGGGACGAGCGCCCTCCCAAAACCTCGGCGACCACTTCCCGGACCACCCGGAGGTGGTCTTCGGCGGCCGGGGAGGAGGCATCCACGACGAGGAGGAGGGCCGCGGCATCCCGCACCGCTCCCAGCGTGGCCTGGAACGCCGGGACCAGGGCGTGGGGGAGGTCCCGGATGAACCCCACGGTGTCCGCCAGGAGGGCGACCCCCTCGGGCAGGGCCATCCGCCGCACCCGGGTATCGAGGGTGGCGAAGAGCTTGTCCTCCACCAGGGCGTCGCTTCCGGTGAGGAGGTTGAACAGGGTGGACTTGCCGGAGTTCGTGTACCCGACGAGGGCCACGAGGGGGGGACCTTCCCGTCGCCGGCGGGCCGCCTGGACAGCCCGGTCCTGGGCGGCCTTCGCGAGCTGCCGCCTCACGGCCTGGATCCGGCGCCGGATCGCCCGGCGCCCCTGCTCGAGGCGGGTCTCCCCGGGGCCCATCGTCCCGATCCCACCGCCGGGGTTGGTGAGGGCCTGCCCCCACCCCCGGAGCCGGGGGAGGAGGTACTCCAGCTGGGCGAGTTCCACGGCGAGGGCCGCCTCCCGCGTCCCCGCATGCTGGGCGAAGATGTCGAGGATGAGTTGGGTCCGGTCGATGGCTTTGAGCCCGGTTCGCTCCTCGAGGTTTCGGGCCTGGGCCGGGGTGATCTCCGACCCCAGGATCAGGGTGTCCGCCCCCCGCTCCCGGGCCAGGTCGCGGACTTCGCCCGCTTTCCCCTGGCCGAGGAACGTCGCCGGATCAGGCTTCGGACGGTGCTGAACGATCGTTCCCAGGACGTGGACCCCGGCGGTGCGGGCCAGGGCCGCGAGCTCCTCCAGGAGTTCCCCGGCGTCCACCCCCGGGGGGAGAACTTCGGCGAGGAGGGCCCGTTCGCCCCCGTAGATCCGGGCCCGGCGGCCCAGGTAGTCCTCGGGGATCAGGGGGCCGCGCATACCTCCGCCCCGAGGGCGCGGAGCTTCTCCACGAGGCCCTCGTAGCCCCGGGAGAGGTGCTCCTCCCCCCGGATCTCCGTCGTCTCCTCGGCGGCGAGGGCGGCGAGGACGAGGGCTGCCCCCGCCCGGATGTCCGGGGCGTCCACCGAGGCCCCCCGAAGGACCTCGATCCCATCGGCCAGCACCGTGTCCCCGCTCACCTGGAGCTGGGCCCCCATCCGGACGAGGGCCCCCACGTAGCTGAACCGGGCCGGGAACACCGTCTCCCGGGCCGAGGACCGGCCCTGGGCCGTGGTCAAGAACGCCACGATCGGGGGCTGGAGGTCGGTGGGGAAGCCCGGGTAGGGGAGCGTCTGGACGTGGACCCCGTGGGGACGGCGGTTGGCCCGAACCCGCGCCACCCCGTCTGCGGACTCAACCTCGACCCCGGCCTCGGCGAGCTTGGCGAGGAGCGCATCGAGGTGGTCGGGCCGGGAGCCCGCCACCGCGACCTCCCCCCGGGTGATCGCCCCGGCGAGGAGGTACGTCCCGGCCTCGATCCGGTCGGGGATGATCCGGTGCTCCGCCCCCCCGAGCTCCCGCTGGCCCTCGATCGTGACCCGGTCCTCGTGCCAGGAGACGGGCGCCCCCATCCGGGTGAGGAGGGCCCCTAGGTCCACCACCTCAGGCTCCCGGGCCGGGTTGACGATCGTCGTCGTCCCGTCAGCAAGGGCGCCCGCGAGGAGGAGCTGCTCCGTGGCCCCCACCGAGGGGAAGTCGAGGTAGACCGTGGCCCCCCGGAGGCGGGAGGCGCGGGCCCAGACGATGCCGCCCCGGACCTCGAACTCCGCCCCCAGGCGGCGGAGGCCGGAGAGGTGGAGGTCCACCGGCCGGGGGCCGAGGGCGCAGCCCCCGGGGAGGGGCATCCGGGCCTCCCCCTGGCGGGCGAGGACCGGCCCGAGGGCGAGAAACGAGGCCCGCATCCGCCCCACAAGCTCCTCCGGGGCCTCCGGGGCGAGGGCCTCTCCGCCCGAGAGGACGACCGCCGAGTTCCGCCACGTGACCTCTTTCCCGAGCGCCCGGGCGAGCTCAAGGGCGCACTCGATGTCCAGGAGGTGGGGGACGTTCTCAAGGACGACGGGCTCGGAGGTGAGGAGGCCCGCCATCACCGCGGGGAGGGCGGCGTTCTTCGACCCCGCGGCCCGCACCGTCCCCCGCAGTCGCCGGCCGCCCTCGATCCGGATCACGGCAGAAGGGAAAGCGGGTCCACCGCCACCCCGTCCCGGCGGACCTCGAAGTGGAGGTGGGGCCCGGTGGAGAGCCCGGTGTTCCCCGAGAGGGCGATGACCTCCCCGATCTCCACGAACTGCCCTACCTGGACGAGGACCCGGGACAGGTGCCCGTAGTAGGTGGTGTACCCGTCCCCGTGGTCGAGGACCACCAGGAGCCCAAACCCGCCTTCCCACCCCGCGGTCACGACCCGGCCTGGGGCGGCGGCGCACACCCGCGTCCCCTCGGGAACCGCGAGGTCGATCCCGGCGTGGAACGAGGGGACCCGGTAGATGGGGTGGATGCGCGACCCAAACGGGGACGAGATCTCCCCCCGGACGGGCCAGGCGAACGCCGGGCCCCGGCCGAGGGCTGCGGCCGTGGCCTGGGGGACGACCACCGGCGCGGGAACGAGGATCCGTGACCCGGGGGCGGGCTCGCCGGAGAGGTTGTTCGCAAGCCGGAGCGCGCTTTCGGAGACGCCGTAACTCCGGGCGATGTCGGCGAGGGTCTGGCCCGCCTTCACCGTGTGGACGACCCCGCCCGTCGGGATCAGGAGCTGCTGCCCCGGCCGGAGACGGGACGGATCGAGGTCGTTGCTGGCGATGAGGTACTCCACGGGGACCCCCGTCGCCCGGGCGATCCCCCCTAGGGTGTCCCCGAACTGGACCGTGTACGTGGGCCAGGACGGGACGGCGGGGAGGACCGGCCCCCCGGCGGCGGGGGGGAGGAACGCGACGAGGACGAGGGGGACGAGAAGCAGGGCGAGGGCCACCGCCAGGAAGGGGTTCTCACTCACTGTTCATCAGCTCCAGGAACTGTTTGTTCGTCCGGGTCTGCTCCATCTTGCTCTTGATGAACTCCAGGGCCGCTCCCGGATCGGGCATCTCGATCAAGAGCTTACGGAGGATCCACACCCGGCGAAGGACATCTGGCTGGAGCAGGAGTTCCTCTTTTCTCGTCCCCGATTGGACGAGGTCGATGGCTGGGAAGATCCGGCGGTTGGCGAGGTCCCGGTTGAGGACGAGCTCCATGTTCCCCGTCCCCTTGAACTCCTCGAACACCACCTGATCGAGCCGGGACCCGGTGTCCACGAGGGCCGTGGCGATGATCGTGAGGGACCCCCCCTCTTCGAGGTTCCGCGCCGCACCGAAGAACTCTTTGGGCTTGTAGAGGGCGGTGGGGTCGATCCCTCCCGAGAGGAGCTTCCCGGACGGGCTGATCGAGAGGTTGTACGCCCGGCCGAGCCGGGTGAGGGAGTCCATGAGGATGACCACGTCGTAGCCCGACTCGACAAGGCGTTTGCCCTCGGCGGTCGCCAGTTCAGCGATCCGGGTGTGGTGCTGGGGCTCCATGTCGAACGTGGCGGCGATGACCTCCGCCTTCTTCACGGACCGCCGGAAGTCGGTGACCTCCTCCGGCCGCTCGTCCACGAGGAGGATGATGAGCTTGACGTCGGGGTAGTTGGCCTCGATCCCCTGGGCGATGTGCTTGAGGAGGGTTGTCTTCCCGGCCTTGGGGGGGGAGACGATGAGCCCCCGCTGCCCCTTCCCGATCGGGGAGAAGAGGTCGATCATCCGGGTCGAGGGCTCGTCGGGGTCGTGCTCGAGGACGAGCTGCTCGTTGGGGTGGAGGGGGGTGAGCTGCTGGAAGTCGACCCTTTTCCGGACCTGGTCCGGATCCAACCCCGTGACCTTGTCCACCCGGAGGAGGGCGAAGTACCGCTCCCCCTCCCGGGGCTGGCGGACCGGGCCCCGGACGATGTCCCCGTCCTTGAGGCCAAACCGCTTGATCTGGGACGGGGAGACGTAGACGTCGTACCGGCCCGGGAGGCAGGACCGCTCCCGGAGGAACCCGTAGCCGTCGGGCATGATCTCGAGGACCCCCTCCACGGTGAGCTCCTGCCGCTCGGCGAGGGCCCGCATGACGGCGAGCTCCAGCTCCTGGGTGGACAGGTCCCCGCCCCCGTTCACGCCCAGGCTCTGGGCCAGGCCGGTGAGCTTCTCCAGCCCCAGCGCCCGGATTTCACTGATTTCCATAGCCCATCACCTCAATGCCGTTTGCTTGGTTATCTTCGGCCGTTCACAGTCGGCGGAAAAACGAGCGGGCCACATGCCCGTACATCTTCATCCGGTCCTTGAGCCCCGGCCAGAACCCCCGCTTCTCCTCCTTGCGGACGTGGCTCACCCCCCGGAGGGCGACCTTCTTCTTCCGCCACCCCTCCCTCAGGGCGAGCCGGGTGAGGGCCGTCTCAATGCCAAACTCCGTGTCCTCGACCACCCCCCGGGCCTTCTCCCACAGGGCCCGGGACATCACCCGCTGCCCGGAGAGAAACGCGGCGATCCGCTGGGAGAGGTCCGTCCCGATCCTCCCGTCCCGGAACACCCCGATGACCACGTCGGCGTCCCCCGCCCGGTAGGCCTCGATCATCTCCTCCACGTGGCGGGGGGTGAGCCCGGTGAGGTCGGCGTCGAGGAAGAGGAGGACGTCGCCCGTGGAGGCCTCGACCCCCGCGGCCATGGCCGCCGCCTTTCCCCGGTTCTCCGGAAGCCGAACGAGGCGCACCCGCGGCCGGGCCGCCGCCGCCGCCGTCCCGTCGGTGGAACCGTCGTCCACCACGATGACCTCGTCCACCCCAGGGGAGGCGAGGAGGGGGTCGAGAACAGCCGCGATGCGTTCCGCTTCGTTGAACGCGGGGATGATGGCCGAGACCTTCATGCGCTATCGCGTGGGTCCGCGGCCAGTATAGCCCCGGGGGCTCTCCCGATCAAGCGCCGTCGGCCCGGAGGAGCTCCCGCACACCCCCGACCACGGCGTCCGGAGCGGCAGGCACCGAGGCCTTGAGCCCATCCCCTCGCCGCTCAAGGTCCACCTCCCCCCGGCGGAGGCTCCGCGGGCCGACGACGACGAGGACGGGGATCCCGACGAGTTTGGCGTCGTGGAACTTCTCCCCGGCCGTCCGCTCCCGGTCATCGAGAAGGACGTCCAGGCCCGAGCGGGCCAGCCCCTCCGCGAGCTTGCCCCCCAAGTCTTGAAGTTCCTCCCCCGGCCCGAGGACGGCGACCAGGACGTGGAAAGGGGCCACGGAGACGGGCCAGACGATCCCCCCCTCGTCGTGGTGGGCCTCGAGGATCGCCGCAAGGAGCCGCCCGATCCCGATCCCGTAGCAGCCCATGACGATCGGGCGGGCCCTGCCCTCCCGGTCGAGGAACGTCGCCCCGAGGGCCGCGGAGTACTTCGTCCCCAGCTTGAAGATGTGCCCGAGCTCGATCCCCCGGCGGAGGCGGAGGGTCCCCCCGCAGCGGGCGCAGGGGTCCCCGTCCCGAGCGAGGGCCACGTCGGCCACGAGGTCGGCCCGGAAGTCCCGGCCGAGGTTCACGTTCCGGAGGTGGAACCCCTCCCGGTTGGCCCCGGCGACGAGGTTCCGGGCGCCGGCCACGGAGTCGTCGGCCACGACGACCACCCCGTCCCGGCGAATCCCGATCGGGGAGGCGTAGCCGGGGACCGCGCCCAGGGCCGCGATCTCCTCCTCGGTCGCCGGGACGAGGTCCGGCGTCCCCACGGCCCTCGCGAGCTTCGCCTCGTTCACCTCGAGGTCTCCTCGGATCACGACGAACACGGTCCGCTCCCCGGCCCGGTAGAACACGGCCTTCGCCGTCCGGCTCGTGGGGATCCCGAGGAAGCGGGCGACCTCGGCGATCGAGGCCGTCCCCGGGGTGGCGACCTCCTCCAAGGGAAGGGGCTCCTCCGCCGGGCCAGGCTCCTTCCGGGCGGCCGCCCCCTCCCGGTTCGCGGTGTAGCCGCACCCCGCGCAAGAGACGAACGTGTCCTCCCCTTCGTCGTGGGGGAGCATGAACTCGTGGGAGCCCAAGCCCCCCATCAGGCCGGGGTCGGCCTCCACCGGGACCACGGCCAGGCCGCAGCGGCGGAAGATCCGGAGGTAGGCCCCGTGGACCTCCGGGTAGTAGCGGTCGAGGTCGGCGGCGTCCTCGTGAAAGCTGTAGGCGTCCTTCATCGTGAACTCCCGGACCCGGACGAGGCCTCCCCGGGAGCGGGGCTCGTCCCGGAACTTCGTCTGGATCTGGTACAGCATGAGGGGAAGCTGGCGCCAGGACTGGATCTCCCGCCGGGCGAGGTCGGTGACGACCTCCTCGTGGGTGGGCCCGAGGACCATCTCCCGCCCCGAGCGGTCCTGGAACCGCACAAGCTGGGGCCCGAAGTCCGAAAGGCGCCCGGTCTCCGCCCACAGCTCCGCTGGGTGGACGACCGGCATGTGGAGCTCGGCCCCCCCGATCCCGTCCATCTCCTCCCGGACGATCGCCTCCACCTTCCGGAGGGCCCGCCAGCCGAAGGGGAGGTAGGTGTAGATCCCAGCGGCGAGGGGCCGGATGAGCCCCGCCCGGAGCATGAGCCTGTGGCTGGGGAGGTCGGCCTCCGCCGGGTCCTCCTTCCACGTGGGGAGGAAGTAGCGGCTCCAACGGACAAGCGCCATGGCGGGAAGGTTAGCGGAAGAGCTCCAGGAGAGCAACGCGCAGGCGTTCGGGATCGTCCACAAACCGGGGCGGGACGGGGAGGGCCCGGAGGAAGGTCTCCCCGTAGGCCCTCGTTCCGAGGCGGGAATCCGCGAGGAGGACCGCCCCCCGGTCCGTGGGGGTGCGGACGAGCCGGCCCACCCCCTGCCGGAGGCGGAGGACGGCCCGGGGAAGGAAGAGCTCCTGGAACGGGGACCCGCCCCGGGCCCGGATCCGCTCTGCCCGGGCCGCCACCAGGGGGTCGGCCGGGACGGGAAAAGGAAGCCGCCCGATCACGAGGAGCTCGAGCTCCTCCCCGGGGAGGTCGATCCCCTCCCAAAGGGTATCGAGGCCGAGGAGGAGGACGGGGGGCGGGGTCGTCCGGAACCGGCGGAGGAGGGCCCCCCGCTCCCCGTCCCGGCCCTGGACGAGGTGGGGAAACGGGCCGAGGTGGGCGGAGGTGGCCTCGAGGGCCCGGCGGGAGGTGAACAGGGCCAGGGCCCGGCAGGGGACAACCCCCAGGACCTCCTTGAGCGTGGAGGCCAGAGCTTCCGGGAACGCCCCGTCGTCCGGGTGGGGGAGGAACCGGAGGACGAACGCCCCCACCCGGTCGTAGGGAAACGGGGACGGCCAGGCCCGGAAGCGGTCGGGGACGAGCCCGAGCTCGTGGGCGAGGGCCCTCCCGTCGTCCCCCACGGACAGGGTGGCCGAGGTGAGGATCCCGGCGCGGAGGTTCGGCCAGAGGGCGGAGGCGAGGTGGTCCCCGACCTCGACGGGGGAGGCGGTAAGGGTGAGCCCGTGCCCCTCCCGGGCGTACCAGTACACGGTGTCCGGTCCCTCGGGGCGGAGGAGGAAGCCCACGAGGCCAGAGAGGCGGGAGAGCTCGGCCGCGAGGCCCCGGGCCTGGGCCGCCCCCTCGTCGTCGAGGCCCCGGGCGAGGTCCCCCAGGGCTTCGGCGAGGGCGTCGAGGGCCTCCCCGAGGAGGCGCCCCGCCGGGAGGAGCCGGTCCGCCTCCTCCTTCCCGTACCGGCCGACCTCGCCGGGGAAGAGGTCCCCCGCCGCGGCCCAGAACGCCCGGTGGGCAGAAGCGACCCCGGCCCAGGCCTCGAGCGCACCCTCCCCACCGGGGTCCCCCCAGGCGGAGAGGAGCCCGCCTCCCCCCCGCCGGAGCTCCCCAAGGAGCCGGGGGATGACCGGGGGGGAGAGGGAGGCGCTCAGGGCGTCCCGGAGGGCGTCGGGGAGGGCGTGGGCCTCGTCGGCAACGAGGACGTCGTAGGGGCCGAGGATCGCCCCGCCCGAGGCGAGGTCCGCCCCGAGGAGGGCGTGGTTGACGACGACGAGCGGGGCCCCCTGGGCCCGCTCCCGGGCCCGCCGGGATGGGCAGCGGGTCCCGTGGGGGCAGGACCGGCCCGCGCAGCGCCAGGGGAGGTCGGGGAGCCGGCGGAGGACGGCCTCCCCCTCCGGCGCGGACCGGAGCCCCGCGACCTCGTCGAGGTCCCCGGTCTCCGTCCGGGCGGCCCAGGCGAGGAGGGGGACGAGGACCTCCCGGGGGAGGAGCTCTCCCCGCAGCCGCTCGAACTCCCGGAGGCAGAGGTAGTTCTCCCGCCCCTTGAGGAGGGCGCACGGGAGGTCGAGGCCTAGTTCCGAGCGGAGAAACGGGAGGTCGCGGCCCCAGAGCTGGGCCTGGAGGGCCCGCGTCCGGGTGGCAACGACGGCCCGCCCTTCCCCCCGGGCGAGGCCGAGGAGGAGGGGGACGAGGTACCCAAACGTCTTCCCCGTCCCCGGCCCGGCCTCGAGGAGGAGGAACTCCCCCTCCTCCAGGGCCCGGGCCACCTCCCCGGCGTACTCCACCTGGGCCGGGCGGTGGTCAAGCCCCAGGGCGGCAAGGCGGCGGAACGCCTCGCGGACGTCCCCAGGGGGAGCGAGGGGCGGGCGGGGCGGGACCGGGGCCAGAACGGGGATCCAGTCCGGGCCCGGGAGGAGCTCCCCCAACAGGTCCCGGGCCGGGGGTGGGAATCCCGCCGCTTCCTCGAGGAGGCGCAAGAAGAGAAGCCCCGCGGCCTCGGCGTGGGCGGGGGCGTCCGGCCCGAGGGGGATCCCGATCCGCCGGGCGAGGGAGGGAAGCGAAAGGTCGAGCTCGTCGGGCCACACCGCCCGGGCAAGGGCCCGGAGGTCCACCGGCCGGACCCCGAGGCGCGCCGGGACGAGTTCGGGCTCGAGGGTCACGAGCGGAGCAGGGGAGCTTCGAAGCGCCTCCCTGAGTTCCTCAGGGCTCAGGCGCTTTCGGGCCGCGACCCGGCCGCCCTCAAACCGGACGAGCCCGAGCTCCCCCCCGCCCCGGGCGAGGGCGAAGAACGCCTCCCTCACTGGCCGAGGCGGTGGAGGAGGTCGATCCGCCGGACCACGCCCACGAGCCGCCGGCCGTCGTCCACGACCGGGATCTGCTTGAGGCCCTTCCGGATCATGAGGTCGGCAAGGTAGAGGTCGTTGTCGTCGGGCCGGGCGAGGACAAGGTCCCGGACCATGAACTCCGAAACGGGCTTCCCCCCGATCTCCCGGAGCTTGCGGGTGATCCGATCGAGGCTGGGGAGGAACGCCGCCGACTGGAGCATCTCCACGTACCCCGGAAGTGCCGCCCGGATGAGGTCCCGCTCGGAGATGATCCCCACCACGCGCCCCTCCTCGTCGAGGACCGGCAGGGAGGAGAACCCCGACTGGTGGAGGAGGTAGATCACGTGGGCCACCGGGGCGTCGAGCTCCACCGAGGTGAGGTCCCGGCGCATGAGGTCCTGGGCCTTCATCGCTCCCCCCTGGGGCGGATCACGACCTGCGGGAGTTCCCGCTCGATTGCGGCTGGGCTCAGGCACAGCTTCTCCTCCACCTCAGCCGTGGCGAGGGCCGCGGCCATCCCGTACCGGGAGGCCTCGAGAAGATCCAGCCCCCGGGTGAGCCCGACGAGGATCCCCCCCACGAGGGCGTCGTCGGCCCCGACGAGGTTCTTGAACGTCGCCAGGGGCACCCGCGCCTCGAGCTCCCACACCCCCTCGGGGGTGACGAGGATGTCCCCCGTGACCTGGTGGGAGATGAGGGAGGCCCGGACCCCCTGGGAGACCATCCATCTGCCGGCCTGGACGATCTCCTCGGCGGTCCCCACGGGGAGGTCCCCGAGCCGTAGCTCCTCCCGGACGTCGGGCTTCACGAGGTAGGGACCCTCCGGAATCGTCCGCACCATGGGCTCCCCCCCGGCGTGGACGACCGTCCGGACCCCGGCCCGGTGGGCTCGTCGGACGAGCTCCCGGTAGCAGTCCGGGGGGCAGCCCGGGGGGAGGGAGCCCCCGAGGACGACGCAGTCGGCCTGGCGCAGCATCCGCTCGTACTTCCGGAGGAAGATCCGCATCCCCTCCTCGGGGATCGGGGGTCCCTGCTCGTGGATGAGGAGGGGATGGTACTCCCGGCCCCGGGCGATCACCGTGACGTTCGTCCGGTTCTCCCCGGGGATCCAGACGAAGTTCGCCGTCACCCCGCGGGCGAGGAGGTCCTGGAGGATGATCTGTCCCGTGTGCCCGGCGAGGAAGCCCAGGGCCACCGTCTCCACCCCGTGGGAGGCGAGGAACGTTGAGACGTTGATCCCCTTTCCCCCGGCCGAGGAGAGGGATCGCTCACTGCGGATGAGGATCGCCTCCTCCGGGCGATCGAGGGAGAGGGGGAGCTCGTCCACCCAGTAGAACTTGTCGAGGGTGGGGTTGAGGGTGACGGTGAGGATCATCCCTCCACCCGCCCGTAGAGCGCCCCGGCCGTGGCCTTCTCCACCCGCACCATCGCCAGCGTCCCGATCATAGCGGGATCCCCGGGGAAGAGCACGGTCCGGAAGTCGGGGGTCTTCCCCGCGAGGAGGCCCTTCTCGGGGAGGAGGCGCTCGACGAGGACCTCCTCGACCCGGCCCAGCCGCTCCTTGTGGAGGCGGAGGGCGATGCGGCGGCTGAGGGCCAGGACCGCCCCGAGCCTCCGGGCCTTCTCCGCCGGGGGGACATCGTCGGGGAGGCGCTCGGCGAGGGTCCCCGGCCGCGGGGAGTAGGCGGCGGCGAACACCGTTCCGAACCGGGCCTCCTCCACCAGGGACAGCGTCTGGGCGAAGTCCTCCCCCGTCTCCCCTGGGAACCCGACGATCACGTCTGTTGTAACGTTCACCCCGGGGACCCTTTCCCGGAGCCGGCGGACGAGGGCGAGGAACTCCGCCCGGGTGTAGCCCCGGCCCATCGCCTGGAGGACCCGGTCGCTTCCCGACTGGACGGCGAGGTGGACGTGGGGGCAGAGGTTCCCGCCCTCGGCAAGGGCCCCGATCACCTCATCCGTCATGTACGCTGGGTGGGAGGTGGTGAACCGGATCCGGGGGATGGGGACCTCCCGGGCCTTCCCGAGGAGGCGGGCGAAGGTCGTCCCGTCCCCGAGGTCGGTGCCGTAGGCGTCCACGTTCTGCCCGAGGAGCGTGACCTCCTTGTACCCCGCCTGGGCGAGGTCCCGGAGCTGGGCGAGGACCTCCGGGAGGGGGCGGGAGCGGAGGGGGCCCCGAACCCGGGGGACGACGCAGTAGGCGCAGGCGTGGGAGCAGCCCTCGGCGATGGCGACGTAGGCCTGGAAAGGGCTCCGGCGGAGGGCAGGCAGGCGCTCGAGGCCGTTCGGCTTCGGGAGGTAGGCGAACCGTTCGCCCTGTGCGGCCCGGGCAAGGAGGTCCGGGAGCTGGGAGAGGCCGCTGGTGCCGAAGGCGAAGTCGGCCCCGGGGAGGAGGTCGAGGACCCGCTCCCCGCGGCCCTGGGCCATGCACCCCCCGACCCCGACGAGGAGGGGGCGGGACCGTTTGAGGCGCTGGAGCTCGCCCACCCGGCCGACGACCTTCTCCTCGGCCCTAGCGCGGACCATGCACGTGTTGAGGAGGACGAGGTCGGCCTCCTCCGGGGAGGGGACGAGGGTGTGGCCGGCCCTGGCGAGGACGCCGGCGATCTCCTCGCTGCGGAGTTCGTTCTGCTGGCAGCCCCAGGTGAGGACGCAGACCTTCATCGCCCGAAGGGTACCC
>CALKES010000021.1 GCA_938084715.1 Candidatus Bipolaricaulota bacterium | reverse complement strand
CGATGGCCTTCCCCGTGCTCGGCTCCTCCAGGAGCACCACCTCGTCGACCCACGCCCCCTTCCGCTGGGCCAGGCCGACGAGCCCCACCACTGCCACCAACGCAAGCGCCACTAGCTTCTTCATCCGTCTTCCTCCTTGGGGACTAATCCCCTATTGCCTACCGACAGAACGGCGGAACGGTGAACGCTTCCTTGTACTTGAGGAGCGTTTCCGCGGTGTAGGTCGTCGGAGCGCCCGTCACACCGACGATGAGCCACCCCCCGGGCTTCAGGCCCGCGCTGAGCTTCACCGTCACCACGCCCGACACGTTCTTGATCTCCGCTACCTGGGGGCCGTTGATCGTCAAGGCCCTCACCGTGACCGCCTGCGGGGCGAACACCAACTTGAACGTGTCGAACGGACAGGTCGCGGTGTTCTGAATCCAAACCCAGAAAGCCCCCGGGCTCATCGGCTGAACCTTCGCCACGGGAACGGCGGCCCCAAGAAGCGAGACCCCCAGGATAAGGCACGTCGCTACGGCTAAGCTGCGCATGATACCCATCCCCTCCTTTGGCAACGCCTGCAGAACCTCCAGACTTGAGCTCACGGACGGTTCCTCGTCTCGGATCACCCCCTCGCACAAGAGAACTGGCAGGGGCGATGATACCCTCCCCCCAACGAGGGTGTCAAGGGGAGTAGCTAGCGCATCCCGGCGGCAGGGGCGCCGTGGCCCCGCTCCAGGGCCGCCCGGTTGACCGCCACGAGCCGCTCCCGACCCTTGGCCCCGAGTTCCTCGGCCATGGCCTCCTGGACTGCCTCCAAGGGGACGACCTCGAGGGCTCGGACCACCGCCCCCAGGGCGACCATGTTCGCCACCCGGGGCTCCCCGAGCTCCCGGGCGAGGTCGTTCGCCCGGAGGAGCACCCCCCGGACGTCCGTCCGGCGCAGGGGCCGCTCGATGAGGGACCGGTTGACGACCACGGTACCCCCGGGCGTGACCCGCGGCTCGAACCGGTCGAGGGACGGTCCGTTCATGGCCAGGAGCACGTCGGGGCGATCCACGATCGGGGAGCCGACCGGCTCATCGGCGATCACCACGGTGCAGTTCGCCGTCCCGCCCCGCATCTCCGGGCCGTAGGAGGGGAGCCAGGTCACCTCCAGGCCCTCGTTCATCGCCGCCCGGGCGAGGATCTTCCCCGCGAGAAGCACCCCCTGGCCCCCGAACCCGGCAAACACGATCGAGCGCTCCATCCCTACCCCCGGTCCACGAGGTCGCCCAAGGGGAACACCCCGGTCACCGTGGCGGCGATGTGCTCGTTGGCCTTCACCGGGGGCATTTTCCACCCCGTGGGGCAGTTGGCGACGATCTCGACGAGGGAGTAGCCGCGCCGCTCCACCTGGTAGCGGAGGGCCTTCTCCACCGCCTTCGTCGCCTGGGTGATGTGCTTGGCGTCGTAGAGGGACTGCCGGGTCACGTACATGGGCGCCTCGAGGGCGGCGATCATCTCCGCCACCCGGAGGGGGTGGCCCATCGTGGCCGGGTCCCGGCCCTGGGGGGAGCTCGTCGTCGGCTGACCATCGAGGGTCGTGGGGGCCATCTGTCCCCCCGTCATCCCGTAGATCTGGTTGTTCACGAAGATCACCGTGATCGCCTCGCCGCGGTTCGCGGCGTGGACGGTCTCCGCGGTTCCGATGGCGGCGAGGTCCCCGTCTCCTTGGTAGGAGAGAACGACGAGCTCGGGGTTGGCCCGCTTGAGGCCGGTGGCCACAGCCGCGGCCCGGCCGTGGGCGGCCTGGATCCCGTCGCAGCGGAACCACTCGTAGGCGAACACCGCGCAGCCCACGGGGGCCACGACCACCGTCCGCTCCTGGATCCCGAGCTTGTCGATCGTGCTCCCCAGGATCCGGGTGATGAGGCCATGATGGCAGCCCGGGCAGTAGGTGAACCTCTTCTCGGTCAGGCTGCGGGGGCGGGCGAAGACCTTCGTCATCGTCTCCGTCTCAGGCAAGGCGCTTCACCTCCTGGAGGACCTCGTCGGGGGTGGGGACCACGCCCCCCATCTCCCCGTAGAACGGGGTCGGGCACCGTCCCTCGACGGCCAGGCGCACGTCCTCCCACATCTGCCCCGCGGAGAGCTCCACGGTGAGGACAGCCCGCACCCGCTCGGCGAGGGCCCGGATCGGCTCGTAGGGGAACGGCCAGAGGGTGATTGGCCTGAGAAGCCCCACCCGGAGCCCCTCCCCCCGCGCCCGCCGGACCACGGTCTTGGCGATCCGCCCCATCGTCCCGTAGGCCACGAGGAGGACCTCGGCGTCCCCGGTCTCCACCTCCTCCCAGCGGACCTCCCGATCGGCGATCTCCCGGTACCGCTCGTGGCGGCGGAGGTTGAGCTCCCGCAGGTCCTTGGGGTCGAGGGCGAAGCTCGCGATGTAGTTGGGCTCCCGGCCCTTGGCCCCGGTGAGGGCCCAGGGCTTTGGGGGAAGGGTCGCCGGGTCCCGGTGGGGGGGGAGGGCCACGGGCTCCATCATCTGCCCGAGCATCCCGTCGGCGAGGATCATCGCCGGGACCCGGTAGCGGTCGGAGAGGTCGAACGCCAGGCCCACGAGCTCCGCCGACTCCTGGACCGTGGACGGGGCGAGGACGATGAGCCGGTAGTCCCCGTGGCCCCCGCCCTTGGTGGCCTGGAAGTAGTCCCCCTGGGCGGGGGCGATGTTCCCGAGGCCCGGCCCCCCCCGCATCACGTTGACGATCACGCAGGGGAGGTCGGCCCCGGCGAGGTACGAGATCCCCTCGAGCTTGAGGCTGATCCCAGGGGAGGAGGAGGAGGTCATCGTCCGGACCCCGGCGGCCGAAGCCCCGTAGCACATGTTGATCGCCGCGACCTCGCTTTCGGCCTGGACGAACGCTCCCCCGGCCTGGGGGAGGTGGGCGGCCATGTACTCCAGGATCTCGTTCTGGGGGGTGATGGGGTACCCGAAGTACGCCCGGCAGCCGGCGCGGATGGCCCCCTCGGCCATCGCCTCGTTCCCGGTCATGAGCTGCCTCATCCGTCCCCCCTCTCCCTGGCCCCCACCCCGCGGTAGACCTCGATGGCGATGTCGGGGCACGCTTGGGCGCACAGGGCGCAGCCCGTGCATTGCTCGGGGTGGGCGGCCCCGGCCACGGGGTAGCCGGAGCTGTTGTAGGTGGAGGACATCTCCAGAACCCCAAACGGGCAGGTGGCGACGCAGACCCCGCACCCCTTGCACCGCTCGGGGTCGATCACGACTTTTCCTCGGGGCATGGGGCTCCTATTCGAGGTTGAGCTTCTGGGAGGTCCGGGAGGCCTGGCGGCGGCGCAGCCGCCCGAGGGCCCCCTCCGCGGTCTTGATCCAGGCCTGGAGCCGCCACTCCACGCGCTCCTCCGGGGTGGGGGCTGGGGGTACGGCCAGGGGACGGGAGGCGAGCGCCGAGCGGAACTCCACCGCCTCGAGGTGGTAGGCCATCGCGTCCCGGTCCCCGTCCGTGACCCGGCGCATGGAGAGGGCGGGCCGCTCCAGGCGGTCCAGGCCGATGACCTTGACGAGGACCTCCTGGCCAGGGGCCAGGCCCCCCCCAGGGTCGGCCATCTCCGAGGCGTGGAGGAACCCGACCCCGCCCTCGGCCAGCCCGATCAAGGCGCCGTTGGGCTGGACCTCGAGGACCTTCCCCACCGCGACGTCGCCGACCCGAAGGGACGAGGTCATCGGGGGGTCAGGCCTTGGCGACCTTGCCGGCCTTGATACAGCGGGTGCAGACCCGGAACCTCCCCCGCCGTCCGGCGAGGACGGCGTGGACTCGCTGGAGGTTCGGCCGTCGCACGCGCCGACTGTGGCGGCCGGAGTGGCTGACCTTGGACCCGAACTCCGGTCCCCGGCCGCAGATCTCGCATGTCCGTGCCATCAATCCTCCTTGTGGACGTAGTGGGGCTCGAGCCCCCGGGGGTCCAACCCCTTTCCGGCCCGGAACCCCTCGCCCCCCAGCTGGGCGATCGCCCCCGGGCGGGGGTGGGCCAGGGCGTCGGGGGCCACCCGGAGCTCGGGTGCCCGGGCCTGGAGCTCGTTCCGGAACTCCGCGGCTCCCGAGCCCACGAGGAGCGTCGCGCCCCCTTCTTGAGCCCGCCGGAGGGCCTCCTCCCAGGGGAGGGCCGTCTCCCTCCCCACCCGGCCCGGGGTCGCCCACGCGGCGTAGACGAACTCCCGCCGGTCGTGGATCCAGACCGCAACCCGCCCCGGCCAGGGGAAGACGGCCCGCGCCAGAGCTTCGCTCTGACGGACCCCCACCACCGGGACCCCCCAAGCCTGCGCCAGACCCTGGGCGAATGCAACCCCCACCCGGAGTCCGGTGAACGACCCCGGGCCAACGTCCACAGCCACGGCGTCCACTCGAGGCCCTCCCGCCAGGGTGAGGAGGGCCTTCGCGGCGGCGGGAAGGAGACGGGCCCCGTGGGGCCCAAGGGGGAGGAGGAGCTCAAGCTCCCCCTCCGGGGTGAGGAGGGCCACCCCTCCCCGCTTTCCTGCGGTCTCGATCCCCAGGATCACGGTCAATCCTAGGGCACACCTCCTGGACCTGCCAGGTTTTCCCCGAGGAGCCGATCCGGAGGGCGGATCCCTTGAAGGATGGCCTCGGCGCGGGCGCGGTCCGCCGCGATCTGCGCCTGGAGGGCCTGGGGGGTCGGGAACCGGGCGTCGGGGCGGAGGAACGCGAGGAGGTGGACCTCCACCGTCCCGGCCACCTCCCCGGCGGGAGGGGTGAGGAGGTGGACCTCGGCTGAGGGGGGGAGGTCGGGGAAGGTGGGGCGGCTACCGAGGTAGAAGAGACAAGGCCCCTCCCCGTCGGGCCAGTGGGCCCACGCTGCGTACACGCCGGTCCGGGGTCGGACGAGCTCGGGGAGGAGGTCGAGGTTCACCGTGGGGTAGCCGAGGGTCCGGGCGAGGCCGGCCCCCCGGACCGGAGTCCCGGCGAGCCAGGGTGGCCGGCCCAGAAGCCGGGCTGCCCCCTCCACCTCGCCCGCCCGCACCAGGTCCCGGATCCGGCCCGAGCTCACCGGTGCTCCATCCATCGCGAGAGGGGGAACGGCGTGGACGGAGAGGCCCCACTTCGGGGCCAGGCGCTTGAGGGTCGCGAGGTCCCCCTCCCTTCCCCTTCCGAACCGGTGGTCCGGGCCCACGAGCACAGCGTCGGCCCCCACCCGGCCGCGGAGCTCCTGGCGAAGGAAGGTCTCCGGGTCCAGGTCCTCGATCTCCTCCCACCGGGCGAGGACGACCTCGTCGGCGAGCTGGCGCAGGAGCCGCGTTTTGGCCTCCAGGGTGAGGAGGGACGGGCCCCGGGGGGGGAAGGTGTAGGCGACCACGGGGCTGCCCCTGATCCGGCGGCCCTCCGCAAGGAGGTACCGATGGCCAAGGTGGACCCCGTCGAACCTCCCCACCGCCACGACCCGCGGCATCGCGGGGTCAGTAGGTCTTGCTCGCCAGGATGAACCAACCCCGGGAGCGGAGGGATCCGTAGGCCACCTCGTCCCCCGTGGGGCTCCAAGTCGGGAACGCGTCCCGCCACTCGTCGAACGTGAGGGCGGTCCGTTCCCGGCCATCCCGGCGCAGGACGTGGATGTCTGAGGGCCCCCGGGCGTTGGACTCAAACGCGATCCACTCCCCGTCCGGGGAGAAGCGGGGGCACCAGTCGAAGAACGGGTCATCGGTCAGAAGTTCGATCAGGTCTCCCTCGAGGTCGAGGACGTAGAGGTTCCAGCTCAGGGACCTTCCGATCGGCCAGAGGCCCACGAAGACGAGAAACCGGCCGTCGGGGGAGAAGTCGGGGCAGTCCACGGGCCCGGGAGTTCGGGTGAGGCGCCGGACCTGTCGGGACTCGATCTCCAGGAGGTAGAGGCCGCAGCTTCCCTCAGCGTGGGCGACGAAGGCGATCCTCCCCCCATCGGGGGAGACGGCGGGGCGGGCGAGGATCTCCGCGGGGATCCCGGCTTCCCAGAGGTCGGCGAGGGTGAGGAGGGGGTACCGCTCTCCATCGGGAAAAGCCTTCCAGAGGGTGTAGCCGTCGGTGGAGGGGCTCACGTACACAAGCCACCCCCCCGGGCCGAACCGGGCCCAGTCCGTTCCCGCCCCTTGGGTGAGGGGGCGGGGGCTCCGGCCCTCGGGGGCGAGCCCGATCCACACCTCCCCTCCGTCCACGTAGAGGACGTGCCGGCCGTCGGGCGACCAGTCGAGGGAGGTGAGCCCAAGAAGCCCCCCTCCTCCCACGACGGGCAGGGCCAGGACGAGCCCCAGCGCAAGGAGGCGCATGACGTTTCATTCTAGGGCGGAGCTGGACGGGGGACAACTCCGTTGCGGTTCGGGCAAAGGCCCCACTACAATGCCGATCATGGCAGGCCGGATCACCGCGCCGGAGCGGCAAGACGGGGACCTCCCCGGCCGCACCCTCCGCCCCCGGTCCCTGGCCGAGTTCGTGGGGCAGACCTCGATCCGGGAGAGGCTCCAGGTGTACATCCAGGCCGCGCGGGCCCGGGGCGAGCCCCTCGATCACGTCCTCCTCCTCTCCCCGCCGGGCCTAGGGAAGACGACCCTCGCCCACATCATCGCCCACGAGATGGGGAGCGCGATCAAGGTCACCTCGGGGCCCGCGGTGGAGCGGCCCGGGGACCTCGCGGCGATCCTCACCCACCTCTCCCCGGGGGACGTCCTGTTCGTGGACGAGATCCACCGCCTGCGGCCCCAGGTCGAGGAGGTCCTCTACCCGGCGATGGAGGACTACAAGCTCGATATCGTCGTTGGGGAGGGTCCCCACGCCCGCTCGATCCGCCTCGACCTCGCCCCGTTCACCCTCGTGGGGGCGACGACCCGGGAGGGACTCCTCACCACGCCCCTCCGAGACCGGTTCGAGGTCGTCTTTCGCCTCGAGTTCTACTCCCCGGAGGAGCTCGCCGAGATCCTCCTCCGGGCCGCCCCCCGGGTCGGCTGCGACCTCGACCCCGACGCGGCGCAGGAGCTCGCCCTCCGGGCCCGGGGGACCCCGCGGATCGCGATCCGGCTTCTCCGGCGGGCGCGGGACGTGGCCCAGGTGGCCGGGCTCCCCCGGATCACCCCCGAGGCGGCCCGGGAGACCCTGGAGATGCTCGGGATCGACGGGGCTGGCCTCGACCCCCTGGACCGGCGGATCCTCGAGGTCCTCATCGACCGATTCGAGGGGGGGCCGGTGGGCCTGGAGACCCTCGCCGCGGCCCTGGGGGAGGACCCGGACACGATCGCCGACCTGTACGAGCCGTTCTTGATCTCGCTTGGGTTCGTCCGCCGCACCCCCCAAGGGCGGGCCGCGACGGACCGAGCCTACGCCCACCTCGGCCGGACCCCGACCCGGCTCCTCTAGCGGCGGAGGAAGGCCCGCGCCCCGGCGAGGAAGTCCCCCACCACCCCGAGGAACCGCCGCCAGTCGAGGACGAGGGCCGCCGCGGCCCAGAGGAGCCCCCCGTAGATCACCACGGGGTCGCGGCCGAGGGCCACGACGAACGGGGCAAACACCCACGGACAGGCGAGGAGCATCGTCACAGACTTGAACCGGAGGAAGTCCCCTGACAGGCGGAGGAGGGCGAGGGAAATCGCCGATGCCACAAGGATGTACGCCGCCCCGGGGAGGGCGGGGACGAGGCCCGAGAGCACCAGGTACACCGCCGAGGCGAGGACCATGACCATGTCGATGTGGAACTCGTGCTCCCCGATCCACGTGGGGTCCTTGTCCCACCGCCGGGCGAGCCGGCCGTCCACCATGTCCGTCGTCCACCCGAGGAGGAGGAGGAACGCCACCGTCCGGAGGGCGGACGGACCCAGGGGGGTCACGGCGAGGATGGCCAGGGCCACGAGGACCCGGGCCCCGGTGATCCAGTCCGGAATGCGATCTTTTCCGGTCATGGAGCAGCTCATTATAGCGTTTGAGGGGCTGGTAGGGCCTAGTTCCCCAGCCGAAGCCCCTCGTCCTGGGGGGCGAACCGGACCTTGGCCTGGGGGAACGCGGGGACCTCCAGGGTGAGGCGGACCCCGGACAGGCCCGCGGAGAGGCCGACCCGAAGGCATCCGGCGAAGGTCCGCACGACCTTCCCCTCGAGCTGGAAGACGCGCCCGGCGCGGAGGTCGTGCTCCAACGACCCGGCGAGGGCCCACTCCGGGCTGAGCCTCCACTCCCCACTCAGGGCGAGGCGGGCGAGGCCCAAGGGGGCCATCCCGACCCTCAGGGCGGCGAAGAGGTCGAAGGCTTCCTCGGACCAGGCGCCCCGGAGGAGGAGGTCGTCCCACTTCCCCTCCCGGAGCCCCCCATCGAGGGAGAACCTCCCCGGCCCCTGCCGGAAGGCGAGGGACCACCGGGCCCGGGTCACGGCGAGGGGGAGGGTGAAGGAGACCTCGGAGGAGAACCCCGGGCCGGACACGCTCCACCCGAGGGGGAGGGGCCTCCCGGTGGCAAGGTCCCACCCCCAGGAAAGCCGTTCCTGCCAGCCGCCTACCTTGGCCGTGATCCCCACGGAGACCTGGCTCTGGGGGGGATCGGCGTCGAACCCAAAAGGAGAACGTCCAAACCCGATCCGACCCTGGTAGGTCAGGGTGAACGGGCCCCAGGAAAGGCTTGGGCTTCCCCCCACGGCCACCCGCTCCTCGGAGCCGTAACCCGCAAGGGACAGGCTCCAGGGGAGGGAGAGGGTGAGGGGCCCGACCTGGAGCCCCCCCGACCAGGAGATGGAGAGGGCGAGGCGCCAGGCCTCCACCTCCCCCTCCCGGAACAGGCCGCCCGAGAGGCGGAACGTGAGGTCCCCCCCGAGCCAGCCCCGCTCCGTCCGTCCAAAGCTCACCTCCGGCCGCCGCTCGTACTTGATCCCCCCCTGCTCGGTCTGGCCCCAGGCCACGGCCCAGCCCCAGGCCCCGACCCGGCCCCGGAGGTCCGCCTGCTGGGCGGTGGGGGTGAGGCTGAGGGTCCCGGCCCACGTGGCCTCCCCCAGCTCCCCAGCGAGCCGGAGGGCGAGGGACGAGGGGGTGAGGGCGAGCGAACCCCCCTCCCACGCCGCCCGCAGGGAGGGGTCGAGCCGGCCCCGGGACGGGTACAGGGTGACCCCCACCGCCCCTACGACTCCCTCCCCGAGGCTCCACGGGATCGCCCACCGGAGGAAGAGCTCGGTCCCGGTCCAGCCAATCTCCGGAAACAGGGGGAAGGCCTCCTCCCCCAGGCGGGCCCCGTAGAAGGGGAGCCAACCCACGGGGACCCCAAACGAGCGCACGGTGATCGAGCGGGCCAGGAGCCACTTCTCGGGGACGAGGACGAACTCCCCGGCCTCCACGGCGTAGGGGGCACCCTCGAAGCACGGGCAGGTCGTGAACTGAACGCCCTTCGCCTCGACCCGGACGAGCTTCCCCGAGGAGAACTCCGCCCGGCCCTCGTCCCCGGAGAAGAGGATCGTCTCCCGCCCCTCCGGCCCCTGGAACGCAGAGGAGCCGCTGAAGGTCCGGGCGGCGACCTCCCCCAGCTCCCCCTCCGGGCCGAGGGTAGCGGAGAGGAACTCCGCTCGGAGCTCGGCGTCTCTCCCCGAGAGGACTGCCCCCTCGGCCTCCACCTCCCAGCCCCTCTCCCCCTCCCGGGCGCGGAGGAGCTCGGCAATCAGAGCGTAGTCCCCGAACTCGGCCCGGACCCCCCGGCCCGCGAGGGCGTCCCCGTCCCCGGTGAGGACGAGCTCCTCGGCCTGGAGGGAGCGGAACGGGGGGGCCGCGTCAACGGTCGGGGCCCCCAGGGCGAGGAGGAAAAGGAACGGGAGGGCCCCCCGCAGGCGGAGCCGGTCGGCGACGAGGAAGAGAAGAAGCCCGAGGAGCCCGAACGCCAGGTGGGGGGCCCACGCCCCGAGGTAGGGCGGGATGAGCCCCCGCTGGGCGAGGGTTCGGGTCCAGACGAACGTCCCCTGGGCCGCGGCGGCGAGGAGGAACCCGGCGATCGCCCCCGCGGCCCGCCCCCGGCGCCCCAGGAGCGCCCCCAACGGCGCCCCGAAGAGGACGAACACGAACGAGGCCGCGGAAACGGCGATCTTGGCGTGGTACTCGATCAGAAACGACCGGGGATCGAGGCCGGAGCGGCGGAGGAGGTCGATTCTCGTCCCCAGCTCCCGGAGGGACATCTCGGCCGGGGTCTTCCCCCCGAGGACGGCCCGCCGGAGGTCCTCCTCGACCTCCACCGTCAGCCGCTCGAACCGCACGAGCTCGGCGAGGGTCCCCTCGGGGGTGAAGCGCATGACCCGCCCCCCAAGGAGCTCGAGGGTCCCCCCCTGGAACCGTCCCTCCTGGGCGGTGATCACGGTGGGGAAGCGGCCCTCCACGGGGTAGATCCGGCCCGTGAGGTCGTAGACGAGGATTCCCCGGAGGCGGTCGCCTTCGCTCCGCTCCACGTAGTACGTCTCCCCGTAGAGGCCCCGGAAGAACACCGCCTGCTGGACCTGGGGAATGGCACCGCGGTAGACGAGGGCGAGGAACTCCTGACGGTAGGCGGCCTCCGCCGGGGGGACAGCGAACTCGCTCAGGGAGAAGGCGACCCCGCTCGCGAGGGCGCCGAAGAGGAGGAAAGGGAGGATGAGGCGCCGGAGGGAGTAGCCCAGGGCCTGGAACGCGAGGAGCTCCCGGTCCGAGGCGAGCCGCCCCAGGGCGAGGAACGTGGCGAGGAGGGCCGCCGCCGGGATCGCGTAGGTGAAGAGGGTTGGAAGCTTGTAAAGGACGAGCCGGAGGAGCTCCGCCGCCCCCGCCCCCCGGGCGAACACGGTGTCCGAAAGGGAGATCACGAGCTCCAGTCCGATGAAGACGAGGAAGGCCAGGATCGCGACGAGGAACGGGGGAACGATCTCCCGGGCGAGGTAGCGATCGACCCTGCGGTGCACGGCTGATCTTACCGCCCCTCGCCTACGGGACGGGGCTCGGGTTTCCAATCCGGCCGAGGGCCTCCCGGGCCAGGGGCTCCCGCTCCTCGTCCCCGAGCCACCGCCGGAGCCCGTCGACCACGGCTTCGGGGGAGACTTGGGCGAGGCGGACGAGGGACCGAACGACGGCCCCCCGCGCGGGGCGGCGGTCAGTCAAGGCGACCCGCCGGAGGACGATGAGGGCCCTCCGGACGAGGGGGGGCGGGGCGGAGCCGAGGGCCGTCGCGACGTGGGCCAGCACCGCGTCGTCGTGGGAGGCGGACCAGGCGACGAGCGCCTCGAACGTGTCCTCGGGGAAGGCGGAGAACAGGGCCCCAAGGGCCGCCTCCACCGCCGGCCGGACCTCGGGGGTCCGGTCCGCAAGGAGGGGCTCGAGGAGCCGGAGCAGGGGTGCCGCCCGGTCGAGGCGACCGGGATCGGCGGCGGATCCCGCGGCGACGGCGGCGGCCCGGCGGAGGAGGGGCTCTGGGCTCCCCCGCCACGTCCCGAGGACCGGGTAGGCGTCCTCGAAGTGCGCGGAGAGGAGCGCTCCCGCGGCCCGGGCCGCCCCATCCCGGGTCAGGCGGTCCTCATCCCGGGCAAGCTCCGCGAGGAGCTCCAAGGCCTCGGCCGGCTTGGGGGAACGGGCGAGGAGCGCCGCCGCCAGCCGCCGTCCCTCGGCCGGGCCCGGGAGGAGCTCCTCCGCCCACGCCAGGACGTCCCCCTGAGCGAGCTCGACCAGGAGCCGATCCCGGGATGCCCCCCCTCGCCGCCACGCCTCCAGAACCCCTTTTGCGGTCACCGGGCGAAGCATAGCGAACGGATGTGGATCCCGGCAAATCGAGGGAGGCGGGGCTACAATCCCCGACCAAGGAGGGGACGTGGACAGTTCGGGATGGGCCAAGCCCTACAAGATCAAGGTCGTCGAGCCGATCCGGCTTCCGCCCCGGGAGGAGCGGGAGCGGCTCCTCCGGGAGGCGGGGTACAACGTCTTCAACCTCGAAAGCGGCGACGTGTACGTGGACCTCCTCACCGACTCGGGGACGGGGGCGATGTCCCAGGCCCAGTGGGCGGCCCTCATGGAGGGGGACGAGGCCTACGCCGGGAGCCGCTCGTTCGCCCAGTTTCGGGAGGCGGTGCAGGAGATCACGGGGTTCCCCTACGTCCTCCCCACCCACCAGGGCCGGGGGGCGGAGCACGTGCTGTTCTCCGCGATCCTCAAGCCAGGCGACTTAGTCCCCTCCAACGCCCACTTCGACACGACCCGGGCCCACGTCCTCGCCCGGGGGGCCCAACCGGTGGACCTCCCCATCCCCGAAGCCCTCGATCCGGACCTCGACCACCCGTTCAAGGGGGACATGGACGTTGAAGCCCTTGGGAAGCTCCTCCGGGATCCGCCGGGGCGAATCCCCCTCGTGATGCTCACGGTGACGAACAACACCACCGCCGGCCAGCCGGTGTCGATGGGGAACGTCCGGGCGGTGGCGGCCCTCGCCCGGGCCCACGGGATCCCCCTCGTCCTCGACGCCTGCCGGTACGCGGAGAACTGCCTGTTTGTCCGGGAGCGGGAGCCGGGGTACGGGGGGGCCGAACCGCGGGAGATCGCCTCCGAGCTCTTCTCGTTTGCCGACGGGTGCACGATGTCGGCCAAGAAGGACGGCCTGGGGAACATCGGGGGGTTCCTGGCCCTCCGCGACCGCCCCCTGTACGAGAAGTGCCGGGAGAAGCTCATCCTCTACGAGGGGTTCCCGACCTACGGGGGCCTCGCGGGTCGGGACCTCGCGGCCCTGGCCGTGGGGCTTCGGGAGGCCCTGGACCTGGGGTACCTCCGGGACCGGGTCAGGCAGGTGCGGTGGCTGGGGGAGCGCCTGCGGGAGGCGGGGATCCCCGTGTACTGGCCCCCGGGCGGGCACGCCGTGTACGTGGACGCCGGGCGGCTGCTGCCCCACATTCCCCGGGACGCGTTTCCGGGACAAGCCCTCGTCGTCGCCCTCTACCTCGAGGGGGGGATCCGGGCGGTGGAGGTGGGCTCCGGGATGATGGGGGCCGATGCCCGGATGGAGCTCGTCCGGCTGGCGATCCCCCGCCGGACGTACACCCAGGAGCACCTCCAGGCGGTGGTGGAGGCCTTCGCCCGCATCCGGGAGAGGGCGGGCGAGGTCCGGGGGCTCCAGCTCGTGGCGGGGGAGGGCCCGCTCCGCCACTTCGTGGCCCGGTTTGCGCCCCTGTAGCTACTCCCCGAGGTTCCAGCGGCCGATCCGGGGGTCGTCGGGGGCGAGGGGAACCACGCTGAGCTCCCGCGCCTCCCCGTCCCAGGTCGCGCGAACGAGGACCTGGTCCTCGGCCCGGGCGTCGCTGTACCGGGCGGCGAGGGCGGCGGCGAGCTCCAGCTCCTCCGGGGACGGATCCCCCTCCACAAGGGCCACGGGGCCGGGCACGGCCGGAAACGCCAGGGCCCACCGGCCGCGGGAGAACCCGGCAAGCACCGCGTTCTCCCCCTCATCCCGCCCGACGATCACCTTCACCCTGGGGGAGAGGCGGAAGTGGCGGCCGTAGCGGAGGAGGGCGAAGTCCTCGGCCGTGAGGGCCTCCGTTCCCCGGTGCCGGAAGGCGTCCCGGAGCCGGACGGCGTAGGTCTTGGTGAGAAGTAGGCAGCAGCCCCCCGAGGGCTGGACGAACTCGGTGAGCCCCCACTCCCGGGCCAGGGCGAGCTGGCGGCGGCGGGACCGGCCTTGGATATCCAGCCAGTCCTCCCGCCGGACGAAGCCCATCCGCTCAGGGTACGTGGGTCCCAGGAGCCTCCCCGAGAGGGGCCGCACAAGCCGCTCCCCAAGCCCCGACTCCGCGGCGACGAGGTCGAGGGCCTTCCGGTGCTGGGACATCGGCCGCTGCCCCAGGACCTCGCCCGTGACCACAAACGACGCCCCCTCCTCCTCCATGACCTTCCCCGCGGTCCGGGCCATGAGGATCCGGCAGTCGAGGCACGGGTTCATCCCCGAGCCGTACCCGAACTTGGGGGACCGGACGACCTCCAGGAACTCCGCGCCCACGTCCCGCAGCCGCAGGGGAATCCCGAGGCGCGCGGCGAGGGCGAGGACCGTGTCGCACCGCCCCTGCCCCACACAGAACCCCGTGGCGAGGTTGAGCCCCACCACCTGGAACCCGAGGCGGAGGGTGAGCTCGCAGGCCAGGGCCGAGTCCAGGCCCCCCGAGAGGAGGGCGACCGCCTTCTTCTCCACGGCGGTATCATAGGTTCCCGGGGTGGAGCCGCTCCACCGGATCTCCACACCCGGACCACCGGTCCTCCAACGGGCCGGGTAGCCTGGTAGTTCGCCAAGGAGGTGTCTTACGATGAACAAGGTCAAGTGGGTGGCTCTTGGGCTCCTGCTCGCGGGCTTGGGGGTCGCCCTGGCCTGGCCGCGGGGGGGGGACCTGGGGCTTGCCTCAGCTGGCTCGGTGGGGACTACGGCCTACGCCCAAACCCAGAGCGTCCAGGACGTGATCGTCGCGTCGGGCCAGGCCGCGGTGAAGGCGGCGATCGCCGCCGCCGCCCCCGGGGTGGTCAAGGTCGAGGTTGTCCGCAGGACGGCCAGCATCTGGGACCAATTCCTCCAGGACCCGTTCCTGCGGCGGTTCTTCGACCTGGGGCCCCTCGGGGAGCGGGAGGTGACCTCCCTCGGGTCGGGGTTCCTCGTCGAGTACGGGGGCAAACGGTACGTCCTCACCAACGCCCACGTTGTCGAGGGGGCGACCTCGATCCGGGTCACCGCCCGGAGCGGGAAGGAACTCCCGGCGAAGGTGGTGGGGACCGATGCCCTCCTCGACCTGGCGGTGGTGGCGGTGGAGGACTCCCTGGACATCCCCCCGGTGATGCTGGGGGACTCGGATAGGTTGGAGATCGGGGACTGGGTCATCGCCATCGGGAACCCGCTTGGGCTTTCCCACACCGTGACCCTGGGGATTGTCTCGGCCCTCGGGCGGGACGTCCCCCGGCCCGACGGGACGGGGTACTTCCGGCGGATGATCCAGACCGATGCCGCGATCAACCCCGGGAACTCCGGCGGTCCCCTCGTCAATGCGTACGGCCAGGTCGTGGGGATGAACACGATCATCGCCCGGTCCACCGCCTCCGGGGTGGCGGTGGAGGGGATCAACTTCGCCGTCCCGATCAACGAGATCGTGCGGGCTCTCGCCCAGATCGCCGTCCACGGTCGGGTGACCCGGGCCTGGCTGGGGGTGTACATCCAGGACCTCCTCCCCGGGATGGAGGGGAGGTTCGGGGTGAGGGCGGGCCAGGGGGTCCTCGTCTCCGACGTGGTCCCCGGGGGGCCGGCGGCCGGGGCGGGGATCAAGGCCGGGGACGTGATCACCGCGATCGATGGTAAGCCCGTCCGGGACACGAACGAGCTGCAGCTGGAGATCATGTACCGGGCGGTGGGGGAGCGGGTGACTGTGGCCCTCGTTCGGGACGGGAAGCCCTTGAGCCTGGAGGTCACCCTTGGGGAGCGGCCGGAGGAGGTCTCCGGGGCGCCGGCTTCGGAACCGCAGACGGGCCAGGAGAAGTTCGGGCTCACCGTGAGCTCGATCACCCCTGAGCTTGCCCGCCGCTACAGCCTCACCACGACCTCGGGCGTCGTGGTGACCCGGGTCGCCACCGGGTCCCGGGCCCACTGGGCAGGGATCCAGGCCGGGGACGTGATCGTGGGGGTGAACCGCCAGCCGGTGGAGTCGATTGCCGACTGGGACCGGATCGTTGCCGGGATCGGGGACCGGGACGAGGTCCTCCTCACCGTGGTGAGCGGCGGGCGGACCCGGTTCGTCTTCCTTCGGTAGGTCCCCTCGGGTAAGATCGGGGTGGCGGAGAGTAGCGCAGCTTGGTCAGCGCGCATGGTTCGGGACCATGAGGTCGGCGGTTCAAATCCGCCCTCTCCGACCACGCGGGGCCTCTCTCGGCCCCGTTTCGCTTAAGGGGGGTCCCGGTGAAGGTCTACATCAGCGCCGACCTCGAGGGCGTGGCCGGCGTGACCCACTGGGACGAGACCGACGTGGGGAAGCCCGGGTACGAGGCGGCTCGCGCCCAGATGGCGGCCGAGGTTCGGGCCGCGTGCGAGGGGGCCCGCCGGGCGGGGGCCACGGAGATCCTGGTCAAGGACGCCCACGACACCGGCCGGAACCTGACCCCCGCCGATCTCCCCCGGGGGACCGAGCTCCTCCGGGGGTGGAGCGGGCACCCCCTGGCGATGGTCGAGGCGCTCGACCGGTCGTTTGCCGGCGTCGTCCTCGTGGGCTACCACGCGCCGGCCGGCTCGGCCGGGAGCCCGCTGGCCCACACCCTGGCGACCCGGCTTCATGCTCTCGAGATCCACGGGCGGCCTGTGTCCGAGCTTCTCCTCGCGGTGTGGAGCGGCGCCTACGCCGGGGTGCCCGTCGTGTTCGTCTCGGGTGACGAGGAGACCTGCGCCGAGGCCCGGCGGTTGAACCCGGCGATCGGGACGTTCGCCGTCAAGCGCGGGGTGGGCGGGGCCACGGTGAGCGTGGATGCCGAGCGGGCCCTGTCTGGGATTCGCGAAGGGGTGTCCGCGGCCCTGGCCGGAGATCCGGCGCGGTGTCGGGTCTCCCTCCCCGGGGAGTTCGCGGTCGAGGTCACGTACTGCGACGGGCCGGCGGCGTACCGGGCGTCGTTCTACCCCGGGGCCTCGCTCCGGTCGCCGCGCACGGTGGGGATACGGGCCTCGGACTTCCTGGAGGTCCTGCGGTTCCTCCTGTTTGCGGCGTAGACCTTCGGTGCGGCCGTCGTTGACGGTGTCCGAGGGGGGCCATAGAATCGTGTCTGCCTTACGCGCGGGTATAGCTCAGTGGTAGAGCCCTGGCCTTCCAAGCCAGAGGCGCGGGTTCGATTCCCGCTACCCGCTCCCGCGCCCGTAGCTCAGTTGGACAAGAGCGGCGGCCTTCTAAGCCGCAGGCCGGGGGTTCGAGCCCTCCCGGGCGCGCCCGGGGAGCGTAGCTCAGTTGGCAGAGCACCGCGCTGTGGCCGCGGTGGTCGCGGGTTCAAGTCCCGTCGCTCCTCCCAGCGCCCGTAGCTCAACGGACCAGAGCATCGGCCTTCGGAGCCGAGGGTTGGGGGTTCAAGTCCTCCCGGGCGCGCCCTTCTTTTTCCCGGGTACCCTTGGCCCTGGAGGTGGTCGCCGTGTACCGCCTGGCGTTCGGTCTTGGCCTTTTGGTCGTCGTGGGCCTCCTCGCCGCCCTCCTCGTCGTCGCCCTGGGGATCGCCACCCGGGGGGTGCGGGTCGTGGTGACGGAGCCCCTCCGGATCCAGGGGCCCCTGTCTGTGGGGGGCGCGATCTCCGTCGAGGGGCCCGTCGAGGTGGGGATGGGGGCGGTGGAGCTCCGGGTCCCGGCGCCGCTTTGGGTCGAGCTCCCCTCTGAGCCGGTGGAGGTCCGGGCCACCCTCGGCGGGGCCCCGTGCCCCCGCTGCGGGGGGACCCTCCTCCCCGTCCGTTGGAACCTCCTCACCGGGGAGATCACCTGGCGCTGCCCCGCCTGCGGCGGGCCTTGAACCGGTCTCCCCTTCCCCTAGAATCTCCACCGTGCGAACGAACGTTCGTTCGGAGGCGGAGACCCTCGAGGGGCGGATCCTCGCGGCGGCGGCGCGCCTGTTTGGTCGGGACGGGTTCCACGGAACGGGGATGCGGAGGATCGCCGCGGAGGCCGGGGTCTCGATCGGGGCCCTCTACCACTACTTCTCCTCGAAAGAAGAGGTGTTCCTCGCCGCCCTCCGGGCCGAGTACGAGCTGTGGCTTTCCGAGGCTCGGCGGCTTTGGGAGGCGGGGTCCCCGGCCCGGGACGTCCTCCGTGAGGTTGTGGAGCTCCACTTCGCCTCCCTCGCCCAGGGGGAGGAGCGGGGGCTCCTTGTGGGCCGGGCTTGGCACGGGGAGGTCCCGGGGCTCCGGAAGGCGCTCCTTGAGCTCCGGGATCGGTACGCCCAGGCCGTGGCCCAGCTCCTCGCCCAGGGGATGGAGCGGGGGGAGATCCGGAGGGCCCACCCCCTCCTCACCGCCTATGCGCTCCTTGGGCTCATCGAGTCCGTGACGGCCCGGGCGGTGGGGGAGGACCGGGTGGCGAAGGAGGTGCGGCGGGAGGGGCCCCGGGAGGTGGCAGAGCTCGCTTGGCGGGCCCTCCGGCCGGAGGAGGATCGCGGATGAGAGCCCTGATCGTGGCGATGGCCTTGCTGGGGGTCGTGGCGGGCGCTTCTCAGCCCGTCCGGCTCCTCATCGTGGACGAGACGGAGACGGTGGAGGAGTCCCTGCGGATCCTCGCCCTGGCGAGGGCCCTCCGGGCGACGGAGGTCTTCTCCGTCCGGGCCCTCCGGGCCCTTCCCACGGAGCCGTGGAAGGAGGAACCGTTCCTCTTTGTCCTCCTCTTCCCCGCCCGGGGGCCCTACGTCTGGCTCCTCTCCCCGGCACCGGTGGCGTACCTCCCCGACCCCCTCCCCCTCGTCTACGCCGGGCTGGTGGACGGGGTTCGGCAGGCGTTCGGGGGGGCGCGGGAGGTCCGGGGGTCGGGGGACGACCTCTACCCGTTCCTCCTCTCCCTCCACCTCCTCCGCCTCGGGGTCCTCGTGGGGGGGCCGTAGGGGATGCGGCGGGCCCTCGCCTGGCTTGTGGACCACCCGGCGGCGACCCTGGGCGGGATCGCCCTCGTGACCCTCGTCTTCGCCCTGTTCCTCCCCCGGCTGGGGTTCCAGGCCGACTACTCCCAGATGCTCCCCAAGGGGGACCCGGTCGTCGCCCAGTACGATCGGGCGCGGAAGCTCTTCGGGGGCCAGTCCCTGTTCATGCTCGCGGTGGTGGCCGAGGAAGGCGGGACCCTGTTCGACCTTCCGTCCCTCCAGAAGCTCTACCGGATGACGGACGAGCTCCAGGCCCTGGTGGACGAGGGTCTCCTCGAGGAGGTGATCTCCCCCACGAGGGCCCAGATCGTCCAGGGGACGGCCGCGGCGATCACCGTCCGGCCCCCGCTCCCCCGCCCCCCCGAGACCGAGGCCGACGTGGCGGCGTTCCGGGACGCGGTCCTCGGGGAGCGCCTCGTCCGGGACACCCTCATCCTCGCCGACGGCTCGGCCGCGGTCCTCGTCCTCAAGGCCCACCCCGAGTACGAGGACGACGAGGTGGCCATGGGGAAGGTCCTCGCCCACCTTGAGGGGATCTCCGCCCGCTACGGGGGTCCGGAGTCCTACTACACCTCCGGGGACGCGGCGTTCCTCGTCCACGTCAACCGCTACATGCGGCGGGACCTCGCCTTCCTCCTCCCCGTCGTCGTGGCGGTGGTGGTGGCGGTCCTCTTCGTGAGCTTCCGCACCTTGCGGGGGGTCCTCCTTCCCATGGCGGTGGTCCTCGTCTCCCTCGTCTGGACGATGGGGTTCGTGGGGCTGGTTGGGGGCAAGCTCACGATGATCTCGACCTTCCTCCCCGTCCTCCTCGTGGCGGTGGGCTCGGCGTACGGGATTCACGTGGTGAACGACCACAGTGAGCTCGCCCGCCGGGGGGGCGACCGGCGGGAGCTCGCCCGGCGGATCGCCGACGAGATGCTCACCCCCATTGCGGGGGCGGCCCTGACCACCGCCGCCGGGTTCCTGACCCTCCTTTCGGCGTTCCTCGTCCCGACCCGGGAGTTCGGGCTGTTCGCCGCCTTGGGAACGATGGCTGCGTTCATCCTCTCCCTGACCCTCATCCCGGCGGTCCTCGGCCTCCTCCCCGTGCCCAAGCCCCGGGAGCGGCCGACGCGGATCTTCCTCGACGCCCTCGTGGCCCGGGGGACGGGGTTTGTCGCCCGGCGGCCCCTCCTTACGCTCAGCCTTGCCGTGGCCGTGTTCGGGACCTTCCTCGGCGGCGTCTCCCTCCTCCAGGTGGAGTCCGACGTCACCCGGTACTTCCGGGCCGACTCCCCGGTCGTCCAGGGGCTGCGGTTCGTGGAGGACCGGTTCGGGGGGAGCCAGGAGCTCTCCGTGGTTGTGGACACGGGCCGGCCCGACGGGCTCAAGGACCCCGAGGTCCTCCGGTTCTTCGACCGGCTCCAGCGGTTCCTTGAGGAGCGGCCCGAGGTGGGCTCGACCTCGTCCCTGGCGGATCTCGTGAAGGAGACCTACTTCACCCTCCGCGGGGACGACCCGGCGTTCTACACGATCCCCGACACTGCCCGGGCCGTGGCCCAGGTCCTCCTCCTCTACGAGGGGGGCGGGGGCAAGGTCACGGGCGGGGTGGCCGCGGAGCGGTTCCGCTGGGGGCGGATCGCAGCTCGGGTCCGCTCGGTGGGCCTCTCGGGGTACCGGGCCCTGAGCGAGGCTGTGGAGGGGTTCATCGCCCGGGAGCGACCGACCCAGGTGCGGGAGGTTTACGTCACCGGCTCCCCCGCCCTCTACGTCCAGCTCTCCCTCAAGCTCATCCAGTCCCAGATCGTGAGCCTGGGGACGAGCCTTGGGGCGGTGGTCCTCATCGTGATCCTCGTCTTGGGATCGGTGGGGGCGGGGCTCCTCGTCCTCGTCCCCCTCGTCGTCACCGTGGCCGGGAACTTCGGGGTCATGGGCTACGCCGGGGCCCACCTCGACATGGCGACGGTGATGATCGCCAGCCTCACCGTGGGGATCGGGGTCGACTACGCGGTCCACTTCCTCGCCCGGTACCGGAGGGAGCGGAAGGGGGCGGACCACCGGGAGGCGTTCGCCCGGACCATCGCCACCTCCGGCCGGGGGATCCTCGTCAACGCGGCGACCCTCACCCTGGGGTTCCTGGTCATGCTCCTTTCGAGCTTCGGGGCGCTCCAGACCTTCGGCTGGCTCATCGCGGTGACGATGGTGTCGAGCTTGATCGGGGCCCTGTTCGTCCTCCCTGCCGTCCTCCCCTGGATCCGGCCGGAGTGGCTCGCCCCGGGGTTCGGGCGGGGCCGGAAGAACTTGGAAAAGGTCCACGGAGGTGGAACATGAGGAAGTTCGTCTTGGCAACGCTGTTGGCCCTCGTGACCCTGGCCGGGGTCGCTCAGACGGCGAGCGAGATCCTGGCCAAGGTGGAGGAAGGGAGCTTTTTCGGCACTGGGTCGGGAAGCCTCTACATCTCCCTCGCGGTGCGGATCGAGGAGGCGGGTGCCCCGCCCGCGTTCTATGCGTTCCGGGTGTGGGCCAAGGAGTTCCCCGACGGGACGACGAGGACCCTCCTCCTCTACGCCGCCCCCGAGCTCGTGGCCGGGACCCTGTACCTCGCCCACACCCCGAAGGAGGGCCAGGGGCGGATCTGGCTCTGGCTTCCGGACCTCGAGATCCTGAAGGAGCTCGTGGCGGAAGGGGAAAGGAAGGGCGAGTTCATCGCCGGAAGCGGGATTACCTACGACGACGTCGCAAGCGGGTTCAGCTACCGGGAGGGGTACACCCCGGCGATCGCGGGGGAGGAGGTTGTCCTCGGGGCGCGGGCGTGGCAGCTCGAGCTCCTCGCGGCCAAGGCGGGGCAGGAGTGGTCGCGGATCCTCCTCTGGGTCCACAAGGAGGCGTACATCGTGCTGCGGGCGGAGTTCTTCGACCGGACGGGGAAGCTCGTCCGGGTCCTCTCCGTCCCCGAGCTCGTGCGGGACGCGGTGGGGCTGCGGCCCGCCAGGCTCCTCGTCGAGGACCGGGTCAAGGGCGGCCGGGCCACGGTGGAGATCGAGGAGCGCTCGGCGGCGGAGATCCCCGACGCCTACTTCGAGCCGGGGAACCTGGGGAAGCTGAAGCTCTGAGGGCGGCGGTTCTGGACGGGGGCCCGCCTGCGGGGCGGGCCCCTTTTCGGGAGGGTTCGTGGTCTCGTGGCTCGCGCTTATTCTGTCCCTGGGGCTTGTGCTCGGGCTCGCCCGGTGGAGCCTGTGGGGGGCGATGGCCCTCGGGGCCCTGGTTCTTGGGTTCCTGACCCTCCCCCCCCTCGAGGTGGGCTGGGCGTTCCTTTCGGTGTGGACGAGCCCGGGCATCCCCCTCCTTGCCCTGGCGATGGCCCTCATCCCCCTGATCGGGGGGGCCCTGGCGGCCACGGGGCGGCTGGAGGACGTGCTGGCCGGGCTTCCCCGGAGCCGGCGGGCGGTGTACGCCCTGGCCCCGGCGCTTCTCGGGATGCTCCCCGTTCCTGGGGGGGCCCTCCTCTCCTCGCCCCTCGTCGAGCGGGCGGGGGGGACGACCCCGGAAGTCCGGGCCGCGGCCAACGTCTGGTTCCGCCACACCCTCCACTCGATCTACCCCCTCTCCCCCGCCCTCCTCACCGGGGCCCTCCTCGCCGGCCTCGACGTGTGGGGGGTTCTCCCCTACCAGCTCCCGGCCGTCGGCGTTCTCACCCTCGTTGGATACGTCTTCCTCCTCCGCCGGGCCTCGGGCCGGATCGAGCTCCCCGGTTCCCGGCCCCGCCGGGCGATCCTCGCCCCGCTCGGGATCCTCTTCACCGCGCCGGTCCTCGACCTCCTCCTCAAGCGGCTCTTTGTCCTGCCTGTCCCCGAGCTTGCCACCGTCCTCGCCGCGGGGGCGAGCCTGGCCCTGGCCACGGCGGGGAGGCTCTCCCCCGCGGCGCTGGTCGGAATTGCCCGGAGGGAGAAGGCGTGGCGGTTTGGGCTCATTGTGATCGCGGTGTTCTCCTACCTCGCCGTGTTCGTCCGCTCGGGCCTCCCGGAGCGGATCGGTGCCCTCGCCCTTCCCCCGGCCGTCCTCGCCGTCGGGGTGGGGTGGCTTTTGGGCTTCTCCACCGGCCGGCAGCAGGCGGCCCTGTCCCTGGTGATCCCCCTGTACATCGGGGCGGCGGGGGCGGTCCGACCGTGGGCGTTTGCCGTGGTGTACCTCGCCTCGTACCTCGGGTACCTCCTCTCCCCCCTCCACCCCTGCCTCACCGTGTCCGCGGAGCACGTGGGGGTTCCCCTTGGGGCGGTGTGGCGGAGGCTTCTACCGCCAGCAGGGGGCGTCCTCGCGCTCACCGCCCTCGCCGCGGCGTTCGTCCTCTAGCAGCCGAACTCCTGGCGGTAGCGGTCCTGGAGGAGGCGGGTCACCTCGGCCGGGCTTGGGGGAAGGGGCTCCAAGCTCCGCACCTCGGTCGGGGTTCCGTAGCGGATGGCCACGGGCCTCCGGTAGAGGCGGCGTTTGGCCCGGGCGAGGACGGCCCGGACCCGCTCGTCCGAGGACCCTTCCTCCCGGAACGGGACGAGGAAGCAGGGGCCCGGGCCCCCGGCCAGGGCGAGGATGATCTGGCCGATTCCCGGGAACCACCTCCGGTCCCGGAGGCTCCAGCCCCCCGGGGCGATGAGGACCGCCCCCCCAGCCCGGATGTGCTCCGCCGCCCCCGCGAGGGACCGGCGGTTGGCCTCCCGGACCGTCTCCTCCGGGGGATAGGGCCAAAGCCGCGCCGAGAGCCCGGTCACGACCAGCCGGGCAAGGCCCCCGGCCCGGAGTTCCCCCCACCACCCCGCCGAGGGGATGAACACGGGAAGGCCGTAGGCTTGGAAACTCGGCAGGAGATGGTCGAGGACCGAGTCGGAGATCATCTTGAGGTCCTTCCGGGGGACGGTCGCGGCGACGAGGAACGGGGTGAGAAACGAGGGGTGGTTCCCGTAGATGAGGACCGGGGCCGAGCCCAACACCTCCCCGGTCTCTGAGGGGACCTCCGCTCGCCAGCCGGGGAAGAAGGAGGAGAGAAGCCAGCGGGACGCCTCGCCCAGGCCCTCCCGCCTGATCCGGCTCTCGATCTCCGCGGCGAGCTCAAGCGTTCGGGCCACGGGGTAGATCCGCTCCGCGGCCCAGACGAGGGACCTCGCCCCGGGGGTGTGCATCCCCTCCCGCCACTGGGCGGCCAGGGCCTGGGGATCGCCTCGGAGGTAGATCTCCCGGAGCTCGTCGAGGAACTCCCCCCACCCTTTGCGTTTCCTACTCAACGTCCCCCTCAACCGGGCGAGTCTACCGGCTGAGGAAGGGGATGGGGAGGGGGTAGAATCCGGAGGAGCCATGGAGGAGGAGCGGGTGATCGCCGAGTTTGAGCGGGGAGCGGGGCAAAAGGTTGTCCTTCGCCGGACCGTGTTTCGGGGGAAAGCGTACCTGGATCTCCGTCAGTTTTTCCAGGCCGACGATGGGAGTTGGCTCCCCACGAAGAAGGGGGTGGCCCTCCCCTGGGAGCTCCGGGAGGCCCTGATCGAGGCCCTGAAGAAGGAGGCCTAGGTGCGGCCGTCCGTGGCGGGGACGATCGTCAACCTCTACTACGCCGACCTCCTCCGGGCGGTGGCGTTCTGGCGGGACGCCCTAGGGTTCCCCGTGGCCGCCGACCAGGGCTGGGCGGTGCTCCTCGAGCTCTGCCCGGGGAGCTTCCTTGGGCTCGTGGACGGGGCCAAGGGGTACCTGCGGCCGAAGGAGGGGAGCGCGGTCCTCGTGACCCTCGTGACGGACGAGCTTTCGGCGTGGCGGGAGCGGCTCCGGGCGGCGGGGGCGGAGGGGCTCACCGCGGTCGAGCGTCGGGAGGACCTCGGGATCGAGCGCTTCTTCTGCCGCGACCCCGGGGGCTACGCGATCGAGGTCCAGCGGTTCCTCCGGCCCTGGGACCGGGTGACGTTCCACGGCGAGCCGGTCGGGGGAGCCCCGTGCTGAGGGAAGCCCTGCGCGAGGCCCTGGCCTCCCTTGGGGGTGAGGTGCGGGAGAAGGGAGACGCGATCGAGTTCACGAAGGTCCTCGCCGAACGGAAGATGTTCCTCTCCCGAAGGAGGCTCGTCTACCGGGCGACGGTGCGGGTGGACGAGGGGAGGCGCGAGGTCCAGCTTCTGGAATCCCTCACCGAGACGGGCTCGGGCCTCGCCGCGGACAGCGGAGTCGGGGTCAAGAAGGAAACCTATCGCATAGGCCGTGGGCCGCGCGAAGGCGGCATCGCGGAGCAGTCCAAGCTGTTCGGGAAGGCCTATGCCTACACGTTCGACCACGGAGCGATCCGCACGGTGATCGAGAACCTCGCCCGGAGCCACGGGTACACCGTTCAGTACCACATCACAGCCCCGTAGGGGCAGCGAGGCGGAGCGGTGACAACGGGCGCCGTCCCCCGCTGCCACCGCTCCCGCAGCAGATCCTGTTAGGGCTGGATCCGTTCAATCCCCTCGCCGGAACCCCAAAGAAAAGGATACGAGCCTCAGCCAATACTCGCGCACCACTCGGCCATCCACCGTTTCCCGCCCCTCGATCTTGGACCAGTTCCGCACCTCGCCGCTTCCCCAAGCCGTGCCTTCGTGGACCCGCACCGTGGGGCTCCGCCCCGCGAGTTCAACCCTTGTTTCAGCGCGGTAGCTGAATCCCTGGGCCTCCGGGGGCCCCTTTGCTGCCTCCAGCGTGTCCGAACCGATGGACTCGATGGTGACGCGATAGATGACCTCGCCCACCACTTCCCCACCAGACTCTATCGGGGTCCGCCTTTCCCACACGGTCGGCTCGGTTCCCTCCCATCGAATCCCCACTCGGGCCGCGCCTTCCTCCGGTCGGTAGTTGGCATCGAACCACAGGAATAGCGTGGGCAACGGCCACCGAACGACCTCAACCCCTTCGACCACATAGGATGTCTCCTCCGCCGACACCGGAAACCCGTGCCGGTCATGGTCGACGAGGAGGGTCCACACCCACAGTGGGGCGCCGATCCGCCACGGATCGCTCCACTCTCCCGCGACCACAGTCATCGTGAGGGTGTAGTCACCGTGGTAGGGCAACAGGGTGTACGGTCCCGGCAGCTCCACGGACTGCACGCGGTAGGTCCAAGCATCTCCGACTCTCCACGTACTTTCCCAATGGGCCCAAGCAACTGTGTGGGCGAGGCACAGCGCTAGAACGACCAGAATCAACGTTCGCAGAGTACGCTCCAGCATCGCCTGCCTCCTGTCAGTAGATCATCGGATCGAGTCCGTAGGGGACATCGGACACGCAACTGCACACGATCCTGGTCTGCAAACACATCCAGACGGAGGGGCAGCCCGCAATGCATCCCTGCAGACAAGGGCTGCACCACCACCAAAGGAACTCGCACAGATTAACGCACCTCGGGTCGACGTTTTGGTACCACCAAACACAGACTTCCTCGCAGTGGTAGGCTGTTCCGGGTGGGCACAGCTCGTACATGAGTTGCACAATCCCATCGGGGTTTCGGGTTGGCCAAGCCACGCTCCCATCACCTGCCAGGCCGAGGACCCCGACCGCCAGCACCAGGGCCAACCCCAAAGCCGTCGCCCGCATCCCGCACCTCCTTGCAGTCTCTCACTGGTCGGTCCCACCCTCGCGGACAAGGGCGAGGACCGGACGGCGAAGGATCCGTTCCAGCGGATCACCCCCTCTTCCTCGAGGCATCGTCAACAATATATAAAGTGAACCC
>CALKES010000020.1 GCA_938084715.1 Candidatus Bipolaricaulota bacterium | reverse complement strand
CCTGTGTCCCCTTGGAAGGACGGGGCGCCGTGGGGGCGTCCCAGCCCCCGCCGCGTTCAGGCCGGCCAAGGGGTCGCGGGCGAGGGCTCTCTCAACCATCCCCTAGCTTATACCGCGTCCCTGGCGGGCGGGGCAAGAGGCGGAGCTTACGGAGAGGACAGGCGAGATGGAACCCCCACTCATCGCCTGCCCTCCCCCGAGGGTTCGTTTCAGCTTGTGCCTCCTTCAGAGACGGCCGGCAGAAGCTCCTCATCCGCTCGCCACTCTCGCACGACCTCCTTAACTCAGCCGTTGGGTGAGGGGGTCCGGCCTACTTGTCCCCCTAAGATGACCTCCCTATACTGCGCCCAAGGGGAGGCGATGGGGGGAGACAGGCGGGAGCGGGCGCTCAAGGTGGCCCTTGCTGGGCTTCTTCACGACATCGGCAAGCTCGGCCAGCGCGCCGGCGAGACCGCCGGGGGTCGGAAGGATCACCTGGCTGTAGGGGACAAGTTCGTCTACCAGTATATTCCGAGCCAGTGGCAGGCGCTGTGTGCCCCCGTTAAGGGCCATCATGGCGACCTCTCTCCGGGCGGGCTCCCCACGAAGATCGTCGCGTTGGCGGACCGCCTGTCGGCCGGAGAGCGCGAGCGCTACGGGGAGGATGAACCCCGAGTCGAAGGTCTGATGAGCGTGTTTGCGGGCCTGGGCCGGGAAGGAGAGGCCATTGACCCGCTTTACCTTCCGTTGCGCCCGTTGTCGTTGGCCGAGGAAGCCCTCTTCCCCTCCGTCACGCCGCCGGGGGGGCTCGACCGGCTCTACCAGCGCCTGTGGAGCTCCTTCTGCCAGGAGATGGCAGCCCTTCAGACCGCCTTCAAGGGAGGGGGCGACCTGGAGAGCTACCTCGGCTGCGTCCTGGGGATCCTCAAGAAGTACACCTGGGCCGTCCCGTCGGCGTTCTACTACGACCGGCCCGACGTGTCCCTCTACGACCACGCCCGGACGACGGCCGCGCTGGCGGCCTGCCTGGCCCAGGTGTGGGAGGGCGCGGCGGGGGAGCGGGAGGTGGACGCCCTGCTTGAGGCGATGCGGGGCAGGGAACCGGGGGAGTGGCCAGGCGACGTGAAGGTGGCGGGCCTGGTGGCGGGCGACCTCTCTGGGATCCAGCCCTTCCTCTACAGCCTACACCACGCCCGGCGGGCCGGGGCCGCCCTGCGGGCCCGCAGCTTCTACATCCAGCTTCTGGCCGAGGTCGGGGCCCGGCGGGTCTTGCGGGAGCTGGGCCTTCCGGCGGTCAACATCCTCTACCTAGGAGGGGGAACGTTCACCCTCATCGTCCCTCCGGACGCCGAGGGGGCCCTGGAGGAAATCGCGGCCACGATCAATGAACTCCTCCTCGACGCGCACCGTGGGGCGCTGTATCTCGCCCTGGGTTTCGTCCCCCTCACCCCGCGGGACTTTGGAATCGGAGGTCCGTTGGGCGAAGGCTGGAAAACCCTCAGGGGGGCGCTAGAGCGTCAGAAGGCCCGCCGCTTTGCCGAGCTTTCGCCCGACAATCTGCGGGCCCTGTTTGCCCCGTTCGGTGGAGCAACCGACAGGGTCTGCGGGGTGTGTGGCGAGGAGGCTCCCCATGGGGTGGAGGACGACGAGGGCGTCCTCTGGTGCCCGATGTGCGGGTCCATGGCCGACCTGGGGTTGGCCCTCCGTCGGGCGCGGTTCGCTCTCCTGGGGGAGGTTCCTCCGCATCCCCTGGGCGGGGAGGCGGACTGGCGTGGGGTGCTGCGAGCCCTTGGGGCCGAGGTTGCGGTGGCCGAGGAGGTACCCGAGGTCCCGCCCGGGGTCATCCGCCACGAGCTTTGGTCGTTTGACCCGGAGGCCGATCCGCCGTGGGCCCCGGACCGATCGGTGGCCTACAAGCCTTTTGTGAACACGACACCGCTCGTCCAGCCTGGAGAGAGGATCGCAGATGAAGACGGGGTTTTGCTTCGCGAGGGGGAGATCAAGCACCTGGGGGTCCTCGCCCACCAATCCAAGGGGGCGCCCTACCTCGGGGTCCTCCGGATGGACATGGACGGTCTGGGCAGGATCTTCCGTGAGGGGTTGGGAGCCCGGGACACCCTGTCCCGGCGGGCCACGTTGAGCTTCCACCTCTCCCTGTTCTTCGAGGGCTGGGTGGGGGAGCTTGCCCGCCGGCTAGGGGAGGCGGGGGGACAGCGGCTGTACGCGATCTACTCGGGGGGGGACGACCTCCTGTTCGTCGGGTCGTGGGATGCGGTGGTGGAGTTGGCCCGGGCCGTACGGCGCGATTTGGCGCGGTTCACGGGCCGGTCGGACCTGGGGATCTCGGGGGGGGTCGTCCTGGTCCACGAAAAGTACCCCCTCTACCTGGCCGCCGAGCGGGCGCATGGGGCCGAGGAGTCGGCCAAAGGTCTTCGTCCGGGGAAGGACGCCTTCTCGTTCCTGGAGGTTCCCCTTCCCTGGGAGAGGTTTGGCTACGGGGATGGAGCGGACGAAACCGTGGCCAGTTGGGCGCGGGTGTTCCGAGAGCTTCTCGCGGCTGAGGGAGTGTCCCGGGCACTGGTCCGGCGAGTCCAGGACTTTTACCTCATGTACGCGGTGGGGAGCCGGGAGCGGGGTCCGTGGGGGCCGTGGGTGTGGCGGGCCGCCTACACCTTGGCCCGGGCCGCCGAGCGACTGCCCGCGGAGCAGGCCCAGAGGGTGCGCGCCCTGGCAGGCCTCCTCTCTGGCCAGAAGTTCGCCGAGAACATCCGCTGGTTGGCTGTGGCGGCGCGGTGGGCCGAGCTCGCCACGCGGCAAGGGAGGGACGATGGCAGAACCTGAGGGCGCCAGGGTTCGGAGCGAGATCGAGCAGATCATCGTTGATTCGGACGGGCCGGCATCTGCCCTTCTGGTGCGGAAGGCCCAGGAGACGGCCCGCCAGTTGGTGGGCGAAAAGGGGGCCTCGGGTGAGGCGGGCAAGGCCCAGTTGCGGGCGGTGTTCGACGAGATCAGGCAGATCGAGGCGCTATGGCTGACCGACGAGGAGCGAGCGCTCCGCCGGACCCACCTCTTGAAACCCAAGCTCGCCTACCGCACGGCCAGGGCCCCTGGGCTGAAGCCCCTGACCGGGCTGTTGGGGGAGGCCCTGGACGTGGCCACCAGGGACGCGGATCCCAAGAAGGCGCGGGAGCGGTTTACCCGGTTGGCGGAGCTGTGTGAAGCCGTCCTGGCCTACTACACCGCCGAAACCTCCAAAGGAGGAAGCCGATGAACGTGCACGCGATGGGACGGGTGTTCATTCAGTTCTCCCTCCGGGCGGTCACCGGGCTCCACATCGGGGGGCGGGGGGGAGGGATCGAGATCGGGGGGGTGGACAACCCCGTGATCCGCGACCCCCTGACGAACCAGCCATTTGTCCCGGGTTCATCCCTCAAGGGGAAGATGCGGGCACTGACCGAGAAGCACCACGCCCTCCCCTTGAACTGGCGGATCAACAAGAGCTGGATCCACGTCTGTGAGGATGCTTCGTCGTACAGAAGCTGCCCGGTGTGCCGGGTGTTCGGGACTCCGGGGGAGAAGGACTTTGGGACCCCGACCCGCGTACTGGTGCGCGACCTGGCCTTGACGAGCGACAGCGCGCGCCAACTGGACGGGCTCTCGTTGGACCGGCCGTACACGGAGATCAAGACCGAGGTGGCCATTGACCGGGTCACCTCGGCCGCGAACCCGCGGTCTCTGGAGCGGATCCCGGCGGGTGCCGTGTTTGGTCCAGGGGAGATCGTGTACACCGTGTACGACGCGGAGGGTGGGTCCTGCGACCCCGCCCAGGACGTGGCGATGCTGGGGGTCGTCTTCCAGGCGATGCAGCTTTTGGAGCACGACTACCTGGGGGGATCTGGCTCGCGGGGGTCAGGCAAGGTCGCCTTCCAGGGAATTGAGGTCCAGGTTCGAGCCGGTGGCGACTACTTCCGAACGTCGAAGTCGGTGGGGACGTTCGCCACCCTGGGCGACCTCATGGCGAAGGAGGGGGACGTGCTGGCGGGTGTCCGAGCCGCTCTGGGCCTCCCGGGGGACGGCGGTGCAGGTCGAACTCCTTAGCCTGGATTTCCCAGCGGGGCTCCACTTGGGGGCCGCGGGGCTTGGGACGGAGTCGGTCCGGCCGACCGTCCCCGCCGACACGCTGTTCTCTGCGCTCCTGGCCACCTGGGTCCGGATGGGGCGGGACCCGCGGGCCTGGGTTGACCCCTTCCTTTCCCGGCCACCGTTCCTCCTCACCTCGGCGTTCCCCCGGGTGGGGAGCATTCTCTTCTTCCCCAAGCCGCTCGGGTACCGTCCGGCCGGAGTGCCGCAGGAGGAGGAGAAGGACTGGAAGCGGGTTGCGTGGGTTTCCGAGGCTGTCCTGAACAGGATCCGAACCCACGGGGAGAAGGCCGACGTGTGGCCCAAGAAGGAGGCGAAGGCACGGCTCCTCCAGGGGGGGGCGCTTCTGCTGAGCGCCCAAGAGGTGGTGACCCGATCCGACGATGAGAAGAAACGCCGGCGGGTGTGGATGGAGGAAGAGGTCCCCCGGGTGGCGCTGGACCGGGTGACCTCGGCGTCGAACCTGTTCTCGGTGGGCCGGGTGCGTTTCTCGCGCGGGTGCGAGGACTTGCCCCCCTGCGGGCTGTGGTTTGGGGTAGCGTGGGTTGACCCGGAGAGGGACTGCGACGGGATGTCCTTCCGGGAGGCGTTCGACCTGGCGCTTGGGGAGCTGGGGGCCCATGGGCTGGGGGGCGACCGCTCGGTGGGCTACGGGACGTTTCGGGCCGAGGTCCTCGACTCGGCCGTTCGGTGGAAGGACCCCCGTTCGGGAGAGTACGTGGTGCTCCTGTCCCGGTATCATCCCCGGCCCGAGGAGCTCCCCGCGGTGCTCAGGACTGCCCAGGCCTACCAGCTGGAGCTTCTCCGGGGGTGGGGGAGCTCGGCGCACCGCAGCTTCCGCCGGCGGAGCCTGTGGCTCATTCGTGAGGGGTCTGTCATCCGTCACCAGGGCGAGGGGCCGATGGGGGACCTGGTGGACCTGGCTCCGGAAGGGGAGCGCAACCCAGGCCACCCCGTGTGGCGCTACGGCCTGGCCCTGGGCCTGCCCCTGGAGGTGGCGTGTGCTGGTGCGGATTGACGTTACGGTGGAGACCCTGACCCCCCTCCACATCGGGACGGGGCTCAAACTCGTCCGAGACTTTGATTACGTGACCCACGGAGGCCGGACGTTTCGGCTCCAGGAGGACCGGCTGGCGGAGGAGCTCTTTGACCGGGATCCCCATCTTACCAAGCAACTCCTCCGGACCCCGCCCGGGCAGCTTGTGAGGCCTGGGGACCTGCGGGATGGGTCACCCTTGGTCCGGTACGTCCTCCCGGGGGAACCCAAAGGGAACGAGTTTCGGGAGGCGATCAAGGACGCCCACGACCGGCCGTACCTGCCGGGGTCGAGCCTCAAGGGTGCCCTCCGGACGGTGCTGGCCTGGCGTGGCTGGCGGGAGGTTCGACCCGGCCTCAAGGGGACGCTGGGGGAGTGGGAGGCGAAGTTCGCCGCCCGTCCCGTGGAGAAGGTGCTATTCGGTCCGGACCCCAACCGGGATCTCCTGCGGGCGGTGCGGGTTTCCGACTCCGCGCCCGTAGGCCGGGACGCCCTGGTGATCCAGGTGGTCCGGGTGTGGACCCGACGCGGGCCAGGGGCGCCGATCTCCGTGGAGGCCGTCAAACCCGGGGTCGGGTTCAGCCTCGAGGTGTCCGTTGACGAGCGGCTGTTCTCCACCTGGGGGCGCCGGGTAGACGGCTTCCCCCTCCCGCACCGGGACTGGGTCGGGGAGCTCCTCAAGCTGGGGACGGAACGGGCCACCGAGCGGCTGCGCCGCGAACAGGCGCTGTGGGAGGAGTGGGGGCGATCCGCCGGCGGGCCGCCCAGTCCCTACCATGCCCTTCTTCAGGACCTGATCGCGCGCAAGAAAAAGGCCGGTCCGCGGGGCTTCCCGTTGCAGCTCGGCTTTGGCACCGGCTGGGAGGGGACGACGATCGGGGCTCCGCTCAAGGACGACCCGGACTGGAAGGAGGTCTGGCGGAAGTTCGGCCTGGGCCGGGTGCCGGGAAGGCGCGGGGCCCAGACCGCTGCCGACGACTTCCCCAGTTCCCGCCGGGTGGCGGTCCTCGACGAGCGTACGGGTCAAATCTCCCCCCTCGGCTGGGTGTGGGTGGAGTGGAGGGAGGGGGGATGAGGCGGGTTCTGGCGGTGACCGTGGGGGGCAAGGCCGAGCCGGTAGTCACGAGCCTCCAGTCCCACCGGCCGTCGTTTGCTCTTTTCTTTGTGACCGACAAACCTCGCGGGGGATCCCAGGCCCTTCTCGAGCGGGGTCCGGACGGGGGCGCGGGGATCCTAGCCCTTGCCGGGCTTCCCCCGGGAAGCTACCGGGACGTGGTCCTCGACCACCCCGACGACTTCGCCTCCTGCTACCGCACGATGCGGACGGAGATGAAGAGGCTTCAGGCCGAGTTCGAGGGGGTCGAGCTCATCGCCGACTACACGGGCGGGACAAAGACGATGACCGCCGCCCTGGCCGCCGCCGCGTTCCGCCTGGGCTGGCGGCTGAGCCTGGTGGAGTCCCCGCGGACGGACCTCGAGCATGCCCGCGGGGCGGGGATGCCGGTGGTCCAGTCCCCGGTGCCCCTCGTCCTCGACGAGCTCAAGGGACGGGTGAAGCTCCTCTACGAGAGGCGGAACTACGAGGGGGCGGCGGAGGTGCTCAAGGAGACCTTCCGTGACCTGAGCCTCCCCCCCGCGGACCGACAGGCCCTCGTCCTCGTCCTCAACCTCCTCCGCGGCCTGGACCACTGGGTCCGGTTCGACTACGCCCGGGCCTACAACCTCCTTAAGAACTGCGGCGCGGCCTGCCCTGAGCTCCTCCGGCACCTCGCGCCACTGACGAAGTCTGCGAAGGCGGGTATCCAACCTACCTACGAGCTTGTGGCGGACCTTGAGGCGAACGCCGATGCGCAAGCCGCCCAAGGCCGGTACGAGGACGCGGTCCTTCGCCTCTACCGGGCGGTGGAGCTCCTGGCCCAGGTTCGGCTTCTCCTCCAGTACGAGCTCGACACGGGCGACCTTGACTTGGCGAAGGTTCCAGTCTCCTTGCGGACCGAGCTCGCCGACCGGGCGGGGAAGAAAGCCACGGCCGGGCTGTTTGACGCCTACCGGATCCTGGCGGACCTGGGGGACCCGTTGGGGAAGCTGTTTGCCGACGGGTGGGCCGACCGAATCAAGGATCTCCTCCTTCTGCGGAACAACGCGTTCATGGAGCACGGGTTCCGCCCCCTGGGGCAGGAGGACTGGCAGCGGGCGTGGGCGCTTGCCCGACGGTTCATCGCGGAGGGAACGGCGGCAATTGGGGAGGAACTTTCCGATCCCCGTCCCCCGGCCTGGGAGGTGGTGGAGGCGCTGTTTCCCTCGTGAGCGGGCCCTACGCGGTGGTCCTGCGGTTCCGGGGGCCGGGGGTGAGGGCGACCCCGGCGCAGGTGCACGCCGGTTTCCTGGCAATGGTGGGGCGGGCCGACCCGGCCCTGGCGGCCGCCCTTCACCACCCCAGGCTCGGGTTGCGGCCGTTTACCTTGGCCCTAGTGGGGAACCCCTCGCTCGGGCGGCTGGGGGTGCGCCTTGGGGTTCTCGACCCTGAGCTGTTCGGTCGGTTCTGGGCGCGGTGGGAGCGGCGCGGCGGCTTCCCGCTTGTCCTTGGGCGCGCGCGATGGCTTCCCGAGGGCGTGGATGAGGGGAGCCCCTGGTCGTCGCGGGCGAGCTGGGAGGGCCTCCTGCACGGTGACCGGAGGGCGTCCGGTCGTCTTGTGTGGTGCACCCCGACGGCGTTCCGGCAGGGGGATGTGGACCTCCCGCTGCCCCTCCCGCGGCTTGTGTTCGGGGGGCTGCTGGAGAAGTGGAACCGGTTTTCCCCCCATCCCCTGGCGTGGGAGGCTGGGGCCCTGGAGCGGCACCTCGTCGTCTCCGAGCACCGCCTGGTCACCCGGGGGTTTCACGACGGGCGGGCCGTCATTCCGGGGTTTGTGGGGTGGACGGAGTTTCGGCTCCTGCGGGGGGCGGGGGAGGAGGAGCGGCGAGCCTATTCGGCCCTGGTCCAGTTTGCCTTTTACGCCGGGGTGGGGCGGAAGACGACCCACGGGATGGGTCTGGTGCGGGTGATTGCGTGAGCGAGCTTTTGCCGATCAGCCTGGTAGCGGAGTGGGTGTACTGTCGACGGGGGGCGTGGCTGGCCCACGCTGCCGGGGCCTTTCAGGCCAACGAGTTCACTGTGGACGGGGAGCTCCTTCACGCCCGGGTCCACTCTGGGGGTGGGGGGTGGGAGCGGGGTCGGCGGCAGTGGCGGCGGGTGCCGGTGGGATCGCGGCGGCTGGGGGTGGTGGGGTACGCCGACCTGGTGGAGGAAGGGGAGCGGGGGCTTGTGGTGGTGGAGTACAAGCGCGGGCCGGTCCGGGAGAGGGAGGGGGATCGGGTTCAGGTAGCGCTGCAAGCCCTGTGTCTGGCGGAGATGACCGGCCGGCCCGTGCCCGAGGCGCGGATCTACTACGCGGGGTCCCGGCGGAGGGTGGTGGTTCCGATTACGGCGGATCTCGAGGCGAAGGCCCGAGCGGCGGTCCAGGGTCTCCGGGAGGATTTGGCCGACCCGCGGCCCCCCTCCGGGCGGCCGGGGCCTCGGTGCGCCGGCTGCTCCCATCAGGGGGCGTGCCTGGTCGCGGCCGACGGCGCGTTGCGGGGTTTCCGCTGGCGGGAGTGGGTGGAGTGAGCACGCTGTACGTGATCGAGGATGGAGCCGTGGTCCGCAAGGACGGGGACCAGCTCAAGCTGTTTTCGGCCAAGCACGGGCTTCTTCTCCAGATGCCGATCGTGCAGGTGGAGGGCTTAGTGCTTATGGGCAACGTGACCGTGACGGCCCCGGTGGTGCGGGCGCTGCTGGATCGCGGGGTGGGCCTGGTCTACATGACCGGGGAGGGGAGGCTTCTGGGGCGGCTTCAGCCCGCCGAGAGCAAGAATGTTCCCTTGCGTTGGAACCAGTTCATGGCTGCGGCGGATTCGGGGCGGAGGGTGCGCATTGCTCGGGCCATGGTTCGGGGGAAGCTGTTGAACCAACGGACGGTCCTGCAGCGGGCGGCGCGGGAGGGGGTCTCGGGGCTGCAGGGGGCGGTTGACCACCTGAGGGCGCTTGTGGATCGGCTGGACCGGGCGGAGACGTTGGAGGAGGTGCGGGGGGTCGAGGGGGCGGGGGCTGCCGCGTACTTCAAGGAGTGGCCCAAGCTGATTCGGGTACTGGGTTTCCCTTTTCCTGGGCGGGTTCGGAGGCCGCCGACGGACCCCGTGAACGCGCTGCTGTCCTTTGGTTCCGTTCTTCTGTTGAACGAGGTGTTGAGCGCCTGTCAGGTGGTGGGGTTTGACCCGTACGTGGGCTACCTCCACATGGACCGATACGGCCGACCGGCGCTAGCGTTGGACTTGATGGAGGAGTTCAGGCCGGTTCTTGTAGACACAACTGTGCTAGCGTTGATCAACCGGCGGATGGTGGAGCCCGAGGACTTCGAGACCGTGGTGGGAGGGGGGCGGCGGCTGAAGCCCCATGCGCTCAAGAAGTTCATTTCCGCCTGGGAGGAGAAGAGGCGGACGGTGATCCAGCATCCGTTGTTCGGCTGGGAGGTTCCCTACTGGCGGGTGGTGGAGCTTCAGGCCCGGGTGTTGGGGAAGGTCCTCTTGGGGGAAATCGACGAGTACGTCCCCTTCCTTACGCGATGAGCGAGGTCTACGTTGTGGTGGCGTACGATATTCCCGACGACCGGCGTCGGGGGAGGGTGGCGAAGCTGTTGGAGGGGTATGGGGAGAGGCTGCAGTACTCCCTGTTTGAGTGCCGGCTGACGAAGGTACAATACCTGCGGATGCGGGACGAGCTGGGGAAGTTACTGGTTCCCGATGAGGACGCCGTGTCGCTGTACTCTTTGTGTGCCGAGGATCTGGCCAAGATCGAGCGGTTGGGGGGTCGGAGGCCCCTTCCTGAGGGAGCGGTGTTTGTGGGCTGGGAGTAGGTCATTGACAAGGGAGGAGAAGTGCGCGGCCCTCGGGTGCTGGAGGGGGGGCGGGAGGTCCGCGGGAGCTCGTCAGGGACGGATGAAGGTGGTGCTGAAGATGGGCAAGGGTGGCGACTGGTTCTGGGGACGAGGGGGCTTCGGAGGGGGGTCCGCGCGTGTGTTGGCGTGGGCTCGCTTGGGGTCGGAGCTTGCGGGAGCGGAGTAGAAACCCAACCCCATCCCTGAAAGGGATTGCGACGGGATCGATACGCGGATGGTCCACCCGAGACCATCTTGTAGAAACCCAACCCCATCCCTGAAAGGGATTGCGACGCGGGCGGCGGCTACTTCCGCGTCACCTCCTCTACCATGTAGAAACCCAACCCCATCCCTGAAAGGGATTGCGACTCGTCGATCGCCGCGCGGATGCTCCAGCCATGGGACAAGTAGAAACCCAACCCCATCCCTGAAAGGGATTGCGACTCCTCGGGGAGGGCAAGACGGACGACCCATCCATGAGCCGTAGAAACCCAACCCCATCCCTGAAAGGGATTGCGACTCGGTGTGGGCCACACGGATGGTCCAGCCATGAGACAGGTAGAAACCCAACCCCATCCCTGAAAGGGATTG
>CALKES010000019.1 GCA_938084715.1 Candidatus Bipolaricaulota bacterium | reverse complement strand
AGGGGGTGGGCCTGGGGGCGATCGCCGGGGGGTGCCGGTTCGTCGCCTCCTACCCCATGACCCCGGGGACGGCGGTGCTGGAGTTCCTGGCCGGGCACGGCCTCCGGCACGGGATCCTCGTTGAGCAGGCCGAGGACGAGATCGCGGCGATCAACATGGCCCTCGGGGCCTCCTACGCCGGGGCCCGGGCCCTCGTCACGACCTCCGGGGGCGGGTTCGCCCTGATGGTCGAGGGGCTGTCGCTTGCGGGGATGATCGAGACCCCGGTGGTGATCCACCTCGGCCAGCGGCCGGGCCCGGCCACCGGCCTCCCCACCCGCACGGGCCAGGAGAACCTCCTCTTCGCCCTCCACGCCGGGCACGGGGAGTTCCCCCGCTACCTCGTCGCCCCGACCGACCCCGCGGACGCCTTCTACCTCACAGCCAAGGCGTTCGACCTCGCCGAGAAGTACCAGGTCCCGGCGATCGTCCTCACGGACCAGTTCCTGGTCGACTCCTACGTCGTCGTCCCCGCCCCCGACCCGAGTCGCGTCCCGGTGGAGGAGCACGTCCTCCCGGTGGAGGAGCTCCAACGAATGCCCCGCTACGAGAGGTTCGCCCTCACCGGGTCCGGGGTCTCCCCCCGGGCCCTCCCCGGGGTGTCCGAAAGGCTCGTCCTCGTGGACTCCGATGAGCACGACCCCTACGGGAGGATCACCGAGGACCTCCGGGTCCGGAAGGCGATGGTCGACAAGCGGCTCCGGAAGGGGGAGGCCCTGCGAGGGGAGGTCACCCCGCCGGAGGTCTACCCGGGGTCCGTCCGGGGGAAGCGGGTCCTCCTCGGCTGGGGGTCCACGTACGGGGCGATCCGGGAGGCGGTGGAGCTCCTCGGGGACGGGTACGCCCACGTCCACCTCCGGGAGCTGTGGCCCCTGCGGGAGGAGGAGCTCCGGCGGGTGTGGGCGGAGGCCCAGGAGGTGATCCTCGTGGAGGGGGCGGCGACGGGTCAGCTTGGGAAGCTCATCGCTGGGGAGACCGGGCTCCGGCCGCACCGGTTCATCCCCCGCTACGACGGCCGCCCGTTCACCGCCGAGGGGATCGCCCACGAGGTGCGGGGATGAACGCCGAGCGGTACCTCGCCCAGGTCGAGATCGCCTGGTGCCCGGGGTGCGGGAACTTCGCGATCCGGAGGTCCCTCGCCGGGGCCCTGGCCCAGCTTGAGCTCCCCCCCCACAAGGTCGTCCTCGTCACCGGGATCGGCCAGGCGGCGAAGATCGCCCACTACGTGAACGCCAACGGCTTCAACGGCCTCCACGGCCGGACGATCGCCGCCGCGGCGGGGATCAAGCTCGTCCGGCCTGACCTCACCGTGATCGCCGAATCGGGGGACGGGGACCTGTATGGCGAGGGGGGGAACCACCTCGTCCACAACATCCGCCGCAACGTGGACCTCACCGTGATCGCCCACGACAACCGGGTCTACGGGCTCACCAAGGGCCAGGCCTCCCCCACGGCCCCCTTGGGGTACCGGACGAGGGCCCAGCCCCAGGGATCTCCCTCGGCCCCCATGAACCCCCTCGCCCTCGCGATCGCCCTCGACGCCCCGTTTGTGGCCCAGGCCTTCTCCGGGGAGATCGAGCGGACCGCGGACCTCATCGCCCAGGCGATCCGCCACAAGGGGTTTTCCCTCGTGAACGTCCTCCACCCCTGCCCGAGCTGGAACCGGGTCCAGACCTTCGCCTGGTACCGGGAGCGGCTGGTGCGCCTCGAGGAGCGGGGGCACGATCCATCCGATCGGGCGGCGGCGTTCGCCGTGGCCACGAAGGGCGGGGAGGAGATCCCGATCGGGGTCCTCTACCGGACCGAGCGGCCGACGTTTGGGGACGTCCACCCCGTTCTCAAGGGCGAGCCCCTCGGCCTCCGCCCGCTCCCCTCCCTGGAAGAGCTCCGTCCCCTCATCTCTGAGTTCGCTTAGCCCCTCGTCACCCTCTCCCTACCCAGATCAAGTTGTGGATCGGCATTGCCCCTTCCCCCGGTGGGAGAGGGCAGGGTGAGGGGGAAACCTCGTTTCCCGTTCCTCCCTCGGGAGTCCGTCGGTTGGCCCCGTTCAGATCTCAAGCGCTTGGTACGCGCTCCGGCACGGGGGGCCGGGGGTGGAGCGGAGGCGGCGGGCCGAGAGGTCCAGGACCACGGACAGGGCCGTCCGGTAGTTGAGGTCAGATGGGAACAGGGGGCTCTCGTGCCGGCACACGGAGTCGGGGTACCCTTCGTGGTCTCGCAGGGCCTCCTCCACGTCCTCCACAGAAATCGAGCCCCTTTCCGCGGCTTGGGCAAGCCGCGCCGCGAGCCGCTCCTGCCGGAGGTGGGTGGACCTCCGCTCCTCCGCGAGGGGCTCCCGGACGCCCAGCTCCTCCCCCTGGAGGAAGTGGTTCGCGTGGACGAGGAGGCCGTCTTGGGGCTCCACCCGCGCCGTCCCGGTTGGCGCCCGTTCGAGCGAGAGGGCCTGCCCGCACTTCGCGTCCCCGACGAGGAAGTGGGCCGAGCAGAGGCTTCCCCCCTCCTCCACCGCGGTCGTCGCCTCGGTGAGGTCGCGGGCGAGGAGGGCCCGCCACGTTCGGACGTGGAACGGCATCCTCTCCCCGTTCCAGCGATCGAGATCGGACACGAGCCCGTTGACGGCCAGGCCTACCTCGGCGGAGTTTCCCCCCCCCTGCGACCCCTGCCTCGGTGAAGGCGAGGACCGTGAGGTCCCCCCCGGAGACCTTCACCCACAGGCACCGAACCTCGGGGAACCAGTCCCAGGTTTGGGCGAGGATGAGGCTTCCCCCCGTCCGCTCGGGGAGGACGGCGCACGCCGTGCAGGCGGTGGCCAGGCCCCGGGAGGCGAACGCGGAGTAGAAGAGCTCGTAGCGGGCGTTCAGGGCGGCGATCGCCGGAAGGGGGA
>CALKES010000018.1 GCA_938084715.1 Candidatus Bipolaricaulota bacterium | reverse complement strand
GCCTCTTGCCCCGCCCGCCAGGGACGCGGTATAAGCTAGGGGATGGTTGAGAGAGCCCTCGCCCGCGACCCCTTGGCCGGCCTGAACGCGGCGGGGGCTGGGACGCCCCCACGGCGCCCCGTCCTTCCAAGGGGACACAGGCCGGGGGTCGGGAACGCGATCCTGTTCAGGGGCGGCGATGGACCCCAAGGTTGAGAACTGGCTGAACTCCGCCCGCTACGACCTCGCCGCCGGCCGCGACTTGCTGGCCGCCGGCCGATTCGTGTACACGGTGTTCTTCGCCCACCTGGCCGTGGAAAAGGCCCTCAAGGCCAAAGTCCAAGAGGCGACGGGCCGGACCCCGCCGCGAATCCACGACCTGATCGTCCTTCTCAAGCGGGCGCGGCTCGATCCCCCGCCGGAGCTGCGGGACTTCCTCGGCAAACTGGCCGGATCGAGCACCGCCACCCGCTACCCCACCCACCTCGAAGAGGCCGTGCGTGCCTATCCCCTGGAGGTCGCCGCGGAGTACCTGCGCCAGGCCGAGGAGGCGGTGGAGTGGATCGCAAGACAGCTCAGGCCCTGAGGCGGTACCGGGAGGAGCTTCGCCGGCTGGGGATCGAGCCAGAGAAGGTCATCCTCTACGGGTCCCGGGCCAAGGGGATCGTCGAGGAGGAAAGCGACATCGACGTGGTGGTGGTCTCCCGGGACTTCGCCGGGATGGACCTCCGCGGGCGGCTCGAGCTCCTCGGGGTCGCCGCGGCGCGGATCATGGAGCCCGTTCAGGCGCTTGGCTACACGCCCGAGGAGTACGCCGCCTTCGGCGAGGGGACGTTCGTCGGCGACGAGGTAAAACCCGTGGGGATCGAGGTGTGACCGGGAAGAGGGCCGCGCGAGGTGAAGCGCCCCTGCCCAAAGAGCGGGGTGGAAACGGCACAGAGCGGCACCAAGTCCCTGCAGAGAACGGTCAGCGCGAACCCTTGAGCTACGGCCCCCGCCGGTCTTCCCGGAACCGGCCGGCGATCCCCCCCAGCCCGGTCTCCTTGTACTTGGGGCTCATGTCGCGGCCGACCTCGGCCAGGGCGGCGACCGCGGTGTCGAACGAGATCCGGTCCTCACCCCGACAGAGGACGGCCAGGCTCGCCGCGTGGAGGGCCCCCACCGCCGCCGCCCCGTTGCGCTCAATGCACGGGATCTGCACGAGCCCGTACACGGGGTCGCAGGTGAGCCCGAGGTAGTGCTCGAGGGCCGTCTCCGCCGCCCGGTCCACCTGAGCCTCGACGTCTCCCCCCAGGAGGTAGCACGCCGCGGCCGCGGCCATCGCGCTCGCCGTCCCCACCTCCCCCTGGCAACCCACCTCCGCCCCGGCAATCGAGGCGTTCGCCGCCACCGCCAGGCCGATCAGTCCCGCCACGAGGAGGGCGTCGTGGACCTTCTCGTCGGGGATCTCAAGCGTCTCCTGGAGGACGCGGAGGACAGCGGGGACGACCCCGGCGGCCCCGCAGGTCGGGGCGGTGACGACCCGGCCCCCGGCCGCGTTCTCCTCGGCGGCCGCGATCGCGTACGTGGAGGCAAGGTCCATTTCCCGCGAGAAGGCCAGCGCCCGGTCGCTTTCCTGGAGGGCGGCGTGGAGCCCCGGGGCCCGGCGGGCGAGCCCCAGTGCCCCGGGAAGAACCCCCGGCGTCCGAAGCCCCCGGGCGATGGAGTCCCGCATCGCCTGCCACAGGCCCGCGAGGCGGCCGTCGATGTCCACGTCCGTAAGCCCCAGCTGCCGCTCGTTTTCTCGGACGAACCCCACGAGGTCGGTCCCCCGCTCCCGACACGCCCGCAGCACCTCCGTCATCGTGAACCGGCCCTTCCGCGCCCCCTCCTCCCCAAACGTCCCCCCGGCCACAGCCCCGCCGCCGAGGGAGCGGTACTCCTCCGAGACGAGGACGCGCCCATCTTCGCCGAGGACCTCGAACCGGAGGGTGTTGGGATGGGGTAGGTCCCCAGCCGAGGGGTCGAACACGATGTCCTCGTCGGGGTTGAAGCGAAACGTTCTCCCCCCAACCCGGACGGCCCCCGCGGCCCGGACCTGGGCGAGGACGTCCGGAAGGGGGGGCACCGGATCCGCCCCGAGGTCGCAACCGGAGAGCCCGGCGGCCACCGCGGCATCGGTGAGGTGGCCCCGCCCGGTGAGGGCCAGGCTCCCCAAGAGCACGGCCCGCAGCCGCCCCCCTCGGATCCGGCCCGAAGCGACGATGCCCCGGAAGTCCCGGGCCGCGAAGTAGGGCCCCATCGTGTGGGAGGAGCTCGGACCAAACCCGACTTTGATGAGGGTGAACACGCTCGGGACGTCCGGCACCGTGGGAAGAGCCCTCCAACCTCAGCTTTTGGATTCCGGTAAATCCTCGCCGGAGGTGACCTGGCGGAAAAGCCGCCGCAGGAGCCCAGCAAGCGATCCGCCTGTGACCATCCCCAGGACGTAGGCCAACACCACGAGGAGGAAGAGGGGCATCGTGAGCCGGAGCGCGAGGAAGGAAACGCTCACGGAGTTGATGTTCTGCCCCATGAACACCAACACCGCCACCGTGAGGAGAAGGATCACCGCCCCGTAGAGGTAGCGCATCGGTCCTCCTTTGCCCTGTGGGCAAAGGATTGTAGCGGCGCCGGGCCGGGGGAGTCCACGGCCAAAGCGGGCAAGCCAACCGCTCGTGCCTTCCCCGTCTCTGTCCTCCCTCATCCTCAGGATGGCGGGTGAGCGAGAACTTCCCAAGGCCAGGCCCTGCCGAACCGGTCCCCCTCGGTATACTCCGCTCTGAGGAGAATGGCGTGTCCGAACTCGCGCTAGCGTTCCTGCTCACGCTCCTGGCGGGGCTGGCCACGGGGCTGGGGAGCCTCGTGGCGTTCTTCGTCCGGCGGGAGAACCTCCGGTTCCTCGCCCTCTCCTCGGGGTTCTCCGCGGGGGTCATGCTCTACGTGTCGTTTGCGGAGATCTTCTTCAAGGGGGAGGAGGCCCTGGTGGCGGGGCTGGGTGCGGGACGGGGGCCCTGGGTCCACGGGGCCGCGTTCTTCTCCGGCATGATCCTCACCGCCCTCATCGACGCCCTCGTCCCCGGCCCGGAGAACCCCCACCAGCCTCCGCCCGAGGACGCGCGGGCCGCCCTGCGGGCCGGGGCGGCGCCGCCCGCACACCTCCTCCGCACCGGGCTGTTCACCTCCCTGGCCATCGCCCTCCACAACTTCCCGGAGGGGCTGGCCACGTTCCTCGCAGCGCTCCAGGACCCGGCCCTGGGGGCGGCCATCGCCGTGGCCGTGGCCCTCCACAACATCCCCGAGGGGATCGCCGTGGCCGTGCCCATCTACTACGCCACGGGGAGCCGAAGGAAGGCGTTCCTCTACTCTTTCTTGAGCGGGCTCGCCGAGCCGGTGGGGGCGGGGATCGCGTTCCTTGGACTTCGCCTCGCCTTCGGGGGGAACGCGAACCTCTTCCCGCCCGCGGTCATGGGGGCCCTGTTCGCGGGGGTGGCGGGGATCATGGTCTACGTGAGCCTGGACGAGCTTCTGCCCGCGAGCCGGGCCTACGGCCGGGGCCACGAGAGCATCCTCGGGATCCTTGGGGGGATGGCCGTGATGGCCCTAACCCTCCTTCTACTCTGAACTTCCAGCCCCCAGGGGGCCGGAGGCGGGGGGCCTCTCCCCCGGCGGGGGAAGGCGGAGCCGACCCGCGACGAGGTACCCGGTGAACGCGGTCATCCGCTCGCTCGGGCGCACGCCCTCCCGTTGTCGGACGAGGATCGGCCGCTCGAGGATCTCCACGACCTCGATCCGAACGAACCCCGCCCCCTGGAGGGCCCCCACGGACGCCTTGAGCTGCTCGGCGGTGGGGACAAGGAGGGCGAGCGGCCGCCCCGGGGCGAGGGCCTCCCCAGCGGCGGGGATCGCCTCCCAGGGGCTCGGGAGGTCGAGGAAGACCGCGTCCACGCCCCGGACCGGGAACGCCTCCCCGGCGGTGAGGAGCCCCGCCTCCACCCGGCCGGCGTACCCCGCCCGGGCGATGTTCAAGCGGGCGTTCTCGAGGAACTCCGCGCTCCGATCGAAGGTGTAGACCCGGCCCGTGGGCCCGACGAGCTGCGCCAGAAGGATCGTCATCGCCCCCGACCCCGTTCCCATTTCTAGAACCCGCGCCCCGGGCCGAAGGTCGAGGGCGAGGACGATCCAGCCCGCGTCCTTGGGGTAGACAATCTGGGTCCGGCGCTTGACCTTGAACATCCGGTCCCCAACGAGCGGACGGAAGACGACGAACGGGTGCCCGGTGTGGGTGAGGACCGTCGAACCCTCGGGGAGGCCGGCAATCGCGTCGTGGGGGATCCCCCCGCGGTGGGTGTGGAACTCCTTGCCCTCCTCGAGGCGGACGAGGAACGTCCGGCCCCTGGCCTCCTCCACGAGGAGGACGTCTTCCCCGTACCCGAGCAGTTCCGCCATGGGCTAGGCCCGCCGCGGGGTCCGGGAGAGCCTCCGGGTCCTCGGGGGACGAGCGAACTCGCGGAGGCTGTACCGCACGGCGCTTGCGGAGACAAGCCACGGGGACCACAGGGGAGCGCGCCGTCGCCGGGCCGAGGAGGCAACGAGCTCCTGGTACACCCGGGTGGTCTGCTCCACCACGGATTCCCAGGAGAGGGACCGGACCCGCTCCCGGGCGGCGCGGCACATCCGGAGGTAGTCCTCAGGGGGCAGGGTGCAGATCCGCTCGACCTCCCGGGCGAAGTCCTCCGGGGAGGCGCCCGGGGGGAGCCTCTTCCCCACCCCGTCGTCCACAAGTTCGTCGATCGTCTCGTTGGAGAGCCCGACCACGGGCGTCCCCGAGGCGAGGGCCTCGATCACGGCGAGGCTCTGGACCTCAAGGCGGGAGGCGGAGAGGAAGAGGTGCGCCCTCTCCAGACGCCGCGGGATCTCGGCGTACGGGACCGGACCGGCGATCTCCACGTTCGTGAGCCCGAGAGCCCGGATCTTCTCCTCCACCTCGGCGAGGTACCCCGGCTCCAGGGCGCCCCCGATCAGCTCGAGCCGGGCCGGCACCCGGAGGTGGCGCAGGACCTCGAGGAGGTACCCCTGGTTCTTGCGCCGGGCAAACGCCCCCACGAAGAGGAGCCGCTTCTCCGGCTCCCGGGGGTCGGCGAAGGAGAGGGACTGGTAGGTCCGGAGGTCGCGACCGTTGGGTACCCGGAAGATCGGCCCCCGGTACCCGAACCGGCGCAGGTCCCCCTCCATCGCCCGGTTGAGGGCGATCACCCCGTCGCAGCGCTGAAGGAACAGCCCGATGAACGCCCGGAACAAGGGGCTCCGGCCCATCAGGCGGGCAAAGGCCGTCTTCTCGGCCGAGGTGAACGCCGCGGCCCGGGAAGGAAGGCAGTGGAGGGTGGCCAGAAACGGCCGCCCCGTAAGCCGGGCCCAGTCCTGGGTCCACAGGGCGAGGATCCCGAAGTCCTGGGCGTGGACTACGTCGGGGTCGAAGGCACCAAGGACGGCCCGGAGCCGCCGCTCGACCCGGAGGTCGGGGAGGACGACGTCCCCCTCCCCGGGTGCGGCCACCCGAACGACCCGGAGCCGGCCGGGGAGGGAGAGCTCGAGCGCCGCCGTGTCCTTCCCCGGGCAGAGGAGGAGCACCTCGTGGGCCTGCGCCATCGCCCCGGCGAGCTCGTGGGCCACCCGCCCCATCCCTCCCCCGGATTCGGCGCTGGGAAACGTGGTTACGATCAAGACCCGCATCGTCCGCCCCCACTCATGGGCGAGGAATGATACCACCGCGAGCCCTCCCTGGACTCCTGCCCCGAAGGGCAGCTCCCAGGGCGCCTGCCTTCCCCGCGGGGTGTACCCTCGGGCGGAGGTCGCCATGCGCCGAGTGGGGTTTGCGGTAGTTCCCGGGGCGCTGGCCCTCACCTCCTGCGCGCAGTTCGAGGTGAGGGTCCTCACGGGGACGTTTCTGTTCGAAGCCGGGCAGAAAGTGGCGCTGGAGCTCACGGGCGAGAACCCCTGCCCGTGCTACTGCGGGACGATCGAGGTGGTTCGATTCTCGGTTCGTGATGCAAACGGGAGCGAGATCTACGTGGACCGATCCCCGTCCTATCCCGTGGCCGCCGGAGCTTGGATCGGCCGCTGGGACCTGACGAGCGGCGGGAAGCCGGTCCCAATGGACTTCTACTCGCTCCTGGTCGAAACCTCCCTCGGAACCTTCCAGGCCGAGATCCAGGTGGTCGCCCCGGGCGCAGCCCCCGCCGGATGGGGAAAGGCCGAGGCCCCCGTGTGGGGAATGGGCCTGCGAGGCTATCGGCTGGTGGAAGAGGGTGATGGGCCGACGGTTTCCCGGCGGGTAGGGGAGTACCTCCTCGTCGCCCTTCCCGGGCACCCAACCACGGGGTTTGGGTGGGAGGTTAAGGAGAAGCCGGACTTCCTCACGCGGATCGAGGGGCAGGACTACCGCCCCAGTTCCGACCTCATCGGTGCCGGGGGGACGTTCTACTTCCGGGACGAGGTCACCGCCTCCGGCACGGGCACGCTCGCCTTCGCCTACCGCCGGCCGTGGGAGGACGTGCCGCCGGAGAAGACCTTCTCCCTCCAGGTGACCGTCCCGTAGGGGGCAACCACCGCGCCGACCCATGGGTTGTCCGGATGCGGTCGTTGGACCATACTGCGCCATGACGCGCATCCCGCGGCTCCTGTTCCTGGTCTGCACCGCCCTGGTCTGGGGAACCGCCGGGGCCGCACCCCTCAACACGGTGTTGGGGTTCACCCCGGTCCAGTTCGAGAACCCAATCCTCAGCATCACGGACTGGACGAGGATCCGCGCCGATGAGGGCCTCGACCACCTCACGAGCGGAAGCCCCCTCGAGGAACGAGTGAAGCTCCTCATCTCCACCACCACCCGCCAGGCGGCCCCGTCGGCGTTCGGGGCGTCTTGGTTTCCGCTCCAGGCCGAGTTCTGGGGGTGGGACACGGCCGACCACGTGTGGGAGGCCAACCTGATCCTCGACAACCTCCCGCCGCTGTGGCTGGTCCACGTCGCGGAGTGGGTAGACCTTGATGCCCTTGCGGCGCGGTTCCGCGACCGCGGGTTCAGCGAGGAGACCTCCTTCGGGGCGGTCGTGTTCCGCCACCCCCTCGACCTGACGGCGGACTGGCTGCGGGTCACCAAGCTGGCGATCCTCAACACGGCGATCCTTTTTGGGGAAAGGCTTCTTGTGATGTGCTCGGCCCCGGAGGGAGTGGAGGCGGTCCTCGCCGCCCGGGCGGGCGCGGTCGCCACGTGGGCCGACGTCCCGTGGGCCGTCTCCCTCGCTCAGCTCCTCGAAGAGGTCTCAGGCGCGGGGGTCCTCCTCGGACCCAGCACCTGTCTGAGCTTCTCAGGGGGTGATGTCCTGAACGCCCTCCTCGCTTCGTCCCGCCGCCTGAAGACGCTGCTGGAGGAGGGCCCTCCGCTTCAGCCCTACGTCGCGCTCGCTGTTGGCTACGAGACGCACAAGGGAGAGCCCGTGGGGTTGTTCGTCCTCCACTCCCTCACCGAGGAGATGGCCCACGCCGACCTCCCGGCGCGCACGGCGCTCGCCGAGGAGGGCGTGTCCCTGCCCACGCGCGCCCCGTACCGCGAGAGCGCGTTCACCGTCCGGGCGGCGAGCGTGGAGGGAACGAGCGTTGTCCTGCGCGTGAACCCGACGAGCGGTCGGCCGTCGCGCATTCTGTTCATGTTCTACGCGCGCGACCTCGTGTTCGCCCTCTGCCCGTAGCAGAACGGCATGCAAGTCCAGCTGATCGCCATCACCGCCGACCCCGAGGCCCTCATCGCCCGCGCGGGCCGGGTGAGCCACCGAAGCGAGGGGAAGGGGCTCGAAGCCGACCGGAAGCTCATCCGGAGGCTGATCGAGCTTGGCCACGAATCGGTCTTGGAACACGCCGTGGCCACGTTTGAGATCGCGGGGGTCTCCCGAGCCTGCGCCAACCAGCTCACCCGCCACCGGCTGGCGAGCTTCGTCCAGGAGTCCCAGCGCTACGTGGACGTCCGGGGCCGAGGGATGGTTCGACCGCCCGCGTTTTCGGATGAAGACTGGGCCAGGGCCAAGGAGCTCTACGCCCAGGCGGTCGCCCTCTACGAGGAGCTCCTCGCCCGCGGTGTGCCGAAGGAGGACGCCCGGTTCGTCCTCCCGATCGGCGCCGAGACGCGCCTCGTCGTGACGGCGAACTTCCGAGAGTGGCGGCACATCCTCAGGCTCCGGCTGGACAAAACGGCCCAGTGGGAAATCCGCGAGCTCGCCCGGCGAATCCTCGGGATCCTCCGGGAACACGCCCCCAGCGTGTTCGAAGACTTGGGAGGTGCGCCATGAAAGGTACTCCGCTCAGCGACCGGGAGATCCTCGCCCTCTGCTCTGGGCCCCGGCCGATGATCGCCCCGTTCGTCCCCCGCCAGGAGGGGAAGCCCTCGTACGGCCTCTCCTCGTTTGGCTACGACATCCGCCTCGGGAGCCGGTTCCTCGTCCCCCTGGGCGGGGTGAACGCGGTCCTCGACCCGGTGAACTTCCCCCGGGACCACTTCCGGGAGGTGGTGGCCGAGGGGACGTTCGACCTCGCCCCCCACTCCCAGGTCCTCGCCGAAAGCGTGGAGGTCTTCGACATGCCCGAGGACGTGGTGGGGCTCGCGGTGGGGAAGTCAAGCTACGCCCGGTGCGGGCTCCTGTGCAACCTGACCCCGCTCGAGCCCCGATGGCGGGGGCGGCTCACCCTGGAGCTTGCGAACCTGTCCCCCCTCCCGATCCGCCTCCACGTCGGGCAGGGGATCGCCCAGGTCGTCTTCTTCCGTGGGGAGCGGCCAGCGCGGGCCTACGACGAGAAGGAGTCGGGCGGCGCCTACCAGGATCAGGAGGGGGTAACGCTCCCCCGTTAGGGGAGGCCGAGGCCCCTCTCCGAAAGCCAACGCCTGTACTCCGTGACCAGCCAGGTCGCGAAGCGGGTTCCCGTAGGGGTAAGCCCGCTCTCGTCGTAGAGGGCGTAGGCGCGGTTGTCCCGATGGGCCGGGGGATGGAAGAGGACGTGCACCCCGAACAGATCCCCCGGCTTCAGGCTCCACAGGACCTTCGTCCAGAACGCCGCGGCCTCCTCCAGGCGCTCCGGGCTGGGAGCCTCAAAGTAGTACCCGGACTCGGTGATCGCCACCGGAAGAGGGGCAAACTCGGCAAGGAACGAGAACTCCTCCGACGTGATGTCCTCCTCCGGGCTCTTTCCGCGGTAGATGTGGAACGTCACCCCGTCGTACAAGGTGGGGTCCGCGTCCCAGGCCGCGCGGAGGACCTGGTTCCAGTGCTGCCGGTAGAGGTCGGTGGCCCGGCCGGTGTAGCTTGCGGCGCAGGCGTAGATCGGAATTCCGAACTCCCGCAACACGGGAACCCACGTGCGGAGGATCTCGACGTAGTCCTCGACGGTGATCCGCCGCGCCACCCCCAGCTCCGAGAGGCGCCCCAGCCGGTACTTCTCGAGATACAGCTCGTTTCCCATCTCGAGGGTCACGAGGTCGAGCCCCCGCTCGAGAAGCCGGGCGACGAACGCCCGCTGGCTCTCCAGCGAGTCGTTGACGTTGACGAGGTAGATGAAGGAGACCCCGTGCCTCTCCTGGAGCCGCAGGAGCTCCTCGATCTCCCGATCGGCCACCACGCTGAACCGCCCCGTGGAGCGAACGGGCGCGGGAACGGCCTCGAGGCCCGGGTAGGTGGCCATCCCCCGGCTTCCCCCCCACACCCGGAGGTACCCGATCCCCGAAATCCACGGCTCCAGGGCCTGGAAGGCGGTGTTGAACGGGCGGGTGTTCACGATCACCCCCCGCTCGGGGGAGAGCCGCGGAGCCGAAGTAGCGGCCCGCCCGCCCCCGCCGGAGAAGATGAGAGGCCCCAGCAGGGCAACTCCCAGCGCAGCTCGTATGGTGAGCATCGCCCCCCGATCCTACCGGTCCCCGCTCCTGTGGCAACGAAGGGGGAGATCGCGCTACACTGCGCTGGGAAGCGCAAAGCGCGATCCACAAGGAGGAGCGATGAAGACGGTCGTGGTCTACTACAGCCGGTTCGGGACCACGCGGACCGTGGCCACGGCGCTCGCCGGGGCGCTCGGGGCCGAGGTCCGGGAGATCCGGGCCGTGCGGGAGTGCGGATTCTTGGGGATGGGGTTCCGGTCGGTGTTCGGGATCCGGATGGCCATTCGGCCGATGAACCTCGACTTCGGGGGGGTGGACCGGGTGGTCCTGTGCACCCCGATCTGGGCCGGGAGGCCGGCCAACCCCGTCCGGACGTTTCTCCAGGAGGCGAAGCTCGAGGGGAAGAAGCTCGCCGTGGTGTTCACGACCGGGGGCGGGGAGACGGGCCCCGCCCTGGAGACGGTGCGCCGGCTCGTCGCCGGGAAAAGGGTCGAGGTCTCGCTCGGGGGGACGATCGTGACGCGGAAGAAGGACGAGGGCGCGCTCCGCTCCGAGGCGACGAGGCTCGCGGCCGGGCTCGCCCGCTAGGCCGGGGGCTCACTTGGGCTACCGGTACGTGGTGGTCGGGGCAGGGCGCCAGGGGGTGGCCGCGGCCTACGACCTCGCCCGGCACGGAGAAGCCGAGCGGATCACCCTCGTCGACCGCGATCCTGAGAGCGCCCAAGCGGGGGCGGAGCGGCTGAACCGGCTCCTCGGCCGGCCCGTGGCCAAGCCCGCCGCTGGAGACGCCTCGCAGCCGGAGACCCTGGCCCCCCTCCTCGTGGAGGCCGACGGCCTCCTCTCCGCGGCCTCCTACCGGTTCAACCTCGCTCTCGCCCGGCTCGCGATCGAGACGAGGACCCACATGGTGGACCTCGGGGGCCACACGGGGATCGTCCGGGAGGAGCTCGCCCTCGACCCGGAGGCCAAGCGCGCCGGTGTAGCGGTTGTTCCCGACTGCGGGATGGGGCCGGGGATGAACGTGACCCTGGCCCTCGCCGCCATCGACCTCCTCGACGAGCCCCACGAGGTCCGGATCTACGACGGAGGCCTCCCGGAGAGCCCGCGGCCCCCCTGGAACTACGCGCTTCTCTTCAGCGCCGAGGGGCTGGTGAACGAGTACGAGGGCGAAGCGTACTTCCTCCGGGGAGGGAAGGTCACCCCCGTCCCGGCCCTCGCCGAGCTCGAGGAGCTCGAGATCCCGCCCTTGGGAAGGCTCGAGGCGTTCGTGACCTCGGGGGGCCTTTCGACGATGCCGTGGACGTACGAGGGCAAGCTCCGGGTCCTCGAGAACAAGACCCTCCGCTACCCAGGCCACGGCCACCTCCTCCACGGGCTCCGCGCCCTGGGCCTGTTCGGCCGGGAGCCGATCCCGGTGGGGAACACCACCCTCGTCCCACGGGACCTCCTGATCTCCCTCTTCCAGCGCTCCTTCGCCGACCCCGAGGTCCGGGACGTGTGCCTGATCCACGTCCGGGCGCGGGGGAAGCGGGGCGGCCGGTCGGCCCAGGCCCAAGTCACGCTCGTCGACCGCTTCGACCCCACGACGGGGTTCCGGGCGATGGAGAAGCTCACGGGATGGCACGCCGCGATCGTCCTCTCCCTCGCCGTGGGGGGGGCGATCCCCCCGGGGGCAACCCCGATTGAGCGCGCGCTTTCGGGGAGGCAGTTCCTCGCCCTCGCTCCCTCGCGGGGGTGGGAGGTGGCCCGCTCTGTGACATCGGCCTGACCGTTGTCCCGGCGGGCCCCCGCGGGTATCCTCCCGGCCATCCCGGGGATGGAGTCCCCCCGCAACTGCTCCTCATCGGGCTGATGACTCCTACCGATGGCTTCGGCCATCGCTCAGGAGGGTAGTGTGGATAGCACATTCACCGTCGCGGCCACCTGGACCGGACTTGCCCTTCTCGCGACCGCGCTCGCCTCCCACCTCAAGGTCTCCCTGGCGCTAGTGGAGATCGCTGTGGGCGTCGCCGCCGGGGCGGTTGCGAGCCGGTTCTGGGGGCCCGATGCCCTCGGGGCCAGCCTGCCATGGCTCCGGTTCCTCGCCGGTACTGGGGCCGTGCTCCTCACCTTCCTCGCCGGGACCGAGCTCGATCCGGCGAGGCTCCGGGCAAAGTGGGTGGAGGTCCTCCTCGTCGGATTCGTGGGGTTCCTGGCTCCCTTCGCGGGCTGCGCGGCCCTCGCCCGCTTTGCCCTCGGCTGGGACCTCCGGGCAAGCCTCCTCGCCGGGGTGGCCCTCTCCACCACCTCGATGGCCGTGGTGTACGCGGTGATGCTCGAGTACGGGTTCAACCAAACGGAGTTCGGCGTGGGGATCCTTGGGGCGTGCTTCGTGAACGACCTAGGGACGGTCGTCGCCCTGGGGCTCCTGTTCGCCCCGTTCACGTACAAGACCCTCGTGTTCCTCGGGGGAACTGCCCTGGCCCTCACCCTCCTCCCACCCCTCACCCGGTGGCTCACCGCCCGCTACGGGCACCGGACGGCGGCCGTCCGGACGAAGTGGGTGCTCTTCCTCCTGTTCGCTCTTGGGTCCCTGGCGATCTGGTCGGGGAGCGAAGCGGTGCTCCCCGCCTACCTCGCCGGGATGGTCCTCGCCCGGACCCTTGGAAAGGACCCGTTCTTCATCCGGAGGCTCAGGACCCTCACCGTGGGTTTCCTGACCCCGTTCTACTTCATCCGGGCCGGGTCGCTCGTCTCCCCCTCCGCGCTCCTCGCCGTCCCTGGGGCGCTCCTTGTCCTCCTCCTCGGAAAGGTCGCCTCGAAGGTCCTCGGGCTTCGGCCCGTGATCGGCCTCTTCCGCCGGGAGCGGAAGGAGCGCTGGTACTACACCCTGCTCATGTCCACCGGGCTCACGTTCGGAACGATCTCGGCCCTCTACGGCCTCTCCCACGGGATCGTGACCGCCGAGCAGTACTCCCACCTCGTGGCCGTGGTGATCGGAAGCGCGCTCATCCCCACCCTGATCGCCAACGCGTTCTTCCTGCCCCGCCACCTCCTCCCCCTCGAGCCGGCAGCCCACCTCGAGGGGGGCGCTGGACGGAACACCGATCCCCACACGGGCCAATGACACCATGATCTTCTCCACTACCCGGGCCGCGATTCGCAAGGAGATCCGGCGAAGCGACCTCCGCCGGAATCTCCTCCGGATCTGCGCCCGGGCGCCGCGGACGATCCACGACCTCTTCCACGCCCCCTCTTACCCGGGGATTGCGACGAACCTCTTCACCCTCCAGTCGGAGATCGGCGTCACGATCGAGCTGGGGGAATGCAAGAACCGGGAGCTCCTCGTCCGGGTGGGCCGGGTTCCCGATCCGATCGTTCCCGAGGGGTACACGGAGCTCCTCCGCACGTCGCTTCTCGCGTTCCTCCTCTCCCCCGAGCTCGCCTACGCCGAGCCCGAGGCCTACGCCCTCTACCTCGATCGCTGGTTCGCCTCTCCCGCGCTGGCGGCGGGGCTTGGGGCCCAAGGTCCGTTGGTCCACGCCCTCTTCCTGGCGTTCCCCGAGCTTGGGAGCCGGATGTTCTTCGTCGCCCACGAGGGATCCGAGCGCCGCGCCGAGCTCCCCCTCGACCTCGAAGAGAGGGAGTGGACCCGCGTGTTTGGCCTGTACCATCTCGCTGACCTCCCCACGCGGCCGGAAGACCTGCCGGTCCGGAAGTGGCTCGCGGCCCTACGGAAGCCCCCCTTGGCCCAAGGATGGGCACGACTCCGGGAGCACGGCGGGGGGGCGCTGGGAAGGCGAAAGGTCCTCCTCCCGCTTTCGCGCCTCCTCGGGCGACGTCCCCTCCGGTCGGACCCCGCCCCCTACGAAATCCAACCCCTCAAGGGGCCCGAGCTCGTGGAGGACCGCCTGCGACCGTTCCCGCTCCACGGTACTAGACGGTCAAGACGCTGGACACGTCCCATAGCTTGACGGTGCCATCGCGGGAGCCCGAGGCAAGGATCGTCCCGTCGGCGTTGAACGCCAGCCCGGACACCCAATCCGTGTGCCCCCGGAGCTCGATGAGCAGGGCGCCCTCAGGCACAGACCACAGCCGTACTGTCCCGTCCTCGGACCCGGAGGCCAGGACATGGGAATCCCCGCGAAAGGCTACGCCCGTGACGCGCCGGTCGTCCGCGCGCAGCGTCCGCACCCCACCGGGGAACCCCCTGTTCCGCAGGGACACACGGCCGTCCGCTGTGGCCTCAGCGAGCCAGCGGCCGCCGGGGCTTTCCGCTCGGGGCGTCCCCTCAACGGCCCCGGCGGGCGGCACGGGCGCAACCTCCAGGAGCCGACCCGATCCCATCTCCCAACGAAAGACGGACCCCTCCCGGGTCCATGCGCTGAGGGTGCCATCGTTTGGGCCGAACCCAACCCGATCCACCCAGTGGGCCCGCGGGAGAACCGCTCCGAGGAGCCGCGCCGATGGCCAGGACCAAATCCGGACCAGCCGGTCCTCGCAGCCCGTGACGAGGCAATCCCCGGAGGTTGAGAACGCCACCGCGTTCACCCACCCCCCGTGGTCCGCCAGGATCCCCTTGGCCCGGCCCGTCCGGACGTCCCACACCCGAGCCGTGTGATCGGCCGCCCCCGAGGCGAGCTCCGTCCCCTCGGCGTTGAACGCCACGGAGAGGACGGGCGCCTCGTGGCCCCGCAGGACGCAGGTGATCTTTCCCGACCGGACCTCCCACAGGCGAACGGTCTTGTCTACCGAGCAGGAGGCGAGGAGATCCCCTTGGGGACGGACCGCCACCGCGAGCACGTGGTCCACGTGGCCGTCCAGGACCCGCACCGCCTCCCCTCCGGGAAGGGCCCAGAGGCGCACCGTCTGGTCCCACGACCCCGAGGCCAGAAGCCTTCCGTCGGGGCTCACCGCCACGCTCGAGACGGACCAGCGGTGCCCCCCGAGTTCGCCCACGAGCTCCCCGGAGGACGCCCGGCGCACCTGGACCCGGCCGGGGACGCCCGCCCCGCCGGAGACGACGAGCGAACCCGAAGGGGAGAAGCCCACGGACCACACCTTGTCCCGCCCTTGGGCCCGCCACAGCTCGACCCCCGTTCCCACCTCCCAGATCCGCACCGAACCGTCTTCCGAACCCGAGACGATCCTTCGGCCGTCGGGGCTGAACGCCACGGCGGTGACCGCCTGGGTGTGGCCCTCCAGGGTCCGGACCACGTGCCAGGTCTGGGTATCGACGAGCTGAACGCTACTTCCGCCCCGGCACCCCACGGCAAGGAGTGCCCCAGCGGGGGAGAAGGCGAGGGCAAGGACCTGCCCAAAGCCCAGGGTCCGTACCGGGGGAAGGAGTCCGACTTCGAACGGGGCCGCTGAGGTCCCCCCGTTCAGGGTGGGTCCTGGGGGGCGAGGTTCGTCCCAATGCGGGTCCACACCAAAAGTGTAGGCCCAAGCCCGCCCTCCTCAACCCCTCCTTCGGGCGAGCCCCGGGTGGCGCGGGAGGGGGATCGGGCGTATACCTCCTCCCCGAGGAGGAAGCGGTGCGCGAGGTCGAACTAGGGCGAATGCTCCGCCGGTGGACCTTCTGGGCGGCAGGCGGATTGGTCACGGGCCTGGGCCTGGTCGGGCTCGGGCTTTTTCTCGCCTACGAACGGTTTCGCCCCGGGCTTCCCCCGGTCGATTGGGTTGCCCGCCTCCGCCCGTTCTGGGCCGCCCCCCTGGGATTTGGAGTCGTCGTCTTGGTCCACGCCCTCGACGTGGTGCGGGACCGCCGGACCCTGCTCCGACTCCTGGGCGGCAGCCGCTCCCCCACCGACGAGGCCTAGAGCTCCGCAGGGCTGTTCTAGTCCCGGTCCGCGGAGGTGACGAGGGCCACGAGGCCCCCGGTCAAGCCCAGGAGGGCCCCCAGGAACGCCGTCGGCACCCCGGCGACCCCCAGGGGCCACATCCCCAAGGGCAGGGTCAAGTAGAGAAGGAGCGCCCACTCCCGACGGAACAGGCGCCCAACCTGGGCCACGAACGTGGGAGCCACGGGCAGCCAGGAGAAGGCCAGGACGCTCACGATCAGGAGCACCCCGGAGAGGATCACCAAACCCGAACCGAGGACCCGGGGGTAGCGGGGGACGTACAGCGAGAGGCTGATCAGGGCCCCGGCCAGGGCAAGTCCCACCCCCTTGATCACGATCCCCTCGGCGGTGAAACCCCGGGTGGCCAAGAATTCGACGACAAACCCCCAGAAGAAGAACAGGAGGCCGAGCACCCCCCCCGCCGCGGGGGCGAGGGCCACGAACAGCGCCCGGCCCGAGGTCAGCCCCCGGGGGAGGCCCTCGAACTTCTGCCCCACCGGGACCCGCCGCCCGTGGGCGTCCCGGGCAAACCCGGTGGCGATGAGGACAAGGTCCACAAACCACCAAATCCCCGCCCCGCCCAAGGTGATGAGCTTGCCGACCCCAAGCCCCACGTTTCCCAGGTAGAACTGATCTAGGCCCAGCCACCCGCCGACGAGAGACAGGATCAGAGCCGCCAACCACGACTTGGGGCTTTCCGTTGCCCGTTCTGCCGCCGTAGCCTCGCTCGCTGAAAACGACATCTGGCATCCTCCTCCTGGCGCGTGCCGCCCATTGTAGCAGCCGACCGAGGCCGGAGGCGAATCGCCGGCTTGCCCACGGCGCCAGACACCCCCTCCGCCGGGGCAGGGGACGACCGTAGGGGGACGGGCGCTCGGGTGACCGCCCTGCTCGCCCAAGGCCCTCAGCCCCCCTGGCCCTGCCCCAAATCCCGCCGAGCCCCCCCTCGGCCGTCAGGCAACGTCCCCCGGGCTCGGAACGCCGGGGACGGGATATCCGGTCACGAGGAGGTCCTCGCCCACCCGCTCGATCTGTAGGTCTCGAACCCGGATCCCCGCCGCGGGGTCCTCCACCCCGTCGCCGCCCACAGCGGGGACGGCTTCCCGGCCGCCCAGGACGACGGGGGCGTAGAAGAAGGCGACCTTGTGGACGAGCCCCTGGGAGAGGAACGACCAGGCCACCTCGGACCCGCCCTCGACGAGGAGGGAGTCCGTCTCCTCCCCCAGCCGGCCGAGGAGCTCCCGCAGGTCCACGCGGCCGCCTTCTCCGGGCAACCGCCACACCTCGGCCCCTTTCGCGCAGAGCTGAGCCTCGGTCTCGGACGGCATCCGTTCCGTGGTGGCGACGACGGTCCTCGCCCCAGGGGAGAGGACCTTCGCCCCGAGGGGGATCCGGCCCTCGGAGTCGAGGACGACCCGCAGCGGCTGGGGTCCTTCCACCCCGCGGACGGTCAGGGAAGGGTCGTCGGCGAGCACGGTCCCCACCCCCACGAGGATCCCCCCGTACCGGGCGCGGAAGAGGTGGACAAGCCTCCGGGACCCTTCCCCCGTGATCCAGCGGGACCTCCGGGTCCGGGAGGCGATCTTCCCATCCAAGCTCATCCCGAGCTTCAAGACCACGAACGGGGTCCGGGCCCGGATCCAGTGGAAGAAGACTTCGTTGAGCACCCGGGCCTCGTCGGCGAGGACCCCCTCGACGACCTCGACCCCCGCCTCCCGGAGGCGGGCCAGGCCCCGGCCGTCCACGCACGGGTTGGGATCGCGAGTGGCCACGATCACCCGGCGGATCCCGGCCCGGAGGATCGCGTCGGTGCATGGGAAGGTCTTCTTTCCCGGGAAGTCCACGCACGGCTCGAGGTTGAGGTAGAGGTCAGCCCCCCGGGCCCGGTCCCCGGCTTCATGGAGGGCCACCGCCTCGGCGTGGGGCCCCCCGTAGCACGCGTGGTAGCCCTCCCCTACGACCTCCCCGTCCTTCACGACCACCGCCCCGACAAGCGGGTTCGGCCGGGTCCAGCCCCACCCCTTCCGGGCGAGCTCGAGGGCCCGCCTCATGAACCCTTCGTCGCCCTCGCCCATAGCTCCCGCGCCGCCGCGGCGGGGTCAGTCTTCCCGAAGATCGCCGAGCCAGCCACGATCACGTCCGCCCCCGCCTCGACCACGGCCCGCACGTTTTCCGGGCCGATCCCCCCGTCCACCGCGATCTCCACCCCGCGACCCCCGATCGCCCGCCGAAGGGCCCGGATTCGGTCCAAGGCCTCGGGGAGGAACGCCTGGCCCCCGAAACCCGGCTCCACGCTCATCACGAGGACGAGGTCCACCGCCCCAAGGTAGGGGAAAAGGTGCTCCAGGGGCGTCCGGGGGCGGGAGGAGATCCCGACCCGACACCCTAAGGCCCGGATCACCTTCAGGGCCTCCTCCGGGGGGTCGGCGGCCTCGACGTGAAACGTGATCGAATCCTCAGGGCCGACCTTGAACCGGGGGGCGTAGTGGGCAGGGCGCTCGATCATGAGGTGGATCGCGAACGGGAGCCGGGTGTGGGGGCGCAGGGCGTTGGCCACCGGGGGCCCGAAGGTGAGGTTGGGGACGAAGTGGCCGTCCATGACGTCGAGGTGGAGGAGGTGGACGGCCCCCTCGACCCGGCCCACGTCCCGGGCGAGGTGGGCGAAGTCCGCGGAAAGGAGGGAGGCGGCGAGCTTCACTTACCGGCGGCGGTTGGCCACCAGGAGCATCGAGAGGAGCTGGAGCGCGGCCATCGCCGCCGCGGCGACGTAGGTCAGGGCCGCGGCGGTAAGGACCTGCTTCACCCCGGAGAGCTCCTCCCGGGTCACGATCCCCGAGGCGCTCAGGGCCGCCACCGCCCGCCGCGAGGCGTTGAACTCCACGGGAAGCGTGACCAACGTGAAGAGAACCGCCGCCGAGAAGAGGAGGATCCCCACGTTGACCAGGACGTCGGACTGGAAGAAGAGCCCGATGAAGAAGAGGGGGAACGCGAGCTGGGAGCCAAAGCTCGCCACAGGGACGATGGTCGAGCGGAGGGCGAGGGGGGCGTAGCCGTGGGCGTGCTGGATCGCGTGCCCGGCCTCGTGGGCGGCAACCCCGACGGCGGCCACCGAGCTCGAGCCGGGGGCGGAGAGCCGGAGGGCCTTCGTCCGGGGGTCGTAGTGGTCCCCAAGGGGCCGGTCCGTCCCTTCGATCTTCACCCCGCTCACCCCCGCCTCGCGGAGGAGGACCTCCGCGGCCTGGGCCGCGCTGATCCGCCGCCCGAGGGGGACGTGGAGGTATTTGGCGTACGTGCTCCGCACCTTGTACTGGGCGTAGATGGCGAGTACGAGGGCAGGAAGGAGCACGATCAGGGTCTCAGGGTAGAAGAGCCAAAACATCTTGCCTCCTTTTTAGGTTTCGGCCGGGGAGCGGGAGAGGGCCATAGGCCGGATTCTGTCGTGGGGGGCCATTCATCTAGGCGGCCTACCCGGAGGCATCGGACGGGCCATCCTCAACCGCCTCCCTATTTGGCCTTGCTCCGGCTGGGGTTTACCGTGCCCGGGAGCCTCGCGGCCCCGGCGGTGGGCTCTTACCCCACCGTTTCACCCTTGCCCGCGCCCCCGAGGGGCCGCTGGCGGTCTCTTCTCTGTGGCACTTTCCAGGGGTCGCCCCCTCTCGGGTTGCCCCGAGCAGCCTGCCCGGCGGAGTCCGGACCTTCCTCAGGGTTTCCCCCGCGGCCCCCTGGCCGTCTCCCTACCGCCGGCCGGTCCTCGTGTACCGACACCGAGGACACACCCAAAGTATACCGCGGAACGAGGGCCGGCGGCGGAGGGGCCGCAGACACTGGGGGCAGAGGAACGCCCGCCCAAGGAGGAGCCCCCCCACCCCGAGGATCCCAAGGAGGGCGTAGAGCCAGACCCAGGACCGGCGGGGCGGGGCCCGGGGCCCGGCCACAAGGAGCGCATGGAGCCGCTCGGCGAGGTTCCCAAACGCCGCCGCGGGCTGAATCCGGTTCGCCTCGACCCGGGCCTGGGCGAGGACCTCCTCCCACCCGGGCGGGACCTTGGCCGCGGCCGCCGCCCCAAGGACGGCCTCCACCCGCCACCTCCGGTCCTCCCCCCGGAGGAAGACGACGAGGAGCGCCTGGGGCGGGAGCCGCCAGGCGCTGAACACGGCCTGGGCGTAGCGGGAGGGGTTCCCGAACGGGTCGTGCCAACTCGCGAGGTAGACGAGGGACACCCCCCGGGCTTGGACGAGGGAGATCAGCTCGGACAACCTCTCCCGGTCGGCCCGCCCGAGGGTCTGCCCGTAGTCGTTGAGGGGGCCGACCTGAAGGGGGAGCTCCTGCCCCACCCCTAGGACGGCCAGTAGAGAAACCGTGAGCAGTGCTCGCAGGTCACGACCTCCCGATCGGCCTTCACCTTCTCCACGGTCGTCTCCGCCAGCCGCAGGTGGCACCCCCCGCAGGAGCCCCCCACCACCGGAACGACCGGGCTCCCGCCCCCCAGGAGCCGGTCGTAGGCTCCCCGGAGGTGGGAAGGGACGTCCCCGTGGAGGGACTCCCGTTGGGCCCGGACCCTCTCCCGCTCGGCGAGGGTCTCCTCCCGCCGGCGGGCGACGGCCGAGAGCTCCTCCTCCAGGCGCTTCCGCCGGGCGAGGTGCTCCTCCCGATCGGCGGCGAGCCTCCCCTCGTCCGCCTCGGCCTCGGCCATCAGGCGGAGGGCCTCCTCGGTGAGCTCGTCCAGCCGCCCGCGGAGGAAGGCCACCTGCTCCCGCAGATACTCCATCTCCTTGTAGGGGATGATGTCGTGCTCGAGCTTCCGGGTGTAGAGGCGGATCTTGGCGTCGGTGTCGTCGACCTCGGCGGACTTCTCCGTCGCCTCGCGGCGGAGCCTCCGATGGGCCTCCTGCCGCCGGGCAAACGCCTCGTCCTCGGCCGCGAGCCGCGCCCGGAGGTTCCCCTCCTCCCGGTCGAGATCGGAGAGCCGGCCCTCGAGCTTCCGGAGGAGGGCATCGGCCTCGGCGAGCTTGAGGAGCCGGGCGAGGGCGTCGTTCACCGCTCCTCCACCCCGAGGGTCGGAAACCGCTCCCGGAGGAGGGAGGCAACGTGGCCGACGAACGGGGCCTCCGTCTCCCGGTGCCCGAAGGCAAGGGCGGTCATCCCCGCCTCGGAGGCCGCGAGGCCGTTGTGGTACCCAAGCTCCCCGGTGAGGTAGAGCTCCGCCCCTGCTCCCAGGGCGTCCCCCACGAGGGAACCGCCGCTTCCCCCGCACAGGGCCACGCGCCGCACCGTCCGGCCGAGGTCCCCGTAGACGGCCCGGGGTTCGGCCCCCCCCAGGGCCTCCCCGAAGGCGGAGACCACGTCTTCCGCCCTCCTCGGCTCCGGGAGCTCCCCCAACCGCCCGAGGCCGTGGCGAGGTGAAGCGAGCTCGAGGGGGTAGAGGTCGTAGGCGACCTCCTCGTAGGGGTGCGTCGCCCGCATTGCGGCGAGGACCCGGGGCAACCGCTCCGCGGGAACGACCGTCTCCAGCCGGATCTCATCCGCCCGCTCCTCCGCCCCGACCGCTCCGAGGAACGGCCGCGCCCCCTCGCCGGGGAGGAACGTCCCCGTCCCGGGGGCGCGGAACGAGCAGTGGGCGTAGTTCCCGATGTGGCCGGCTCCGGCCCCGAACAGGGCCTGGGCCACGGCGTCCTCGTGGCCCAGGGGGACGAACACGACGAGCTTGAGGAGCCTCCCCCGGGGGGCGAGGGGCCGGACGCTCTTCAGGTTGAGGGACGAGGCCAGGACCTCCCCAAGGCCCCCGTGGGCGACGTCGTAGGGGGTGTGGATCGCGTAGAGGGCCGCCCCCGCCCGGAGGAGGGCGACGAGCTTCGCCCCCAGGGGGGTCTCGGGGAGGACCCGCTCGGGGGGTCGGAAGAGGAGGGGGTGGTGGGTCACGACGAGGTCGACGCCCTCGAGGTCCGAGGCCAGGGCGAGGGAGAAGTCGAGGGCGACGACGACGCGGCGGCACGGGGCCTGGAGGGGCCCGACCTGAAGCCCGGAGCGGTCCCAGGGCTCGGCGAGGGCGGGGGGGAAGAGATCATCGAGGAAGGCAACCACGTCCTGGCGCTCCATCGCCGGGAGTGTAGCTTCCGGATCGGTTGCCGGGCAAGGAACGTGGGCTACGATCAGCCCGTGGCCGGGCGCACGGGAACCGCCGACCTCCCCCTCCACGGGGGCCACGCCCCCCGGTGGCTCTTCTCCCGGATGGTCGCCCTCTCCCGGGAGATCCTCATCGCCACAGCGGACGAGTTCGGGACCGCGGGGGTCCTCGCCCGGCTCTCCGACCCCCGGTGGTTCCAGGCCCTGGGCTGCACCTTGGGCTTCGACTGGCACTCAAGCGGCCTGACCACGACGACGTGCGGGGCCCTGAAGGAGGCCTTGGCCGCGGTGGGAGGCGAGGTCGGGATCGCCGCCGCCGGCGGGAAGGGCGCCCTGTCCCGGAGGACCCCCGCCGAGGTCGAGGCCGCGGCCCCCCGGTGGGGCCTGGAACCGGAGCCCCTCGTCTACGCCTCCCGGACCGCGGCCAAGGTGGACTCCGCTGCGCTCCAGGACGGGTTCCAGATCTACCACCACGCGTTCTTCTTCGACCGCCAGGGCCGGTGGGCGGTCGTCCAGCAGGGGATGAACGAGGGGACGGGCCTTGCCCGCCGCTACCACTGGTTCTCCGAGGTCGTCGCCGACTTCGTGTGCGAGCCCCACGCCGGGATCGCCGGGGCGCGGGCGGATCTCGTCCTCAACCTCGTGGCCGGGGAAGCCGCCCCGGCCCGGGAGGCGATCCCCGAGCTCGCCCGGAGGCCACCCGACCGGACCGCCGCCGAGCTCGCCCGCCTGCAGGGGATGAGGCTTCCCGACCGCCACGCCCTCCTCCTCTCCGACCTCGACCCCCGGCGGCTCCGGTCCGTCTTCCTCACCACGTACGAGGCAGGGGCCGAGGACTTCGCGGCGCTCCTTGGAACGCCGGGGCTCGGGGCGAAGGGCCTGCGGGCCCTGGCCCTGGTGGCCGAGCTCCTCTACGGGGCCCCGGCCTCGTTCCGGGACCCGGCCCGGTTCGCCTACGCCCACGGGGGAAAGGACGGGACCCCGTACCCCGTGGATCGGGAGACCTACGATCGGACGGTAGAGGTCCTCCGCCGGGCCATCGCTCGGGCCCGCCTGGGGCGGGACGAGGAGCTCCGGACGCTGCGGAGGCTTGCCAACTTCCCCCCTACGACGCCACCCCCGGGGACGGGGCCGGGACGCGGATGACCTTCTTCTTCCACGTCCCCCGCCCAAGCCACAGGACGAGGACGATGCCCCCGAGCACGTTGCTCAACGTCATCCCCACCCACATCCCCGTCGTCCCAAACCCCAAGGGGTAGGCGAGGGCCCAGGCGAGGAACACCCGCAGGACCCACAGGCGGACGACGGCCATCACCATCGGGGGGACGGTGTGGCCTGAACCCCGGAACGTGGCCGCCGCCCCATCGAACAGCCCAAAGAACGGGATCGAAGTCCCAAAGATCGCGATGTACCACGCCCCTTGCCGGACCACCTCCGGGTCGGAGACGAAGAGGGAGAAGAGCGGCCGGCGGAGGAGGAGGGTCACGAAGTAGAGGACAACGAGGGCGAGGAACGTGACCGTGATCCCCTCCCGGGCAATCCGCTCCGCCCGCTCGGGCCGGTCCGCCCCCAGGTTCTGCCCGATCATCGCCACGAGGGCGCTCCCCGCCCCCCAGCTCACGACGTTCACCAGGTTGATGATCCTATTCCCCACGGTGTAGGAGGCCACAACGGCCGTCCCAAACCCCGACACGAGGCCCATCATGACCACGAACCCCAGGGAGGTGCTCGCCTGGTCGAGGACGTTGGGGACGCCCACCTTGAGGATGGGGACGATCCGCTCCGGCCGCGGGCGGAGGTCCCGGAGGTGGATCCGGATCCCCACCCGCCCCGAGGAGAGGAGGGCCAGGCCGACCCCGGCGACGACGGCCCGGGAGAGGATCGTCGCCCCGGCGGCCCCGGCCACCCCCCACGCCGGGAACGGTCCCCACCCGAAGATAAAGACCGGGTCGAGGACCCCGTTGAGGAGAAGGGACGCGACGCCCAGGTACATCGTGAGCCGGGTGTTCCCCAAGCCGAGCATGAGCCCCCCGAACGCCTGGGCGATGAACATGATCGGAAGCCCCAGGCACTCGATCCGAAGGTAGGTCAGGGCGAGGGGGTAGATCTCCGCCGGGGCCCCGATGAGCCGGAGGACCGTCGGGGAGAGGGCGAACCCGAGGGCAGCGAGGAGGGTGGAGAGGAGGAACAGGAACCCCAGGAGCTGCCCCGCGGACTCCTCGGCCCCCCTCCGGTCGCGGGCCCCGAAGTGCTGGGCCACGAACGTCGCCCCCGCGGCCTGAAAGCCCCCGGCGAAGGACATGAAGAAGAACAGGATCGGCCAGGCCATCCCGGGGGCGGCCACGGCCGCGGTCCCCAGCCTCCCCAGCCAGAAGGCGTCCACGAGGTTGTACAGGGCCTGGAGGGCCGCGGTGAGCATGACCGGCCAGGCGAGGAGGGCCATCGTGGGGAGGATGGGGCCCGTCAGGATCTTCTCCCGTATGCGCGCCGGTTCCATCGCGGGAAGGGGGAAGTATACGCGGGCGGGGATCGGGGCGCAGGGAGGGCCAGCGCCGGCTATCATTGGGCCTCCCGGAGGGGACCCGATGGACTGGAAGCTCGTGGCGACGACGTTTGGGATGGTGTTCTTGGCGGAGCTCGGGGACAAGACCCAGCTTCTGGTGTTCAACCTCGCGGCCCAGCACCGGGCACCGTGGGCGGTCGTCCTTGGGGCGTCCCTCGCCCTCTCCGTCGTGAGCCTCCTCGGGGGGTTCGTAGGCGGGCTCGTGGGGGAGGTCATCCCCGCAAAGTACGTCCAGATCGGGGCGGGGACCCTGTTCCTCGGCGTGGGAGGAGCGGTTCTCTACCGGGCCCTGGCCACGGGCTGACCCGGCACCGGCAACAGATTTGCCCTTCCCTTAAGCCCTACCTATACTCCTCCCGAACGTGATGGCTATTACGGTGTAGCGCCCGTCGCAAACCGGACGGTGGGAACGCCCTATGCCGGAGGAACACGGCGCGGCGGAAGGAGGGACTATGAGACGATCGGACAGGGGTCGCGGGTGTTGGGTGGCGGGGCTTGTGCTGTTCCTGGCCTCTGCTGGGGTCGGGCAGACGGTGGACCTCGCCGGCCCAGCCCAGATGGGCCGGTGCGAGGAGGCCCCGTTCACGGTGGCGTTCACCGCCGGGGTCCAGACCGCCTCGGCGGTCGTCTTCACGGCGACGCGCCCCAACGCGGGGTTCGTCTACGTCCCTGGCTCGGGGCTGATCACCCTCGACGACGGAACCCCCGTCTCGGCGGAGCCCTCTCCGTCCGGGCTTGACCTCGTGTGGAACGTTGACCTCCTGCTGGGGACCCCCTACGAGCTTCCCCCGGGGGGGACCGTCACCCTGGAGTTCAGGCTAGGGACAGGCTGCGGGACGATCTCCGGAACGCTGGGAGCCCGCGTGGACTTCGCGGAGGGAGGCGTCCCCCGCTTCCTCACGGACTCCCAGCCGATCGAGATCCTCCCCGGGGCAGCCCTCATCGCCAAGGAACCCGTGGTCGTCGACGCTGCCGTGGGGGACGTCGTCACCTGGACGGTCACGGTCGAGAACACCGGCCTGGGGCCAATCTACAACGTTGTTGTCACCGACGTCCTGGGAAGTGGGCTTGCCTACGCCGGTTCTACGCCGCCGGGCAACCCGGCCGGCCAGACGGTGACGTGGGAGATCCCGACCATCCCCGCGGGAGGGAAGGAAGAGATCCAGCTTCAGGCAAGGGTAATCGCTTGCGCGGGCCTGGACAACAAGGCCGATGTCCGGTTTGGCTGCGACGACGATTCGGTGTGCTACGACACGGCCATCCAGGGAGGAACAGCCACGGCCTCGATCCGCCTCCTCCTCGGGCAGCCCCTCCTCGAGTTCGATCCCCCCGAGATCCGCGTCCCCTACTGCAACCCCTCGGGAGCAGCCGTCACGATTCCCATCCGGAACGTGGGGTATGGGAACGCGCGGGAGGTCCGGATCTGCGCCACCTACACCCCGTTCGTGGTGGCCAACGTCGTTCCCCCCGCCACCTACGACGGGTCGTGCTTCCACATCCCCGACCTCGCCCCGAACGAGACGTTCGACCTCCAGTTCGACATCGTCTACCTTGGGGACTGGTGCGCGGCCCCACCCCGGCGGGACGTGTTCTACTTCCCGGTCTACCGGAACGACTGCGGGGAGGAGTTCCGGCCGCCGGTGGGGTTTTTCGAGTCCTGTTTCACCTGCTACGGGCCCGCTGGCCCCCCCACCCTGTCCCTGGGCCTGACCGGGCTGGGCGAGGTCCACATCTGCCAAGACGTGGCCTACCAGGTCACCTCGAGCTTCTCCGGCCTTACGTCCTGCGGGGGAGGGGTCCAGGGAGAGGTCACGGTGGTCGTGAACGTCCCCGACGGGTTCACCGTCGAGGACGCCGGTGGGGGAGTCTGGGCCCCCGGCCCAGGGGGAACGGGGGGAACGATCACCTGGACGTTCGCTCCGCCGTCGTCGCTCAACACCCCGATCGTCCTCCGGCCGCCGGGTGTCTCCCAGTGCGGGACGGTCGCGACCCTTTCCGCCACGGCAACGGCCACGGACTGCTGTGGGTGCCCCCTTGCCGTCTCCCGGTCCCTCCCGATCGCCATCGAGTGCCGCACCCTCGTCGGAAGCACGAAGGTCGCCTCGCCCTCGGCCCAGGAGAAGTGCCGGGGAATCACGTATACAAACACCTACACCTTTGCCGACGACCCCGCCCTCGACCCGATCTCGTTTGACGAGCTCACGTTCATCGAAAGCGCCGAGAACTGCCAGCTCTACGTTCCGGGATCCCTCGCGATCACGGTCGATGGCCAACCGGCCAACCCCATCCTCCTCCTCGACGGGACCCAAGGCGGATGCAACGGGTGGCTTGAGGTCAGAGGAATCGACTACCTCGGCTCGGTCCGAGGCCGGACGCTCGTCATCACCTACACCTTGGAAATCCGCAACGAGTCCAATCCTCTGACCTGCCCCGGCTCCGTCTCCTTCTACACCTGGTCCACGTTGGACCTCGGGCCGGACTGCCAGGGCGGGGACGAGTGCACGGCGTACTGCACAAAGGGCGAGGCCGTCCTGGTGGGAGCGGAAACCCCGACGATGACCGTTTCCGTCACTGGGCTTCCCGACCTCGTCGACCCCTGCGGTACGTACACGGTGACCGTGACCCTCACCAAGGCCTCGGCCTACGACCCCCACAACGTCGTCCTGTGGCTTGAGAACCTCAGCTACTACATCGTCGATCTGTCCTCGATCGTCTGTGGTGGGGACGTCACTCCGACGAACTGCACGAACCCGATCGAAGGTGGCGGCTACTACAGCTGGACGTACGGGGAGGCGTTTGGAGGGAGGCCGCCGGGGACACGGTCCGTCCTCACGTTCCAGGTGAAGAAGCGGTGTGGGCCCGGGGTGGAGCTCCGGGCAGGCGCCGACTACGAGGACGCCTGCGGCCGGGCGTGTTCTGTAGCCGGTTCGGACACCCCGCTCCTCCTCCGGTCGCCGAGCCTCTTCGTCTACAAGGTCCCCGAGGTCGTCTACGCTACCACGAACGACCAGACGTGGACGATCTACGTGGTGAACAGCGGCTCGGGCTGGGCCTACGACGTGTGGGTGGACGACCTCCTCGGAAGTGGGCTTGCATACGTGTCCTCATCGGTTGCGCCGGGCACCGGAGTCACGACGCACCCCAACCAAGACCACCTCGGGAACCCGGTCAACGGGGTCTCGTGGCGGATCGCGGCGATGAGCCCTGGCGAGCAGCGGGTGATCACCCTCCAGACCCGCCTTGTCTCCTGTAGCGACCTCACGAACGAGGTGTGGACGAGCCTCGGGTGCGGGGGCGAGGACTGCCTCCCTCCCGTGGAGGATACCGCGTTTGTCCTCATCCCCACCACCCAGCTCGCGGTGACCTCCTCCACCGCCTCCCCGATCGCAACGTGCACGGAGCAGCCGGCCCTCATCCGGATCCGGAACACGGGCGACCCGGCGGTCTACGGCCTGGTCGCCCGGGAGACCCTCCCTCCAGGGATCCTCTACGTCCCCGGCACGACCCGGTGGCGGAAGGGGAGCGGCCCGTGGCAAGCAGGCGGGGACCCGGGGATCCTTGGCTCGACCCTCGAGTGGACCGAGCTCGAGATCCCGGGCCTGGCCGAGCTCCGCTCCCGCCAGACCCTGGAGATCGAGTTCTCGATCCTCGCCTCCTGCTCGTTCACCGGAGGAAACCTTGAGGTCGAACTGGACTACCTCAACGTCTGCCGGGAGCCGGGAGCCCTTCAAGCGGGGGCGTTCCGCCTCGACGCCCGGCGGCCCAGCCTTTCGATCCAGAAGACCCAGATCTCCCCGCCGGGAGGCGGGCCGATCGACTGCGGGGGGGAGATCACGTGGCGGATCAGCGTCACCAACACTGGCCAGATCCCCGTTCCCTACACCTGGGTCGAGGACGAGCTCGGGAACGGGTTCACCTACGTCTCCTCCACTGGCGGCGTCTACGGGATCGACGACGGGTGCAGCATCGGCTCGACCGTGACGTGGGCCCTGCGGAACCTCCCCGCCGGGGGGACGGCCGAGCTCACCCTCACCGCGCGGGAGACCGGCTGCGGGGACCTCACGAACATCGTCCGCGCCTGGTGGGGCTGCGGTCAGGACGGCGACGGAACCTCCTGCACCCTGGACGCGGACTGCCTGGCCGATACCTACGTCTTCCGGGAGGTCGTGGCCACGCGGACACCCAACGTCGCCGTGTCGGCGAGCCTCAATCCCACTCAGATCCCTTCGTGCGGGACCACCACCCTCACCTTGGAGGTCCGGAACCCGTCCTCGGCCACGGCGTCGGCCGTGGACGTCCGGCTCGGGCTCCCCGCGGGCCTGAGCTACGTCCCAGGTACAACCGAGGTCGACTGTGGTTCCGGGTTTGTCGGCCGGGATGATCCGGTTGAACTCGGGGGGTACCTCCACTGGTACGACCCGGACAACCCCCTGGACAACCTCTGCGATGCGATCCCGCCCGGCGGGACGGTCCGGCTGCGGTTCCAAGCCCAGGCGAGCTGCTACCGAACGACGGGGGGAGCCGCCGTTCGCGTCTACTTCTACGACTGCTGCCTCCTGAGCCAAGGGCAGTCCGATGCGAGCTTCCCGCTCTCCCCCACCGTTCCCAACCTGACGATCACCAAGACCCCGGCCACTTTCCCCCTGGACTGTTACGATCCCAATAGCACGGTCACCTGGCTCATCCGAGTTCAAAACACCGGGGCGGCAAGCGCGGATTGGGTGAGGATCGAGGATACGTTGGGGACAAACCTTGTCTACGTGGACTCGAACCCCACAGCCACCCCGATGGGGGGGCAGACGTGGGGTTGGGAGTTCGGCCCGCTTGGAGTGGGTGAGTCGCGGACGTTTGAGATCACAGTTCGGCTGAGCCAACCCGCGAACAACTGCGCCAACGCCCTGCGGACGAACACGGCCCAGGCGTTCTGGGGGTGCGGAACACCGGACGAGGACCCGAACACCCTCGAGGGCTGCCAGGGCGGGAGCTCGTCCCAGGCCACGGCCCGGGCCACGGTCCCCGACCTCTACCTGAACGCAACGGATATCGTTCCCATCCTCACCTGCATCGGGGATGGGAACTACACCGGCCGGGTGCAGATCACCATTCGGAACGCGGGCGACGCCGCGGTGACCCGGGACTTCGGCCTGACCCTGGCCGAGACCACAAGCGGCTGGTCCGTCTCCGGCCTGTTCAGCGCTGACTTTGGGGGGACCCTCCCCATCCCCGCCGGCGGAAGCCGGACGATCACGGTCCCCGGTTGGCCGGTCACGTGCGGCCAGTGCACCTACACCTTCAGCGTTGACCTGGACACGGAGGACGTCCTCTGCGAGTGCCGGGAGAACAACAACAGCGCCACGCGGGCCTGGACGATCACCCTCCCCGACGTCACGGTTCGAAGCGAAGCGCTGACGATCGCCTGCGCGGGGGACGGCCAGGTCTTAATCTCCGGCACGGTGACCCTCGGGAACGAAGGCTGCGGAACCGCCCTCACCGCGGACGTCCCGGTGCGGTTCACCCTCCGGGACGCCGCAGGGTGCATGGGAACGGACCTCTACACGTGGACCGAGACCTTCACCGGAGTGAACCTTCCCGCGAAGGGGGAGCAGACGTTCGCCGTCAGCCGCACGTTCCCGCTCGACCTGTGCGGGATCCCTGGGTGCGCGGTGTCGCTCCTCATCGAGGCGGACGACATGGGTTCGATCTGCGAGTGCGACGGGACGAACAACACCAAGTGCAGCGAGCATTCCTGGACCATCCCCGACCTCACGGTGCCCGCCCACGACCTGACCATGACCTGCGCTGGGGACGGTCAAATCCTGTTCGCGGGCACGGTGACCTTGGGGAACGACGGCTGCGGGCCCGTGGGGGGAACCGAGAAGGCTCCCATCGAGGTCCAGTTCACGTTATACGATCGGGCGGGGTGCACGGGGAACGTCCTTGGTCAAGGGCAGGAGCGCCTCGCCGGGATTGCCATTCCCGCGCAAGGGGAGTACATCTTCGCCATCGACCCGGCACTGTTCACCGCCAACGCCTGCGAGATCGCCCAGGAGTGCGCGTTATCGGTGCTCATCGAGGTTGACTATGCTGACCTCTTCTGCGAATGCAGCGGCCTGAACAACGGGCTGTGCGTCGACTTCCCGGTTGGGATCCCCGACCTTGCGGTCATCGAGGTCCTCCCTGCGGTCGCCGACTCGTGCTCGCCGGGGAGGGTCGAGGTGACGGTGGCGAACGTGGGTTGCGTCGAGAGCCCGGCGGGAGCGGTGGTCCGGATCACTGGCGCGGCAAACGGGGAGACTGCGCTTCCTGCGATCCCCGCGGGGGGGACCACAACCGTCACGGTAGAGCTCAGCGAAATCCTCCCCTGCGGCCTCCATGAGATCGTGGTCACGGCGGACCCGGATGAGCAGATCTGTGAGTGCTCCTCAGCGAACAACG
>CALKES010000017.1 GCA_938084715.1 Candidatus Bipolaricaulota bacterium | reverse complement strand
CGCATCCCGCACCTCCTTGCAGTCTCTCACTGGTCGGTCCCACCCTCGCGGACAAGGGCGAGGACCGGACGGCGAAGGATCCGTTCCAGCGGATCACCCCCTCTTCCTCGAGGCATCGTCAACAATATATAAAGTGAACCCGGAGCCACCTCAACCTCCGGGGAGGAGACCAGAAGACGAACCCGATGGCAGGGCTTCGAGCTCGACCGCGAGCACCCCGGCCCCGATCCGGTGTTGGCCGGCGAACGCGGCCACTGCGCCCCGGTGGGCCCTCGGGGTGACCGTCGTCCCGCCGGCGCCCCCGGGCCGGAGCGGGTCCCGGCCGGCGGGGCGATGCGCCACGGCTCAGGGAAGGATGGGGCGTTCCTACGATTCGCCCCCCCGTGACCCAGGCCACCCCAGAACGCGGCTAGCAGGGCACCAACGCCCACCGTAGCCCTGGCAACGGTCGCCCCTCGGCTGCCCCCCTCCTGCCGACCGTCATCGCCGGGGGCGCGACCTAGAGGTCGATCCCAACCTCCCTCAGCGCGTCGCGCGCCTCCCGGGCGAGCGGGGGGTTCACCCTCTCCGTAGCGGCGAGCGCATCCCGGAGCCGCGCCAGAAGCTCCTCTGCGTCCAAAACCACGCGCTCCACGAGTTCCCAGGTGTAGCGCACCGCGACTCCCAGGGTTCCCTGGGCCCGCACGGGGATCCACCCCGGCCCCGCCGCACCGTCCTCCCCGGGCCACCACGCCTGGCCCTGGTGCGAGGTGTTTCCCCAGCTCGCGGAGTAGGTGCTCGCGTACAGGCCCCCGAACGTCCCCGCCGGGACCGTGACCGCTCCGTGGGGACCGAGGGCCAGGCGGATCTCCCCTCGTCCGACGGCACCTCCGTCCAGCAGCTGCTGGAACGAGAGCGTCAACTCCAGCTCCGGCACCGGCACCGCGGGGAGGGCAACCCCCTGGACCGGGGGCATCCCTCCCCGAAGCTCAGGGACGAGGTCGAGCACCGTGGGCCATCGCAGGACCACCGGGTCCGGCCCCGCGGCGGGGGTGGCCAGAGGGGCACCGAGGCCCACGGGCCAGACGCTCAGCGTCGTCCCCCTGTCGTCGTCGCCGATGACCGCGATGGCTTGCCTCCCCCCGGGCTCGCCCACGCCCAGAAACGTGAGAGTCGTCGTGCGGGTGACGTCTCGGGCCAGATCCGTCACCTGGGCCCGGTAGACCCAACCGAGACCTGGGCCAATCCCCCCCGGCACGGGCGACCCCGCGGCCTCAACCCCGATCCCGGAAGCGAGGACAAGACACGACAGCGCCAAGAACCTGTTCATCGCCACCTCCTTGCGTCGGGACAAACCCCAGCCACCGCCGGTGCTCCGGGCACCCCGCGGTGGATGCTACCCATCGCTTCAGTACACGAGCGCCACCTCGCCTACTGAGTACGGGATAGCTTCTGGTGGGAAAGGTCCACACACGTACGACGTCCTCCACCTCAGGCAGATCGGTCCGATCACGGGCAAGACGATGAAGTTCTCGCAATACTCGCCATAGCAGCCGATGTACCACCAGGTTAGGTCCGGGCCGCAACGCCACTTGTACCAACACCACCAGTCCGTGGGCGGGGAAGCCTGGGGGGGCATTGCCGAGATGGCTCCTTCATCGTCAACTGCCACCGGCCCCGCCACGCTCCCATCACCTGCCAGGCCGAGGACCCCGACCGCCAGCACCAGGGCCAACCCCAAAGCCGTCGCCCGCATCCCGCACCTCCTTGCAGTCTCTCACTGGTCGGTCCCACCCTTGCGGACAAGGGCGAGGACCGGACGGCGAAGGATCCGTTCCAGCGGATCACCCCCTTTGGGCGGGGTCCCGACCGTCGGGGCAGGGAGGCCGGATTTGGAGGTGTCGTGCGCGGTGTGCCCACCGGGAAGGCCCAGAGGCGACCCATTACCCCGGACGGGCCGGCTCCACCCTACATTCTAGTATAGGTACCCCCCTCCGCTATCAAGGGGGCGAGGAGGCCCCTAGCCGGCCGAGGGATCCAGGAGGACGGCGGAGACGGCCTTCCCCGCCGCGAGCGCCGCCCGCACCCGGCCCAGGAGCCGGACCATGAACCGCACGTTGTGGAGGGTGGCGAGCCGGTAGTAGGAGAGCTCCCCTGCCTGGAGGAGGTGGCGGAGGAAGGCCCGGGAGTACCGCCCGCAGGTCGGGCAGTCGCACCCCTCCTCGACTGGGCCGTCGTCGCGGGCGAACCGGGCGTTCTTGATGGGGATCCGGAACCCTTCTTCCGCCAACGAGAGGAGGACCCCATTCCGGGCCAGGCGGGTCGGCGCCGCGCAGTCGAACGTGTCCACCCCCCGGGCCACCGCCTGGAGGACGTCCTCCACCCCCCCGATCCCGAGGAGGTGCCGGGGCCTGTCCGGGGGGAGCTCCTCGGCCGTCCACTCGACGACCCGGAGCATCTCCTCCTTCGAGCGGCCCAAGGAGCCGCCGATCGCGAACCCCGGAAAACCCATCCCCGCGATCGCCCGGGCCGAGGCCCGCCGGAGGTCCTCGTAGGCCCCGCCCTGGACGATCCCCCACAGAGCTTGCGCGGGGTTCGGACCCACCCCCTGGGTGCGCTCAAACGCCGCGAGAGCCCGCTCCGCCCAGCGGTGGGTCCGCTCCATGGCCCTTTTCGTGTACGCGTGGTCGTGGAACGGGGACGTGCACTCGTCCAACGGGAGGATCACGTCGGCCCCAAGGAGCCGCTGGAGGCGGATCACACCCTCGGGGGAGAAGAACACCGGGGAGCCGTCGACCACGGACCGGAAGTGGGCCCCGTCCTCGGTGAGGTGGACGAGGCTTTCCCCCACGGGTTTCGGGGGGGCGTCCCCGGGGAACACGGACGCGATCTTCCCCACCCCGTGGACCTTCCCCGCCCCGAGGCTGAACACCTGGAACCCCCCGGAGTCGGTGAACCAGGGGCCCCGCCAGCCAGTGAACCCCTGCAGCCCGCCCAGGGCGGCGACCCGTTCCGCCCCGGGCCGCAGGGCGAGGTGGTAGGTGTTCCCGATGAGGACCTCGACCCCGAGCCGCTCGAGGTCGTCCACCCCGAGGGCCTTGACCGTCCCCCGGGTGGCCACGGCGACGAACGCCGGGGTCCGAACCGTCCCGTGGGGGGTCACAAGCTCCCCGGCCCGGGCCTCCGACCCCGGAACTCGAGACGTGATCCGGAACTCGGTCATCAGTAGGCCGGGGTCCGGACCCGGGGGTGGGGAACCGGGAGCGACCCTTGGGACCGGTTCCAGAGGATCCAGTCGACCTCGAACGCCCGCACGGGGCGGCCCAGGCGCCAGAGCTCCGCCACAACCCCCTCCACGGCGACGACCGTGGCCGCCCGGAGCTCGACCTCCTCGGGGGACCCTGGCCGGAGCTCCTCCCCCCGCCGGAGCCGCCGGGCCAGGACCGGATGGAGCGCAAGGGCCCCCTCGGCCCACAGGAGCTGGGGGAGCTTGTAGTCGGCGAACGCGGTGAGCCACTCCAAGTCGCGGAGCTCCCCCGGGCCTTGGCCCCCGAACGTCCCCCACAGGTCGGCGCACAGGATCTGGGCCCGCTTGTGGAAGGGGACCCCCCGGCCGCGGTACAGGGCGGCGTCCCGAAACAGGGGGAGCTCGGCGGTGAGGAGCTCCACAACCCCGCGGCACGAGCCCCCGGCCCGGGCGAAGAAGGCCTCCGCCGAACCCCACCGGAGAAGGGCTTCTCCCACCTCCCGGAGGGCGCGGATCCGCCACCGGAGGAGGGGGATCTCCCCGAGGACGGCCCTCAGCCTGTCTCCGTCGATCGTGATCAAAGCGTGAGGGTCGAAGAACAGGGGGTCGTCTTCGGCAGCTTTCCGAAGGGCCCAGGCGAGGGCGAAGTACCCGGTGAGCTGTTCTCCCCCGGGCCCGGGGACCGCCCACTTTGCCCCCGTACCCGGAAGAGGTGGCCAGAAGCAGAAGTTCAGGGCGTCGAGGGTGAGGAGGTAGCGGAGGGTGAGCTCCTCCTCCCCCCGGAAGTGGTACCGCCCCTCCCAGGGGGGGACGGGTGCCTCCCGGATCTGCTCAGCGAGGTGCCCCACGCCCCCGGGATCGACCCGAACCCACCGCGCCTGGCGGGCGACCCAAGAAGCCCCTTCCCGAACCGGGTTTTCCATCTAGACCCCGAGGAGGGCGAGGGCCGCCCCGAACCGCCGCCCCGCCTCCTGAAGGAGGGGCTCGGGGACCCCCTCCTCCACGATCCGCAGGGCCTCCTCCCGCGCCCGCTCGAGGAGCCCCAGGTCCCGGGTGAGGTCGGCCGCCTTGAGCCGGGACACGAACCCCGACTGCTCGGTCCCCAGGACGTCCCCCGGCCCCCGGATCCGGAGGTCGGCCTCGGCGATCTTGAACCCATCCCCGAGGTCCCGGAACGCCGCGAGCCTCGCCCGGCCCTCGTCCGTCGTCGGGTCTCCCAGGGCGTAGCAGACGGCCTCCTGCCCCGCCCGCCCGATCCGGCCCCGGAGCTGGTGGAGCTGGGCGAGCCCGAACCGGTCGGCGTGCTCGATCACGAGGAAACTCGCGTCGGGGACGTCGATCCCCACCTCCACCACCGTGGTGGCCACGAGGAGCTGGACCTCCCCCCTCCGGAACGCCCCCATCGCCCCCCGCTTCTCCTCGGGGGCCATCCGCCCGTGGAGGAGGGCGACCCCGACCCCGGGGAACCGCCTCCGCAGCTCCTCGTACCCGGCCGTGGCCGCCCGGAGGTCGAGCTCCTCGGAGCCCTCGATCACCGGGAATACGACGTACCCCCTCTCACCCCGCCCCAGGCGCTCCCCCACCTCCCGGTACACCCCCTCCCGCCGGGACGCAGAGAGCCAGACCGTCTGCACCCTCCCCCGGGAGCGGGGGGTCTCGGAGAGGACGGAAACCGAAAACTCCCCGTACAGGGTGAGGACCACGGTCCGGGGGATCGGGGTTGCGGACATGACGAGGATGTTTGTGCCCTCCCCCTTCGCCTCGAGGATGGCCCGCTGGACGACCCCGAACCGGTGCTGCTCGTCCACCACGGCCAAGGCGAGGTTGCGGAAGAGGACGTCGTCCTGGATCAGGGCGTGGGTTCCCACCACGAGGTCGACCTCCCCGGCGGCGATCGCCTGAAGGAGGGACCTCCGCTCCCGGCGCCCCAGGCCCCCCCCAAGGTGGGCGATCCGGATCGGAAGCCCCTCGAGGAGCTCCCCGAGGACGAGGAAGTGCTGCTCGGCGAGGATCTCCGTGGGGGCCATGATCGCCCCTTGGGCCCCGGCGGAGGCGGCCATGACGCACGCTGCGGCTGCCACCACCGTCTTCCCCGAGCCCACGTCCCCCTGGAGGAGGCGGAGCATCGGCCGCCCGGACCGGAGGTCCCGCTCGATCGCCTCCATCGCCCGCCTCTGAGACGGGGTGAGCTCGAAGGGGAGCCGGCCCAGGAACCGGTTGAGGAGCCCCCGGTCCACCTTCAGGGCCCGGCCGCCTCCCTCGGGCCTCCGGCGGGTGAGGACCCCCACCTGGAGGAGGAAGAGCTCCTCGAAGGCGAGGCTCCGCCGGGCGAGCTCGAACTCTTCCTCGCTCCGGGGGGCGTGGATCCGCTCCAGGGCCTCCCGCCGGGGAAGGAGCCCGTACCTCTCCCGGACGGCCTCGGGAACGACGTCGAGGAGGGCGGCCCGGTAGCGGTCGAGGGACCGCCGGATGAACCCCTGGAGGACGGGCTGAGAGAGGCCCTCGGTCGCGGGGTAGACGGGGACGAGGCGCCCGGTCTGCTCGTTTGCCCCCGCCCGTTCCCACACTGGGTTCTCGATCTGGAGCTCCCCGAATCGCGCTTGGACCTTCCCCCACAGGGCGTACCGCTCCCCTTCGGCGATCCCGTCCCAGACCCAGGGCTGGTTGAACCAGATCCCAAAGAGGAAGCCGGTCCCGTCGTCGAGGGCCACCTTCACGAGCTCCAGGCCCCGCCGAACCTTCACCTTCGACTTCGCCCGGACGACCCCCTCGACGAGGGCGACCTCGCCGTCGCGGAGGTCCCGGATCCGCCGGAGGCCCGAGCGGTCCTCGAGCCGGCGGGGGACGTAGGTCAGCAGATCTTCGACCGTTCGGATCCCGAGCTTCGCGAGGAGCTCCGCCCGGCGCTTTCCGACCCCCGGGAGCCCCGCCACGGGGACCTCCCACGGAGGGGGGAAGGGACCGGCGAGCCACCGCTCGAGGGCGTCCACGGCGTCCTTCCGGGCCGCCGGGTCGCGGCGGGCGTAGCCCCGGACGAGGGGGGCGGCCTCGGGAACGTGGCGGGCGACGAACCGCTCCAGGCCCCCGAGGACGGCCCCGTCGGTGAACCCGAGCCTCCGCTCGAGGGCGAGGACCTTGCCGAGGAGGACCCGTTCCTCTCCCGTTGTAGACGCCATCGGATCCCCCTATACTAGGGGCCCTGAGGAGGCGGTTCAAATTGGCGGTCCTAACCTATCCCCACCCGATCCTCCGCCGGCGGGCCAAGCCCGTCGAGCCGGGGAGCCCCGAGGCCCGGAAGGTCGCCGCGGCCCTGAGGGAGGAGTTCTCCTCCCTCGCTGCCCACGGTCTGGCCGCGAACCAGATCGGCCTCCCCCTCCGGGCAATCCTCGTCCGCCTCGGGGGCGAGGAGCGGGTCCTCCTCAACCCGGAGGTCGTCGCCCGGAGCGCGGAGGTGGAGGTGGACTGGGAGGGGTGCCTCTCCCTCCCCGGGGTGGAGGCGGAGGTTCCCCGGGCGAAGGAGGTCCGCGTCCGGGCCGTAGGCGAGGACGGTAGCCAGGTGGAACTCGCGCTTTCCGACCTCGAGGCCCGGGTCCTCCAGCACGAGGTGGACCACCTCGACGGGGTCCTCTACGTGGACCTCCTCCCCCAGGGTGAGCGGCGGGCGGTGCTCGCCGCCTACCGCCGGGCGCGGGAGGCCACGAAGGAGAAGGTGCCTTCGGCCGGGTAGCCCTGCGGGTCGCCTTCGCCGGGTCGGGGGCGTTTGGGGTTCCGGCCCTCGGCCGGCTGCATCACGAGTTCGGCGTCCTCCTCGCGATCACCCAGCCCGACCGTCCCGCGGGGAGGGGCCTTCGGCTGACCCCCCCGCCGGCCAAGGCCGCGGCCCTCGAGCTTGGGATCCCCGTCCTCCAGCCCCGCTCGATCAACGCTCCGGAGGTGATCGAGCGGCTGCGGGCCCTCTCCCTGGACGTCCTCGTCGTGGCCGCGTTCGGGCAGTTCCTCCGCTCGACCGTGCTCCGGCTTCCTCGCTTGGGGTGCGTGAACGTCCACGCCTCCCTCCTGCCCAAGTACCGCGGGGCCGCGCCCGTGGCCTGGGCGATCCTCGCAGGGGAACGGGAGACGGGGGTGACGACCTTCGTCCTCGACGAGGGGATGGACACGGGGCCGATCCTCCTCCAGCGGGCGGTCCCGATCGGGGAGGACGAGACCGCGGGGGAGCTCGAGGCCCGGCTTGCGGAGCTCGGGGCGGACCTGATTGTGGAATCCATCGAGGGCCTGGCCACGGGGGCCCTCGTCCCCCGGCCGCAACCCGCCGAGGGGACCCTCGCTCCCAAGCTCCACAAGGAGGACGGGCGGATCCGGTGGGAGTGGGACGCGGGGAGGATCCACAACCTCGTTCGGGGCACCCAACCCTGGCCCGGGGCCCACACCACCCTTCGGGAGCGGCTCGTGAAGGTCCACCGGACGCGGATCGCCGACCGGGAGGGGGTCGCGGGCGCTCCGGGGTTGATTCTTCCCCGGCGGGATCGGCTCCTCGTCGCGGCGGGGAGGGGCGTGGTCGAGGTCGCGGAGCTCCAGCCCGCGGGGTGCCGGGTCCTCACGGGCCGGGAGTTCCTGAACGGCTACTGCCGGGCCCCTGGCGAAGTGTTTGGGTGAAGCGGCCTGCGACCGGATAAGCTTGGTCCGAGGAGGATGACGATGGAGAGCCCAGAGGACATCTTGAAGGGGGCGCTTCTCTTGGAGCGGCGGGGGAAGGCCCTGTACGAGGCGAGCGCGGCCGGGACGTCCAACCCCGGGGTACGGGAGCTCTTCCTCACCCTGGCCCAGGAGGAGGGCCGGCACATCGAGGTCCTCGCCCAGGCGTTCGTCTCGCTGGCTCGGACGGGGAAGTTCGAACCGGGGGTGTTGGGGGAGGTTCCCCCGGTGGCCGAGCGGGTGCTGGGGGCCGTCCGAACGGAGGTCGAGGCCGCGTCCCACGAGGCGGCGGCCCTCTACGCGGCGATGGCCCTCGAGGAGCGGGCTGTAGCCTACTACACCGAGGCGGAGGCGAAGTCGTCCGGGGAGGCGAGGCGCCTCTATGGGTGGCTTGCCCGTTGGGAGCGGTCCCACCTCGACCTCCTCACCGCCCTGGATCAGGACCTGAAGCAGAGGATCTGGTTCGACCAGAAGTTCTGGCCGTTCTAGCCGAGCCACACCGGGTCGGGGTCCACGGAGAGCCAGGGGGGAAGGGAGGGGAGGGCGGCGGCGAGGGCCTCGACCACGCCCTCGTCCCCCCGGACGAGGAGCTGGGCCCGGGGGATCCCCCGCCGGGGGAAGAGCCGGGCTGGCCCGAGGACCTCGAACCTCTGAGCGGTGAGGGTCCGCCCCAGCTTCTCCGCCTTCCCCTCGGCATCGCGCCCCGAGGCGAGGAGCCGGACGAGGCGGGCGAAGGGCGGGTAGCGGAGGGCCTCCCGGTACCGGAGCTCCTCCCGGTAGAACCCGAGGTAGTCCCCGCGGAGGGCGCACCGGATGGGGTAGAAGTCGGGTTGATCCGTCTGGACGACCACCTCCCCGGGCCGGTCGCCCCGCCCGGCCCGGCCCGCGGCCCCCGAGAGAAGCTGGTACGTCCGCTCCGCGGCCCGGAAGTCGGGGGCGGAGAGGAGCCCGTCGGCGTTCACCACCCCCACGAGGGTGATCCCCGGGAAGTCGAGCCCCTTCCCCACCATCTGAGCTCCCACGAGGACCCTGATTTCCCCCCGGGCGAGGGCGGCGAGGATCCGGTCCCGATCCCGGGCCGTCTCGGCGTCGAGGCGGGCCACCGCCGCCCCCGGGAACAGGCGGCGGGCCTCGTGCTCGACCCGCTCGGTCCCGACCCCGAAGAGGTGGAACCGGCTCCCCCCGCAGCTTGGGCACCGGGGGTCCCGGAGGGCCCTCCCGCAGGCGTGGCAGCGGAACGTCCGGTCCTCGAGGTGGAAGACGAGGGGGATCTCACACGTGGGGCAGCGGAGGACGGTCCGGCAGCGGCAGGCGGCCCCGGTGTAGAACCCCAGCCGGTGGACGAAGAGGAGCACCTGGCCCCCGGCCCCGAGGTGGCGGGCCATCGCCTCCCGCAGCCGAGGGCCGATCACGTCCTCCCCCCGGGGGACGGCCTCGACCGTGGGCGGGCTTCCCACCACCCGCTCGGGGAGGGAGAGGAGGGCGAGCTCGCCCCGCTCGGCCCGGAAGTGGGTCTCGACGGACGGGGCCGAGGCGCCAAGGACGAGGGCCGCCCCTTCACGAGCTGCCCGGGCCTCGGCCACCTGCCGGGCGTGGTAGTAGGGGGCCATCTCCTCCTGCTTGTAGGCCGGCTCCCCCTCCTCGTCGAGGACGAGGAGGCCCAAGTTCGGGAGGGGCAAGAAGGCAGCAGACCGGGTCCCCACCGCGAGCCGGACCTCCCCGGCCAGGGCCCCGGCCCACGTCCGCCACCGCTCCCCGCCCGGGAGCTCTCCGAAGTACGGGGCCGGAGGTCGCCCGGCGGCGAGACCGGCCCGGGCCCAGAGCTGGGGGAGAAGGGACACCTCCGGCGCGAGGAGGAGGGCGCTCTGCCCTCCCCCGAGGGCCGCTCGGGCGGCCCGGAGGTAGACCTCGGTCTTCCCCGATCCCGGCGGGCCCACGAGGAGGTACTTTCGCCCAAGGCCGATCCCCTGGGTGATCTCCTCCACCGACCGCTCCTGGTGGGGGGTGAGGGCGACCTCCTTTCGGGCCTCCCGGTAGGCGAAGGGGAGGTAGCGGGGGCGGAGGGTCCCGAGGGCGAGGAGCTCCCGGAGGGCCTGGGAACCCCCGGGGAGGCGGCGCAGGGCCCGGACGTCCGTCGTCCCCGCCCGGACCGCCTCCCACACCCGGGCCTGGGCGGTGGTGAGATCCGTCGGCCCCTCCCCGGGCTCGACCTCCCGGACCCGGGCCCCGCTCGGCGCGGGGACGAGGCGGGCCAGGGCGATCCCCACCCCGACGAACGACCGGCGGGCCACCTCGGAGACGAGGGCGAGCCCCTCCGGGGAGAGGACGGGACCGGCACTGGCCTCGATCGGGAGGAGGGGGCCGGGGAACGTGGGCTCCCCCTGGACCTCGACGACGATCCCCCAGAGGTGACGGGAGCCGAAGGGGACCCGGACACGGTGGCCGGCCTCCACGGGGAGCTCGGGCGGAACCGCGTAGTCGAACGGGGCGGCCCGGGGGATGGGGAGGGCCACCCGGGCGATCACGCCCTCCCCTCCCGGGCCTCGAGGTAGGCGAGGACCCCCCGCACGGACATCGCGAGGTCCCCCCGGGCGGGGCCCGACGGGATCAGGCCCTCCCGCTCGGCCTCGGAGAGGACCTCGGCCACGAGGGCCGCCTCGTCGAGCCCGGCCCTCCACCCCGCCTCGACCCGCTCGACCCACCGCCGGAGGAGGGCCTTGTACTCCCCCAGGAGCCGTGGGTCCCCCGGGCCGAAGTGGGTGTAGAGGAGGAGCCTCGGCCCCAGGGCCTCCATCCGGTCCAGGGTCCGGAGGGAGAGCTCGAGGTCGAAGCTCGGGGGGACCGTGGTCGGGACAAGGACGCCCCCCAGGTACAGCCCGGCCGCGTCCCCGGTGAAGAGGAGCCCTTCCCCCTCCAGGAAGTAGCACAGGTGGTGGGGGGCGTGGCCGGGGGTCTCGACGGCCCGGATCGTGTCTCCTCCCGCAGGGAAGGCCTCCCCGTCCCCGGCGATGTGGATCCGCTCCTCAGGGATCGGGATCGCCTCCCCGTAGAGGGGGAACCGGTCCCGCACCGCCTCCCGGACCGAGGCCACGAGGCGCGAGGGGTCGGCGAGGTGCCGGGCCCCCCGGCCGTGGACGACGGCCTTCGCCCGCGGAAGTTCCTTGAGGAGCGCCCCCGCTCCCCCCCCGTGGTCGAGGTGGATGTGGGTGAGGAAGATCCACTCCACCTCCTCCCGCCGGACCCCGAGGGCCTCGAGGGCGGCGAGGATCCGCCCCTGGGCGAGGGACGTCCCGGCCTCGACGAGGGCCGCCGGACGTCCCGGGAGGAGGTAGATCCCCCCCTGGCCCGGGACCCCGAACTGGTCCGTGTCCAGAAGCCACACTCCGGGATGGACCTCGGTCAGCGGAAGGGGGGTCTCGCTCATAGGAACCATCCGGTCGCGATCCCCAGCCACAGGAAGAGGCTGGCCACCCCGCAGGAGAGGAGGGTGGTGGGAATCCCGTCCCGGAGCCACTCCCCTGCGGTCAGGGGGCGGTCTGCCTGCTCGCCGATCGAGGTCAGAACGAGGTTGGAAGCGGAACCAAACGGGGTCCCGCTCGCCCCCAGGCCCACCCCGAGGGCGAGGGCCCACCACAGGGGGGTGAGGGGGATCCCCGTCCCGGAGAGGCCTCGGATAAGGGCGACGAGGGTCACCGTGACGGGGACCGAGCTCAGGGCCCAGCTGAGGAAGGCCCCGATCCAGAGGAGAAGGAGGGCCAGGGCCAGGGTCGAGCCTCCGGCCAGGGAGACGGTCCACCGCCCCACGGCCCCCAGGGCCCCGCTCGCCTCTAGGCCCCCGGTGAGGACAAGGAGGGCCGAGAGGAAGATGAGGAGGTCCCACTCCACCCCCCGGAGGAATGCCTCCAGGCTGGGGCGGAGAAGGAGGGCGCACAGGGCCGCCCCGAGGAGGGCGACCACCCCCGGGGTCAGGCCCAGGGCCCCGTGGGCGGTGAACAGGACGAACACGAGGCCCAGGACGCCCACGAGCGCCCGCATCGCCCGGGGATGGGAGAGGACCCGCCGCTCGTCCATCGCCATCACGGCCTCCGCGCCCCGGGGAGCCCCCAGCGCCTGCCGCCGGAAGCGGATGAGGAGGTACCCCAGGGCCAGCCCCAGGGCCACGACGCTCACGGGGAGGGTGTGGGTGAGGAACGCGTTGAACGAGAGGTTTGCCGCGGATCCGATGAGGATGTTCGGGGGGTCGCCGATCAGGGTGGCCGCGCCCCCGATGTTGGCCGCCACGGCCTCCATGAGGAGGAGGGGGGCCACGGGGAGCCCCAGCACGTCGGCGATGGACACCGTGACCGGGGCGACCGTGAGGAGGGTGGTCACGTTGTCGAGGAACATCGACGCCACCGCGGTCGCCAGCCCCAGGGTGAGGAACAGGACTGTGGGGTTTCCCCGGGCGGCCTTGGCGGCCCGGATCGCCACGTACTGGAAGAACCCCGTCTCCTTGAGGAGCCCCACCAGGGCCATCATCCCAAAGAGGAGCCACAGGGTGTCGGTGTCGATCGCGGCCACCGCCGCCTCGGGGGAGTAGAACCCCAGCGCCGTCCCCACAACGATCATCGCCACCGCGCCCGCCAGCGCGGCCAGGGCCCGGGGGAGGTAGCCCGAGAACAGGAGGACGTAGGCGATGGCGAAGACGGCCAGCGCTGTGGCAAGGACGGGCCCGCTCATGATCGGTTACTGATCCGACCGGGCAAGGAACGCCTCGGCCTGGAGGAGGGCCCCCCGCTGCTCAGGATGGGTGAGCCGAGCCAGGGCCTCGGGGAGGGGAAGCCACTCCAGGGCGTCGATCTCTTCCCACTGGGGAAATCCAGGCCCGTCGGCCCTCGCAAGGAAGAGGAGGACCTCCTTCCGGACGAGCTCACCCCCGCGGAGGAAGCGGTAGGAGAGGACGTGGGTGAACCCCGGGACGATCTCGGGCCTTGGGATCCCCACTTCTTCGGCCACCTCGCGCCTTGCGGCCTCAAGCTCGTCCTCCCCAGGCTCCAGCCGCCCCTTCGGGAACCCCCAGTGGCCCCCGGAACGGTTCTTGATGAGGAGGTACTCCCGGCCGCGGGCCCCTTCCCGGAACAGGATCATCCCGGACGCCCGCTCGTCCGGCATTGGGCTCACACGATTTCGAGCTCTCGGTTTTCCTTGTCGTAGGCCTTCGCCGAGAGCCCCAAGCAGCGCAGCTCCTGCCACAGGACCCGGAACGACTCGGGGATCCCGGGGCGGGGGAACTCCTCCCCGCGCAAAATCGCCTTGTAGAGCTGCACGCGACCCTTCACGTCATCGCTCTTGAGGGTCAGCATCTCCTGGAGGAGGGCCGAAGCCCCGTAAGCCTCCAGCGCCCATACCTCCATCTCTCCGAGCCTCTGCCCGCCGAACTGGGCCTTCCCCCCCAGGGGCTGCTGGGTGATCAGGGCGTAAGGCCCTGTGGACCGGGCGTGGATCTTCTCCGAGGCGATGTGCTCGAGCTTGAGGAGGTAGAGCACGCCCACCGTGACCGGGGACCGGAACGGCTCTCCCGTCCTCCCGTCCCGGAGGATCACCTTTCCATCCAGCCGCGACCCGTCGGCCAGGCCGTGCTCGACCAGGGCCTGGGTGAGGTCGCGGAGGACCTCCTCCTCGTGGGCCCCATCGAAGACCGGCGAGGCCACGGTCTCCCCGCGGAGGGTCGCAAGCCAGCCGAGGTTCGCCTCGAAGATCTGCCCGAGGTTCATCCGCGAGGGCACCCCCAACGGGTTGAGGACGACGTCGAGGGGGATGCCGTCGGGGAGGAAGGGCATGTCCTCCTCGGGGAGGACGACGGCGATGACCCCCTTGTTCCCGTGCCGGCCGGCGAGCTTGTCCCCCACCGCGATTCGCCGCCGCTGGGCGACGTACACCTTCACGAGCTCGTTCACCCCTGCCTCGAGCTCGTCCCCCGCGGCCCGGCTCATCCGCTTGACCCGGATCACCGTTGCCGTCCCCGAGATTGGGGGCATGCGGAGGGACGTGTTCTTGAAGTTCCGCATCCGCTCCCCGAAGATAGACCGGAAGATCCGCTCCTCGGGGGTCGGCTCGGCCTCGCCGCGGGGGGTGATCTTCCCCACGAGGACGTCCCCGGTCTGGACCTCGGTCCCCACCCGGACGATCCCGTGCTCATCGAGGTTCCGAAGGGCCTCCCGGGAGATGTTGGGGATGTCGGCGGTGATCTCCTCGGGCCCGAGCTTCGTCTCCTCGGCCCGGACCTCGAACTCCTGGATGTGGATCGAATCGAGGAGGTTCTCCCGCACCAGCCGCTCGGAGATCACGATCGCGTCCTCGTAGTTGTAGCCCTCGAAGGGCAGGAACCCCACGAGGAGGTTCGTCCCCAGGGCCAGCTCCCCGTTCACCGAGGACTGGGAGTCGGCGAGCACATCCCCCCTCTTCACCTTGTCCCCGGCTCGGACAAGGGGGTACTGGTGGAGGATCGTGTCCTGGTTCGAGCGCTCGTAGTTGAGGAGGCGGTAGACCTTCGTCTCCCGCTTCCCCTTGACCTCGATCCTCTGGGCGTCGGCGTAGGTGACGACCCCGTCTTCTTCGGCGAGGAGAGCGGCCCCCGAGTCCCGGGCCACCTTCCCCTCGAGCCCCGTCCCCACCCGGGGGGCCTGGGGGCGGAGGAGGGGGACGGCCTGGCGCTGCATGTTGGCCCCCATGAGGGCCCGGTTGGCGTCGTCGTGCTCGAGGAACGGGATCAGGGCGGCGGAGGCCCCCACGATGACGTCCGGGGCGACCTCGATGAAGTCCACCTCCTCGGGGGGGACGAACAGGATCTCCTCGTTCCCCGTCCGGACCTGGACCCGCTCGTCCTTGATCCGGCCGTCCTTGCCGATCCGCACCGTAGCAGGGGCGATCTTGTACTGCCGCTCGTCGTCGGCCATGAGGTAGCGGATCTCCCCCGTCACGCGCCCGTCCTTCACCACGACGTAGGGGGCCTCGAGGAACCCGTAGGGGTTGACCCGGGCGTGGAGGGCAAGGGAGGTGATGAGGCCGATGTTCTGGCCCTCGGGGGTTTCAATCGGGCAGATCCGGGCGTAGTGGGAGGGGTGGACGTCCCGGATCTCGATCTTCGCCCTCCGGGCGGTGAGGCTCCCCAGGGCCGACAGCCGCCGCTTGTGGGTGAGCTCCGCGAGCGGGTTCGTCTGCTCGAGAAACTGGGAGAGCCGCCCCGTGTAGAAGAGGTAGTTCAGGGAGGCCTGGATCGTCCGGGCGGACACGATCCGGCGCAGGGCGTCCTTGTCCTCCGGGTCGTAGTGGGAGAGCTTGTCCTGGGCGATCCGGGCCATCCGGGTCAGCCCCTCCCGGAGGGCCATCAGGGCCTGCTCCCCCGGGAGGCGGACCCGCTTGTTCGCCAGGTGGTCCGTCTCGTCGATGAGGGAGGGGTCGTCGGGGGCCCGGAGGAGAAGGGCCAACGTCTCGGTGATGTCTTCCCGGGTGAGGCACGTCTCCCCCCCGGAGAGCCCGAGCTTCCGGTTCACCTTGAACCGGCCGACCGGGGTTAGCCGGTAGGTGTCGGGGTTGAAGTACAGGTTCTGGAGGTACTCGAAGACCTGGTGGGAGGTGACCCGCTCCCCGGACCGGAACCGGAGGTAGATGTAGCGGGCGGCCTCCTCCTGGGTGGTGATCCGCTTCTCGTGCTCTTCCTCGAGGGACTTGGCGATCGCCGGGTGGAGGAGGCGGACCTTGGACCGCCCGGTCCGGGCAAGGGCGGAGGCCCGCTCCGGGGTGAGCTCCTCCCCGGGCTGCCACTCCCCGTCTCCAGTAGCGACCGCCTCGGCGAGGACCGCCCGCTTCCACAGGGCGAGGTAGTCCGGGAGGTCCTCCACGGAGACCGTGACCCCGTAGCGGGCGAGGATCTCCCCCTCGGCGAGCCCCAGGGCCCGGAGGAGGGTCGTGGCCGGGACCTTCCCCCGGCGGTCGAGGTGGGCGCGGAGGGTCCACCGCTTCGTGTCGAGATCCAGCTCCAGCCACGCCCCGGACTCCGGGAGGAAATGGGCCCGGTAGAGGTGGGGTTCCTCTTGGGTGATGTACACCCCCGGGGAGCGGACGAGCTCGTTGACGAGGACGTTCTCGGTCCCGTTGATGATGAACGTCCCCCGGGGGGTCATGAGGGGGATCTCCGCCAGGTACAGCTCTGCCTCCTGGCGGACCTTGCCCCCCTCCCAGAGGCGGCCGGTGGCCTTGAGGGGTGCGGCGTAGGTGAGGTCCTTGTCCCGGCACTCCCACTCGTCGTGGCGGGGCTCCCCGAGGCGGGGGTCGACGAGCTCGATGTAGAGGTCGTCCCGGTTGGGGGCTCGGATCGGGCTTGCCTCGGCAAACGCCTGGGCGACCTCCTGGCGGAGGAACTCCGCGTAGGAGGCGAGCTGGTCCGAGATGAGCTCCGGCGGCTCGCTCCACCGCCGGGCCCGTCCGTAGCCGCGCCGCGTGGCTTGGGCCGTGATCAAGGGCTCTCTAGCGGAGCTCGACCTCGGCGCCCGAGGCGACGAGCTTCTTCTTGATGTCCTCCGCCTCGTCCGGGCTCACCCCGGCCTTGATCACCGCCGGCAGCTTGTCCACGAGGTCCTTGCACTCCTTGAGGCCCTTGCCGGTGATGTCCTTCACCACCTTGATCAGCTGGATCTTCTGCTGGCCAGCGTTGGTGAGGACCACGTCCACCGTGGTCTTGGCGGCGGGGCCCGCCTCAGCGGCGACGGGGGCGGCGGTGGCCACCGCCACCGGCGCGGCCACGGCCGCGGAGACCCCGAACCGCTCCTCGATCGCGGACACGAGCTCGGCGAGCTCCTTGACCGTCATCGACTCGATTGCCTGGATGAACTCTTCCTTCGTCATCGTCTATCCCTCCGCTCCTTTTTTCTTCTCTACTTCGCTCAGGGCCACGGCGAGCTTGCGGGTGACCCCGGACAGGGCCCCGGCGAGCCCCCGGATCGGGCCGGCGAGGGCCCCGGCGAGCTTGGCCAGAAGCTCCTCCCTCGTGGGGAGGTTGGCGTACAAGTCGGCCTCGGCGGCCGACACCGGGGCCCGGTCGAACAGGCCTGCCTTCACCTTGAGGGTCGGGTACCGGCGGACGCACTCCCGGGCCACCCGGAACGGGAGGGCCGGGTCCCCCTCCCCGAGGAGGAGGGCGTTCGTCTCCGTGAGTTCCGTGAGGACGGTCCCGATCCCGGCCTCCTGGGCGGCGAGGCGGGTGAGGGTGTTCTTCACGACCTTGAGCTCGACCCCCTGGCGGCGGGCGAACCGCCGCAGGTCCGCCATCTCCCCCCCAGGGAGGCCCCGGTAGTCGAGGACCACGACGGCCGAGGCCCGGGCCAGCCGCTCCCGAAGCTCCTCCACTGCGGCCACTTTCTCCGGTCGGGGCATCGCCTCACCTCCTCCCCTGGGCGAGGGCCAGGAGCTCCCCCTCGTCGACCCGGATCCCCGGGCCCATCGTGGAGGAGATGTACACCCGCTGGATGTACCGGCCCCGGACCCCCTCGGGCCGGCGCTCGACGATCGCCCGGATGAGGGCGATCAGGTTCTCCTCGAGCTGCTCCGCCTCGAAGTTCGCCTTCCCAAACACGGCGTGGACGGTGCCCCCCTTGTCGGCGCGGAACTCGATCATCCCCGCCTTGAGCTCCCGGACCACCGGGCCCACGTCCATGGTGACGGTGTTCGTCTTCGGGGAGGGCATGAGCCCCCGGGGCCCCAGAATCTTCCCCAGCTTCCCCACCACGGACATCATGTCCGGGGTGGCCACCACCCGGTCGAACTCCAGCCACCCCTCCTTGAGGATCTTCTCCGCGAGGTCTTCCCCTCCGACGTAGTCGGCCCCGGCGGCCTCCGCCTCCCGGATCTTCTCCCCCCGGGCGAACACGAGGACCCGCACCGGCTTCCCGGTCCCGTGGGGAAGGGAGCAGGTCCCCCGCACCTGGTGCTGGGAGGGGTTGATCCCCAGCACGATCGCCGCCTCCGCCGTCTCGGGGAACTTGGCGGTGGCCGTCTTCTTGAGGAGCTCGATCGCCTCGCGGACAGGGTACGTCTTCTCCCTCTCCAGGAGGGCGACCTTGGCCTGGTAGCTTCGGCTGCGCTTCATGGCACCACCTCGAGCCCCATGTTCTCCGCCGTCCCCACCACCATCCGCACCGCGGCCTCCAGGTCGTCGGTGTTGAGGTCGGGGAGCTTGCGCTGGGCGATCCGGCGCACCTGCTCCATCGTCACCTTGCCCACCCGGAGGCGCTTGGGGGTCGGGGAGCCCTTGTCCACCCCGGCGGCCTTGCGGAGGAGCACGGCCACCGGGGGCTGCTTGAGGGCGATCTCAAACGACCGGTCCTGGAACACCGTGATCTCCACGGGGATGATGAGGCCGGGCTCCTCCCCCTTGGTCGCCTCGTTGAACTTCTTGCAGAAGTCCATGATGTTGACCTTGTGCTCCCCGAGGGCCGGTCCGACCGGGGGGGCGGGATTGGCCTGCCCGGCCGGGATTTGGAGCTTGATCTTGGCCACCACTTGCTTTGCCACCTTCGTCTCCTTACACCTTGGCGATGCCGTCGAACCCGATGCGGACCGGGGTCTCGCGGCCGAAGATCTTCACCATGACCACGGCCTCCTCGGCCTCCTTGTCGATCTCCCGGACCTCCCCTGTGAAGTCGGCAAACGGCCCTTCCACGATCTGGACCACCTCGCCGACCTCGAAGTCCACCTCGACCCGGGGGGCCTTGGCCTCGACCTGGGGGACCTCGGCCAGCCCGGCCTTCCGCTGGACGAGGAGGATCTCCGGGCCCTCGATGGGCACGGGCCGGGTCTTGCTCCCCACGAACCGCGCCGACCGCTCCAGGCCCCGCAGGAGCTCGGCCATCTCCTCCTCCTCGAGGCCCATCTTGGCGAACACGTACCCGGGGATGAGCCGGCGCCGCTCGATCCGCTGGATCGAGATCTCCCGCTTGTCCTTGTACTCCTTGACCTTCACCAGTCCCGTGGCCCGGGCGTAGATCTTGTGCTCCCGCTCGATCTCCTCCCCCTTGGCGAGGGTGGCCCCGACCCGGACCCGGGGAGAGAGGTAGGCGTCGGGGACGATCCGCGTCTCCTCTTTCCCATCGGCGTAGCGGAGGGTGACCCGCTTCACCTTCTCCCGGACCACGATCTCCCCCCGCTCCTCGAACACGTACCGCTCGTCGGCGTCGGCGGTGAGGGGGAGGCCGGGGCGGGTTCGCTCCCCGACCCGCACGTCCCGCCGGAGGACCTTCTCCTGGGGGATCAGGAACTCCACCTCGGTGTGGGCCGGGGTCTCCACGATCACCCGCCAGAGGGGCTCCACGGCCACCACCTCCGCGTCCTGGGCGAGGTGGACCGGCGGCCGCCGGGCGAGCACCGCTCCCCGCTGGACCCGCTCGTTCGTGGACACCAGCACGTCGTAGTCGTAGGAGACCCGGTAGTCGCTCGAGCGTCCCCGGCCAGAGCGGGAGGTCACCACCTCCTCCACCGGGACGAAGAAGAACTCCTTGGCCTCTCCGGTGGGGATGGGCTCAAATTGGCGCTCCCAGCCCAGCTTGCGGACCCGCTCCTCAAGTTGCTCCTTGAGGCGCAGTTCCGAGCCCGCGTAGGTCTGGATGGCGTACCACCTCTTGCGCTGCATGGTCGGCGGCCTACCGCTGGAGGAGAAGGCGCAGGACTTGGGTGACGATGAGGTCAGCAAGCCCCAGGTACACCCCGAGCACCACCGACATCAGGATGATGAGGACCGTGAGGCTCACCACCTCCCGCCGGGAGGGCCAGCTGACCCGCCCGACCTCGGTGCGCACGCCTGCTATGTACTCCCGAACCTTCGTCACCACGTTCATCGTCTTCCCTCGCTGGCAGGCCCGGGAGGACTTGAACCCCCAGCCTGCGGATTTGGAGTCCGCTGCTCTGCCAGTTGAGCTACGGGCCTGTCGCGTCCCGCCTCTGGCTGCGGCGGGTCGTACCTCACGTCTCCTTGTGCTCGGTGCGCTTGGTGCACCACCGGCAGTACTTCCGCAGGGCGAGCTTCTGCCGGGTGTTGTTCCGGTTGCGGCGGGTGTGGTAGTTGTGCCGCCCGCACACGGAACAGGCCAGCGTCACCAGCTGCACCGTATCCTTCTTCGGCATCTTAGCGGATGATCTTCGTCACCACGCCCGCGCCCACGGTGCGGCCCCCCTCCCGGATCGCGAACCGGAGCCCCTCCTCCATCGCGATGTGCTTGAGGAGCTTGCACCCCAGCTTGTCCACGTTGTCCCCGGGCATGACCATTTCCACCCCCGGAGGGAGCTGGATCTCGCCCGTCACGTCCGTCGTTCGGAAGTAGAACTGGGGCTTGTAGCCGTTGAAGAACGGGCTGTGGCGGCCGCCCTCGTCCTTGGACAGGACGTACACCTGGGCCTCGAACTCGGTGTGGGGGGTGATGGAACCCGGCGCGGCCAGGACCTGGCCCCGCTCCACCTCGTCCTTTTCGATCCCCCGGAGGAGGATCCCCACGTTGTCCCCGGCGATGGCTTGGTCGAGGACCTTGTTGAACATCTCCAGGCTCGTGGCCACGGTCTTGCGGATCTCGTCCGTGAGCCCAACGATCTCGACCTCGGCCCCGGGGGTGATCCGGCCCCGCTCGACCCTGCCCGTGACCACGGTCCCCCGGCCCTTGATGGAGAAGATGTCCTCGATCGGCATGAGGAACGGCTTGTCCTCCTCACGTTTGGGGAGGGGGATGAAGGTGTCCACGGCCTGCATGAGGTCGAGGATCGGCTTGGCCGCCGGGTCGTCGGCGGAGGAGGCCTGGAGGGCCTTGGTCGCCGACCCGCGGATGATGGGGGTCTTGTCCCCGGGGAAGTCGTACTTGGAGAGGAGGTCGCGGATCTCGATCTCCACGAGGTCGAGGAGGTCCGGGTCCTCGACGAGGTCGACCTTGTTGAGGAAGACGACGATGGCCGGGACGTTCACCTGCCGGGCGAGCACGACGTGTTCCCGGGTCTGGGGCATCGGGCCGTCGACGGCGGAGACGACGAGGATCGCCCCGTCCATCTGGGCGGCACCGGTGATCATGTTCTTGATGTAGTCGTGGTGCCCTGGGCAGTCGATGTGGGCGTAGTGTCGGGACTCGGTTTCGTACTCCACGTGGGCCACGTTCACGGTGAGGATCTTGGTCGCATCACGGCGGAAGAGCTTGGCGTCGGCCTTGGCCACCTCGTCGTAGGAACGCTGCTTGGCCAGGCCCTTCATGGCCAGCACCTTCGTGATCGCCGCGGTGAGCGTGGTCTTGCCGTGGTCGATGTGCCCAATCGTGCCGATGTTCACGTGAGGCTTTGTCCGTACAAACTGTTCCTTCGCCATCCTCCATCCTCCTTGTGCTCCCCGGGTGGGGGGAAGTCCCGTCGCCCGCTCCCGGTCGGGAGCCCGCGGTCGGAATCGAACCGACGGCCTCTTCCTTACCAAGGAAGTGCTCTGCCGACTGAGCTACACGGGCGAGGACGCACAGTCTACCCTATCGCGCCCGTGGCGCGCAAGCCCTGGTGGAGGGGGAGGGATTCGAACCCCCGAAGGCCTCAGGCCGCCGGGTTTACAGCCCGGTGCGTTTGGCCGCTTCGCTACCCCTCCGCGAAACCCCCGGTTGGCCCTCCCGGCCGAGGAGCCCGGCCCGACCTCGGGGCGCGTGGAGCCAGTGGCCCGAATCGAACGGGCAACCTTCCGCTTACAAGGCGGATGCTCTGCCAATTGAGCTACACTGGCCGCCGAGTCCCCGGGGGCGCGGGCCGACTATACTGGAGGGGAACAGGACGGGCAAGCCAGGCTAGCCCACGGGGAACAGCCACACCCGCCGCTCCCGCGGGCCGTCGAACTCCAGGAAGTACACGCCCTGCCACGTCCCGAGGACGAGCCTCCCTCCGGCCACCGGGAGGAGGAGGGACGGCCCGAGGAGCGCGGCCCGGACGTGGGCGGAGGAGTTCCCCTCCCTGTGGCCGAAGGGGACCCCGGGAACCATGGCCGCCAGGGCCCTCCCCACGTCGGTCCGGACGTCGGGGTCGTCGACCTCGTTCGCGGTCAGGGCGGCGGTGGTGTGGGGACAAAAGAGGAGGACCGCTCCGTTCTCGATCCCCAGGGCCCCCAGCGCCTCCTCGACCTGGGCCGTGATATCCAGGACCGCCTCCCGGGCTTCCGTGTGGAGGACGATCTCCCCGCGGCGGCTCACCGCAGCGTCCCCTGGAGGTCGGCGAGGAGCCCCTGGGGATCCGTCACCCCTTGGACGTGGATGATGAGCTCCCCCTCCTTCCCTCGGAGGACGGCGACGAGGGGGAGCCCGCGCGCCCCGAGGACGGCCAGGGCCCGGTACGCCTCCTCGGGGGAGGAGGGGAGGATCCGGATCCGGATCCCATCTTCCCCCAGGCCGGCCATGTGGGCGATCCCGCGGAGGAGCCCGACCCCGGTGAGGACCCCCACGAGCCTTCCCCCCTCGTCGACCACCGGGAGGAGGAGGTACCGCTCCGAGAGGAGGACCACCGCCCGCTCCAGGGGGTCGTCGGGCTGCATCGTGACTGCGGGGGGAGAGGCGAGCTTTCCCGCGGGGAGGGAGCCGTCCGGGGCGGCGGCGAGGGCCTTGCGGGTGAGGAACCCCACGAGGCGCCCCTCCCCATCAACGACGAACAGAACCGCGACCCCGGCTTCGGCGGCGATCCGGCCCGCCTCGGCCACCGGGGCCTCGGCCCGGGCAACGGGCGGATTCGGGGTCATGAAGTCCCTAACCCGCATGGGCCGCCCGCAGCTGGGGGAGGAGCCGCTCCTGGAGCTGGGCCGGGACGTAGTCGTACCGGGCGAAGGTCATCTGAAACGTGGCCCGGCCCTGGGTGAGGGCCTTGAGGTCGAGAGCGTAAGAAAGAGTCTCCGCCATCGGGACCTCGATCCGGATCGTGGTCCGCCCGCCCTGGGCCTCCATCCCGAGGATCCGCCCCCGGCGGGAGGTGATGTCGGAGATGATGTCCCCGGTGAAGGCGTCGGGGGTCGTGACCTCGAGGGACATGATCGGCTCCAAGAGCGTGGGCTCGGCCTGCTCGGCGGCGAGCTTGAACGCGGTCCGGGCGGCGATCTTGAACGAGAGCTCCGAGGAGTCCACCTCGTGGTACGTCCCATAGTACACCGCGGCCCGGACGTCCACGACCGGGAACCCGGCGAGGACTCCCTCCTCCATGGCCTCCCGTACCCCCTTCTCCACCCCGGGGATGAACTGCTGGGGGATCACGCCGCCCTTGATCTCGTCCACGAACTCGAACCCCGCCCCGCGGGGAAGGGGCTCGATCCGGAGGTGGACCTCCCCGAACTGGCCGTGGCCCCCGGTCTGCTTCTTGTGGCGGTACATCGCCGTCGCCGTCTTGCGGATCGTCTCCCGGTACGGGACCTTGGGCACCCGGTACTGGACCTCCACCCCGTACTTGTTCCGCAGCCGCTCGGCCAGGACGTCGAGCTGGACGTCCCCCATTCCGGAGAGGAGCCCCTCCTTCGTCACCGGGTCGCGGTGGAAGGCGAGGGTGGCCTTGGTGGCCACGATGTCCCGGAGGGCCGAGCTCACCTTCTCCTCCTCGGCCTGGGATTTGGCGGCGATGGCCCGGATGAACACCGGTTTTGGGAACGGGATCGGGGGAAGAGGGGTCGCGGTCCCGTCCGAGGCGAGGGTCGCCCCCAGGGAGAGGCCGTCGAGCTTCCCCAGCGCGGCGATCGCGCCGGTCCCGGCCCGGCCGGTCTTTTCAAGCTTGGCCCCTGCGAACGTGTACACGTCCCGGACCTGGACCTTGTCCTTCGTCTCGAGGTTCACCAGGGCCATCCCCTCCGCCACCTCGCCCGAGAGGACCTTCACGTAGGCGAGCTTCCCGAGGTAGGGGTCGAGGGCGAGGGAGAAGACCCGGAGGAGGGTGCCCGCCCCCCCGTCCCCCTCGGGGGCGAGGAGGAGGGCGGTGTCGAGGAGTTCCCGAACCCCAATCCCTTGGGTTGCCGATCCCCACAGGACGGGGACGAGGGAGCCCGCGGCCATCCCGGCGCGGAGGGCCGCGAGGATCTCCTCCCGGGAGGGCTTCTCGTCGGCGAGGACCTTCTCCAGGAGGGCGTCGTTGAACGTGGCCGCCTCCTCGAGGAGCTCGGCCCGGAGCTCCTCGGCGCGGGCCTTCGCCTCGTCCGGGGCAGCCTTCCCCGCGGTGGGGTTCCCGGTGAGGACGTCCACGAGCCCAAGGAGGCTCTGCTCTTCCCGCACGGGGACCTGGAGGGGGAGGAACCTCCCGTCGAGGGCCCCCCGGATCGCCTCCAGGGCGGCGTCGGGGTCGGCCAGGGGCTTATCGAGCATGTTCACGAACACGAGGGCCGGCCGGCCCCGCGCCCGCCGGATCTCCCACGCCTGCTCCGTGACCACCTCCACTGGCTTCTCGGCGTTCACGACGAGCACCACGAGGTCCGCGGCGTCCACCCCCTTGTGGATCTCCTCGACGAACTCCCCAAGCCCCGGGGTCACGAGGAGCTCCACCCGCTTGCCCCCCCAGGTGCAGGAGGCAGCGGACAGGTCCAGGGACTGCCGGCGGCTCTTCTCCTCCGGGGTTCGATCCAGGGACAGCTCCCCGGACACGCCGGCGGCGCGGAGGATCGCCTCCGCGAGCGCGGTCTTGCCCGAGCCGGAGTGGCCAACGAAACACACGCTGTGGGCTTGTCTCATCCCCGATCACCTCAGGAAGTTGCTCGGCGACGCGGCGGCAGTATATCCTACCCCAGAGATGTCCCCCAAAGGACGGCCATGAGGTTCCGACGGAGCCGCGGCAAGGAGATTGCCCAGCTCGTGGGCCAGCATCTGGCCCAGGTCGAGGAGGCCGTGGTCACGATGGCCCGGGGGGTCGAGACCGCCCTGACAGGGGGGGCGTGGGATGCCGTCGAGGAGCTCGCTGTTCTCACCCACCGCGCGGAATCCCGGGCCGACGACGTCCGGCGGGAGATCGAACGGGAGCTCGTCCGCGGGGCGTACCTCGCCGGAACGCGGCGGACCCTCCTCGACATCGTCGAGGGGGCGGATGGGGTGGCCAACGCCGCCGAGGCGGCTCTGGATTTCCTCTCCCTCCAGCGGGTCTCCCTCCCCGAGCTCCTCCACCCCCTGGTCCGGGACGCCCTGGACACGGTGCGGAGCCAGGTGAAGGACGTCCGGGAGGCGGTGGAGGGCCTCCTCCGGGGCGACCCGGGGACGGTGGCCCGGGCCGAGGAGGTCGACCGGAAGGAGAGCCGGGTGGACGACCTCTACCGCCGCGCGGTGTCGCGGCTGTTTGCCTCCGACCTCCCCCTCGCCGAGAAGATCCTTGCCCGGGAGTTCCTGGACAGGGTTGCGGTGATCTCCGATCGGGCCGAGGACGTGGGGGACCTCGTGGTTCTCGCGGTGGCGGTGCGGCGCCCCTAGGGGCGGAGCGAGGAGGTGGGATGGTGCGAGTGGCAGATTACCTTGGGGTCCGGCGGCCCGTCATCTCGTTTGGGGCCCACGCCCGGGCGGTGGAGGACGCAGCGGAGGAGCTAGGCCGACAGATCCGGGCCTGGCTCCGGGGGGAACCGGTGAACGCCGACCTCGTGAGCCAGAAGGAGCACGAGGCGGACCTCCTGAAGCGGGAGATCCGAAACCAGCTTACCCGGTCCCGGCGGCTCCCGTTTCCCCGGTCGGCCCTGTACGAGCTCCTTTGGCACCAGGACCAGATCGCGGACCTGTGCCAGGACGCGGCCCTCCTCATGGCCCTTCGGCGACCGGAGCTAGGGATTGCCCTGGAGGACGCATACCGGGCCTTGGCCGAGGCGGTGAGCCGGATCGTCCACGCCTATGGGGTGGCGATCGAGGACTTCGACGGGGCGATCGCCAGCCGGGACCTCCGACGAGCGGCGGAGAAGATCGCCGAGGGGGTCGACCGGATCAACCAGCTCGAGCACGAAAGCGACCTCGTGGAGCGGGAGATCGTGGCCACAATCTACCAAACCGAGGACCTCCCCCCGTTTGACCGCTACCACCTGATCCAGCTTGTGCTCATGCTCGGGGGGGTGGCCGACCAGGTGGAGAACGCCGCCGGGGACCTGCGGGCTCTCGTCTCGGGAGCGTAAATGAAGGACGGCCCGCGCAGGGCGCGGGCCGGTCCGTCTATCTGTTCCACCTCGCTGTGGCCAACTTCCCACCTCCTTGTGATCCCAGCACGGGGCCGGGAGGATGGGTGCCTAGGCATCCTAATCCTAGCCCCTCGGGCGGCGAGGGCAAGGACAGCTGACCCGGTTCTAGCGCGGGGTTGCCCCCTGCCCCTCCAGGGCCGCGATCCGCTCCTTGACGTCTTCGTCGCCCGGGATGGCCTCAAGGGCCTTCCTGTAGGCGGCGAGGGCGGAGTCCCGGGCCGCGGCGATGGCCTTGTCCAGCGCGGCGAGCCTCGCCTCCCGCTCCGGCCCCTCGGGGAGCCCCATCTCGATGGCCTCCTTGTCCGACTCCAGGGCGGCCATCTTCTCCTCGTAGAGCTGCCCGAGGATGAAGGCGAGGTACTTCTCCTCGCTCGTTCCCCCCGCCAGGAGGCGCTCCAAGACGCCGATCGCCCCGTCGAGGTCGCGGTCCTTGAGGTAGAACGCGTAGAGCACCGGGTCGGAGACGGTGAGCTCGGCCCCCTCCCGGGCGGCCTTGAGCCACGCCTCGAACCGCTGGCTGGCGATGTCCTTCTCCGCGTCGGCCCGGACGCGCTCGGCCACCTCCTCGAACGGGGGCTCCCGGGGCTCCCGGCGGTCCGTGACCCGGATGATGTGGAATCCGAACTGGGTCTCCACGATTCCGCTCGTTTCCCCAACCTGGAGGGCGAACGCCGCCTCCTCGAACGCGGGGACCATGTCCCCCCGGCCGAACCAACCGAGGTCCCCGCCCCGGGCGGCGCTGCCGGTGTCCTTGGAGCGGGCCCTGGCCAGTTCCGCGAAGTCCTCGCCGGCGGCGAGCCGGTCCTGGATCTCCTGGGCCTCCTCCCGGGTGGCGACGAGGATGTGGGACGCCTTCACCTGCTCCTCCACGCTGTAGTCCGCCTTGTGGTCGGCGAAGTAGGCCTCGAGCTCGGCCTGCCCGAGCTCGATCGGCCCGGCGACCGCCCGCTGAACGGCCTCGTAGAGGAGCTGCTCGGCCACGCTCGCCCGGCCCTCGGCCTTGAACTCCTCCAGGGACCCCCCTTGAGCCGCGAAGTACCCGATGAGGAACTCCTCGGTGATCCCGTAGGCCTCGAGCATCGCCTGGTACTGGCGCTCGAACTCCGCCTCGATCTCCTCCGGGGAGACGCGGACCCCCCGCCGCTCGGCCTCGGCCTCGACGAGGGTGCGGGTGATGAGGGTGCTCAGGGCCGTGGCCGCAATGTCGAGCTCGAACATCCGGCCCCGGGCGCCGACGAGGAACACCCGGATGTCGATCCCGAACTGGGCGTAGAGCCGGGCGTAGTAGCCGAGGATCTCCGCCCGCATCGACTCAAACGCCTCTCGGGTGATCGGACGGCCGTTCACGGTCGCCAACGCCCCTTCTGGGGGTGGAGGCGGTGCGAGGGGGGCCGTGGCGGGGGGGGTGACGGTGAGGGTCGCGAGGTTGGAGGTGACACTTCCGCAGGGGTTCGTCACGGCCACGGTGTAGGTTCCCGCGTCGGCGGAGGCGACGGAGGAGATCGTGTAGAGCTCAGCGGTGGCCCCAGGGATGTCCTGCCCGTCCTTCTTCCACTGGTAGGAGAACGGCGACGTTCCGGTGGCGATCACGCTCAAGGTGACCGCGGTCCCGGCCTCGGCGGTTTGGGAGATGGGGTGGAGGGTGATGGCGGGGGGGACGTTCACGGTCAGCGCGACTTCCGGGGAGGTGACGGACCCGCAGGGGTTGGTCACCGTTACGGTGTACGTCCCGGCGTCGCCGGGAACGACCGCGGGGATCGTGTAGCTCGGTCCGGTGGCGCCGGGGATCGCCGCCCCGTCCTTCCTCCACTGGTAGGAGAGGGGCGCGGACCCCGCGGCCGTGGCCTCGAAGGTCACCGGTTGTCCTGCGCAGGCCGTCTGGGAGCGCGGCTGAAGGGCGAGGGCCGGCGGTGCCTGAAGGGACAAGGTCGCCGGGGTCGAGGTGGCGCTCCCGCAGGCGTTCGTAACCACCACGGTGTAGGTCCCGACGTGGGCTTCGGCGACCGGGGACAGGGTGAGGACCGCCGTGGTGGCCCCGGGGATATCGGTCCCGTTTCTCTTCCACTGGTAGGAGAGGGGAGTGGTCCCGGTCGCGGAAACGGTGAACAAGACCGAGGTCCCGGCGCAGGCGGACTGGGACTCAGGCTGGGCGGTGATCGTCGGGGGGGCGTTCACGGTGAGGGTCACCGGGGTCGAGGTCACGCTTCCCGCCTTGTTGGACACCACGACCCTGTAGCTCCCGGCGTGGGCCGCGGCCACGGCCGGGATCGTGTAGCTGGCGCCGGTGGCCCCGGAGATCGCCGCCCCGTCCTTCTGCCACTGGTAGCTTAGCGGGGCGGTCCCCGCGGCCTTCACGGAGAAGGTGACGGACCCCCCTGCGCACACCGTTTGGGACGTGGGCTGAACCGAGAGGGTGGGCGGGGTCCCCCGGCACCCAGCGAGAAGAACCCCGATCCCCACAAGACAAAAAGCCACCACTGCTCTACGCGCTCGCATCTCGTGCCTCCTCAAAGGAGGGAGAGCTTACCCGACGCGTTCTCCGGGGAAAAGCGCGCATGTCCCTGGGCCCGCGGGGCCCTTGCCCCGCTACGGCACGGGAACGATGACCCCCTCCTCGTCCTCCACGGTGACGAGGTCCCGCAGTCCCTCCAAGGTCTTGGGGCCGATCCCGGGAACGCGGACGAGCTCGTCCACCGCCCGGAACGGGCCGTGTTCCGCTCGGTAGGCGACGATCCGGGCGGCGAGGCTGGGTCCGATCCCCGGGAGCTTCTCCAGCTCCGCCGCCGTGGCCCGGTTCACGTTCAGCCTCCCTGGGATCACAAAGGTGATGGGGACGACGTTCCCGGGGACGTCCACCGGGCGGAGGGAGATGGAAGGCAGGGGTGGGGGAAGGACGAGGCGGAGGGCGGCCCAGACGAGGAGGCCCAGGACGAGGAGAGAGGCGGCCCAGAACCGGGCCTCCGCCCTCTTACGCGAGAAGCTCCTCAATTCGCCGCACACCCCACCGCTCCTGTTCCGTGCGGGCGAGCTCCGGCTGCCGCTCGTAGCGGTCGTGGGCGAACTTCGCCTTCCAACGGGAAAGGAGGACGGCCCGGACCCTCGCCCGGAGGGCGGAGTCGGAGAGGGATGGATCCCGGGCGAGGGCCTCCACCTCGGGAAGGTAGACGTTGACTGCCCCGGCCTCGTCGAGGAGGGCGAGGGCCCGTTCGGGGTCCGTGGGGAGGAGGGAGCGGGCCTCGCGGAGGAGGGCCCGTCGGCGGAGCTCGGCCCCCGCCCGGTCGGCCATCCGCGCCGAAAGTTCCCGGTACTCCCCGAGCTTCCACACCGGAAACGGTCGGGCCTCGTGGGGACAGCCGTTGTGGGGGGGGAAGTCGTCGGGGCGGGCGACGATCCGGCCGTGCCAGGCGAGGCACCCCTCGCACGTCCGCCAGTTCACGTTCGTGTAGAGGAGCCAGAGGCGCGTCTGCCCCCGGAGGAGGTGCCCGAGGATGCGCAGGGCCGTGGTCATCGGGTGCCGGGGGTGGGAGTCGAACCCACACACCCCTTCCGGGGCACGGGATTTTGAGTCCCGCGCGTCTGCCAGTTTCGCCACCCCGGCCTTGCGGAGATTATAGCCCGCCCTCCCGGCAGGCCGGGCACAGGCCGTAGCCCTGGACCACGGCCTCGGTGAGGGAGAACCCGTGGCGGGCAGCCGCCTGGGCGACCACGTCCTTGAGCTTGGGGTCCGAGAACTCTACGACCCGGCCGCAGCGCCGGCACACGAGGTGGCCGTGGTCCTCCCGCCCCAGGACGTGCTCGTAGTGGGCGTGGGCCTCCCCAAACGAGACCCGGCGGACGAGTCCAGCCTCCTCGAGGAGCTCCAGGGTCCGGTAGACCGTGGCGGCCGAGGAGACCCGTCCCCGGACCGCGGCCCACAGGTCCGCCGCCTCGAAGTGACGGGGGAGGGAGAAGACGGCCTCCACCACGGCCCGCCGGGGGCGGGTCACATGGAGGCCCCGCCCCCGCAGGAAGGCCTCGAAGAGCTCTGCCGGCTTGCCCGCCATCGCCCTTCCCACGATGCCCCGCCGCCGCCCCTCCGTCAACCCCGGCTGAGGAGGACGAGGCTCCCCTGGGAGACCCCGACCTCCTCGGCCACGGGCCGGCACTTGGCCTGGAGGAGGAAGAAGAGCGGGCCCCGCTCCTGGGACAACCCCTCGAAGTTCCCCATCCCCTTGGCGAGGACGAGGTCGGCGGCCTTGAACGCGGCTCGGAACTCGGCCGACGCCTCGGGGAGGAACACGCCCGGGACGTCCGAGCCGGTGGTGAGGACCTGGACCACCTCGGTGAGGCCCACCTCCCGGGCGTCGTCGAGGGTCGCGTCGTTGAGGGTGGGACCCCCACGGACGGCCACAGTCACCCCCTTCCCTCGGGCGAGGAGCTCCTCGACGAGGATCCGGTCGAGGACGATCTCCCCGGCGTTGTCGGCGAGGTAGAGGACGGTCCGCGCCCGCTCGAGCGCAGCTCGGAACTGGGGGTAGTCGAGGCGGGCAAACTCTCCTCCCACGGGCTGCCCCGGGTCGGCCGCGGGGTGAGCCCCGAGGTCGAGGGCGTTTCCGGCCGCGGCGAGCTGGAGGGCGTGGAGGAGGGGATCGGGGGCCCGGGTCACCTCGGCCTTCCACTGCCCGTACCGGGCCAGGGCGAGGGCGTTCACCTCGCGCTTGAAGTCCTGGTACGGGTCGCGGCCAAGCTTGTCCCGGAGGACCCGGCCGACGGCGGCCCCAAGGAGGATCGGGGGCTTCCTCCGGTCCCAGCCCGCGGCGATCCGGGCCCCAGCCGCCACGACCTCCCACGCCTCCTCGTCCGTGCCTCCCCCAAGCCGCGCCCCCCCCAGGGTCGCCCGGAGGATGCACGGGATGCAGTCCGGATAGGTCCGCACCTGGGGATGATAGCGGAGGGGCGGTGGAGGGTAATATTGGGGCATGCGACGGCTGCTGATCCTGGCGGCTCTCGTGGGGGCGACCGCGGCGGCGGCGCCGGTGGAGCTCCACTACTTCTGGTCCCCCACCTGCCCGGACTGCGCCCGGATGAAGGAGTTCCTCGGCCAGCTTGCTGCGGAGTTCCCTGAGCTCACGGTCATCGCCCACGAAGTTGCGGTGGGGACCGAGAACTTCGAGCTCATGGCGGCGGTGGCCGCGGCCTACGGGCTCAAGACGTTCGCCACCCCTCTCGTGGCGGTGGGGAACGTGGCCACGACCGGGGTCGGGGTCGCGGTGGAGCTCGCCCTGTGGGAGGAGGTGGCCCGGTGCGCCCTCCGGGGTTGCCCGTCCCCCCTTTCCCGGCTTCCCCCCGCCCCCGCCCAGCCCCTGGCCCCCCCACCTTCCCGCTCGGTCCCCGTTCCCATCCTGGTTGCCTTGGGCGTGGCGCTGACCCTCGCCCTCCTCTGGGCCCTGACCCGGTAGAACTCGCGCCCCCGGGATGGGATCAAGCCCCCGGGCGGTAGAATGAGGGGCGATGGCGAAGGTCACAACGGGGGAGCGGTTCCGGATCAAGACGAAGCTCAAGCCCCAGGGGGATCAGCCCAAGGCGATCCGGGAGCTCACCGAGGGGCTCCGGGCGGGTCACCGCTACCAGACCCTCCTCGGGGCCACCGGGACGGGGAAGACGTTCACGATCGCCCACGTGATCCAAAACGTCCAGCGGCCGACCCTCGTGGTCGCCCACAACAAGACCCTCACGGCCCAGCTCTACGGCGAGTTCCGGGAGCTCTTCCCCGACAACGCGGTCCACTACTTTGTCTCCTACTACGACTACTACCAGCCCGAGGCCTACATCCCCCAGACGGATACCTACATCGAGAAGGACGCCCAGATCAACGAGGAGATCGACCGCCTCCGCCATGCAGCCACCGCGTCCCTCCTCTCCCGGCGGGACGTGATCGTTGTCGCGAGCGTCTCCTGCATCTACGGGCTGGGATCCCCCGAGGACTACGCCGCCCTGTCCCTCGTCCTTGAAGCGGGGAGGGAGTACGACCTCGACGAGGTTCTGCGGCAACTCGTCCTCCTCCAGTACCGCCGGAACGAGCTCGCCTTCGAGCGGGCCACGTTCCGGCTCCGGGGGGACGTGCTGGAGGTCATCCCCGCCTCGGAGGAGGTGGGGTACCGGATCGAGCTATGGGGGGAGGAGGTGGAGCGGATCTCCACGGTGGATCCCCTCACGGGGAACGCCCTCGGGGAGCTCCGGCGGGTGACGATCCCCCCGGCCACCCACTACGTGACCCCCCAGGAGCGGCTCCGCCGGGCCCTGGCGGGGATCGAGGCGGAGCTCGAGGAGCGCCTCAAGGAGCTCAAGGGGGCGGGGAAGCTCCTCGAGGCCCAGCGGCTGGAGCAGCGGACCCGGTTCGACCTCGAGATGCTCCGGGAGATGGGGTACTGCCCGGGGGTTGAGAACTACTCCCGCCACCTCGACGGCCGCCGCCCCGGGGAGCCGCCGTGGACCCTCCTCGACTACTTCCCGGCCGACTTCCTCACCGTGATCGACGAGTCCCACCAGACGATCCCCCAGATCGGCGGGATGTACCACGGGGACCGGTCGCGGAAGGAGACCCTCGTTGAGTACGGGTTCCGCCTCCCCTCGGCCCTCGACAACCGCCCTCTTACGTTCGCCGAGTTCGAGGCCCGGATCGGGCAGGCGATCTTCATGTCGGCCACGCCCGGGGACTACGAGCGGCGGGTCTCGGCGAAGATCGTCGAGCAGATCGTCCGACCCACGGGCCTCGTCGACCCCGAGGTGGAGGTCCGGCCGGTGAAGGGGCAGGTGGACGACCTCCTCGGGGAGCTCCGGAAGGTGACCGAGCGGGGGGAGCGGGCCCTCGTGACGACCCTCACGAAGCGGACCGCCGAGGACCTCACGGAGTACCTCGTCGAGCTCGGGGTCCGCGCCCGCTACCTCCACTCCGAGATCGAGACCCTGGATCGGGTGGACATCCTCCGGGACTTGCGCCTGGGCAAGTTCGACGTCCTGGTGGGGATCAACCTCCTCCGGGAGGGGCTCGACCTCCCCGAGGTGTCGCTGGTGGCGATCCTCGACGCGGACAAGGAGGGGTTCCTCCGCTCGTCGACCTCCCTCATCCAGACGATCGGCCGCGCCGCGCGGAACGTGCGGGGGAAGGTGATCCTCTACGCCGACGAGGTGACGGAGGCGATCCGCCAGGCGGTGGAGGAGACGAACCGGAGGCGGGAGATCCAGCTTGCCTACAACCGCCGTCACGGGATCACCCCCCAGACGATCGAGAAGGAGGTCCGGGACATCGTGGGGGAGTTTTCGGGGCGGCGGCCGGAGCCCGTGGAGCTTCCGAAGGCCCCGGAGAAGCTCCCCCGGGAGGAGATTGCGAGCCTCGTCCGGACCCTGGAGAAGGAGATGAAGGCCGCGGCCGAGGCCCTGGAGTTCGAGCTCGCCGCCGCCTACCGGGACAAGATCCGCGAACTCCGCCGGCTCCTTTAGGCCCCCTTCTCGCCCCCGGGGCGCCTCCCTATAATGGCCGCGAACGGTATAATGGCCGCGAACGGTGGCCCGAAAGGGGGTGGTGGACGCGGAGAGAAGAGGTGCCCAGGTTGTTGACGGTTTGACAAGCGATTCTCGGGTCTGTACGTGAGGGAGGTGGTGTGCGTGAAGCGGTGGGTTTGCCTCGCAGTGTTCACCTTGGGCGTTGCTGCGTCGGCCCAGGTGCTGAAGATCGCCTTCGACGCTGCGGACCTGCGGACGCTCGATCCCCACTACGCGTCCGCGACGATGGATCGAGCCGTCGTGGACATGGTCTTTAACGGGCTTGTCCGCTATAAGCCAGGGGACATCACGGTGTTTGAGCCCGACCTCGCCGAGCGGTGGGAGGTGTCCCCGGACGGGAAGACCTGGACCTTCTACCTCCGGAAGGGTGTGCGCGTCCACCCGTTCACCGGCGCGCTGGACGGGTACGAGCTGACCTCCGAGGACGTGGTGTTCTCCCTCACCAAGGCCGCGGACTCCAAGACCTCGGCCTACGCCGGCGAGTACGCGGGGATGACGTTTGCCGCCGTGGATCCCTACACGGTGACGATCACCCTACCCCAGGCCCTCTCCCCGAGCCTGTTTCTCCCCAAGGTGGCGGACTACGCGGGTGGGTTCATCGTCCCCAAGCGGGCGTACGAAGCTCTAGGGGAGAAGTTCGCCACGAACCCCGTGGGGACGGGGCCGTTCCGGTTCGTCCGCCACGTCCCGGCGCAGAAAGTTGAGCTTGCGGCATTCGCCGGGTACTTCCGGGGAAAGCCGAAGCTCGCTGGGGTTGAGGTGTGGTACATGCCCGACGTCACGGCCCGTCTGAGCGCCCTCGCCACGGGCGAGGTCCACCTGATCGAGGGCGTGCGGGAGCAGGCGTGGGTGGACACGGTCAAGCGGATGCGGGGACTCGTGGTGGACGTGTTCGGTCCAGGGGAGACCCACATCCTTCACCTGAACATGACAAAGTCTCCGCTGGATAACCCCATCATCCGAGAGGCGATTGCCTACACCCTGAGCCGAACCGAGCTCATTCAGGCCATTGGTCCTGACCTGGCCGAGCCCCTCTGCGGGGTTGTGCCGACGTACCTTGCCGGTGGTCTAAGCTGCGACGAGGCTCAGGCTCGGGGGGTGTTCTACGAGGCGGACCTCGCCAAGGCGCGGGCCCTCCTTGCTCAAGCGGGGTACCCCGACGGGTTCTCCCTGAGTGCCTACATCACCGAGCGGGCCTCCTACCGGAAGCCGTTCGAGAACATCCAGGCCCAGCTCGCCCGGGTGGGGATCAAGCTTGAGATCAAGGTCACGGACCACTCCTCGTTCCACTCCCTCATCCGCCAAGATGTGAACCCCCTCGTCCACTACGAGGCGTGGCGGCCGAGCGCCGACGCGTTCCTCACCCGGTTCTACCACTCGGCGTCCATCGTCGTGACGGGGGCCAAACCGGACACGAACTTCTCCCACATCACCGAGGCCGACGCACTCATTGAGCAGGCCCGGGCTGCACTGGAACCCGCGGTTCAGGCGGCGCTGTGGAAGGACGCCCAGGAGGTGATCCTCCGGAGGGCGGCGGCGCTGCCGTTCTACGTCCTCAAGTTCGTGTTCGCGCGCTCGGACCGGTTGGACTACGGGTACGAGCTCAAGTCCACGCTTGCGCTCTACCCACCGATCAACGAGCTCACATCGCTGAAGTAATGGAGGCAGGGGGCGCCCTGCGGGGCGCCCCCGCCCCTCTATGGGCTCGTACGTCCTCCGGCGGATCCTCGTGGCGATCCCGGCCCTTCTTGCGGCCTACACCCTGGTGTTTCTGTTCGTCCGGGTCGCGCCGGGGGACCCGGCGGTAGCCGCGCTGGGGGATTACGCCTCGGCGGAGGCGGTGCGGGCCTTGCGGGAACGGATGGGGCTCAACGACCCCTTGATCGTCCAGTACGGGCGGGGGCTCCTCGGGTACCTGGGGGGAGACCTCGGCCGGTCCCTCATCACCGGGATCCCGATCGGGACCCAGGTCGCCTCCGTCCTCCCCCACACCCTGCAGCTCACCTTCGCCGGGCTCCTCGTGGGGATTCTCCTTGGGATCCCGACCGGGGTCCTCACCGCCGTGAAGCGGAATCGCCTCCCCGACTACCTCGGGCGGACGTTTGCCCTGGCCGGGCTTTCGGTCCCCGCGTTCTACCTCGGGATCCTCCTCATCCTCGCGTTTTCCGTGCGCCTCCGGTGGTTCCCCGTGATGGGGTCGGGGGAGTTCTCGGACCCCTGGGCGAACCTCCGCCACCTCGTCCTCCCGGCGCTCACCTTGGGGATCATCATGACCGCGTTCGTGACCCGGATGACCCGCTCGGCGCTCCTCAACGTCCTCCGGGAGGAGTACGTCCGCTCGGCCCGGGCCAAGGGGCTCCGGGAGCGGACCGTGATCTACCTCCACGCCCTGCGCAACGCCCTGATCCCGGTCGTGGCCGTGGTGGGGAGCCAGGCCGCGGTGCTCATCGGCGATTCGGTGATGACGGAGATCGTGTTCACCCGCCCCGGCCTGGGGCGGCTCATGGTCCAGGCGATGAACCAGCGGGACTACATCGCCCTCCAGAGCATGATCGTCCTCTACGCCGGGCTCGTCGTGGTCATCAACCTCGTCACCGACCTCCTCTATGGGGTGGTGGACCCCCGGATCCGCTATGACTAGGCGGTTTGGGGGCCGGAGACTTCGGGCGTTTGTCCGGAACCGGACCGCCCTCGTGGGGTTGGTCCTGACCCTGGTGGTGGCCTGCCTCGCCGTCCTGGCCCCCTACCTCTCTCCGCACAACCCCCTCGAGCAGAACGTGTACAACATGCTTGCTCCCCCCGGGGGAACCCACCTCCTGGGGACCGACGACCTGGGGCGGGACGTCCTCGCCCGGATCCTCACCGGGGCTCGGGTGTCCCTCACGGTGGGGGTGTGCTCTGTTCTCATCGGAGCCGTCCTGGGATCGGTGGCGGGGCTGGTGGCCGGCTACTTCGGGGGGCGGGTCGAGCTCCTTCTCATGAGGGTTGTGGACCTTCTGATGTCGTTCCCAGCCCTCGTGATGGGGCTCATGTTCATGGCGATCCTCGGCCCGGGGATGGACAAGCTCATCCTGGCCATCGGTCTCGTCCTTGCCCCCCAGGTGGCGCGGATCGTCCACGGATCCGTGGTGGCGATCCGCCAGACGGAGTACGTGACCGCGGCCCGGGCGGCGGGGGCCGCCCCGGGGCGGATCATCGTCCGGCACGTCCTCCCCAACGTCCTCGGCGAGATCCTCGTCATGTCCACCCTCTGGACGGCGACCGCGATCCGGGTGGAGGCGAACCTCTCCTTCATCGGGCTTGGGGTCTCGCCGCCCACGCCGACCTGGGGGAACATGATCCGGGAGGGGGTGCGGTGGCTCGTGGTGACCCCTTGGCTCTCCGTCTTCCCCGGGCTGGCGATCCTCGTCACGGTCCTTGGGTTCAACATGATGGGGGACGGCCTCCGGGACGCCCTCGACCCCAAGCTCCACTGAGCGGCAACGAGGTAAGGAAGGTCCCGGGAGGACTCCGGCAACGCGGCGAGGGCGGAGAGTTCTAGAGGATGATCCGAAGGGCTCGCGTGTTTCTGGAGGGGCCTCTAGCTCTCTACCTTGTTCTTCCCAAGGTAGTGTCGCTCCCAAACGGGCCGAGTGAGCTTCTCTAGGTCTGCGTCGAAGACGTCGAGGGCGGCGGAGAGCCCGGGGTCGGGCGGGGGGAACTCCTCGGGGAGGCCCTCGAGGAGGGACCGGAGCTCGGCGTGGTGGTCCCGGATCGGGCAGGGGCGGAGCCAGTCCCCCTCTGGGGTCGGGACCGGGGCCCCGTAGCCGTGGCTCCGCTGCCACGCCCGGAGGGCGGAGAACAGGGGGGCCTCCCACACGTCATCGAGGGTCTCCCCGTGGGCGAAGGCCTCCACGACGTTCGCCCCCCGATAGGGGACGAACACGCACGGGAAGACGTCCCCGTTCCAGTCGATGTAGAGGTACCCCCCCTCCCGCCCCGCGGCGAGGCACCCCTGGACCACCGGACCGGAGTTCCAAAAGTCGAACAGGAAGATCCCCCGCCTCTCCACGACCTCCCACGACCTCCGCCACAGGGCGAGGCGCTCCTCCGGGGTGATCATCCGCGACGGGTCGGGCCGGCGGCCGATCGGCATGTAGTGGAACAGGAACCCGTAGAACGCCCCCTCCTCCCCGAAGTAGAGGTCGAGGAAGGGCTCGGACAGGACCTCGCTCAAGTTGTCTCTCGTCACGGTGACCGAGATCCCAAACGGGACACCGTGCTCCCGGAGGAGGGCCATGCTCTCGCGGACCCGGCGGAAGGTCCCCTTCCCTCGCCGGCGGTCGGTTGTCTCCTCCCCCCCCTCGACCGAGATCGCCGGGGTCAGGTTCCCCAGCTCCCCGAGCCTCCGGGCGACCTCGGGGGTGATGAGGGTCCCGTTGGTGAACATGAGGTAGAGGAGCCTCCGGTGGCGGGCGACGAGGTCGAGGACGCCGTGGCCCTCCGATCGGTAGAGAAGGGGTTCCCCCCCGGAGAGGACGACGAGCCGGGCGTCCCAGCGGTCGCCCGCTTCGGCAAGAACCCTGTTTAGAACTGTCCACGGAAGGTTGGTGTCTCCCCCATCCCCCGCGTAGCAATCGGGGCAGCGGAGGTTGCACGCTCCCGTGGGGGCGAGGACGACAAACCATGGGGGCGGCTCCCCATGGGCCTGGGCGAACCGGCGCCCGGCCCGGGTCTCCCGGTTCGGGAGGAGCCCCGCCCGGGCCCACAGGACGGTGATGGCCCGCAGGACGTGGGGGGAGAGGGTTCCCCGGTTGAGGCTCCGCTCCAGGGACTGGACGGCCGCCAGACCCAGGAGCGTCCGCTCCCGGGCCCGCGCCCGCCACTCCCGGGGAAGCCGCGGATCGGCAGCCCACCTGCGGAGGGTCCGCTTGACAACCCCGAGGAGGGGGCCCCGGGTCGCCTCCGTCCGCAGAAGCTCGGCTCCGAGGAGGAGCACCGGCGTCCCAACCGGACTGCCGAGAAGCCTACGGAGAAGGTACTTGCTTCCTGCGCCGATTCTCATGGACCCCTCCTTCCCCACTCGATGGCGCTCCCCACGGACTCCGTGGGCCGCCCCTTTCCTCGCTAGGCCCGCTTCCGCCGCCCGCGCGGGGTGGCGCTGGGCCGTGCCGGCTTGAACTCCTCTCGGGGGATGAGGTCGGTCTTCCCGTCGAGCCGGGCCACGGCCTGGGCGACGAGCTTCGCCGCGTTCTCCACGTCCCGGAGCGACACCACCTCGCACGGGGAGTGCATGTAGCGGTTGGGGATCGACACGAGGGCGGTGGCCATCCCCGCCCGGTTGAGCTGCATCGCGTTGGCATCCGTCCCCGTTCCCCCCGGCGCGGCCTCGACCTGGTAGGGGATCTTCCCCTTCTTGGCCGTCGCCACGAGGAGGTCGAAGAGCCTGGGGTTGATGTTCGGACCGCGGGCGAGGACCGGGCCCTTGCCGAGGCTGATCTCGCCAAGCTTCTTCTTCTCCCCTTCGGTGCCGGGGGTGTCGGTGGTGTGACAGACGTCGATCGCGATGCCCACGGTCGGATCGAGGCCGTAGGCGCTCGTCCGCGCCCCCCGGAGGCCGATCTCCTCCTGGACCGTGGCCACGGCGAACACGGCGGCTTTCGGCTTGAGCTTCTTCAGAATCCGGAGGGCCTCCAAGGCCACGAACGCCCCGATCCGGTCGTCGATCCCCCGGGCGAGGAGGAGCCCGTCCCCGAGGTACTCTGGCTCCTGGGCGAGGACGACCGGGTCCCCGATCTCTACCTGCCGGAGGGCCTCGGCCTTGGAGCTGGCCCCGATGTCGATCCACAGGTCCTCGATCTTGACCACAGTCCGTCGGGCGTCCTCGTCGAGGAGGTGGATGGGCTTGCGGCCCACGACCCCCAGGACGCGGCCCTTCTTTGAGCGAACCCACACCCGCTGCCCAGGAAGCACCTGGGCATCCCAGCCCCCGATCGGGCGGACGTAGAGGTAGCCCCCGTCCGTGACGTGGGACACCATGAGCCCGATCTCGTCCATGTGCCCGGCGAGCATGACCCGGGGGGCGCCGCTTTCGTTGAGGGCCGCGAACGCGTTCCCGTGGAGGTCCACCCAGGTGCGGTCGGCGAACCGCGCCTCCTCAAGCCACACCGCCGCGGCCTCCGTCTCGAACCCCGACGGGCTGATCGTCCCCAGGAATCGCTCCAGAAAACCTCGCTGTGCCCTATCCATGGTCTCCCTCCGCAGGCAAGGATGCCGAAGCTTACTCGATCCCGCCGGGCGTGCGTTCGGGGCAAGGGGGGCCTGCAGCCGCCGGGGTCTAGCAGGTGAGGTGGAGGAGGGCGCAGGTCCGCCGGGAGGGGGCGAGCTCGTTGAAGGCCTCCACCGCCTCCGCCGTCCGCTCGGCGACGAGCTCCACCTTCCGGTCCCGGAGAGCCCGCTCGGCCTCCCTCGTCACGCGGAGCATCCCCGAGAAGCCGGTTCCGATCACGAGGACCTGGGGCCCGGCGGCGAGGGCAAGCTCGAGGTCCTCTGGGTGGACCGCGTGCCCCTCCCTCCGCCGCCACTCCCGGACCTCCGTCGGCGTCACGGCGAGGTCGTGCTCGTAGACCACTCCGTCCACCTCGATCCGCCCGAAGTGGTACCTGGTGAGCTTCATCCCGATCACCTCCGGGAAACATGGTACCCGGCTCGCTGTCTTCCGCCATGCGCTCCCGCCCCCAGGAAAATAGCCTAGGGAAGGCGGGCGTGAGCGTTGGCCTTTGCTCGACACCTTCATCCTTGAAAAAGTGTATAGTGATCGTCTGCCCACCTTCCGGGGGGAGGAGGTGGTAGGGCATGGCGAGAACAGGGACTTTCCTCGTCGTGGCCTGTCTCCTAGCCGGTACGTTCGTTCCGACTCTCGGACAGACCACCCATCAGCCGTTCCTTGCCGACGTTGCGGCCTTGGCGAAGGCCCAGGCGGCGGCCCTGGCAGCGGCTCAAGCTCAGACAGTGGCGACGGCGGCCCAGAAGCTCCTCGACGGGCTGAGCGTAGCCACGCTCCTCAGTCAGGCCTCGGCGGCGAGCGCCGAGGCCCAGGCGGAGGCCCAGGCCGTGGCCCGGGCGGAGGCCGCGGCCCAGGCCCTTGTGACCGCCTGCGCCCGGGCCCACGCCGATGCGTCGGCGTCGGCGGCAGCGTGTGCCCAGGCGGATGCCGAGGCTTCGGCGGCCGTGGCGGCACTTGTCCAGGCATGCGCCGTCGCCCTGGCGGAAGCAGAGGCGAGCGCGGGGGTGGCGGCCACCGCCTCCACGTCGGTCGAGATCGTCCCGAGCATCGAGGCCAACATCCGGACGTTCATTGACCCGAACTGCCTCCGGCCGACGTGCGACCTCTACGTTCCGGCAACCCCGGGCTGCCCCCCGACGCGGGAGCTCGCCTGGGACTTCGGTCAGGTGACGGCCGGAAGCAGCGTGAACACGACGAAGGGCTTCCCCGCAGACCTCACGAGCGCGGTGACCTCGCTTGGGGTGGTCGACGCCGCGCGGGTGAGCTCGACCTTGCCCTCCGGGCTCAACTTCGAGCTCCTCCTCTCCTCGCGGCAGGGCCGGCTCCAGGGGACGGTACCCCGGGAAGGGGGCCGGTGGACGATCGTCTACAACCTCCTCGATCGGAACAAGTGCCCGGTGGTTCGGCTCACGATCACCGTCTCCACGGCGGCGACGGCCCAGTGTCCGCCCTTCACCGGCCTCAAGTGGGACTTCGGTGAGGTCGCGACGGGGCTTCACCTCCTCACCTCGAAGGCGATCCCGAGCGGTGACCTCTCCCGGTTCCGCTCCGCGGGGATCACCAAAGTGACGACGATCTCCTCGAACCTCCCCACCGGGGCCCAGCTCGCCCTCGACCTTGCAGGCGGTGTCGGGATCCTCACCGGGACCCTCCCCACCGCGGGGGCAAGCTACGACGTTCTCTTTGGGCTCTACGACGGGAGGAACTGCGAGCTCTTCCGGTACTCGGTTACCCTTCGGACGGCCACGGCCCGGGTTCCGGACCTCACGGTCCAGATCACCCGGGTGGCGGTGGAGAAGGTGTGCGACAAGGACTACAGCCACCTCGTCACCGTGTACTGGCAGGCGAGCGGTGGCACCTCGCCGATTCACATCGGGCCGGTGAGCCTCGTCTACCCCGATGGGAGGACCCAGGCGATCATCGACGGGTTCCCGGCCTCTGGGTCGGTGGGCCTGCGGGCCGCCCTCTCCGGCGGCGGGAAGGTCACGGTGCGAGTCCAGGCGAACGACGCTGCCGGCCGGACCAAGACAGCAGAGGCCACCGTTGAGCTGGAGGCCTGTCTCCCCACGATCATCGGGCCGATCATCATTCGGCCCATCACCTACACCCTCGAGGTCTACGCCCGGCGGCAGGTGAGCGTGACGCCGGGGTACGAGGAGCTGAAGGTCCCGGTGCGGGCCATCGGGGAGACCGCAGATCGGGTGACCCCGTTCACCGCCTCGTTCAGCCCGGGAACGACGGTGACGCTCCGCTTCCCGGGCCGGATCTCCGGTGGAGCCTACGGTCGGGCGCCTCTCTACTACGATGAGTACGTGGGGGACGCCACGACCCCGACCCGGAAGACCGGGACCTGGGACGCCCGGAGGGAGTACTACTCGATCACCGTGACGATGAGCTCCAAGGTGAAGATCGTCGTCTGGTACGGGGACATCATCGGCTAGCCGGTCTTCGGGGAGGTGACGAGGGGCGGGGCTCTCCCGCCCCTCCTACTTTCTCTGGACCCGGACCCGTCCTGCCGCCTCGCCCTCGGCGAGCTGGTCGGTCAGGGCGCCGAGCGCGCCTGGATCCCCAAGGAGGTGGGCGCGGAAGAAGAGGACGAGGTAGGTCTGGGCATCGGCCCGGGCCTGGGCCGGGTTCAGCCCCGGGGCGCACAGGGAGCAGGCGAACCCGCAGTCCGGGTCATCGAGGTAGTCCATGTGCCCGGCCCCGAGCTGGGTCACCTCCAGGGCCGGCCCGGATGCCCTGGCGAAGAACTTCGTGTAGTTCCCCTCCGGTGGGGCACACGGGGTCCCAAACCGGACCACCCCCCCCCGCTCGGCCCCGAGGAGGAGGACGGGAACCTGCACCCGGTCCATGACCGCCACCGCCGAGGGGAACCGGGCGGGGTCGTTGACCCCCGGGGCCCCCCCGTCCACCGGGTCGAGCCCGGCCACCGCCCGGACCGCGGGCTCCTCGGCGGCGACGAGGAACGAGAGCTTACCCCCCAGGGAGTGCCCGACAAGCCCGATTCTCTCTGGATCGAGCGCCACGCCCCGCGCCCCCGCCTCTGGGGGCAGTGCCCGTAGGACGAACCGCAGGTCGGCCGCGAGCACCCGGTGGTCGGCGGTGAACAGGTTCACGTCGTAGGTAAGGAGGGCGACCGCGATCCCGTGGGAGGCGAGGATCTCCCCGGTCCCCCGGTACGCCGCCCCGGAAAGGAGAAAACCAGGACTGAATAACACAAGCGCCGCTCGCTCCGACCCCTGGGGGGCCACGAGGAGGACCTGGACCCCGCGGCCCCGGGAGGGGTCGCGGAGGGTGAACTCCGTTGCCTGGACGGGGAACGGGCCGCGGGGCGGGGTCCCCGCCCCCAGGGCAGAGACCGCAAAGAGCAAACTGGAAAGCACCACCAAGAGACGCGTCATGGGACCTCCTTCAATGCCTGAACCCGGGCGAGGTACGGCCCGAGGTCGAACTTCCCCTCGATCCCCCGGCGGGTCATCGGGCGGACCTTCCCCCACACGGGCCGCTCGGGGAAAGGCCGGTCGTGGAGCCCAAAGCACCACCCGACCCCGGCGTAGCTCGACGGATCGCGGCCGTCGAGAGCGTAGCGGTTGTTGAGGTGGAGGGCGATCCGGAACGCCTCCTCGGGCTGGGGAACCCAGAGGAGGATCTGCTTTCCCCAGTACATCCGGAGGTAGCCGTGGATCGCCCCGGTGAGCCTAAGCTCCGTCTGGGCCGCGTTCCAGATCGGGTCCTCGGTCCGGCCCTCCTCGAGCTCGGCGGGGGAGTAGAGGGCGGGGCGGGGGTCGGCGGCGTGGCGGCGGAGGGTCGCCTGGGCCCACGGGGGAAGGCCTTCGAACGTGTCGTAGTTGGGGTTGTAGAGGACGAAGTTCAGGGCCAGTTCCCGGCGGACGACAAGCTCCTCGAGGAACGCCTCCGCCCCGGGGCCTCCAGACCCTTGAACCCGCAACGCAACCTCGACCGGGGAGATCTGGCCGAAGTGGAGGTAGGGGGAGAGGCCGGAGGTCGCGGCGGCCCCCGGGTCGTTCCGCTCCGCAGCGTAGCGGGGAAGGCCCTGTTCGAGGAACTGGGCCAGCCGGGCCCGGGCGGCGGCCGTCCCCCCGGGGAGGGAGACGGGCGGGACCGAGCGGTCGATCGGAAGCCGCGCGAGGAGCTCCGGGAGGGACTCGGGATCCTCCCCCGGGACGTCGATCCCGCGGGAGCTCCTCCGCGGGGCCCGCTCGGGAAGGGGACGAACGAACCGGGGAAGAAGGGGGGTTATCCGCCTGCGGAGGACGGCGGCGCTCCACGCCCCCCGGCTGTAGGCCAGCTCCACCGGGACCACGGCGTCCCCCTCGACCTCGACCACCGGGCAGGGGGCGCGGGCCGCGACCTCTTCCCGCCACGCCCGCCCGTGGCGGAGGTAGCCCCGGTCGGTGACGAGGAGGGCTGCGTCCTGGGCGAGGGCCAGGGCCACCGCGGGCGGCTCCCCCACCCGCAGGACCCACCGGATCCCCCTCTCTTCAAGGTCCCGCGCCACTTCCTGAAGCCCCTGGGCCATGAACGCGTAGGGGCGCAGGGTCGCCTCGGGGTAGCTCGGGGTCAGGCCGAAGCCCACGACCACGGGGAGCCGGAGCTCGTCCGCAAGCGAGATCGCGTGGGCGAGGGCGGGGTTTCCGCTCCCGCGCTGGGAGGCCTGCATCCAGTAGAGGACGTACCGCCCTCCCTGGAGGGGGCGGTCGTTGAGATGGCGCACCCGCTCGGGCTCGACGACGGCTTCCCTCACGGCCGCGCCCCTCCCAGGAGGCCGTGGCGGACGAGGAACGCCTCCACGGCGGCGAGGAACTCCGCCGGCCGCTCCTCCATGGGGAGGTGGCCAGAGCGGGGGACGACCACGAGCTCGGCCCCGGGGATCCGCGCGGCGAGCTCCCGGGCCCGGTCCGGAGAGACGAGGCGGTCGTCGTCCCCGGTGACCACCAGGACCGGCGCCTTCAGCTCCCGAAGCCTCTCGTGGAGGGGCGTCGGCCGCGCGGCGAGGAGGACCTCCCACAGCCCCCGGTCCCAGTCCCGGGCCCGCAACGGGAGGAGGTAGCCCGCCTCGACGTCGGGGGTGACCCCGCCTGGATCGTGCCACGCCTGGCGCAGGGCCTCCGGAACGCCCCGTGCCACCCGGCGGAGGAGGACCGGTCCCAGCCGCCGGGCGTGGGGCGTCGCCAGGAGGGCCCGGATCGGAGGGGGCAGGGGGCTCCCGAGCCCCACGGCGGGGGCCACGAGGACGAGGGCGCTCACCCGGACGGGCCGCTGGAGGGCGAGCTCGAGCCCCACTACCGCCCCGGCGGAATGGGCCATGACCACGGCCCGGTCCAAACCCAGGTGGTCGAGGAGACCCTCGGAAAGCTTCACCCCGAACTCCAGGCCGTACGGGCTCGGGCCGTCCCAGCGGAGGGGGCGCTCGGTGAGCCCAAACCCCGGTCGGTCGTAGGCCACCGCCGTCCCCCACCGGGCGAGGGCCGGCAAGACCTCCCGCCAGGAGAAGGTGCTTCCGCCGAAGCCGTGGAGGAGGAGGAACCCCGGTTCCCCTCCCCCCGCCCGCTCGACGTACACCTTCACCCCGCCCACGGGGAGGAACTCGCCACCCCCCGGGGCCAGCTCCTCCGGCGGAAGGGTGCCCCGGGGCGGAGGGATGGGCACCACGAGCGGGGCGACGAGGAGGAGGACCAAGCCGATCCCCAGGGCAATCCCCAGGCCGGCGGTCATCGGGCCTCCGTCACCAACCGCTCGTCCCCCCGGGCAAGCTCGAGGGCCCGCAGGGCGCTCCTCTCCTTGTCCTTCACCTCGAGCATGAGGTCGAAGTCGTGGGGCCGGCTCTCCCGAAGGAACCGGGCGAAGTCCGCCTCGTCCAGGGCCTTGGCGTGGCTTCCCCTCCGCCCGGTCGGGAGAGGGGAGGAGTAGTCCACGATCGGGAGCCCGTCCCCAGGCCCCCAGGTTTCGGCCTGGGCGGCCAGGGCCTCGGCCAGGGACCGGCCGTCGCCGTGGAGGTGGTGATGGAAGGAGTCGAACACCACCGGAAACCCGGTCCTCCGGCTGATCGCCAGGACGTCTTCCAGAGTGAACAGGCGCTCGTCGTGCTCCACGGCGAGGCGCTGCCGGACCGCGGGCGGGAGCCCCTCCACCTCGTGGACGAAGCGCTCGACCGCCCGACCCTTGTCCCCGTACACACCCCCGACGTGGATCTGGATCTTCGCCGTCCGGTCAAGCCCGAGGAGCTCCAGGACCGTGGCGTGGTAGCGGAGCTCCTCCCGCGCGGCCGTCACGACCTCCGCCCGGGGCGAGTTGAGGAGGGTGTACTGGCCTGGGTGCATCGAGATCCGCATCCCGTACCGGTGGATGAGCTCCCCGATCTTGGCAAACTGCGGGGCGAACGCCTCCGCCCACGGGAACCGATTGTCCGGATGGGAGGCCAACGGGACGAGGTCGGAGGTGATCCGGAGAAAGAGGAGCCCATGGGCGGCGTTCCAGCGGACGATCTCCTCCAGGCAGGCGAGGTTTCCCTCCACCGTCGCGTACAGGCGCTCCTCGGACAGGGAGGCGAGGCGGAAGGTCCGGCTGGGCCGGCAGGGGAGGCCAAGGTGGATGCAGGGGTAGCCGATCCTCACCGGGGTTCGCGGCCTCCCCCCGAGTCCTCGGGGGAGAGGAGGGACGACGGGAACGGGAAAAACAGGCGCTGGTCCGCGAGGTAGGGGACGTCGAACCGGACGATCCAGGCCCGGAGGACCCCCACCACCGTGGAGAGGGGGACGCGTCCGGCCCGGTACTCGTCGACCGCCTCGAGGAAGTACGCCCGCTCCCCGGGGGAGAGACCGTCGGAGACGTAGCCCAGGGCATGGAGGAGGGCGTTGGCCGCCGACGGGCGGCGCAGGGGGCGGCGGAGGGCGTCCTGAAACTCCGCTCGGTAGAGGCGAACCACCTCCCTCGGAGGGAGCCGCTCGGCGTTGGCCACGATCCGCCCCAGCTTCCGGAGCCGCGCCTCCCCGAGCGCCATCAGGAGGAGCTTGTACCGGGCGTGGAACGCCACGAGGTCGGACATTCGTCCCGCTTCCTCCACCGCGCGGAGGGACGCCAGGGCGAAGATTGCGGTGAGGAACGCCTCGCGCAGGGCGCGGTTTGTGAGCCGGCCCTCGTCCTCGATCGGATGGACGGGGAACCTCCCCCGGACCGCCTCTCCAAACAGCCCGGCGCGGCGGGCGATCGCGGCCCCCTTCTCCGTCGAGGCGTACACCTTGGCGTCGGCGATCCCGCAGGAGGGGGACCGGTTCTTGAGGACAAAGCCGTCCACCGGGGGGAGGGAGGTGAGGAAGTCCTCGGCAAACCGGCGCATGGGGGCGGTGAAGTCCCGCCCCGTGGCCGGCTGCAGCAGGCGGGGCTCCCGCTCCCCCACGAGCCGCAGGGGCTGGCGGGGGGAGGGGAGCCCGATCGCCATCTCCGGGCACACGGTGAGGAACTCCACCTCGCCCCGGAGCGCCTGGACCTCGGGAGCGGAGATCGTGCTCCCGTCGTAGCGGCAGTGGTCGAACCCCAGGCAGCGGGAGACCACCACCCGCGGTCGGGCGAAGGCCGTGCCTACTCCAGCTCGACCCGTTTCTCCGCTTCCCACAGCCCGTGGATGTTGCAGTACGCCAGGGCGTGGAGCGTCCCCGGCTTGGCCGTCTTGAAGGCGAACGTCACCTCGTGGTGGGTGTACACCGGGCCCTGGTTGGGGCCGGCCACCGCCTCCCCGTGGGCATTGAACTCAAACTTCCCCAGGTCGTAGATGAACTTGTCCCCGTCGGGGGCGAAGTAGGCCCCGATCCAGCGGATGTGGTGCTCGGTGGTGTTGGGGTGGGCTGCGGCCTTGCCGAGGCTCACCTTCACCGTGGCCCACTCCCCGGCCTTGACCCGGTCGGGGGCCTCGATGGCCGGAACGTGCTTCTCCGCCTTCCAATCTGCGGTCTGAATCTTCGCTGCGATGGGCATCTCAGTCCTCCTTCGTCCTCTGGCCCAGCTCGCGGTCGGCCAAGACGAGGCCCCGGCTGTCGCCCCCGACCCGCTCGAGAAGCTGGACCACCTTCAGCGCCTGGTCTTCCTCTTCCACCTGCTCGGCCACAAACCACTGGAGCATCCCCGCCGCGGCGTGGTCCTTCTCCGCCTGGGCGAGTTCCACCAGGCGATGGATCCGCCCGGTGATGTGCCCCTCGTGCTGGTAGGCGGCCTGAAACGCCGCGAGGGGCGAGGCCCACTTCCCCTCCGGGGCGGGCAGGGCCTGGAGGACCACCTCCCCGCCCCGCTCGAGGATGTGGTCGAAGATCCGCAGCGCGTGCCCCAGCTCTTCTTGGGCCTGAATCCGCATCCAGTGGGCCATCCCATCCCAGCCCTCGTGGGCGAAGTACGCCCCCATCGCCAGGTACAGGTAGGCCGAGCCGAGCTCCTCCCGAACTTGGGCGTTCAGCGCCTCTTCCATCTTCTTCCCGATCATGGCTTCTCCTTGAGCGTCCGGTGGCAGAACCACCAGTCGTAGCACTTCACCTGGCCGGATTTTGCCTCCTCCAGGCGCTTCTTCGCCCCGTCCTCCGTGTCCGGCGGCGGGACGATCCCCTGATCTCCGATCAGCGCGTTCTCCGGCCAGTCCGCGGGGAGGGCCACCTTCTCCTTCATGGCCGTCTGGAACGCCTGGAGGAGCCGCAGGATCTCGTCCATGCTCCGCCCGATGTTCATCGGGTAGTAGATGATGGCGCGGACGATCCCCTGGGGGCAGATGAGGAACACCGCCCGCACCGCCGCCGACTCCGAGGCCCCAGGGTGGATCATCCCATAGAGCTCGGCGATCCTCCCCGTGGTGTCGGCGATGATCGGGAACGGGATCTCCACCTGGAGCTTCTCGCGGATCCACTCGACCCACTTGATGTGGGAGAAGACGTGGTCAACCGAAAGCCCCAGCAGCTCGGCCCCCAGCTTCTGGAACTCCCGGTACCGCTGGGCGAACGCCACGAACTCGGTCGTGCACACCGGGGTGAAGTCGGCGGGGTGGGAGAAGAGGATCACCCATTTTCCGTGGTAGTCCTTGGGAAACTCGATCCTTCCCCGCGTGGTTTGGGCTGTGAACGCGGGGGCTGGATCCCCGATGAGCGGGATACGCTGGTCCATGGTCTTCTCCTTAGAACGCCTTGAACTTGGCCCGGGGGGCCTGGCAGATCGGGCACCGCTCCGGGGCCTCCCCCTCCACGGTGTGCCCGCACACCTCGCAGATCTGGATCCTTCCGATTTGGATGTCCTTTCCGGCCAGGGCGGCCTCCCGGGCCTTGGTGTACATCGCGGCGTGGATTCTCTCCGCCTCCAGGGCGTAGTGGGTGGAGCGCATCGCCCCCTTCTCCCCCTGGAGCTCGGCCACGGCGTGGTAGGCCGGGTACATCTCCCCGACCTCGAACGTCTCGCCGCCGATCGCCTCCTGGAGGTTGTCGGGGCTTGTGCGGACAAGGCCCAGCTCGCGGAGGTGGTTTGTGGCGTGGACCTGTTCAGCGTAGGCGATGGCCCGGAACAGCCGGGCGAGGTTCGGGCGCCTCTCCTCCTCCGCCACCTGGGCGAAGATGAGGTACCGCATGTGGGCCTGGCTCTCGCCGGCAAAGGCGTCCTTCAGGTTCGCTTCCGTCATCTTGCGCATGGGTTACCTCCTTACCTCAGGAACTTCGACACAAACGGCGACGTCTCCCCGCGGCGCATGAAGTGCCCCGACGGGCCCTCCCCGAGGAACTCCGAGAACCAGGACTCGTGCTCGATCTCCTCGTTCAGGATCGCCAAGCTCAGGTCGTAGGTCCGGTGGTCTTTCCCGGCGGTGAGGTTGCAGATGTGGGTGTAGCCCCGCACCGCGCACCGCTCGGCCTCGACGAGGGTCCGGAGCATTGCTGGGATGTCCCGGGGGTCCTTGGGCAGGCTTGCCGGGGGACATGCCGACGTGTCGTGGAACTCCTTCATGCACCGCGGGAGCTCCCCCCCAGCTCGTAGATCCGCGGGACGAGGGCCTCGAAGTGGTTCCGGTCCTCGATCCGCGCAACCTCGGCGATCTCCTTGATCCCTTCCCCATCGAGGCCGATGAGGTTGGCCCGGAGGATCGTGTAGTAGTAGTACGTGGTGAGCTCAGCGGCGGCGTTTTTCACGAGAAGATCCACGATTTGATCCACCTTCAGTCCTGTCCTTTCCACCATCTCTCGCGCGACGTTGGCCATCGTTTCCCTCCTTGGCCTGAGCACAGGCCGGACACAGCCCGGTCCACGTGACCGAATAGCCCTCGGCGACAAACCCCGGGAGCAGGCCGTCCGCCGGCGGGCGGACCCGGGGCCCCGCCACGTCGAACAGCCCCCCGCAGCGCCGGCAGGAGAAGTGGTGGTGGGGTTCGACCACTGGATCGTAGCGGGCCGGGCCCCCGAGCCGGAGCTCCGCCACGAGGCCGTCCTGGGCGAGTGCTCCGAGGGCTCGGTAGACCGTGGCCAGGCTGATCTCCTCGCCTTGGCTGGCCAGGGACCGGTAGAGGTCCTCCGCCGACGGGTGGTCTCGGCGGTCGGCGAGGGCCTGGAGGACCCGCTTCCGCTTGGGGGGGAGCCTGTTCATGCGCATGCTTAGCATTCGCATTCTACCCCTCCCCCGCCGGCCCGTCCAGGGGGAGGGTGAAGTGGAAGGCCGCCCCCCCTTCCGGTCGGTTCTCGGCCCAGATCCGGCCCCCATGGGCCTCCACGATGGCCCTGGCCACAGCCAACCCCAACCCCGAGCCCGGGACGCCGGGCGGCGCGTTCGGCCCGCGGTAGAACCGCTCGAAGATCCGCTCCTCGTCCCCCGCTGGAACGCCGGAACCGGTGTCGGAGACCACAACCTCAAGCTGAGACCCTTGCGGGAAGACGGCCACCGTGATCCTCCCGCCGGGCGGAGTGTGGCGCATGGCGTTCGACAGGAGGTTAAGAAGCACCTGTTCAATCCGACCGCGGTCCCCGCGCACGGGGGGAAGCCCCGGCGGAACGTCCATGGAGAGCGAGATCCCGGAGTCCTCGAGATGGGGTTGAATAAGACCCGCAATATCCTCGATGAGATCGCCTAGGGGAACCGTCTCTGTGCGCAAGGTGAGTTGGCCGGCGTCGGCCAGCGCCAGCTGCTGGAGGTCGTCGATGAGCCGGGCTGTAAGGTGGAGGCGGTCTTTGAGGGCGGACAGGTTCTCGGGATTGGGCTCTAGAACACCGTCCTCGAACCCCTCCACCGCGGCCCGAAGGACGGCGATCGGGGTCCGAAGCTCGTGGGCGACGTCGGCGATGAGCTGGCGCTTGGCCTCCTCGGCCCGCTCCAGGCTTCGGGCCATGGCGTTGAACGACCTGGACAACCTCCCCAACTCGTCCTCTCCCGTCTCCTCGACGCGAGCTCCTAAGTCCCCTTTCGCGATCCGTCCGGCAGCGACCTCCAGCCGCCGCAGCGGCCCCGTGAAGTGCCGGACAAAGATCCAGGCGAGAACAAGGGCCAGTGCCCCCACCACCGCGGCGGCCGCCCACAGGGAGCGGTTCACGGCGTCCATGAACCGCTGGTGGAGCGGGTTCGGCGGTGTTCGCGCCAGAGGGACAAGGATCCAGCGGGTCCCATCCGAAAGCTCAATGGGGAGCCCCCGCGCCAACTCCTGGGGGGGGACGGTCTTGTCCAGGAGCCCCGGGTCCCGGGCGAGGACCACCCGCCCCAGGGGATCGGTAAGAACGAACCCCAGGGGCCGGGGGGCCTCATCGAGGATGACACGGACCTCCTCCACCGAAACCCGCAGACCCCGGAACCGGACGATGAGGGTGCGGACCCATTGGTCATAGGCCCGCCCCTCCCGGAGGGACAGGTCGGCCAGGGCCCGGTCAACCGAGAGCTTGATGAGGCCGTAGCCGAGCCCGGTGACGAGGCCGACGACGAGGAGGAACGCGGCCACGAGCTTCGTCCCCAGCGACCAGGAGCGGAACGGGCGCATCAGCCGTCCCCCGCAAGCTTGTACCCCACCCCGTACACGGTGAGGATCCGCGAGGGGGCCTCGGGGTTTGGCTCGACCTTCCGCCGCAGGCGCTTGATGTGGGAGTCCACCGCCCGCTCAAACGAGGAGAAGGCGGAGCTCCGCACGGCCTCGAGGAGCTCCAGGCGGGTGAACGCACGACCGGGGTGCTGGACAAGGAACGCCAGGAGGTCGAACTCCAGGGCAGTAAGCTCGACGGGCCGCCCGTCGACCCACGCCTCCCGGCGGTCGAGGTCCATCCGGATCCCCGCCGCCTGGACCACCCGGGCCTCGCCCGGCCTCCCCTCCGCCCGCCGGAGGACGGCCCGAACCCGCGCCTCAAGCTCCCGGGCGCTGAACGGCTTCACGATGTAGTCGTCCGCCCCCAGCTCCAACCCCACCACCCGGTCGTCCTCCGTGGAGCGGGCGGTCAGCATGATGATCGGGACCTTGGACTTCTCGCGGATCCTCCGGGCAACCTCCAGGCCGTCCATCCCGGGGAGCATGAGGTCGAGGAGGACGAGGTCGGGGGGGCGGGCTTCAAACTCGGCCAGGGCCTCCAAGCCGGTGGCGGCGGTGGTGACGGAGAAACCGGCCCGTTCCAGGTACCCCCGGACAAGCTTCCGCACCCAGAGCTCGTCGTCCACGAGAAGAACCCGTTTCATCCCCCCGGAAGTCTAGCCGGGCGGAGGGCCTTGGGAAGCCGGGACGTCCCCGACCTCCGCGTCCGGAGGAGTCAGATCCGTAGAGGAAGAGAGGAGGGGCCGGGGACGGACGGCCGTGGGCCTCCACGATCCTGCCACAACCCTGCCCACGGGTCTCCATGGTCGGCCCCGTACCGTGGGCTGAAAGGCTGTAGACCACTGAACGAGGGAGGGATGCGGGATGATGAGAAGAGCGGGGGCTGCCGTGGTTGTGCCCTGGAGCGTCGTTCTCCTCTGCTTGGGGGTCGTCGGGTGGGCGCAGAGCCCGCCCGCGGGGGGCCGGCCCCCGCTCGTCCAGCGCTCGTTTGGCCTGGGGCTCACCAACTACCCGGGGGGGTCGACGAAGGTGACCTATGAGATCTGGCAGATGGGGCAGGATAAGCCCCACCTCTACACCCTCGAGGTCGTCCAGCGGGGGGATAAGTACGACGTGATCGAGAGCACGACGCTGTTCGACGTGGTGTTGGGGCGGGTGGCGACGGGGTTTGGGCCGTCCGGGGCAGCAGGGGCGATGGCGGCCCGGTTCGAGCGGTTCCGGGGGGGCAACATCGACCTCACCCCCCTTCAGGTCCTAGAGGAGAAGGGGATCGTGGTCCAGCCGAACCAGAGCTATTACCTCCCCGATGGAGCCCGCCTGGTGACCGGCGACCCAAGCGTCATCGCGGGGATCGACGTGGTAATCGGTATCTACACCCATCCTGGCTTCCCCGGGCAACGGGTGGAGATGGCGTTCACCAAGCCCGAGATCAGCGCGCTTCTCCCCTTTCCTCCCCTGAGCGTCACCGAGGCCGACGGGGTCGTGCGGAGCAAGATCATCCTCGTGGAGTTCAGCCACACCCCCTAGGGCGCCATGCTCGAGGCGTTGGGGGTGGTCCGGACCTATCGGCTGGGCCGCGCGGCGGTCCATGCGGTGCGGGGGGTGGACCTTGAGGTCCACGAAGGGGAGTTCCTGGCGATCACGGGTCCCTCCGGGTCGGGCAAGAGCACCCTGCTCAACCTGCTTGGGGGACTGGACGTTCCCGACCGGGGGGAGGTGAGGTACAGGGGGCGGGTGCTTTCGCAGCAGTCCCGGAACACCCTGGCCGAGTTCCGAGGGCAGAAGGTGGGGTTTGTGTTCCAGACCTTCAACCTGATCCCGACCTTCAGCGCCCAAAAGAACGTGGAGCTTCCGTTGGTCTTTCAAGGGGTGGGGCGCCGCGAGCGGCGCGTTCGGGCCGCAGAGCGGCTGGAGCAGGTGGGGCTGGCCGGCCGCCTGGGTCACCGCCCGGGCGAGCTCTCCGGTGGCGAGCAGCAACGGGTGGCCATCGCCCGAGCCCTGGTTGCAGACCCGGAGGTCCTCCTGTGCGATGAGCCCACGGGGAACCTCGACTCCGCGTCGGGGGCCCAGATCATGGACCTCTTGGCCAGGCTCAACCGGGAGCGGGGGATTGCGCTTGTGGTCGTGACCCACGAGCCCGAGGTGGCCCGGCTCGCCGGGCGCCGGGTCCACATGAGGGACGGGAGGATCGTGCCCGACGGCGACGGGGGGGCAGGGCGATGAACCTGGAGCACCTCGGGCTGGCTCTTCACAACCTGCGCTCCCGGCCCACCCGGGCCGGGCTCACGGTCCTCGGGGTCGCCGTGGGGGTGGCGGCCGTGGCCGCCCTCGTTGCCATCGGCCAGGGGATGCGCAGTTCTGTTCAGGAGCAGTTTCGGGCCATTGGATACAACACGGTCGTCGTGACTCCCGGAGGGGGCGAGCCTGGGGCCACAGCCCTGGGCACCGTCGCGGACCGGTTCTCGCCCCTCCGGGCCGAGGCCCCGTGGGGGGGGCCCCTTCGCCGCCCCAGCTCCGCCCCGCTGGAGGGGATCCGGGCCCTTCCCGAGGTGGTCCGGGCCGGGATCCTCCGTACGGAGACGGCCTTTGTGACCTCCCCGGGCATGCCGGGGCTCGGCGTGCTGCGGGTGAGCGGGGTGAGCGCAGGGATCTTCGACGACTTCCCGGGCTACTTCCCGGGCTTTGCCGTGGGCGAGGGCCGGAACCTCGAGGCGGGGGATCGCCAGGCCCTCCTCCTCGGGGCCGACGTGGCGGCCGACCTCGGGGCGAAGGTGGGGACCACCGTTTGGATCGAGGACCGGGAGTTTGTGGTGGTGGGGATTCTCTCTCCGACGAAGGCGGCTGGGGTGGGGATCACCTACGGGAACCTCAACCTGGCCTTGTTCGTCCCGATCGAGGATCTGGCTGCGCTGTTTGGAAGCCCGGACCGGTTCACCCTGGGCCTGGTCGAGGCCCGGCCCGGGGAGGATGTGGAGCGGGTTGCGGAGCTTGTCCGCACCACGTTTGCCGGGAGTGGAATTCCGGTGACCGCCGTGACCACCGAGGAGCTGAGCGCCCGGATCACCGCCGTGCTAGGGGGGCTGCAGTCCACCCTCGCCGCCATCGCCTCGGTGGCCCTCCTCGTGGGGGGGATCGGGGTGACGAACACGATGTACACGTCGGTCTTGGAGAGGACACGGCACATCGGGGTGATGAAGGCGGTCGGGGCCAAAGATCGCCATGTGCTGGGGCTGTTCCTGGTGGAATCCGGGCTTCTTGGGCTCCTAGGAGGGGGGATCGGGGTTGGGTTGGGGGCCGTGCTGAGCGGCGTCGCGGGGTTGAGCGTGGGACGGGCGTTCGAGGCGTCGGGGGACCTCGCGTCGCTGGCCGGGACGTTCTCCCCGCGCCTGGAGCCCTGGCTTGTTGCGGGCGCGCTCGCCGGATCGTTCGTGCTGGGAGCCCTGGCGGGGGCGCTGCCGGCCCTCCGCGCGGCGAGGCTTCGTCCGGTGGAGGCGCTGCGCCACGAATAGGAGGGGAACCATGGGGCGGGAGCTTTGGGGGTTGGCGTTGGCGGCCCTCGTGGCCGGGGGCGGGGAGGCCCTCGCGGCCAAGGCGTTCGGGGAACTGGGGGTGCAGACCACGCTTACCCCGACGGAGGTCACCTTGGGGATGAACTTCAGCTGGAGCTTCTTCTCCGGCGCGGTGGCCGACCTGTCCCGGTCCACCCTGAGCTCGATTCCCTCCCTGGCCGAGAACGTCGAGAGGTCGCTAGGACATGGGTATCAGGTCGTGCTCCCCTCCCCGGGGGCGGGGGCCTACGTCCAGTTCTTCGGCTACGTCAAGACCGACATCGTGATGGATTGGCCGGTGGGCGTGGCCGGGGCGGTGGCGGAGCTTGCCCTCTCCTGGGACCAGAGGCGCCAGTACCTGTGGTCCTACGCCTGGGTCCACTACGGTGGAGCGGCCCTTCGGGTCAAGGCGTCCCTGGCCCGGGCCGACGCCCGGGTGGGATCGGGCATGGAGGTCGGGGTGGAGGGGACGACCCTGCGGGGCCTGGTCGTGAGCCTGGCCTCCCAGTTCGGTCTGACCACGGACCGAGCGGCGCTCTCCCGGGCCGTGAGCCAGGGTCAGGTGGGCGGCGGGATGTTCGAGTACCGGGGTGCCACCCTCGGCCTCGGGACCCTCCCGGTCTGTTGCCTCAGCCTCAGCCTGACCGTTCGGTTCACAAAGGCCGGGTTTGAATCCGCCCGGATCGCCACCGCGTACACCTTTTCCGTGGGGGAGGCCGCGGTCCTGGCTTCGGCTACGGCCACGTTCACCCCGTCGGCGAAGACGCTGACGATCGTCCCCCGCCTCACCTGCCCTGGGACGGGGTCCGAGCTCTACCTCACCTACTCCCTCGTTCCCGCGACCCTCGGTCCCGGGAACTTCACGGTCAGCGGGCTCCGGCTTGAGGAAGCCAGCCTGAGCGGAGTTCGGCTCGGGGAGGTTACCCTGAGTGGGCGGTACTCCTTCGCGGGAAGCGTGTACCGAGGGGGCCTCTCCGGCCTTCCCCGGTACGATTTGGTCCTGTCCCTTCGGCAGAGCACGCCCGCAAGCGACCTCGGGATCGACCTGTACTTTGCGACCGAGGGGGAGTACCCGTTTGGGCTAGGGCTGGTGGTCTTTCAGGTCCAGGCGACGTGGCTCGGCGACGTCCAGTTCAGCCTAACGGCGGAGGTGGCCACCGACACCGGCTGGCGGCGCATCACCTTCGTGTTCAAGTACACCTTCAACCTCTACGGGCTCTGAGGGGGCCGCCGGGGGCCGGGGTATACTCCCCAAGGGATGGAACTCACCCCGGTCATGCGGCAGTACCACGACCTCAAGGCCCGCCACCCGGACGCCCTCCTCTTTTTCCAGCTCGGCGACTTCTACGAGACGTTCTACGACGATGCGGAGACCGTCTCGAGGGAGCTGGAGATTGTCCTCACGAGCCGGGATGGGGTCCCGATGGCCGGGGTTCCGGTTCGCAAGGCGGAGCTCTACATTCAGAAGCTCCTCCGCCGGGGGTACAAGGTGGCCCTGGGGCCCCAGCTCGAGCGGCCGGGGAAGGGGAAGAGCCTCCTTAGGCGGGCCGTGGTCCGGGTGCTCACGCCGGGGACGGTTCTCGAGGAGGGGGCGTTGGAACCGGGGTCCGACGCGTTCCTCGCCTCCCTGTGGCCTGAGGGGGACCGGGTGGGGGTGGCGTGGGCCGAGGCGGCGTCCGGGGAGTTTTGGGCCGACGAGGTGCCCCTGGGGGAGCTCCCGGCGCTCGCGGCACGCCTGGGGGCGGCGGAGTGGCTTCTCCCCGAGGGTTGGCCCCCCCCTGTCCCCCTGCCGGGGGCCTCCACCCCCCGGCCGGTTGGCGAGTTTGCGGCCGAGGCCCTGGACCAGCGGTTCCCGGGGGCGCTGTTGGCCTACCCGTTGGCCCGCAGGGCCGCCGGCGCGGTGCTGGGGTACCTCACGGCAACGGTGGGGGAGCTTGCCCACCTCCAGCCCCCCACCGTCGGGGGGGAGGTGCTGGTCCTCGATCCGTTCACCGTCCGGTCGCTGGAGCTCGTGGCTCCGATCCGGCCCGAGGGCGGGGTGACCCTTCTATCCGTCCTTGACCGGACGCGGACGCCGATGGGCCGCAGGCTCCTGCGGCGGTGGGTCCTTGCCCCCCTTGTCCGCCGGGAGGCGATCGAGGAACGGCTCGACGCCGTGGACGCCCTGCTCCGGTCCGGCCTCGCCGAGCGCCTGGAGTGGGCCCGGTGCGGGGACCTCCCCCGGCTCCTTGGACGGGCGGCCACAGGAAGCCTCTCTCCGGGAGATCTCCTGGCCCTCGCCCGGAGCCTGGAGGTGTCGGAGAAAACCCGGCAGGCCCTGCTCGAGCTCCCTCCCCCCATCCCGGAACTGCTGGTCCGTATTTCCCGGGCCCTGGAGGCCGCGCCGGTGGACCTCGGGGCCGACCTCCGGCGGGCCCTTGTGGACCCCCCTCCGCTGGCGTTGGGGGAGGGTCCGGTGATCGCCTCCGGCTACGACCCGGTGCTGGACTCCCGGCGGGAGGAGGCGGAGGGGGTGCGGGGGGAGATCGCCGGCCTGGAGGGGGAGGAGCGAGCCCGGACCGGGATCCCCAGCCTCAAGGTCGGCTACAACCGGGTGTTCGGCTACTACTTCGAGGTCACCCGGGCGCATCTGGGGAAGGTCCCTCCCGACTGGCGGAGGCGGCAGTCCCTCACCGGGGGGGAGCGGTTCACAAGCGACGTCCTCGCCGCCAAGGCCGACCGCCTCGCGGCCCTGGAGGAGGCGATCACCGAACGGGAAAGGGAGATCTTCTCCTCCCTCTGCGACCGGGTCGCGGCGGCCCTGGGTGCCCTACGGGGGGTGGGGGAGGCCCTCGCGGAGCTCGACGCCCTGGCCTCCCTGGCTGAGGTGGCCCGGCGGCGGGGCTACACCCGGCCCCGGTTCACCGACGGCCCCCTCCGGATTGCCGAGGGCCGACACCCAATGGTCGAGACGGTGACCCGGTTTGTCCCCAACGACCTCCACCTCGTCCCCGGGGTCCACCTCGCCGTGGTCACGGGACCGAACATGGCTGGGAAGTCGGTGTTCCTGCGCCAGACGGCCCTCATTGCGTTGCTGGCTCAAATGGGCTCCTTCGTCCCAGCCAAGGAGGCCGAGCTTCCGATCTTTGACCGGATCTACGCCCGGGTGGGGGCGTCCGACGCCCTTACGGGAGGGCTGTCCACGTTCATGGCCGAGATGACCGAGGCAGCGGGGATCCTCCGCGGGGCGACCCGGCGATCCCTGGTGATCCTCGACGAACTCGGGCGGGGGACGAGCACCCACGACGGGATGGCCCTCGCCTGGGCGATCGCCCGGTACCTCGCCGAGCGGGTGGGCTGCACAACGCTTTTTGCCACCCACTACCGGGAGCTCGCCCGCCTTGCGGACGAGGTCCCCGGCGTGGTGAACCTCCACGCCGCGGCTCGGGAGTGGAAGGGGGAGGTCGTGTTCCTGTACCGGATCCTTCCCGGGGTGGCCGAGCGGAGCTACGGGGTCCACGTGGCCCGGCTGGCCCAGCTTCCCGAGGAGGTCCTGCGGGAGGCGGAGCGGATCCTGAGGGGAGCCGATGCTCCGCCGGTCCCTGCGCGGCCAGAGCAGCTCCCCCTGTTCTCCTCGGAACCCGCGGCCCTTCAACTCCTCCGGGAGATGGACCCCGACCGGTTGACCCCCCTCGAGGCCCTCGACCTCCTCTACCGGCTGAAGCGGGAGCTGGGCAAGACACGGGAAGCCGCCAGCTGACGGCTGCGAAGACGAAGAAAACTTCGGCCAGTCATGTGGTGTAGCCCGCCTGTCCGAGGCGCGCCCCCCCCTCGGGGGCGGTGGGCTCTCGCGGGCAAACCATATCGACAGGATTGCGCGCGGGTGGAACATCTGTTGAGCTGGGTGGGGTGCCCGTGGGGTGGTGGCCCGTTCCTCGGTTATGACGGCCTCGACGGGACTGTTTTCCATCCCCCTGAACCGCCCGGTCTTAGCCCAAGAAGCTGGCTGGCGATCGCCTAACCGCCGAGGAGAGCGCTGAGCTCTAGCTTTACTGACCAGGTTTTACCGGGATCCCCCGGGTCCACTGCGCCCATTCTCGCCGACAGCTGAAGAGAGAACTCATACCCAAACGGTAGCTTCAGCTCTACCTCCGACATACCCCACCCAAACAGGTTGTCCGAGGTCCGCACGAAGTAGGTCGAGAGCCGCCACCAACCCTGAGGGCCGCAGCAAGAGCCGACGGGGCCCACGATTCGCCAGACCTCAAAGAACCGGGCATCCCCGGTCACCGCGGCGTTTTTCTCGTCCGCGAAGGAGGTCGCAGCCCGGAACTCGTATCCCCCAACGAAAGTACACTTGACCTCAAAGCCATATAGTCGAACCCCGGCCCAACCAAGACCCGACGCCCGCGGAACCAACTCAACGAGTGGCCTCACGCATAGATCCAAGGGCGACTCAAGCCGAAGCGTAGGCTCGAGCTTCTTTTCGGCCGCTGTAAACGAAATGTCAAGATCAAGGACAGCCCGCAGTGTAGCGCAAGCTGGACAGGGTAGAGGGAGATTTCGCAACCTCCCGCGGAGTTCCCTTAACCCATTGCTCTTTGTAAAGGAGAACGCCACTTCGAGCTGAAGTGGGCAGTTCGGGCACCCGAACGCCGGACCGGGCCCCCGCAGCAGTACGGTCAGTGTGTCAAACTCAACGGGGATGAACCGCCAGGAGCCGCGGACCTCCACCATGAGCTCCCCTACAAGGGTGGTGCCTACGAGAACAAGGGAGCTCAGAGAAGGATTGGCCGCATAGTAGGTCGCGGTGAAAGCAGTATGTAGATCTCCAAACCCTGCCCTTCCCGCGGCGGCGGCGCTCGACAGACCAGGAAGGGATGGGTTGAATGTGAGGTGTACCGAGAGGGGTATTTCAAACCCCGCCACCCCCACTCCAACAAGAGTGACGCGGGACGTAGCAGCAACCTCGGTCAGCCCGAGTTCGTTGCCTACTGCACGAAAGCCCTGCTCGAGAAACCCTGTCCTTGCAGTGAGAGAAGCCTCAAAGCGGCTCAAGTTCACTCCAAGAGCGTCTGCGGCGAAGCCCCCCCGGTAGGCGACGGACAGACCCGGGACTGGGGGACGGCCGAGGGTGACGGCCGGGAGGACCACGATGCGAACCGTCCCTGAGTCGACATGGCCTTGTCTGTCCTGGACGACGTACTGCAGATGGTCCCGCCCATAGAAACCGGGAGATGGGGTGTAAGAAAGGACGGGTGGCGTCCCCCCCAGCCGACCGTATGCCGGGGGTACGATCACCGTAAACTCGTAGCCCAGAGCGTCGGCCTGTTCCGGATGGTCCCAAAGGCTGAACTGGACAGTGGTCCCCGACTGTACGTATACAACCCAAGACCTGGCAACTGGTGGCTGTCCTGCAGCCCCCACGACAACCCCAACCAGTAGACCCAACAGGAGGAATCGCATCAAGCCGGTGCCTCCCTGCTGGAGGGAGTATAGACATTACCTCCGTTCCTGTCTGTAACATGCGTTACAGGGCACCCCAGAGAGGGGTCGCTCGGTACTCTGGAGGGAGCACCCTCAAGAGGGGGGGCTTAGGAGGAAGACTTGGCGGCCGCAGAGAACGGGGAGGCAGCCCGGGTAGCCACCGGGTGGTCGTGGGGCCCACCAGTCCACCAGGGGAGCCCCAATCTGTGGGTTAGGGTCGACGAGAAACGTCTTGAACCTGCCTCCCCTGGCTTCCTGACGAACGGTCTACGGAACCGGGGGCGCGGCGGAGCGCCGTACCCCCGGTTCCAACCCTACCCTATTGGTTCTGGATCTGGACCCTTCGGGCTTCAAACATGCCGTTCCCCAGGGTTACACACACCAGATACTCGCCCTCGGGCAGCTCTGAGGTGTCGATTGAAACGCGATATGTCTCACCTTCGAAAACCACCAGAAGCGCGGGCGAGGGAGCTCTTGGCCCCGCCTGCACCAGAAGCTCTCCGTTCACCAGTCTGAGGACTGTGACCCACGGAAGGCCGGGAAGGCTCCGCGTCCATGCTGGAATGCTGAAGCGTACCTCAAGGGGTGTACCCGGAGCTTGGACGGTTGGAATCTGGCTCCACGTCAACATCAGAAGGTACTCCTCGTTGGGGAAGGCCGCCGTGGCAAGTAGGACGCTCCCCTCCTCGTCAAGACCGCGTACGATCACACCGCGGTTGGTTCGCCAGTTCTCGTCGCGATCAGGCTTGTAGGGGTCAAGGCGCTCCATCGTCGCAAAGCCTTCGGCAGGTGAACCCGCAATCCAGCCGTCCCGGAGGGGATTATCAGCGTTTGCGGTGTCTACAACCCTCCCTTCGCGATCTACCAGCTGGACGATATCCCCTTCCCAGTGGAAGGCGAAGTGCTCGGGGCTCTCAGCTTGAACCACCAGGTGAGCGCGGATATCACGTACCACCGTGTCGCGTGCCCTCTCGATGAGGAAGAGACCCCGCGGTGCTACGCGGCCTTCCAGGGTGATGTACTTCCACACCTGGTCCTCAGGCGTCGCAGGGATCTTCCGCCGCCAGCGGAGCTGCCAGCCGGTAAGGTCCTGCCAGCTTTCCGTGAGGTTGAGAAGCTCAACCCATACGTGAAGTTCCCCTGCAGGCGTACCCATCCAGGCGATCTCGTTGATCACGACGGGGGTCGCAGGGGACTCGCTGAGAAGAGCAATTGAATCGAAGGTAATCGTAACCCAGACTGTGGCCTCGTCCGTTCGTCCTTCGGGGTCGGCGATCCGGTACACAAACGAGTCAATCAGGCCAGCGCCATCTCGTGCGGTGTACCGAACGGTCCCGTCAGCAAGGAGCTCGGCTGAGCCATATGTCGGAGCACCCACCTGAACCACTTGGATCGGGGCCCCGGAGGTATGGCCGTCATTCGCTAGAACAGGAATGACGACCGAGCCACCTGACCTCGCACTGGCGTAGTCGTCCTCGGCCACCGGAACCCCAGCCGCCCTGGGCCCGATGACCATAGTGGTTTCGAAGGCTACATTGTCGGTGGGGTCTGGATCAGAAGCGGGAGAGAATACAGAGGCTAAGTTGAGCACCTGACCCACCGTCGCGATTGTTCCCCGGATCGTGATCGTCACCGCCGCCCCTGGGGCCAGATCCCCCAGGCTCCAGGTATTGTTCCCGGCCGTGGGAGCAGGATCCGCAGACACAAACGTGAACCCCGCCGGGTAGGTCTCGGTGACCACCACGTTCCGC
>CALKES010000016.1 GCA_938084715.1 Candidatus Bipolaricaulota bacterium | reverse complement strand
GGAAGGCGCGGTCGAGGACCGCCTGCTCCAGGAGCCCAAGCAGAGGCTCGCCGTGAGCTCCCCCAGGCCTCGACCTCGCCCTTGTCTCTTGCCGGCCCACACCATACCACCAAGGACGATAACGTTGGATCCAGCTGTCGCCAAGAGCCTGCGCTGGAAGTGTGCCCAGGCTACCATTCCTCCCATGGCAACCGAGGTCCACGTCGCGTTCCTGTGGCACATGCACCAGCCGTGGTACGCCCTCCCCGAAGGGGACGAAAACCTCCTCCCCTGGACCCGCCTCCGGGCGGCCAAGGACTACACAGACATGGCCGCCTGGCTCGAACGGTGGCCTGTTCCCGTCACGGTGAACTTCACACCGTCCCTCACCGAGCAGCTCCGCCGCTACGCCCAAGGGTGCCTCTCCGATCGCTACCTCCCCTCCCGCCTCGCCCCCGAGGCCCTGGCCGATCTGCGGGCCGGCCACGTCCCCCTCCCCCTTGCCCGCCGGGGCCTCCCCGCCCCGGACCTCGGGCGGCTCCGGGGAGGGAAGGGGGAGGAGGCGGAACGGACGCTCCTCGGCTGGTCCCTCCTCGCTTGGCTGGGGCAGTCGGTCCTCGAGGCGGACCCGGACCTCCGGGCCCTGGGGGAACGGGGCTCGTTTTCCCCGGCCGACCTCGCCTCCCTGGAGGAGCGCCACCGCCACCACTTGGCCCAGGTCCTCCCCCGGTACCGGAGGCTCGCCCAAGAGGGCCCGATCGAGCTTTCGGCGACGCCGTTCTACCACCCCATCCTCCCCCTCCTCCTCGACTCCTCGGTCGCCCACCGGTGCCAGCCGGGGAACTCGATCCCCCCCTTCTCCTCCCCGGAGGACGCCGAGGAGCAAGTCCGGCGGGCCCTCCGCCACCACGAGGAGACGTTCGGCCGGGCCCCGGCCGGGATGTGGCCGGCCGAGGGGGCGGTGAGCCCCGCGGCCCTCGCCCTCCTGGCCCGCCTTGGGGTCCGCTGGGCGGCGACCGACGGGGGGATCCTCGCCCAGACCCTCGGCCGCCCGCCCCGGCCCGAGGAGCTCTACCGCCCGTGGCGGTTCGCCTCCCCCGAGGGCGAAATCGTCGTCCTGTTCCGGGACACGTTCCTCTCCAACCGGATCAGCTTCGACTACCACGCCTGGCGGGGGGAGGACGCGGCGGGGGACCTCCTCGCCCGCCTGGCCGCGGTCGGCGAGTACTGGAGAGATCCCGTCCCGCCCCTCGTCCTCGTCGCCATGGACGGGGAGAACGCCTGGGACGGCTTTGAGCGGAACGGCCTCCCGTTCTTTGAAGCCCTCTACTCCGGCCTCGCCCGCCACCCCCGCCTTATCCCGACCACCGTCTCGGCCTACCTCGACCGGTACGGCCCCGGGGGTGCCCTGACGGACCTCTGGCCGGGGTCGTGGATCGACGCCGACTTCCGGACCTGGATCGGCCACCCAGCCCAGAACCGGGGCTGGGAGCTCCTCGCCCAGGCCCACCGCGCGGTGGCCGCCGCCCCCCCGGGCCCGGGCCGGGACCGGGCCCGGGAAACCCTCCTCGTCGCCGAGGGGAGCGACTGGTTCTGGTGGTACGGCCCCCGGCATTCCTCGCCCCACGAGCCGGTCTTCGATCTCCTCTTCCGGTCCCACCTCGCCCACGCCTTCCGGGAGGTCGGGGCTCCACCTCCCCGCCCCCTCGAAGCCCTGGGTGCAGGTGGCCCCGCCGGGCGGTAGATTCACCCCGATGACCGGGGTCCTCACATTCGTCCTGGCGGGGGGCCGGGGGGAGCGGCTCTACCCCCTGACCCGGGACCGAGCGAAACCCGCCGTCCCGTTCGCTGGCCTGTACCGGATCATCGACTTCACCCTCTCCAACTGCCTTCACTCCGCCCTCCGCCACATCTTCGTCCTCACCCAGTACAAGTCCCTCTCCCTGGAGCGCCACATCCACCACGGGTGGAGCCTGTTCAGCCCGGCGGTGGGGGAGTTCCTGATCACGGTCCCGCCCCAGCTGCGGACCTCGGAGCGCTGGTACCTGGGGACCGCCGACGCGATCTGGCAGAACTGGTACTCGGTGGAGCGGTTCGCCGCCGATCGGGGAGCCCCGTCGGAGGTCCTCATCCTCGCCGGGGACCACGTCTACAAGATGGACTACCGGCCCATGGTCGCCTTCCACCGGGAGCGGGGGGCCGACCTCACGGTGGGGGTCCTCTCCGTCCCCCGCCCGGAGGCCGCCGGGAAACTGGGCGTCCTCGTCGTGAATGGAGACTGGGAGGTGCAGCGGTTCGAGGAGAAGCCCCTGGAGCCGGCCCCATCCCCGGAAGACCCGTCCACGTGCCTGGCCTCGATGGGGATCTACGTCTTCCGCACCCAGACCCTTGCCCAGAGGCTCGAGGAGGACGCCGCCGACCCCTCCTCGTCCCACGACTTCGGCAAGGACGTGATCAACCGGATGGTGGGCCGCGACCGGGTCTACGCCTTCCCCTTCGAGCGGGGCAACCGAAACCCCACCCCCTACTGGCGGGACGTGGGGACCCTCGACGCCTACTGGGAGGCCCACATGGACCTCGTCGCCATCACCCCCCTGTTCGACCTCTACGACCGCTCGTGGCCGATCCACACCTACCACGAGCCGTGGCCGCCAGCGAAGACGGTCCACGAGGAGCCGGGCCGGACGGGACGGGCAGTGAGCTCCCTCCTCTCCCCCGGCGCGATCGTCTCCGGGTCCCTCGTCGTCCGGTCGGTGCTATCCCCCGGGGTGCGGGTCAACAGCTACGCCGAAGTAGAGGAATCGGTCCTCCTGACGGGGGTCGACGTGGGCCGGGGCGCGCGGGTCCGTCGGGCGGTGGTGGACAAGGGGGTGCGGATCCCCCCCGGCGAGGCGATCGGCTACGATCTCGAGCGGGACCGGGCCCGGTTCACCGTGACCGAGCGGGGAATCGTTGTCATCCCCAAAGAGGCCCGCTTCTAGGGGTATTATCGGAAGGAGGTCATTCCATGCCCTACCTGGGAGGGAAAGAGCTGGCCCAGGTGTACCGCCGGGCCCAGAGCGAGGGGTTCGCCCTCATCGCGAACAACTTCGCGGAGCCCAACACGCTTCTAGGGGTCCTCGCTGCCCACGAGGAGAAGGGAAGCGACCTCCTCGTCCAGGTCACGATGGGGGCGGCGAAGTTCGCCGGAGGGGGAAAGGCCCTCGCGGGCCTCCGGGCCCTGGCCCGCTACGCCCAGGCCGTGGGCGCCGAGGCCAAGGTCGGTGTCTTCCTCAACCTCGACCACGTGACCCCGGACGGGATCGAAAGCTTCATCCGGCCGGCCCTCGCCGAGGGGCTGTGCGCCTCGGTGATGATCGACGCCTCGGCCCTCCCGTTTTCTGAGAACGTCCGCGTGACCCGGTCCGTGGTCGAGCTCGCCCGGCCCTACGGGGTCCTTGTGGAGGGGGAGCTCGGGGTGATCAAGGGTGCCGAGGACCACGTCGTCTCTGACGAGGCGTTCTACACCGACCCCGAGGAGGCGGCGCAGTTTGTCCGGGAGACAGGGGTCGACCTCCTGGCGGTCTCCGTGGGGACCGAGCACGGGGTCTCAGCGGGCCGGGAGCTCAAGCTCCGGCCGGAACTCGCCAGGCGAATCCGGGACCGCCTTTGGGCGGAGGGGCTCGCCCGACCCCTCGTCCTCCACGGGGCGTCGGGGCTTTCTGCGGAGCAGGTCCGAACCCTTGTCGCCGCCGGGGTGTGCAAGGTGAACAAGGACACGACGTACCAGTACGTCTACGCCCGGACGGCCGCCGAGTACTTCGCCTCCCACGCCGGGGAGGTCCTTCCCCCCGCCGGGGTGGCGTTCGACCCGATCACGTTCGACGCCATGGGCGCCTCCTGGAAACCGAACAAGAAGGTCTTCGACCCCCGGGCCCTCGGGGGGGAGGTCCGGAAGGCAATCCAGGCCGTGGCGGCCCAGATGATCGATCAGGTGGGCTCAGGAGGGAAATCGCTCTATGCCTGAACCGAAGAGGATTGGAGTCTTGACCGGGGGCGGGGACTCCCCGGGGATCAACGCCGCGCTCCGGGCCATCGTCCGCCGGGCCCGGGGACTGGGGATGGAAGTCGTCGGGTTCCGGGACGGCTGGCGGGGGGTGGTCGAGGACGACCTCGTCCCCCTGGGGCCGGCGGACGTCGCGGGGATCCTCCCCGTGGGGGGCACGATCCTCGGCACTTCCCGGACGAACCCGTTCCAGAAGGACCCGGCCACGGGCTCTTGGACCCCAACCTCGAAGGTGGACCGGATCCTGGAGACCCTCAAGCGGCGGGGGGTGGACGCCCTCGTCGCCATCGGCGGGGACGACACCTTGGGCGTGGCCCACCGCCTCGCTCCTCACGGGGTCCGGGCGGTGGGGATCCCCCAGACGATCGACAACGACATCGGGGGGACCGATTACGCGATCGGCTTCCACTCAGCCTTGGCCGTGGTGACCGAGGCCCTGGACCGGCTCCACACCACGGCCCACGCCCACCACCGGGCTCTCATCGTGGAGGTCATGGGCCGCGACGCGGGGTGGATCGCGATCCTGGGCGGCCTCGCCGGCGGGGCGGACGTGATCCTGGTCCCGGAGGAGCCGTTTTCGGTGGCCGACGTCAAGCGGGCCCTGGAGCGGAGGCTCGAGGCCGGGCGGAGGTTCTCGATCATCGTCGTCGCCGAGGGGGCCCGGGCGGTGGAGCTCGGGTCCAAGCCCCTCGCTGCGGAGACGCGGGTCGATGCCTTCGGCCACCCTCAGCTGGGCGGGATCGGGTACTGGCTCGCGGCGGAACTGGAGAAGGCTGGGCTCCCCCTTACCCCCCGGGTGACCGTCCTCGCCTACCTCCAGCGGGGTGGGGTCGCGACCCCGTTCGATCGGCTCTTGGCCACCCGGTTCGGGATCGCCGCCGTGGAGCTCGTCCGGGAAGGGAAGTACGATGCGATGACCGCGCTCCACGGGACCGCCGTGGTGGCCGTGCCCCTCGCTGAAGCCCTGGCGGGGTGCCCCAAACCGGTCCCCCAGGAGTTCCTGGAGCTGGCGCGGAACTTGGGCGTGAGGTGAGCGAAATGACCCGCAGAATTCTCTTGGCACTGCTTATGATCGGGGTCCTGGCCGTGGGGGCGGGGCCGGGGGACCTCCTGTTCAGCCCCTTGGGCCAGGTCTACCAGATGATCCGGACCTACTACTACCGGTCGGATCAGGTCACGGACACCCAGCTCCTCCACGGGGCGATCCGCGGCGTGATCGACTCCCTCGGCGACCCCTACTCGACGTTCTTCACCCCCGAGGAGTACAAGAGCTGGGAGGACTCCCTCTCGGGGGAGTACTCGGGGGTGGGGATCGAGATCACCCTCCGCAACGGGCGGGTGACGGTGGTGACCCCGTTCCCGGGGACCCCGGCCTACGCCGGCGGGATCCGCCCCGGGGACTGGATCATGGCCGTGGACGGGGAGTCCACCGAGGGCTGGACCCTGGAGAAGGCCTCCTCCAAGATCCGCGGGCCGGCGGGGACGACGGTCGTCCTCACCGTGATGCACGAGGACGGAACGGTCCGCGACGTCCCCCTCGTCCGTCAGCGGATCGTGATCGAGTCCGTCCGCTCGGAGTACCGGGCCGATGAGAAAGTGGGCTACATCCGGATCCTCCGCTTTGACTTCGACACCCCGGGGCTTCTGGGGCGTGCCCTGTTCTCGTTCCCCCTCCAGGAGCTTTCGGGGATCGTCCTCGACCTCCGGAACAACCCCGGCGGGGTCCTCTCCTCTTCCGTCGAGGCGGCGAGCTACTTCATCGACCGGGGGGTGATCGTCCGGACCCGGGGGCCGTCGTTCGGCGAGCGGACCTACAGCTCCCGGGGGAACAACGTCCCCAACCTCCCCCTGGCCGTGCTCGTCAACAAGGGTACCGCCTCCGCTTCGGAGATCATGGCCGGGGCGATCCAGGACTACGGGGTGGGCGTCCTCGTGGGAACCCCCACCTTCGGGAAGGGCCTCGTCCAGGAGATCGTGATGCGGCTCCCCGACGGGGGGGCGATCAAGCTCACCACCGGGGAGTACTTCACCCCCAAGGGCCGGGCGGTCCAGGACGTGGGCCTCACCCCCGACCTCCTCGTGGAGCGGAAGGACACCGACGAGGGGGATCCCCAGCTCGAGGCGGCCCTGGAGTGGATCCGGGCCCAAGCCCGAGTTCCAACCGGCCGATGAAGGACAGGGTCTGGAGGCGGATCGACGAGCTCGGGGACGAGCTCTGGGCCCTGGCCCTTCGGATCCACGAGAACCCGGAGCTTGGGTTCGAGGAGCACAAGGCGGCGGCCTGGCTGTCGGAGGCCCTCGAGCGGGGGGGATTCCGCGTCGACCGGGGGGTGGGTGGCCTCCCCACGGCGTTCCGGGCCGTCCACCCCGCCGCTTCCCCCGGGGCCCGGGTCGCGCTCCTGGCGGAGTACGACGCCCTGCCGGAGCTCGGGCACGCCTGCGGCCACAACCTCATCGCTGCCATCGCCGTGGGGGCGGCCCTCGGCATCTCCCCGTTCAAGCGGGACCTCCCGGGGACCCTCGTCGTCCTGGGGACCCCGGCCGAGGAGGGAGGCGGGGGGAAGGTCAAGCTCATCGAGGCCGGCCTCTTCCGGGACCTGGATGCGGCGATGATGGTCCACCCTGCGGACCAGACCCTCGTCGACCGAGGGTCGCTCGCCATCACCGAGGTGGAGATCGCCTTTCACGGCCGGGCCGCCCACGCCTCGTCCGAGCCCGACAAGGGGATCAACGCCCTCGACGCCGTGATCCAGACGTTCATCGGCCTCAACGCCCTCCGCCAGCACATCCGCGATGGCTCCCGGATCCACGGAATCATCACCCACGGCGGGGTGAAGCCGAACATCGTCCCCGAGTACGCCGCGGCCCGGTTCTACGTCCGCGCCCCGGAGAACGCCTACCGGGACGAGCTCGTGGAGAAGCTCCGTCGCTGTGCGGAGGGGGCGGCCCTGGCCACGGGGGCGCGGCTCGAGTTCAAGCTCGTGGGCCACGCCTACAAGGCGATCCGCCCCAACCGGGCCCTCGCCCGGCGGTTTGCCCTCCACATCGAGGAGCTGGGGTACCCCGTGGAGGAGCCCCAAGGGGGTCTGGGGTCCACGGACATGGGGGACGTCTCCTGGGAGGTCCCGGCGATCCACCCCTACATCCGGATCGGGCCGGGGACGATCCCCGGCCACTCCCGGGAGTTTTGCCAGGCGGCCCAGGGCGAGCCGGCCCGGAGGGCCCTCCTCTCCGCGGCGAAGGCCCTCGCCGCCGTCTGCCTCGACCTGTGGACGGACCCCGGCCTCCTTCCGGAGGCCCAGGCCGAGTTCGCCCGGTCTCAGGGAACGGGGTCGTAGCCCCCGGGGTGCCAGGGGCCGCAGCGCAGTAGCCGCCGGGCGGCCAGCCACCCTCCCCGCACGACCCCGTGGCGGAGGATGGCCTGGAGGGCGTACTCCGAACAGGTGGGGTAGAACCGGCACCGCCGCGGGAGAAGGGGGGACAGGGTCCGCCGGTAGAGGCGGAGGGGGAAGACGGCGAGCCGCCTCACCACCCCAGGTACGCCGTGGTGCTGATCACGATCGCCTGCCGCCACGTCGGGGCCTCCGCCACCTTGGAGAACTCCATCTTCAAGGACAGGCCGATCCAGCCGCCCACGATCTCCAGCTGGAACTGGGCCTTTTGGGTCCCGGCTGGGGCTTGGCCTCGGGGCTTTTCCAGGAACAGGCTGTACTGGGAGGAAAAGGTGACGTTGCCCTGGATCTGCACGTTGAAGCTCACGTCCAGGCTCAGGGTGTACTGCTCGGTGAACCCGTAGGGCCCCGTGATCCGGGTCCGGAGGAGGAGCTGGGAGTACCGCTCCGGGGCGATGGCCGCGTCCAAGGCCAGGGAGAACAGGAGGTCCCGGGGCCTTCCCTGGGGATCGAGGAGCCGGTAGGCGAACCCCCCTTGGACGGTCCACCCGCAGTACCGCTCCGGATGGGACTCAGCGAGGACCTGCTCAACGAGGAGCACCGTGGCGGCATCGAGCCCCTGGGGGTAGCGGCCGCGCAGGTGGTCATTGAGAACGGCCACCACGGAGGCCACCCGCTCCGGGAGGGGCTGGACCTGTTCCTGCCTGCCTGCGATCTCCGCGAGCTTCAGCCGGAGCTCATCGGTAAGGGCGTCGGTAAGGACCCCCCGCTCCAGGAGCTTCGTCTCCAGAACCAGGACCCGCAGCAGGGGGGTCACGTTGTAGAACCGCCCGTACCCCAGACCTGCTTGGGCCTCCAGCCACGGCTGGAAGTGGGCCGTGTCCAAAGCGGCGTCCAGTCCCCCGTAGGTGTAGAGGGGCTCGGGAGCGCGGAGGTACTGGCGGAGGCTCCCTGTCCCCTCGACCCGCCCCCGGACAAACGCCACGTTGTACAGCCGCGCCTCGCCCTTCGCCCCCAGGGTGAACCCCCGGAGGTCGCTGTCCAGCTGGCGCCGGAGGTCGAACGCGAGCGCCCCCTCGCTCAGCTCGATCCCAGGGGTCCCGGGGTCGTCGGCGTGCTGGTAGAAGAAGGAGACCTTCCCCTGGAGAAACTCCGCCGTCGGCCCCCGGTACAAGCACAGGTTCATGGCCAGGCCCGTCGCCGCCGCGACCGCCGCTAGCGCCCCCGCCACCCACCCTTTTCTCATGGTCGTTCCCGTCCTTTCGTCCCTTTCGGATCAGTATACCCCCTCCCCCTGGGGAAGTCCTCGCCCCGAAGCCCGATGGTGAGGGCCGAGGGGCCATGGCGGGCCCGCACCTCCCGCAGGACCTCGGGTAGGCCGGCCGCGGCGAACAGGGGGGTGGGCCGGAACGTGGCCGGGACGAGCCCGGACAGCCCGACCCCAAGAAGCCGTATCCCCGCTTCGGCTTCAACCCCTCCCCGCCCAAGAAGCCCCAGGGCCGCCTCGGCGATGAGGAACGGGTGGTCGGTCGGTTCGGCCAGCCGCACCTGCCGGGTGCGGGTGGTGAAGTCCGCCCACCGGATCTTGACGAACACCGTGCTCGCCAGCATCCCCTCCTCCCCAAGCCGCGCCGCCACCCGGTCCGCGAGCCTGCGCACCTCCCGCTCCACGTCGTCCTCCCGGACGAGATCCTGGGGGAACGTCTCCTCGTGGGAGATGGACTTGACCTCCCGCTCGGGCTCGACGGGGGAGTCGTCCACCCCCCGGGCCACCCGCCACAGGTGGGCCCCCTGGGCGGTACCAAACCAGGACTGGAGAACCCCCAGGTCCACCTGCCGCAGGTCGCCCGCCGTGCGGACCCCGTGCTCAGAAAGCCGCGCCGCGGTCCGTGGCCCCACCCCCCACAGCCGGTCCACGGCAAGGGGCGATAGAAATCCCTCCACGTCCTCGGGCCTCAGGACGTACACCCCGCCGGGCTTGGCCGCCTCGGAGGCGAGCTTCGCCAGGAGCTTGTTCGGTCCCACCCCCACCGAGCAGGAAAGCCCCACCTCGTCCCGGATCCGGCGGTGGATCGCCCGGGCCACCTCCCCGGGCGGCCCGTGGAGCCGCTCGGTCCCCGTGAGGTCCACGAACGCCTCGTCCAGGGACAGGGGCTCCACGAGCGGGCTGTAGCCGGCGAGGACATCCCGGATCCGGTGGGCCACCTCCTCATAGCGCTCAAACCGCGGCGAAAGGAAGGCCGCCTGGGGGCACAGGGCCCGGGCCTTGGCCATGGGCATCGCCGACCGAACCCCGTACACCCTCGCCTCGTAGGAGGCCGTGGCCACCACCCCCCGGGGTCCGAGCCCCCCCACGACCACCGGCCGGCCCCGGAGCTCGGGGTGATCCAGCTGCTCCACGGACGCGTAGAACGCGTCCATGTCCAGGTGGAGAATCGCCCGCTCCATCGCCTCAATGATAGCGGCGCCGGTGGGCTCAAGGCCCGTCGTTGTCCGTCCACCGGAGGGCCGCTAGAATGCTCATCCGGGCAGCGGACAAGTTCCCGATCTCACCACGAAGGAGGCAAGCATGGAAACGCTCAAGGTCGCAGCCTCGTCCAACCCCAACGCGGTCGCCGGAGCCATCGCCGGGGCGCTCGAGTCCGCGGGGATCGTCGAGGTGCACGCCATCGGTGCCGGGGCGGTGAACCAGGCGGTCAAGGCCATCGCCGTCGCCCGCCGGCTGATCGAACGGGAGGGGGAGCCGGAGATCAAGGTCGTCCCCGGGTTCATCGACCTCGAGATCGGGGGGGAGGTCAAAACGGGGATGCGGTTCATCATCCAGCGCTGATGCGCCTCGAGGCCCTCGCCCGCTCCGCCCTCGGGGAGGCCCTGGGGGCCCTGGGAGTCCCGATCCCAGCGGAGATTCCCGTGGACCGGCCGGCCCGGCCCGAGCACGGGGACCTCTCGAGCCGGGTCGCGTTCCTCCTCGCCCGGTGGGTTCGGAAGTCCCCCCCCGAGCTCGCCGCGGAGCTCGCCGCTCGTCTTGCGGGCCGGCCCCCGTTCCGCTCCGTCCAGGCCGAGGGGGGGTTCGTGAACTTCACCCTCGAGCCCTCGGCCCTTCACGAGGTGCTCCGGGCGATCCTCGCCGACGGAGGCCACTACGGCCGCGGCGAGGAGGGGAAGGGCAAGACGGTCCAGGTGGAGTTCGTCTCCTCCAACCCCACCGGCCCCCTCACGATCGGCCACCTCCGCCAGGCCGCGCTCGGGGACGTGCTGGCGTCCCTCTACGGAGAGCTCGGGTGGACCTGCGTCCGGGAGTACTACCTCAACGACGAGGGGCGGCAGATGGAGCTCCTCGCCCAGTCCCTGTGGGCCCGGTACCGCCAGGCCCTGGGGCACGAGGAGCCGATCCCGGAGGGAGGCTACCACGGGGACTACCTCGCCGAGATCGGGGAGGAGCTCGCCCGGACGTGGGGGGACGCCTATCCGGTCTGGGATGGACGGGCCCGGGAGGCCTTCCGGGCCGAGGCCGTGGACCGGATGATGGCCATGATCCACGAGGACCTCGAGGCGATTGGGGTCCGGTTCGACGTGTGGACCCGGGAGGGGGACCTCCACCGCCGGGGGCTCGTCGCCCAGGCCCTGGAGCGGCTCCGCGCCGCTGGAGCCGTGTACGAGAAGGATGGGGCTCTGTGGCTGGCAAGCACCCGGCACGGCCTTTCCCGGGACGTCGTCCTCGTCCGCTCCGATGGAACCCCCACCTACACGATGGTCGACATCGCCTACCACCTGGAGAAGCACGCCCGGGGGTTCGACCTCGTGGTGGACGTCCAGGGCGCGGACCACGTGGACGAGCAGCGCCAGGTCGCCCTCGCCCTCCGGCTCCTCGGGATCCGGGAGGGGTTCCTCCGCTACTGCCTCCACCAGTTCGTGACCCTGAAAAGGGAGGAGGGGGTCCAGCGGATGTCCACCCGGGCCGGGCGGTTCCTGCGCCTGAAGGACCTCGTGGCCGAGGTGGGGCGGGACGTGGCTCGGTACTTCATGGTCATGAGGAAACCCGAGAGCCACCTTGTGTTCGACTTCGCCCTTGCCCGGGACACGAGCATGGAAAACCCCGTCTACTACGTCCAGTACGCCCACACCCGGATCGCGTCCCTCTTCCGCGAGGCGGCGCGGGCCGGGGAGCTCCCGGACGACCCCCTCCGGGTCGACCTCTCCCCCCTCGCCGACCCCCGGGAGCTCGCCCTCGTCAAAGAGCTCGATCGCTTCCCCGACGTCGTCCAGGCTGCGGCCCACGAGTTCGCCCCCCACCTCCTGTGCGAGTACCTGGAGAACCTGAGCTCCCTCTTCCACCCCTACTACGCCCACGTCCGGGTCCTGGGGCAGGGGGCGGCCACGCCGGCCCGGCTGGCCCTCCTCGCCGGGGTGAAGCTCGTCCTCGGCCGTGGCCTCGCCCTCCTCGGGGTCTCCGCCCCCGAGGAGATGTAGCGGTCCCCGATGCCAGGCTCGGGCGAGGGGTTCTGGGACCGTCTCCGGCGGGGCCTGGCCCGGACCCGGGAGGGGCTTCTCGAGCCCCTCCGGGGGACGAGGAAGGCGTCGGAGTTCCTCGACCGCCTGGAGGAGGTGCTCCTTGGGGCCGATGTCGGGCCGGAGGAGACGGCGCGGATCGTGGCTGGGGTCCGGGGATCCCTCCCCCCCGGAGAGGTGACCTGGGAGGGGGCTCTGGCCGCCCTCGAGGGGGCCCTGGTGGCCCTCCTCAAGCCGGCGGAGCGGGAGCTCGAGCTCCCCCCCGCCCGGCCGGCGGTGCTCCTGTTCGTGGGGGTGAACGGCTCGGGGAAGACGACCACGGTGGCCAAGGTCGCCCGCCTCCTTTCCGGGGACGGGGCGCGGCCGCTCCTCGTCGCCGCGGACACCTTCCGCGCCGCGGCCATCGACCAGCTCGTCGACCTCGCGCGCCAGGTGGGGGTGGAGGTCGTCGCCCACCGACCCGGGGCCGACCCCGGGGCCGTGGTCCACGACGCCCTGGAGCACGCCAGGGCCGCGGGGTATGATGTTGTTTTGGTTGACACCGCCGGGCGGCTCCAGACCAAACGGCCGCTCATGGAGGAGCTGGGGAAGGTCCGCCGGGTGGCGGAGCGGGTCCTCGGGCGAGCCCCGGACGAGCGGATCCTCGTCGTGGACGCCACCGTGGGGCAGAACGCGATCTCCCAGGCGAACCTCTTCCACGAGGCGGTGGGCCTGACCGGCCTTGTCCTCACCAAGCTCGACGGGACCGCCCGGGGGGGGGCGGTGATCCCCATCACCCGGGCCCTCGGGCTTCCGGTGCTGTGGGTCGGAACCGGCGAGGGACTGGAAGAACTTGAGCCGTTCCGGGCAACGGAGTTCGTCCGGGCGCTCCTACGGGGGTAAGCGATGCCGAAGTACGTGTACCTGTTTGGATCCGGCGTGACCGAGGGGTCGGCGGAGATGCGGGACCTCCTCGGCGGGAAGGGGGCCAACCTCGCGGAGATGGTCCGGCTGGGCCTGAACGTCCCACCGGGGTTCACGATCACCACCGAGGTCTGCACCTACTACTACGCCCACGGGCGGAGCTATCCCCCGGAACTGGAGGGCCAGGTCCGGGACGCCCTTTCCACCGTGGAGCGCCTCACGGGGCGGAGGTTCGGCGACCCGAAGAACCCCCTCCTCCTCTCCGTCCGGTCCGGGGCCCGGGGCTCGATGCCGGGGATGATGGAGACCGTCCTCAACGTCGGCCTCACCCCAAGCACCCTCCGGGGGCTCTTGGCCCAGACCGGAGACGAGCGGTTCGCCCTCGACGCCTACCGGCGGCTCATCACGATGTACGCCGACGTGGTGATGGAGAAGGCGGCGGGGCTGGAGACCGGGGACGGGGGGATCCGCCCCAAGCTCGAGCGGAAGCTCGCCCAGCTGAAGAAGCGGAAGGGCTACCGCCTGGACACCGAGCTCACCGCCTCCGACCTCCGGGGCCTCGTCCGATCGTTCAAGCGGACGGTGGCCCAGGAGCTGGGCCGCCCGTTCCCCGACGACCCCTGGGACCAGCTGTGGGGCGCGATCGGCGCCGTCTTCGCGAGCTGGATGGGCCGCCGGGCCGTGGAGTACCGGCGGATCGAGGGGATCCCCGACACCTGGGGGACGGCGGTCAACGTCCAAGTCATGGTGTTCGGGAACATGGGCGACGACTCGGCCACCGGGGTCGCCTTCACCCGCAACCCCGCCACGGGGGAGAACGCGTTCTACGGGGAGTACCTCGTCAACGCCCAAGGGGAGGACGTGGTGGCCGGAATCCGCACCCCTGCCCCTCTGAACGACCACTCCAAGAACGATAAGAGCAAGGACCTCCCGACCCTCGCCGAGCGGATGCCTGGGATCTACCGGGAGCTTGAAGAGGTCCGGGTGAGGCTCGAGCGCCATTACCGGGACATGCAGGACATCGAGTTCACTGTGGAGCGGGGCAGGCTCTACATCCTTCAGTGCCGGGCCGGGAAGCGGAGCGGGGTTGCCGCCGTCCGGATCGCCCTCGACCTGCTCGACGAGGGGCTGATCGACGAGCGGACCGCGGTCCTCCGCGTTCCCCCGGCCCAGCTCGTGGAGCTCCTCCTCCCCCGCCTCGACCCGGGGGCGGAGCAGGCGGCGACCCCCATGGCCAAGGGCCTTCCGGCGGGCCCCGGCGGCGCCGTGGGGCGGGTCGTGTTCACCTCCGCCGACGCCGTGGCCTGGGCCGCCCGGGGGGAGAAGGTGGTTCTCGTCCGGGAGGAGACCTCCCCCGAGGACGTGGACGGGATCCACAAGGCCCAAGGGGTCCTCACCACTCGGGGAGGCCTCACCTCCCACGCCGCCCTGGTGGCCCGGGGCTGGGGGAAGTGCTGCATCGTCGGCTGCGGGGAGATCGAGATTGCCCGGGACGGCAGGTCGTTCACCACCGCCCACGGGGAGACGGTCCGCCAGGGGGAATGGATCAGCCTCAACGGGACGGAGGGGAAGGTGTACCGGGGGGAACTGCCCCTCATCGCGGCCCGGCCGGAGGACAACCCCTACTACGTCCGGCTCATGGCCCTCGCCGACCGGTACCGCCGGCTCCGGGTCCGGACGAACGCCGACACTCCCAAGGACGCCGCCCAAGGGATCCGGTTCGGCGCTGAGGGGATCGGCCTCTTCCGGACCGAGCACATGTTCTATGGCGAGGGAAGCGAAAAGCCCCTGTTCATTCTCCGGAAGATGATCATGAGCACCACGGCCGCGGAGCGGCGGAAGGCCCTGGAGGAGCTCTTCCCCTACGTGAAGGCCGACGTCAAGGCGACGCTGGAGGTCATGGACGGTCGGCCGGTCACGATCCGCCTCCTCGATCCCCCCCTGCACGAGTTCGTCCCCCACGACCGGGAGAAGCAGAAGTCCCTCGCCGCCGAGCTGGGGATCAGCCTCGCCCGCCTCCGGAAGCGGGCGGAAAGCCTCCGGGAGGCGAACCCGATGCTCGGGCACCGCGGGGTGCGGCTGGGGATCACCTACCCCGAGATCTCGGAGATGCAGTACCGGGCCATCCTCGAGGCGGCGGCGGAGCTCCTTGCCTCCGGGAAGAGGGCCTACCCCGAGATCATGATCCCCGTGACGGCCACCGTGACCGAGCTCCTCCACGAGAGGGCGACCTTCGAGCGGGTCCTCGGGGAGGTCAAGGCCAAGTTCGGGCTCTCCGACCTCCCGTGCCTCTTTGGGACGATGATCGAGATCCCCCGGGCTGCCCTCACCGGGGGGCAGATGGCGAAGGCCGCGGAGTTCTTCAGCTTCGGCACGAACGACCTCACCCAGATGGGGTTTGGGTTCAGCCGGGACGACGTCGGCTCGTTCCTCCCCGAGTACCTCGAGCGGGGGATCCTCCGGGCGGACCCGTTCCAAACCCTCGACCAGGAGGGGATCGGGGAGCTCATCCGGATCGGGGTCGAGCGGGGGCGGGCGACGCGGCCGGACCTCAAGGTGGGGATCTGCGGGGAGCACGGGGGCGACCCCGAGAGCGTGATGTTCTGCCACCGGGTGGGGATGGACTACGTGAGCTGCTCGCCGTTCCGGGTCCCCATCGCCCGCCTCGCGGCGGCCCACGCCGCCCTCCGGGGGGGCTAAGCGGGGGGCGATGCTCGGCCACCTCCTGCGGCGGGTGGGCGCCTCGGCGCTCACCCTGGTTCTCGTGGCCGTTCTCGTGTTCCTCGCCGTCGACGTCCTCCCCGGGGACCCGGCCCGGCTCGTGGTGGGGCTCGAGGCCTCGCCGGAGGAGTACCAGGCGGCCCGGGAGCGCCTGGGGCTTGACGACCCCTGGCCGACCCGGTTCGGGCGGTGGGTCGGGGGGGTGCTCACGGGGGACTGGGGGGAGTCCCTCCGCTACGGCCGGCCGGCCCGGGAGCTCGTCCTCGGGGCCCTGGCCCTCACCGCCCCCCTGGCCGCCCTTGCCCTGGCCCTCGCCCTGGTCGTGGCGCTCCCCCTGGGGCTTCTCGCCGCCCGGCGGGTGGGGGGCTGGATGGATCTCGCCACGGTGGGGTTTGCCCAGCTGGGAACGGCCCTCCCCGAGTTCTGGCTCGGGGTCCTCCTCGTGGGGCTGTTTGCGGTGGGGCTGCGGTGGCTCCCCGCCGGGGGCTTCCCCGGCTGGGCGGCCGCCGCACCCTGGCGGTACCTTCTCCTCCCGGCGGTGGCCCTCGCCCTCCCCCGGGGGGCGTACCTCGCCCGCCTCGTCCGGGGCACGGTGGCCGACGTCCTGCGGGAGGACTACATCCGAGCCGCGATGGCCAAGGGGGTCGCGGGCTGGCGGGTCCTCGGCATCCACGCCCTGCGCAACGCCCTGATCCCGGTCGTCACGGGGGCGGGCCTCACCCTCGTCCGGCTCCTGGCGGGGGCGATGGTGGTGGAGAACGTATTTGGGCTTCCCGGCCTGGGAAGGCTCGCCGTGGTAGCCGCGGGGGAGCGGGACCTCCCCCTGCTCTTCTCCATCGCGGTCGTCGTCGGGGCGCTCGTGGTCCTCGTCAACTTGGCCGTCGACGTCCTCTACGCCCTTCTCGACCCGCGGATCCGCCACCCATGAGGCGCCACGTCGGGCTGACCCTCGGTCTGATCTGCCTCCTCCTCGCGCTTCTTCCCGTCGTCGTGGGATCGATCTGGCTCCCCCACGATCCCAACGCCTTGGGAGGGGAGCCCTACGCTCCCCCCAGCCTCCGCCACCCCATGGGGACCGACTGGTTTGGCCGGGACCTCCTCGCCCGGGTGATGGTGGGAGGCCGGGCGTCCCTCGGGGTGGCCGTCCTGGCGGTGGTCGCGGGGGGGCTGGTCGGAACGGGGCTCGGAACCCTCGCCGGCTCCTTGGGCGGGGTGGTGGACGAGGCCCTCATGCGCCTGGCCGACGCCCTCCTCGCCTTCCCGGCCCTTCTCGTGGCGCTCCTTCTCCGGGCGGTGTGGGGGCCGGGCCTCCCCGGGGTGGCCCTCGCCTTGGCCCTGTTCAACGTTCCGTTCTTCGCCCGCCTCAGCCGGGCCGGGTTCGTCGCCCTCCGCTCCCGGGACTTCGTCCTTGCCGCCCGGGCCTCCGGGGCGGGGGAGGGATGGATCGTCCGCCACCACATCCTCCCCCACCTCGCCTCCCCCCTCCTCGTTCAGGCCACGGTGGCCCTCGGGGCGGCGCTCCTCGCGGAGGCTGCCCTGAGCTACCTGGGGCTTGGCCTTCAGCCGCCGGACCCGGCGTGGGGGCGGATGCTCCGGGAGGCCCAGGCCGCCTTCGAGCTCTCCCCCTGGCCGGCGGTGTTCCCCGGGGCCGTCCTCGCCCTGGCCGTGCTGGGGCTCAACCTGATCGGGGACGGCCTGCGGGACCTCCTCGACCCGTCGTTCCGCCGGCTTACCCGACCTCGACCGCTGTGAGGTCCAGGACGTAGATAGGGAACACCTGGACCCCCCGCACCCCGGCCCCGAGGGCGTGGATCGCCGCCATGTCCTGGATGAAGTAGTTGACGACCTCTTGCGCGAGAATCTCCTGAACCCGGGCGTAGATCCCCTGCCGGGCTTCAGGGTCGGCGGTCTGGACCCCTAGGACCAGGAGCTCCTCCAGTTCGGTGTTCCGCCACCCCCGGCGGAAGTAGTAGTCGAGGCGGTCGGCCCCGTAGGGGGCGAGCATGAGGGCGGGATCCACCCGCCCGATGTGGCCGATCACGGTCAGGTCGTAGTCCGCCTTCCCAAACACCCGATCGAGCCAGGTCGACCAGTCCACGAGCTCGATCCGGACCCGGATCCCCACCGCCTCGAGCTGGCCGGCGATGAACTCCCCGGTCCGGACGTGCTGGGTGTAGTTCCCCGGGAGGACCATCCGCAGGCCGAGCCCGTTTCGGTATCCCGCCGCTGCCAGGAGCCGCCGCGCCTCGGCCGGGTTGTAGGGGTAAAGGCCGGTGAGGTCCACGTAGTAGGGGACGGCGGGGGTGAGATGACTGCCGATGGGCGTTCCAAACCCGAGGAACACCCGGTCGATGATCGCTCCGCGGTCGATGGCGTGGGCGATCGCCTGCCGGACCACGAGCTGATCGAGGGGCGGTCGGGCGTTGTTGATGGCCAGGACCTGGACGAGGTTCGAGGGGCCGGAGACCACCGTGAACCGGGGGTCGTTCCGCAGGGAGGCCCCGACTTCTGGCGTAACCTCGGCCACGAGGTCCACGTCGCCCGCCCGGAGGGCGGCGAGCTGGGCCGCCGGGTCGGGGAGGAAGCGGAACACCACCCGGTCCACCTTCGGCCGGTCGGGGAGGTAGTAATCCCCGTTCCGGACGAGGATCAGCCGATCCGCCGGGCGCCACTCGCCGAACCGAAACGGGCCGGTCCCCACCGGGTGCGTGGCGAGGTCGGTCCGGTGAGCCGGGACGACCACGGAGTCCCCCAGGGCGAGCAGGGCCAGGAACGGGGCATTGGGGTACTTGAGGCGGAACTGGACCCGGTTCCCATCCGCCTCCACATCGTCGATCGCCGCGTAGAAGGCCCGGTTGGGGTGCCCGGTCTGGGGATCGAGGGTCCGGAGGAAGCTCCGCCGCACCGCTTCCCCGGCGCAGGGGGTGCCATCGTGGAACAGGACCCCTTCCCGAAGGTGGAAGGTGTAGACGAGGCCGTCCTCGCTGATCTCCCAGGCTAGGGCGAGCTGGCCGTGGAGCTGGGCTTGGGCGTCGAACTGGACAAGGGTCTCGTAGAGGTTGTGGTGGAGGAGGAGCTTGATCGCCGCCGCGGCGTTTGTGGTTGGATCGAGCCCGGGCGGCTCGGTGGACACGGCGACGCGGAGCTCGGCCGCGGACGAAGCGAAGGAGAGGGCCAGGAGGACAGAAACGAACAGGCGCTTCATCGGAGTATCACCTCGCAGAGGAGTGTCATCTCCGGGGCCGAGGGTACCGGCCTTGGGGCCGGGGGGCAAGCTAGGGGTTCCGGGCGGCGATGAGGCGGATTCCCTCGAGGGTCAGGTGGGGGTCAACGGCCTCGATCTCCGGGCAGAAGGGGGCGAGGAGGGGGGCCCACCGTCCCGTGGCCACGACCCGCGTCGGGCCGAGTTCCTCCTGGATCCGCGTGAGGAGCCCGGACACGAGGCCGGCGTGGCCCAGGACGACCCCGGCTTGCATCGCGTGGACCGTGTTCTTCCCCAGGGCCGAGGGGGGCGGGGCGAGGGGGACGTGGGGGAGCTGAGCCGCGAGGCGGGCCAGGCCCTCCGCCCCCGCCCGGAGCCCGGGAGCGATCGTGACCCCCACGAGGGCCCCCGGCGGGGCCACCGCCACGAGCGCCGTTGCCGTCCCGAAGTCCACCGCCACCGCCCGGTCCCCAAAGCGGGCGTAGGCCGCGACCGCGTCGGCCACGAGGTCCGGCCCCACCTCGGAGGGGTGATCCACCCGCAGGGTGAGCCCCGTCCGCACCCCCGGCCCAACGACGAGGACCGGGACCCGGAGCCACCCCTCCCCGAGCTCCCGGAACGCGCTCACCAGGGCCGGCACCGCGCTCGCCAGGGCGAGGCGGGTCACCTTCCCCGAGAGGCCCGAACGGCCCAGGACCCCCTCGAGGACGATCCCGTACTCCTCGCTTGGTCGTTCGGGGTCGGACCGGATCTGCCAGCGGGCCCGCCAGGCGGTCCCGTCGTGGACCCCGAGGGTGATGAGGGAGTTCCCGATGTCCGCCGCGAGAAGCATGCGGGGATTGTACGTCCCTAGCCCCGGCCGGGGTTGAGGTCCTCCAGGGTCCCCGTGGCCACGAACACCACCCGCTCGCACACGTTGGTCACGAGATCGGCGATCCGCTCAAGACCGTGGCTAGCCCACATGAGGTACGTGGCCTGGGTGATCGTCCGGGGGTTTTCGATCATGAGGAGGAAGAGCTCCCGGTGGACCTGGTCGTGGAGGGCGTCGACCTCGTCGTCCCGGGCGGCCACGGCCCGCGCCCAGGCCGCGTCCCGGGCCAGGAACGCCTGGAGGGAGTCCCGGAGCATCCCCGCCGCGAGGTCGGCCATCCGGGGAATGTCGATCAGGGGCTTGATCAGGGGCTCGTCCCCGATCCGGAGGACGAGGCGGGCCACCCCCGCCGCGTGGTCTCCCATCCGCTCAAGGTCCGTGGCGATGTGGACGATCGCGAGAAGCACCCGGAGGTCGCCCGCGGCCGGCTGCTGGGTGGCGAGGAGCTCCAGGCACCGCTCCTCGAGGGCGAGCCACCGCTCGTTGATCCCCTCGTCGTCTTCGTCCACCCTCTGGGCGAGGGCGGCGTCCTTCCGCCGCAGGGCGTCCACCGCCCGCAGGGTCGCCTCGGCCACCGCCTCCCCCAAGAGCACGACTTCTTCTTCCAAGGCCCGGAGCTCCCGGTCAAACGCCTCCCGCACCATCTACCCAAACCTCCCCGTGATGTAGGCCTCGGTCCGACTGTCCTTGGGCCGGGTGAAGAGCTCCCGGGTGGGCCCGCACTCCACGAGCTCCCCCAGGAGCATGAACGCGGTGTAGTCGCTCACCCGCGCCGCCTGCTGCATGTTGTGGGTCACGATGACCACCGTGACGGAACTGGCGAGCTCCCGGATCAGGTCCTCGATCTTTGCCGTGGCGATCGGATCGAGGGCCGAGCAGGGCTCGTCCATGAGGAGGACCTCCGGGTCCACGGCGAGGGCCCGCGCGATGCACAGCCGCTGCTGCTGGCCCCCGGAGAGGTCGTACCCCGTCTTCCGGTGGAGGTCCCCCTTCACCTCATCGAGGAGGGCGGCCCGGGCCAGGGCCTCCTCGACCTTCGCCTTGAGGTCGCCTCGGAACCCGTTGATCCGCAGGCCAAACGCCACGTTTTCAAACACGGACTTCGGGAACGGGTTGGGCTTTTGAAACACCATCCCGATCCGCCGCCGCACCTCCACCGGGTCCACCCCCCGGCCGTAGAGGGGCTCCCCCCGGAACAGGATCTGCCCGGCGGTGCGGACCCCGGGGATGAGGTCGTTCAGGCGGTTGAACGCCCGGATGAGGGTGCTCTTCCCGCACCCCGAGGGGCCGATGATCGCTGTAATCTGGCGTTCGGCGATGTCCAGGTCCACCTCGATCACCGCTTGGTGCGAGCCGTACCACAGGCTGAACTTGCGTGTACTGAGGACGGGTGGAGCCACGTGCTCGCTCATCCCGCCCACCTCCGTCCGAACCGGTTGCGAAGGAGGATCGCCACGGCGTTGAGGAGGAGGAGCAGGGTCACGAGGACCACGATCGCCGCCGCGGCCACCGTCGCGAACCCGTCCTGGGGCCGGGTCGCCCACTCGAAGATCTGGAGGGGGACGACGGTGAAGCTGTCCCCCAAGCCCTGGGGGACGTAGGTCACGAAGAGGAACGCCCCGAGGAGGAGGAGGGGGGCGGCCTCCCCCAGGGCCCGGGAGAAGGAGAGGATCGTCCCGGTGAGGATCCCAGGGAGGGCGTAGGGGAGGACGTGGTGGCGGACAGTCTCCCAGCGGGTGGCCCCCAGGGCGAGGGCCGCCTCGCGGAGGGTCCGAGGAACCGCCCGCAGGGCCTCCCGGGAGGCGACGACCATCGTAGGGAGGATGAGAACGGCCAGGGTCAGCCCCCCCGCAAGGACGCTCCGTCCGGCCCCGAGCGCCCGCGCGAACACCTCCAGGCCGATGATCCCCACCACCGCCGACGGGGTCCCGGCGAGGTTGGCCACGAGGACCTCGATCGTTCGGGTCAGGAGGTTCGTGGGAGCGTACTCCTCGAGGTACACCGCCCCCGCGATGCCCAAGGGGAAGGCCACGGCGGCCATCACGAGGACCACGTAGAGGGAGCCGACGAGGGCCGGCAGGAGCCCAGCCCGCTCCGGGTACCGGGGCTCGTTGAGCGTGGTGAGGAACCCCCACCACGCCCGGAGGGGATCCCGGACGAACCGAAGCTCCCCCCGGCGGACGGGGTCCCAGAGGAGGCGGATCTCCTCCCCGGCCCGATTCAGTTTGACCTCAACGGGCGCCCCCCCCGTGCGGGCGGCCACGGCCAGGGCCTCCCACGCCTGGCGGGTCCCGGTGATGGGGATGCTGCCGGCGGAGAGGAGAAGGTCCCCCGGCGCGAGGCCTCCAGCCTGGGCCATGGGGGAGGGGGTGGCCACCGTCACCCCGCCTGGGGTCGCCCGGAGCGTGCCCAAGGCCACCTCGGCCCGGGGAAGCCAAGCCACCGGGAGGACCACCCCCCGCCCCCCCGGCGCCCCGCGCACCGCCTCCCAGGCCTGGCTCGGCCGTTCCACCGGGACACTCCCCACCACCAGAAGGGCGTCCCCCCGGGCGAGGCCGAGCTCGGCCGCGGGAGAGCCGGCCTCCACTTGGGCCACGGTCACATATCCCGCGGCCTCCCGCGTCCCCGGTACCTCCATGCTTCGCAAGGAGAGGGAGATCCCGGCCCCGGCCACCGCCCGCATCGCGGTGATCGGAGCGGCCTGGAGGGCGGTGGTGGCAATGAGCACGATGAGGACAAGGAGGCCGATCCCGAGGGCCATCCCCGCCACGGCCGCGAACCCCCATCCCACCAGCTTCCGCCTCATGCGTACTTCTCCCGGAACCGCTGGATCACGAGGTAGCTCACCGTGTTGAGGACGAGGGTGGTGAGGAAGAGGAGAAGCCCGATGGCGAACACCGCGGACCAGATGAACGCCGTGGCCTCGTGGTCCCCCGTGGCGATGTTCACAATCGCCGTGGTCAGGGTGAGGAGGGGCTGCCGGGGATCCGGGGGCCAGGTGGGGGTTCGCCCGGCGGCCAGGGCGACGATCATCGTCTCCCCCACCGCCCGGGTGAGGGCGAGGATGAACGCGGCCCCGATTCCCGACAAGGCCGCGGGGATCACGACCCGCGTCACGGCCTCAAACCGCGTGGCCCCAAGGGCGTACGCCCCCTCCCACAGGGAACGGGGAACTGCGTACAGGACGTCCTCCGAAAGGGAGGCCATGTAGGGGATGATCATCACCCCCATGACCAGCCCCGCGGAAAGCCCGTTCCAGAACCCCAAGCTTGGGATAAACCCCTGGAGGAGCGGGGTCACGAACCGCAAGGCGAAAAAACCGTACACGACGGTGGGAACGCCCGCCAGGAGCTCCAAGGCCGGCTTGAGGACCCGGCGGACGGGGCTGGGGGCGTAGGCGCTCAGGAACACCGCGGCCAGAAGCCCCAGGGGCACGGCGACCCCCAGGGCGATTCCCGTCGTGACCAGGGTCGCCCCGATCAGGGGGAGGATCCCGTAGCCCGCCGGCTCGTGGATCGGGGCCCACCGCGTCCCCCCCAGGAACTCCCCGAGGGGGACGGTGCGGAGGAACGGGAGGCTCCCGTGGACGAACAGGGCGATGATCGTGAGGGTGATGGCGACCGCCAGGAGCCCAGCCAGGGTGAGCCCCCAGGTGGCGAGCCGCTCGCGGCGGCTGCGGCCGCGAGCGGCTCGGGGGAGGGAGCGAGAGGGTGTGGCCATGCCTCCTTGAAGGTTACAGCCCGGCGTGCTTCCGGTACAGCTGGGCGATCTGCTCGGGGGTGAACCCGGTGATCGTCCCCCCGAACGCTGTCCCGGTGATCCGGTTCGTCCAGATCCGGCGCGCCGCCTCCCGGAGCTCCGGCCCAACCGGGAGGTAGCCCACGTCGAGCATGAACTCCTGGTCTCCGATGATCTCCTCGCTAAGGTAGAAGCGGACGAATTGGTCCACGAGGGGCCGCTCGGCCGACCTTGCGTTCACGTAGAAGAACAGGGGCCGGCTGATGGGGTAGGTGAAGCTGGCGATGGTGTCCACCGTCGGGAGGATCCCCTGGGGTTTGCCGCCCGCCGCGACGAGGGGCTTCTTCCCCGCCGCAGCCCGTCGGGTGTTGATCTGATCAAGGATCTCCTGCGGGGTGTCGATGACCTCCAGCCGGGGGTCGATGGCGATTGCCTGCACTCGGTCCCGGTTGTTCTCGAGGAAGGCGAAGCCAAAGTAGGTCAGGGCGAAGGGATTGGCCCCCGTCTGCTCCGCGAGGAGCTGGTCCTCCTCGGTCCCGAAGTAGTCGGTCCGGCTGTCCCCCTCCTTGCCGGTCACCACGGCGGTGAACACGTCGAACGTCCCCGAGGTGGAGGCGGCGCCGGAGAGAACGATCGGGGCATCGGCAAATCGGGGGCTGATCTGGCTCCAGCGGGTGATGAGCCCCTCGCTCTCCTTGCTCCAGAGGAGGTTGAGCTCCCCAAGGGTCATCACCGGGACCCCGTCCTTGAAGATCTCGGTGTTCCGGGACACGGCGACGACCACGCCGTCGAGGCCGATCATGAGCTCAAGGTACTCGATCCCCCGCTCCTTGGCCGTGGCGATCTCCGCTGGCCGGATGGGGCGGGAGGCGTCGTTGATGTCCGTCTCGCTTGCCAGGAACCGGCGGAACCCGCCGCTCGTGCCGCTGATCCCAACCGAGATCCGCGCCCGGGGGGCCTGGGCGAGGAACTCCTTGGCCACCGCCTCGGTGACCGGGCCCACCGTGCTCGAGCCGTCGATGAGGATCGCCAGGGAGTCCCGCGGGGCCGTGGGCTGCCCAAGCCCCACCACCCCGAGGACCGCCAGCCCGAGAACCACTGCCCGTAGCCACTTGTTTTGCATCTTTAGGTTCCTCCTTTTATTCATAGATTTGGCACTTAGTATATGAGCCAGAGAAAGACGGTCAAGGGTTTGGGCCGGTGATCTTCGTCTTGTATGGCGTTACAGAGCCTAAGGACCGAGTGGAGACAAACCTCGCTCTATATAGAACCCACGGCTGGGACGGCAGCGTCGAGGGCGGTTTCGGCGATGTTGAACCCGTGCTCCCGGCAGCGGAGGAGGCTGTCGTGGAGGAGGGTGAGGGGCGGGGCGTTGGCCGGCTCCTCGGCGAGGAGGGAGTGGAGCCAGTCCGAGGGGGCAGGGTCGGCACCCTTCCCAGCCAGGACCGCGTTGGCCCGCTCCACGCTCCGCTCGGTGAACGCCGCCACCGCCTCCCGGACCACGTCCTGGGAGGCGGCCGCGGCCCGGCGGATCCGGTCCCCCCACCGGGCGGGAAGGGGCGAGGCGAGGGCTCGGGCGGCCTGGGACACCTTGACCGCGTGGTCCGCCACCCGCTCCAGCTGGTCGGCCACGGTGTGGTAGTGGAGGAACTGGAACCGGGACAGCCCAACCTCCTCCTCCACGATGAGGTCCCGCAGGAGGAGCCCGAACTGCCGGGCCACGAGGAGGACGAGCCGGTCCACGTCTCCATCCCGCTCCTCCACGTCCTGGGCGAGCTCCTCGTCCCGCCCAAGGAACGCCGTCACCGCGTCGTCCCACATCGCCCCGGCGATCTCCAGGATCCGCCGGACGGTGACGGGGGCGGGGAAGTCCTGGACGTTGGCCACGCAGTGGAGGGCCACCGCCCCTTGGGTCTCCCCTAGGACCTCCACCCCCACGAGGGACTGAGCGATCTCCCGGACCGCCCGCCGGCTCTCCGGGCCGATACGGGAGCCGATCACTTCGATCACGTCGTAGCCGGCGATGTAGCGGGCGATGATCTCCCGCCTGAGGTGGACCCGGTCCTTCCCGGCGAGGGTTAGGGTGCAGCGGTTGCGGTCCTTGACCCCGGGCGGTACGAGGAGCATCGCCCCGGACTCGTTGGGGATGAGGACCATCTCCGTCCCCTGGACCACCCCCACCCGGTCTGCCCACTCCTTGGGGAGGGTCACGAGGAACGTCCCTCCCCCCGTCACCTGGACCCGTCGCCTGTAGGTCACCGCCCCTCCTTGATACTGGCGGCGATTCTATATACCCCGCCGGGGAGGGGCAAGGGCTAGGGGACGATCGGTTCGAACCGGGCCTGGAAGAACCGGAGCTCTTTCGGCTCGTAGACCATCCGCAGGCCCCGGATCTTGTCCCGCTCCTCGTAGAGGGCAATGCAGCTTTCGGCGACGACGTCCATGTGGAGGTTCGTGTACACCCGGCGGGGGATGGTGAGGCGGACGAGCTCGAGCTTGGGCCTGCGGTGGTCACCTGTCTTGGGGTCGCGGCCGGCGCTCACGATCCCCCGTTCCATCGCCCGGACCCCGCTGTCCACGTAGAGGGCCGCGGCGAGGGCCTGGGCGGGGAACTCCTCCTGGGGGATGTGGGGGAGGAACCGTCTTGCGTCCACGAACACCGCGTGGCCGCCGATCGGGACCACGATCGGGATCCCCGCTTCCAGGAGCCGGTCCCCCAGGTACTCCACCTGGCGGACGCGGCTCGCGATGTAGGCGTCGTCCACCATCTCGTAGATCCCGCGGGCGATGGCCTCCATGTCCCGGCCGGCCAGGCCGCCGTAGGTGTGGAGGCCCTCGAACACGACGACCATCTCCTTGGCCCGGGTGAAGAACTCCTCGTTGTCTGTGGCGATGAACCCGCCGATGTTGACGAGGTTGTCCTTCTTGGAGGACATCGTGCACCCCTCGCCATAGCTCATCATCTCCCGGAGGATCTCCCGGACCGGCTTGTCTTTGTAGCCCGGCTCCCGCTGCTGGATGAAGTAGGCGTTCTCCACCGCCCGCGTGGCGTCGAAGATGATCGGGATTCTGTGCCTCGTCGCCCAGCCGGCCACCTCGCGGAGGTTGGCCATCGAGAACGGCTGCCCCCCGGCCATGTTCACGCACGGGGCAATGGAGAGGTAAGCGATCCCCTCCCGCCCGACCTGGGCGAGGAGCCGGTCGAGCTTGGCGAGGTCGACGTTCCCCTTGAACGGATGAGGGTTCGCCGGGTCGTGGGCCTCGTCGATGATGCAGTCGTAGAAGATCCCCCCGGCCCGCTCGACGTGCTCCCGGGTGGTGGTGAAGTACATGTTCATTGGGACGTACTGGCCGGGCCTGATCCGCAGTTGGCTCGTGATGTGCTCCGCAGCCCGGCCCTGGTGGGTGGGGACGACGTAGCGGAACCCGTAGATCTCCCGGACCGCCCGCTCGAGGTTGTAGAAGTTCCGCGATCCGGCGTAGGCCTCGTCCCCAAGCATCATCCCTGCCCACTGGTTGTCGCTCATCGCCGAGGTGCCCGAATCGGTGAGGAGGTCGATGTAGACGTCCTCGCTTCGGAGGAGGAACGTGTTGTAGCCCGCCTCGCGGATCTTCTCCTCCCGGTAGTCCCGGGTTGTCATCCGCAGGGGCTCCACAACCTTGATCTTGTAAGGCTCGGCCATCGTCCTCTTGGGGAGTGGCATGGGGACGAACCTCCTTTGAGGGGCTACGGGGTGGGGACGAGAACCTCCGGACGACTGCAGACCCGGCCCGAGGTTTTCCCCCGGAGGTACCGGTACACCACCGCGTCCCCGGCCTTGAGCTTCGCGTACAAGGAAGCACTCACCTCGACCCGCTCCGGGCGGACTTTTCCGTTCTCCACCACGTCGAGGGTGACGAAGTACGCCTCCTCTTGGACGATCACGGTGACGGTGCTCGTCCCTCCCCCGCCCCCGCTTCCTGGGCAGACTGGGCAACCCCCGGTAGAGACCGTCCGGGTCTCCATCCGCTCGCGGACCACCACCGCTTTGTCGGTCACCGTGGCTTGAAGGCTGACGAGCTCGGCGTTCCGGCACTCGGAGATCACCACCACCCCCACGGCCACGACCGCCCCCACCAGGACCAGGACTATGAACAGGCTGAACGGGTTCATGGAGAAAGGATAGCCTGCCCCGGGAGCGCCTTCCAGAGAGGGGGTCCGGCCGGAGACGGGTACACTTCCCCCCGATGGCGGACATCTTGGAGGGGCTCACCGACGAGCAGCGGGAGGCGGTGACCCACCGCGGAGGACCGCTCCTCGTCCTCGCCGGGGTGGGAACGGGGAAGACCACCGTCGTCACCCGGCGGATCGCCTACCTCATCGCCCAAGGGATCGTCGAACGACCAAGTCAGCTCCTGGTGTTCACCTTCTCCCACCAGGCTGCCGAGGAGATGCTCGACCGGGCGTTTGACTGGGTCCGCTATGCGGCCCTTGACGCCTGGATCGCCACCTACCACTCGGTGTGCGAGCGGATCCTCCGGGAGAACGCGCCCCTGGCAGGCCTCCCCCCCGACTTCCGGGTCCTGGACGACTGGGAGCAGCGGGTGTTCCTCCTCGACCACCTCACCGAGCTCCCTCTCCGCACCCTGCGGCCCCGGGCCCTCCGCCAGCCCCTGCGATTCCTCTCGCCAGTCCTCTCCTTTATCGGGCGGGCCAAGGACGAGGCGGTTACCCCCGCCGACCACCAAGCGTGGCTTGCGGCGGCGGGGCTCCCCCCGGACGAGGCCGACCTCCACCGCGAGCTTGCCGAGATCTACGCGGCCTACCAGGAGCTCCTCGCCCGGGAGGGATACGTGGACTTCGGGGACCTCATCCTGCGGGCGGTGGAGCTCCTCCGCTCCCGGTCCGGGCTCCTTTCGGAGTACCACCGCCGGTTCCCCCACGTGCTTGCCGACGAGTTCCAGGACACGAGCCGGGCCGAGCTCGAGCTCGTTCGGCTCCTTGGGGGCCACGGGAACACGTGCGCCGTCGGCGATGACGACCAGGCGATCTACGGGTTCCGCGGGGTCCCCTGGGATAACCTCCTCTCCTTCCTCCGGGCGTTCCCCCAGGTGAAGGTGGTCGTCCTCACCCGCAACTTCCGCTCGACCCAAGGGATCCTCGACGCGGCCCTGCGGCTCGTTCGGGAGAACCGCTACCGGCTGGAGGCCCTCTCCCTCCGCGGCGAGGTCCCGTACTCGATCACGAAGGAGCTCGTGTCCTCCCACGGCCTGGGTGCCCCCCCGGTCCACCGCCATTTCCCCTCGGTGGGGGAGGAGGCGGAGTTCGTGGCTCAGGAAGTGCGGAGGCTCCACGGGTCGGGGGTCCCGTACCGGGAGGTTGCCCTCCTCTACCGGAACCGGTACCGGCCCGATCCCTATCTCAAGGCCCTCTCCGCGGAGGGGATCCCGTGGACGTTGGCCGGCCGGTACCGAGCTGGGCTGTTCGATCAGGAGGAGGTGAAGCTCCTCCTCTCCCTCCTCCGCGCCCTCGCCGACCCGGGGGACAGCCAGTCCCTCTACCACCTCCTCGGGTCCCCGCTCTACCGGATCCCAGCCGACGACCTCGCCCTCCTCTCCGCCCAGGCCAGTCGAACCCACCGGCCCCTGCGGGCCGTCCTCCGGGAAACTTTGGAGGGGCTCTCCGAGGCGGGGCGGGAGGCGGCCCGCCGGGCCCTCGACGACCTTGCCTTCGGCGAAGAGCTCTCCGCCTCGAACCCGGTGGGGCGGGTCCTCTACGCCCTCCTCACGGAGAGGACGGGGTACCTCGAGGCCCTCGTCCACTCTGGGACCCCGCAGGCGGCCCGGGCCGTGGAGAACGTCGCCGCGTTCTTCGAGCGGGTCGTCCGGCGGTTCGAGGAGGTGGCGCGACACAACCGGGTCCCATGGTTTGTCCGGTACGTGGACGAGCTCCGGGAGCTTGGGTGGAACCCGATGGTTGGAGAGGCCGAGCCGGGGACGGACGCGGTCCAGGTGATGACCTTCCACCAGGCCAAGGGGATGGAGTTCGAGGCGGTGTTTCTCACCGGACTGGTGGAGGACTTCTTCCCGGGGCGGATCGTCCGCCCCGCGTTCCCCCTCCCCCGGGAGCTTCGGGGGGAGGAGGTCCCCGAGGAGGTGGCCCACGTCGAGGAGCAGCGGAGGCTGTTCTACGTGGGGATGACGCGGGCCAAGCGCCACCTCTACATCCTCTCCGCCGACGACTACCGCCCGCCGGGGGAGGAGCCCCGGAAGCGGGCGGCCAAGGTGTCCCGGTTCGTCCTGGAGGCGTTGGGGCCGGAGGGGATCTCCCCGCGGGCCGCGGAACCCCCGGCCCCGTTCCGGATCCGCCGCGAGGGGACCGCTCCCGCGCCCGTGCCGCTGGGCCTGGGATCGGGCCCGCTGCAGCTTTCGTTCCGGCAGGTGGACGACTGGCTCACCTGCCCCCTCAAGTACCGCTACGTCCACGTCCTGCGGGTCCCGATCCGCCTCCACCCGACCGTGATCCTTGGGAACGCCGTCCACCAGGCGATCCAGGCCTACCACCTCGCCAAGGTCCAGGGGCGGACCCTGCCCCTGGCGGAGCTCCATCGGATCTTCCGCCACGCCTGGCGCTCCGAGGGGTTCCTCTCCGCGACCCACGAAGAGGAGATGATCCGCCACGGGGAGGAGGCCCTGGCGGCCTTTTACGCCTTCGAGGAGGCCTCTGGGGCCCGGCCGGCGCTCGTCGAGAAGTTCTTCGCGTTCACCGAGGGCGAGGCGAAGGTCGTGGGGTACTGGGACCGGGTGGACCAGGGGGAGGACGGGGCGGTGATCATCGACTACAAGACCTCCGAGGTGGGGGAGGAGGCCGCGGACCGGCGGGCGGCGGAGTCGCTTCAGCTTGCGATCTACGCCTTGGGGTACGAGCGGTCGTTTGGGGTGCGGCCGCGGGAGGTCCAGCTCCGATTCCTCACCCCCGAGGTCGTGGTGGGCCGGGCCATACCGACGGACCGGACCCTCAAGCGGGCCCTGGAGGCGATCCACGAGGCGGCGGCGGGAGTTCGATCCGGGGATTTCCGGGCGAAGCCGTCCTTCACCGCCTGCGCCTACTGCGCCTACCGGACGATCTGCCCCTCCGCCCTTCCCCTGTGAGGGCTCGTCCCTCCGACTACAATCGTGCCCGCCAAGGGGGACGAATGAACCGTGATCCGTGTGGGGAGCTCCGGCGAGGGCATGTGGGTCAGGAGGTTGTCCTGGCCGGGTGGGTCCACCGGGTTCGGGACCTCGGCGGGGTCACGTTCGTCGACCTCCGGGACGGAAGCGGGATCGTCCAGCTCGTTCTCCGGGAAGGGCCCAAGCTCTCCCACGAGGACGTCGTCCGGGTCCGGGGCACCGTCCGGCTCCGCCAGGCCCCCCATCCGTCCCTTCCCACGGGGGAGGTGGAGATCGAGGTGACTAACCTTGAGATTCTCTCCCACGCCAAGCCTCTGCCCCTCCCCGTGGCCGAGGAGGGGAGTCCGAGCGAGGAGACCCGCCTCCGCTACCGGTACCTCGACCTCCGCAAGCCCCGGATGCAGCGGAACCTCCGCCTCCGCCACCGCACCGCCCTCGCGATCCGCAACTACCTGAGCGAACAGGGGTTCATCGAGGTCGAGACCCCGATGCTCACCCGCTCGACCCCGGAAGGGGCACGGGACTTCCTCGTCCCGTCGCGGCTCTCCCGGGGGGCGTTCTACGCCCTCCCCCAGTCCCCCCAGCTCTTCAAGCAGATCCTCGTGACCGCAGGCGTCGAGCGCTACTTCCAGATCGTCCGCTGCTTCCGGGACGAGGACCTCCGGGCGGATCGGCAGCCGGAGTTCACCCAGCTCGACCTCGAGGTGGCGTTCCTCGAGGACCCCGAGGAGCTCTTCACCCTCCTCGAGGGCCTCCTGGCCCACGTCTACCGGGAGGCGATCGGGGTCGAGATCCCCACGCCCCTCCCCCGCCTTCCCTACGGGGAGGCGATCGCCCGCTACGGCTCCGACAAACCCGACCTTCGGTTTGGGATGGAGATCGCCGACGTCTCCCCGCTTTTTGCGGGTGGCCCGTTCCGGGTCTTCGCCGAGGTCGTCGCCGCGGGGGGCGCGGTGCGGGCCCTCCCCGTTCCTGGAGGGGCCGGGAAGTCCCGGGGTGAGATCGGGAGGCTTGAGGAGGCGGCGAAGGCCCACGGGCTCCCCGGGCTTTCCTGGATCAAGCTCGGGGAGGAGATCTCCTCGTCCCTGGGGAAGCACGTCCCCCCGGAGACCCTTGGGCGGGTAGCCGGGGCCGCGGGCGCGCGAGGGGGGGACCTCGTCCTCCTCGCGGCGGGGAAGCCTGAGGTCGCCTCGACCGCCCTCGGCGACCTCCGCCTGCGCCTGGGGAGAGAACTGGGCCTCATTCCCGCGGATCGGTGGGCCCTGGCCTGGGTCGTGGACTTCCCCCTGTTCAAGGAGGGGGAGGGGCGCCTGGAGTCCGAGCACCACCCGTTCACCTCGCCCCGGGACGAGGACCTCTCCCTCCTCGAGACGGACCCCCTCAAGGTGCGGGCCAAGTGCTACGACCTCGTCGTGAACGGGGTCGAGCTCGCCTCGGGCTCGATCCGGATCCATCGCCGCGAGCTCCAGGAGCGGGTCTTCCGGATCCTGGGGATCGGGCCCGAGGAGGCGGAGCGGCGGTTTGGGTTCTTCCTCCGGGCCCTGGAGTACGGGGCCCCGCCCCACGGGGGGATCGCGTTTGGCCTGGATCGGTGGGTGATGATGATGGCTGGGGAGCCGTCCATTCGGGAGGTGATCGCGTTCCCGAAGACGACGACCGGCTCCTGCCCCCTCACCGACGCCCCCGCCCCCGTGGACGAGGAGCAGCTTCGGGAGCTTGGGCTCAAGCTTGCGCCATGACCCGGACCCAGCTCCTCCTCCTCGGGGCCCTCCTCATCGGGGGCGTGGGTCTCCTCGCCGCGGCGCTCGCAGGCCTGGAGTTCCGGGGCGGGCGGCTCCCATGGGGGGGAGGGGAGGCGGAACCCGGCCTTCCCGGGGGAAACGTTCCCCTGGAGCTTCCCGGCTCCCTGTTTGACCTCCTCGTCGTGGCCCTCTTGGCTCTGCTCCTCGTGTACGGGGCGACGCAGCTCCTGACCCCGGAGGGGCGGAGGCGGCTCCTCCGCCAAGCCCTCTGGCTTGGACTGGTCATCCTGGGCCTGTTCCTGGCGCGGGGGATCTTCCTGCGGATCCAGCCCCCCCTCGTACCAGAACCTGAGCCCGGTCCCCCGGCCGTCCTCCCCTGGTCCGCGGGGGGGGGCCCGTCCGGGGCCCCCCCTTCAACCCCTCCGACGGTCCCGGGCTGGGCGGCCTACCTCGGGGCCGCGCTCCTCGCGGGGGCACTCGGGTTCGCCCTCTGGCGGTGGTGGAGCTCCCGGCGGCCGTCGACCGCGGACGAGGTCCGGGAGGCCCTCGCCGAGGCCTCGGCTGACCTCCAGGCCGGGCTCCCGGTGGCCGATGCCGTCGTCCGCTGCTGGGCCCGGATGGTCGGCATCTTCTCCCGCCGGGTGAAGGAGGCCACGGCCCCCGAGGTCACCCCCCGGGAGCTCGCCGAGCGACTCGTGGCCCTCGGGTTCCGGGAGGAGGGGGTTTGGGTTCTGACGAGGCTCTTTGAGGAGGTGCGCTACGGCCACAAGGACAGCGAGCCGCGCCGGGGAGAGGCGTTGGCCGCCCTTGAGGCGATCGAGCGGGCGTACGGTTAGCCCCTGGGCCCTCATCGCCGCCCTCCTCGGCCTCGCCCTCCTCACCTTCCTCCTCCGGGACCTTGCCGCCGCTTTCCTGGACGGGGTGCTGCGGGTCCTCTGGTTCATCGACGCCCTCCCCCAGGTCCTCGTGTGGGGGGTCCTCGTAGCGGCCCTCCTCTACCTCACAAGCCGGTTGGGGGGAAAGGTGAGGCGGGCGGGCCGGCCGGTCCGGGGCGACACCGCTCCGATCCGGTCCGAGCTCGCCGAGCTCGCCGACCTCGTCCGGGCTTGCGAGGGATCCCCTTCCGCCCAGCGGGCCCTCGGGGAGCGGCTTGGGAAGATCGCGGTGGCCCTGAGGCTGCGGCGGGAGGCCCTTCCCGCGGACCAGGCGTGGGACGAGCTCGAGGCGGGCCGCTGGCCCCCTGACCCGGAGCTCCGAGCCGTCCTCCGCCCGTCCCGCCGCCTCGTCCCCGTGGGGTACCGGGGGAAGCTCGTCCAGGCCGTGGATAAGCTTTGGCTCTACGCTCAAGGAGGAGAACTTGACGATCGCTGACGTCGCCCGCCGGGGAGAGGAGATCCTCGGCCAAATCGAAACTGTCATCGTGGGGAAGCGGGAGCCCCTCTCCCTCATCCTCGGGGCGATCCTCGCGGGGGGCCACGTTCTCCTCGAGGACTACCCGGGCCTCGCCAAGACCCTCGCCGCCCGCTGCTTCTCCTGGACCCTGGGGCTCTCGTTTCGCCGGATCCAGTTCACCCCCGACCTCCTCCCCGCGGACATCGTGGGGACCCACCTCTTCCGCCGGGAGGAGGGGAGCTTCGAGTTCCGCCCAGGCCCCCTCTTCGCCCAGCTCGTCCTCGCCGACGAGATCAACCGCGCCACCCCCAAGACCCAGTCCGCGCTTCTCGAGGCGATGCAGGAGGGGCAGGCGACGATCGAGGGGGACACCCGCCCCCTCCCCCAGCCGTTCATCGTCCTTGCCACCCAGAACCCGATCGAGTTCGAGGGGACGTTCCCCCTCCCCGAGGCCCAGGTGGACCGGTTTCTCGCCCGGGTCCGGTTCGGCTACCCCAGGCCAGGGGAGGAGGTGGAGATCCTCCGCCGGCGTCTTGCGCGAAAGAAGGAGGACGTGGCCTTGCCCCAGGTGGCGAGTCCCGAGGAGGTGCTGGCGATGCGGGAGGCGATCGAGGGGGTGTTCGTGGACGAGGACCTCCTGGGCTACATGGCGGCGATCACCGAGGCCACGCGCCGCCACCCGTCCCTGGCCCTTGGGGGGAGCCCCCGGGGGACGCTCGCCCTCCTCAAGCTCTCCCGAGCCCGGGCCGCCCTCGCCGGCCGGGACTACGTCCTTCCCGACGACGTGAAGGCGGTAGCCGTCCCCGCCCTTGCCCACCGCCTCATCCTCTCCCCCGAGCTGTGGACCCGGGAGGTGCGGGCGGAGGACATCGTGGGGGAGGTCCTCGCCCGGACCCCGGTCCCCAAGATCCGCTAGTGGACGTCGGAAAGGCCCGGGCGGAGCTCGTCCTGGTGGCCCTCCTCCTCGGGGTGGGGATCGGGCTGCGGATGCCGGTCCTGGCGTTCGTCGCCCTGCCCCTCGCTGTGCATCTCCTCGGGGGGTTCGTCCTTGCCGCGGCCGACCGCCGGCCCCGCCTCCTGGCCTCCCGGTCCCTCACCTCCTCCCGGGCGTGGGAGGGGGAAGAGCTCGAAGTCCGGGTCCAGGTGACGAACCAGGGCCGGCGGGTCGAGCTCCTCTACCTGAAGGACCCCGTACCCCCCAGGGCGGTGATCCTGGAGGGGCAAGCGGAGCGCCTGACCGACCTCGGGCCCGGGGAGACGGCAGCCCTTTCCTACCGGATCCGGGTCCGGAGGGGGGTGTACGAGTTCCGGGGGGTTCAGGTCCAGGCCTACGACCTCCTCGGTTTTGTCGGCTGGTCGGAGGAGGTCCCCTGTCCGGCGGCCCTCACCGTCCTTCCCCGCTACGAGCGGCTCCAGGGCGTGGCCCTCGCCCCCCGGCGGACGCTTCCCCAGGCGGGGACGGCCCGGTCTCGGCGAGCGGGCTCGGGGGTGGAGTTCTTCGGGTGCCGGGAGTACCGGCCGGGGGACGAGATCCGGAGGATCAACTGGAAGGCGAGCGCCCGAAGCGGGGAGCTCGTCGTCACCGAGTACGAGGAGGAGCGGGCGGCGGACGTGGCGATCGTCCTCGACGTCCGGGAGGCCGCGTACCGGGGGGAGAACCCGTTGGACCTCCTTGACCACGCCGTCCGGGGAGCAGCAAGCCTTGTCGAGGGGTTCCTCGCGGGGGGGAACCGGGTGGGGCTCCTCCTCTACGGGGCTTACCTCGACTGGGTCTACCCCGGCTACGGCCGTCGGCACGGGGAGAGGGTCCTCCGGCGGCTAGCCGCGGCCCGGCCCGGCCGCTCGGAGATCTTCGCCGAGCTCCGCCGGATCCCGACCCAGCTCCTTCCCTCGGGGTCCCAGATTGCCGTCGTCTCCCCCCTCCTTCCCGGGGATGAGGAGGACCTCGGGGCCCTGGCGGCGCGCGGCTACAGGGTGATGGTCCTCGTTCCCGACGTGACGACGATGGAGCGAGAGAGCCTTGGGGAGGGCCCGGAGGTGGAGCTCGCTGCGCGAATCCTCGCCCTCGAGCGGCGGGCCCTCCTCTCCCGCCTCTACGCGGCCCGCGTCCGGCCCCTGGTGTGGGACGTCCGCTACCCCCTGGCCCCCCAGGCCCGGGCCGCCTGGCGGAGGGTCCAGTGATCCTCGCCCTCCTCGGGGCCGTCGGGGCCTACCTCACAGCGTGGGCGGGCCTTGGGTTCACGGCCGAGCCCCTGTGGTGGGTGTCCCTCGTCGCCCCCCTTGTTGCCTCCCTCGGTGCCCTCCTCCGCCACCGGGGGCTTCTGGCGGCAGGGCTCTACCTTCAGGTCGGGCTCGCCGCCGGGGTGGCCGCCGTGGGGGAACGGTCCCTCGCCCTGGCGGCCGTCGCCCTCGCCGTCTGGAGCTGGGACATGGGGAACCTCGCCCGGGCGCGGCTTCGACTGGGAGACCCCCGGAAGGTCCGACGGCTTGTCCTGGGGGCCGTGGGCCGAAGCGCGGCCCTCGCCCTCGCCGGGCTTGGGGTCGGCCTCGGCTTCTCCTCCCTTCGGGTCCGGGTCCCGTTTTGGGGAGTCGTGGGCGGGGTCGCCCTGGGTTGGCTCGGCCTTGTCCTCCTCCTCCGGGCCGTCCGGCGGGCCTACGGGCTAGGGGGGGAGGCGAGCGGGAACCGGTCGGACTCGGTCGGGCTCACCAGGTAGGGCTTGTCGAGGATCCCATCGCCGTTCTTGTCCGAAGCAATGAACCCCTCCCAGTAGTTTCCCTTCGCCCCGTCGTCCCAGAGGGCCCCACCCTCGGATTGGGCCGGGAGCCGGCAGCCGAGGAACGCGTTCTGGGCCACCACAATCCCCTCCGAGCGGAGCTCGACGGCCACCCCGATCTCACACCGTTCGATCCGGGACCCGACGAGGTAGGCGGTGGAGCTTCCCCCGAACCAGACCCCGGTCCGGCACCGGGCCACCCGAAGCTCGTAGAGGTCCACCGCCGAGGAGAAGAAGACCTTCACCCCTTCCGGGCACTCCTCGACCCGGGAGCCGGTCACGGACACCTTCGTGGAGAGGAAGATGCTGATCCCGACCCCGCAGCCCCGGACCCAGACGTCCTCGATCGCCACGTGCTTGGCGCTCTGGACCTTGATCCCCGCGGTCCGTGCTCCCAGGACCTCCACGTCCCGGACCACGACCGGGCGGACGGTGCCCGAGATGAGGATCCCGTAGTCCTCGCCCCCGGCGTCGATTTGGTAGCCGGAGATCACGTACGGGTCGCCGAAGATCCCCCATCCGCCCACCACCCCGTTCTCCGGGGTGAGGTCCCAGTCCGAGGTGATGAGGATCGGGCCCCGGCGGACCCGTTCCGCCATCGCCGGTCCGGCGGCGAGGAGGAGGAGCACGAGAAGGAGAACCGTCTTGCGCATGCGCCATCACCCGGGAAGAGGTTACCGGCAAGGGCCCACAGCCCCAGGGCCTGTGTCCCCTGGCGAGGTTATCTCGGCCCCCCGTCCAGGCGGGGGCGGTGCCTGTTCCCCGCCGCCCCTCATCCCCCCCCTCGCGCCCCCGTGGGCAGCGGGGGGTCCTCGCCGGTCCGGGGCCGCCCCGGGGGGGATCGCAGGCCGTCGGCTCCGCTGGCCGGGAGCCCCGGGGCCGCCGCGGCGCCCCTGCCCTCCCCGCGGCCCTTCCCCCCTACAACCGATCGTTATATAATGTTACCCACTATATGTTCCTCCTCGGAGGTGGGATATGCGTCTGGGTTGGCTGATCGGGGCGGTGCTGGTTGTGGCTGGGGGGACGGGGGCGCCGGCGGACATCTACCAGTGGACGTACGACCAGCTGGGCCTCGGACCGGGGTGGGTGGGCCACGTGTTCGCCAACCGGACCGGCCAGGAGGTCGTGGGGCTGGAGCTCCTCACCATGGAAGCCGGCTCAGGGGAGGTGTTGGTGGTGGGGGGCCACTTGGCTCCCCAAAGGCAGGACTCCGGTTCGGCCCTGTTCTCGGGTTGGGTAGCCCCGGGGGGCGTGGTCATCGTGGCTCTCCCCGAACGGGCCGCCCTCCGCGGGGCGGCGTGGGTCACCCCAGCAGGTTGGGTGCCCATCGCCATCGACCTCCCCATCCCCCGGGTGGAACTGGTGGAGCTCCGGCCCGCGGTGACGGTCAACGGACAGGAGACCAAAGACCCTGGCGACCCGACGTCCCCTGAACAGTTGGGGCCGGGGTGGGGGTGGTGGGACGGCTCCAAGCTCCAGCTGCCAACCGTCGAACCCACAATCCATGTGGAGCACAACTTCGAGCTCGCGTTCATCCTTACCTCAAGCCTCGACCCCGAGCTCCTTCAGGGGTGGGAGGGGTACCCTTACCTTCTCTGCCTCGATGGCCGGCGGTCGTTCAGCCCTCTTGCGGCGGAGATCGTGGCCTGGCAGTGGGCCTGGGAGGACGGCCTCGTTCAAGAGGGGCCGGTGGTCGTCCGCGGCTTTGACCGCCCCGGGACCTACCGGTTCCAGCTCACGGTGACCGACTCGGCGGGGCGGACCCAAACCTGGACCCGGTTCGCGACCATCGCGGACTGGGAGGCGACCCTCGCTGGCGGGGAGGAAACGTCTCTCGGAACGAAAGAGCCCTTGGACAAGGGTACCCAAGAACCGGACCTGACCAAAGAGCCCGAAGAGCCCAAAGAGCGCGAGCCCCCCCCAGTAATGGGAGAAAACGGAAAGAGGATTTAATCCCGTCCAGAAGGGACGGCCGCTAGGGCGGCGCGGGCGGGGCAGCCGAGGCTACCCCGCCCCGCTTCCGGCGGCAGCGAGGAACCGCCGCGCGTCCTCCCGGAACGCCCCCAGGGCCCCCTCGTCGAGGTAGAACATGTGCCCGGCTTCGTAGTACCGGACCTCGATGTTCCCCCGCAGGGCCGGGTCCACGTTCATGTGGGAGAGCATGTACTCGGTGGCCATGAGGGGGGTGGCGAGGTCGTAGTACCCCTGGGCCACAAGCACCTTCGTGTACGGGTTCTTGGCCAGGGCACCCCGGAGGATCGCCCCGGTCGCCGGAAGGGCCCCCTTGTCCCACTCCCACTTCTCGTTCACTGTCCCGCTCAGGGTTTCGTACGTGAGATCGGTCTGGATCCCGAGCTCGTCCCGGACGTAGTGGTTGAACGCCGCGGTGTAGGGGGGCGTGATCGCAACCATGGAGGGGTCGAACTCCGGCCGCTCGGTCACCGCCAAGGCCTCGACCCCCTTGAACCGGGAATCGAGCCGGCCCACGCTCCGCCGCTCCTCCCGTAGAAGCTCCTTGCAGAACCGGAAGATCTCGATCCGGAGGTTCGAGCCCAGGACGTAGTCGAGGTCCAGGCCCGTGTACCGGGCGAGCTTCCGCCCCACCCGGAGCCGCTCTGCCTCGGTGAGCCGATCACCCTTCATCAGGGCCACCGTGAGCTCCCCTTCCGCCCACGCCTTGACCTCCGCAAGGAGGTCGGGGAGGGCGCGGCCCTGGAGGTCCGGGGGAAGGCGGCGGTGGTACCAGGCCGTGGCCGCGTAGGTGGGGACGAAGAGCTGGTAGGGGAGGTCGTTTCCCGGCATGAACCGGAGCGCCCCGATGTCGAGGGCGGTGGAGACGAGGACGATGCCGGAAAAGGCGATCCCCCGGTCCACGAGGTGGCCGGCCAGGCCTGCCGCCCGGGTCGTCCCGTAGCTCTCCCCGGCGAGGAACAGGGGCGAGGTCCACCGCTTGTACCGGGTGAGGTAGAGCCGGATGAACTCCCCCACGGACTCGATGTCCCCCTTGAAGTTCCAGAACTTCTTGTCGAGGTTTTCGCCCGCCGCCCGGCTGAACCCCGTCCCCACGGGGTCGATGAACACGAGGTCCGTCTGGTCGAGCCAGGTGTGGGCGTTGACCTCGTAGCGGTAGGGCGGGGCGGGCATCCAGCCCTCCTTGTCCATCACCACCCGCTTGGGGCCCAACGCCCCCATGTGGAGCCAGATCGCCGCCGACCCGGGCCCCCCGTTGAAGGCGAACGTGAGGGGACGCTTTCCTCGGTCCGCACCATCGAGCTCGTAGGCCACAAAGAAGATCTCCGCCTCGGTCTCCCCAACGGGGTCCTTGAGGGGGATCGCCCCGGCCCGGGCGGTGTAGGAAAGCCTCTTCCCCCGGACCTCGATCTCGTGCCGGGTCTCCACGGGCTCGATCCCAAGAAGCGCCCGCCTCTTCTCCTTCCCGTCCGTTCCGTCGCTGGGCTTCTTGTCCTCTTTCGGCTTCTCTTCAGGCATCTCTCCTCCTCAACTTCGAACCCGGGCATAGGCGAGGGCCTCCTCCACCGGAAGCTGCCACAGGGTGACCGTGTTGTAGAGGCGGAACCCCAGCTCGTGGTTGATCTTGAGCATCGGGGCGTTGGACCCCGCGTTCCCCGTGACCACGAACTTCACCTCTGGCCTCCCGGCGAGGACACGCCCGAGCATGTCCGCCTTGAGCCACTTCCCCAGGCCGTGCCCCCGGAACTCGGGGAACACCCCGGTCCCCCACTGGTGGAGGATCTCCGGTTCGCCTGGGTCCCAGGCAACCTCGGTGAACCCGGCAATCCGGCCTGTGGCCCGATGACGGGCGTAGACCGTCCACCGCACCACGCCCCGCTTGCGAAGGGATTCCTCCTGCTCGCGGATGAGCTCGGGGGTCCAGTGGAAGTCCTCCATCTCAAGCTCTCCCCGCGGGGCGGTGTTCATCACCTCGTGCATGCGGCAGACCTCGGCGAGGTCCTCCTCCGGGTACGGGCCCTCCCAGAAGCCTAGGGAGAACTCATCCCGGGGCGCCCCCTCGATCCAGGCGCGGAGGAGCGCGGGGGCCACGTCCGAGATCCGCAGCCGGTTCGTGTGGTTCACGAGCCCAGGCTTGGCGCCAAGCCTCCGGGCAAACGCCTCCCCCGCGGGTGCGGTGGCCGCGGTGGCGAAGGTGAGGAGCCTGCGGCCATCCTCGCGGGCCACCTCTGCCACGGTCTTGAGGAGCGTTGTCCCGATCCCCTTCCCTCGGTGGTCGGGGTGGACGTAGACGTCGCACCACGCGAGGTGCCGGTTCTCCGGGGTCGTGCTCAGCTCGAGCTCCGCTCCTCCCACGAGCTCGCCCCGGCGCCAGGCGACCCACCACCGCAAGCCCCACACGGGCGGAACCGCGAGGAGGTTTCGCCGTAAGACGGGAAGGGGGCGCGGGGGCCAGTCCGGCCACCACTCGGCGCGGATCGCGTTGGAGAGCCGGTGGAAGGAGCGCCAGACCTCGGCCCAGGCGCGTTCCGGCTCAAACCGCTCGATCCACACGTTCGCTCTCCCCACGATCGCCTCCTTGGTTGAACGAACATGGTACCCGATCGCGACCCCGCCGCCCCTGGAGTTCGTCGGCTCGAGGAGGGAAGGTCACGGGCGATGACCGATCTTCTGCCCGTCGACCGGTCTAGGGTGGAACCGGCGGTGAAGACCCTCGCCGAGGCGTTTGAGGACTACCTCCTCCTCGTCCACGCTGCCCCGGATCCGGGGAAGCGGCGGCGCCTGGCCCGGGCGTTCTGCGCTGTGGCCGTCCACTACGCCCTCCGGTGGGGGAAGGTCTACGCCACGGGCAGGTTCGAAGGGGTTGCGGCCTGGCTCCCGGGGGAGCACTTCCCGATGAGGCTGGGCAAGGCCCTGCGCGCCGTCCCCCTCCGGACGTTCCTTGCGGTGGGCCGCTACGGGGGAAGCCGCCTCCGAACAGCCGGTGCTTACCTGGACGAGCTCCACCACCGCCTCGCTCCTCCCGGGCACGTGTTCCTCTTCATCCTCGGCGTGCGGCCGGACTGCCAGGGAAAGGGCTACGCCGGCCAGCTTCTGCGCCCGGTCCTCTCCCGCCTCGACCGGGAGGGGAGGCCCTGCTACGTGGACACGGTGAACCCCGACGCCGTTCCGATGTACGAACACTTTGGCTTTCGAGTGGTGGAGAGTTCGCCCATCCCCGGCACCCCCCTCACGGGCTGGGCCCTCCTCCGCCCCCCGTCCCCGCAGGGCTGAGTCCGGTCAGGTTTCGCCCCCTTGGCGGGGATTCGGTATCCTTCACCCCTTATGCTTGCGGCGTTCGTCCCGTTGTTCATCGCCGTCTCGGTGGCGATGATAGGGATGGGGGTCATCTCCCCGATCATGCCCCTCTACATCCGCTCCTTCGGGGCGGGGGGCGTGGCCGTGGGGGCGGTGTTCGCCGCGTTCAGCGTCTCCCGCTTTCTCCTCGGCCCCGTTGCCGGGGCCGTCTCGGACCGGATCGGTCGGAAGAGGATCATCGTCTGGGGCCTTGGCCTGTACGCTGTTGTCTCTGTCCTTTACATCGTTGCCCAGAACCTGTGGCAGATGGGGCTGTTCCGGCTCCTCCACGGGGTAGGGTCGATCCTCGTCACCCCCATCGCCCAGGCCTACGTGGGGGACCTCACCCCTCCGGGGAAGGAGGGGCGGATCACGAACCTCTTCTACGCCTCAATGTTCATCGGGATGGCCCTCGGGCCCCTTGTCGGGGGGTACCTCGTCGAGGGATGGTCCCTTGAGGCCCCGTTTTACGCCATGGGGACGCTGTCCCTCGTCGCCCTCCTTGGCGTGGCGCGGTGGGTTCCCGACGACCGGAGGGGGGTGAAGGGGAGCACGCCCAGGGCTGCGCCGAACGTGCGGGCGGCCCTCCGCTCCCCGGCAGTACTGGGGATCATCGCCTACTTCGCCACCCGGGGGCTGTGGCGGCAGTCGTTCAACTCGTTTTGGCCTCTCCTCGCGGCGAGCTTCGGCCACAGCGAGTCCAAGATCGGCCTCGTCCTCACCGGGTACCTTCTTGGGGAGGGGCTGTTCCAAATCCCGTTTGGGTACCTAGCCGACCGGTTCCGGAGGCTCCCCCAGATTGCCCTCGGAGGCCTCCTCTCCCCGATCCCGATGTTCTTCGTGCCCCTCGTCCCAAGCCTGTGGGGGGTGGTGGTCCTCTCGACCCTGATGGGGGTGGGGAGCGCGCTGGGGCGGGCGTCGGTCCTCGCGATCCGGACCGAGGTGGGGCGGTCCCATGGGATGGGGGCCCTCGCCGGAATTCAGAACTCCGCGTTCGCGGTTGGACAGGCGCTCGGGCCCATTGCGGCCGGGCTTGCGTTCGACCTCGGGGGCGTGGCGGCCCCGATGTACTTCGGGGCCACGGTGGGCGTGGTCGGGGCCGCGGGGGCGGTCCTCCTTTTCGCCCGTAGTGGGACAGGTGGGCTGTGCTGTCCGGCCCTCACCCGCACGCCGGCGGGTCGGAAGAGCTAGCGCGGATCGGGTGTCGGGAAAAGTGGGAGGGGCCCCTCCCGGGGCCCCTCGTGCGCATCTCCTTCTGGAGGATGGTAGGGAAGCGGGCTAGGCATCCTACACGCCCGGATCATCCATCTTCCCCGTAGAGGCCCTGCGGGGGACCTGTGGAGAACCCGCGGAGCCCTGGAAAGGTCCACCGGGGCGGATACTGCGCGTTTACCCACCCTCCCAGGGTCGGACGGGGGCGTCCGGAGCACCAAGCGGCGGCCCGAGGATCTCCCCGAGGAGGATCGCCAGCCGCGGGTCGCACCGGAGGAGGTCCCGGATCTTCTCCCTTGTGCCCTCGCTCACCGCTTCCCCCCCGGCGGCTCCTCCGGGCCGTGCCGCTTCTCCTCGGGTCTAGCGATCCCCTCGCGCATCGCTGTGTCGGCCTGGATGTTCCGCAGTCGGTAGTAGTCCATGACCCCCAGGTTCCCCTTCCGGAACGCCTCGGCAATCGCCCGGGGGATCTCGGCCTCGGCCTCCACCACCGCCGCCCGCCGCTCCTGGGTCAGGGCCACCATCTCCTGCTCCCGGGCGATTGCCATCGCCCGCCGCTCCTCGGCCTTGGCCCGCGCCACCTTGAGGTCGGCCTCGGCCTGGGCCGTCTGGAGCTCGGCCCCGATGTTCCGCCCCACGTCCACATCCGCAATGTCAATGGACAGGATCTCAAACGCCGTCCCGGCGTCGAGCCCCTTGGACAGGACAAGCTTCGAGATCGAGTCCGGGTTCTCGAGGACCTCCTTGTGGGAGTTGGCCGAGCCGATGGCAGACACAATCCCCTCCCCCACCCGGGCGATCACGGTGGCCTCGGTGGCTCCGCCCACGAGGCGCTCGATGTTGGCCCGGACGGTGATCTTGGCGATGGCAAGGAGCTCGATCCCGTCCTTGGCCACCGCGGCGACCTTCGGGGTCTCGATCACCCGGGGGTTCACGCTCATTGCCACCGCGTCGTAGACGTCCCGGCCCGCGAGGTCGATCGCCGCGGCGCGCTGGAAGCCCAAGGCGATCCCCGCCTTGTCGGCCGAGATGAGGGCCCGCACCACCCGCTCCACGTTCCCCCCCGCCAGGTAGTGGGCCTCCAGCTCCGAGGTGGTGAGCTTGATCCCCGCCTTCCACGCCGCGATCATCGGCATGATGACCCGGTGGGGGTTCACCTTCCGCAGGCGCATCCCGATGAACGTGACTGGCCCCACCGGGACCCCAGCGGCGAGGGCGGACACCCACAGCCCCACCGGGACGAAGTAGAAGAAGAGCCACAGGACCACCACTGCAAGCCCGATGAGCACGTACAGACCTATCCCTTCCATCTAGCCCTCCTTGGCGGGGCGGACGACCTTGCGGTAGCCCTCGTCCCGCACGATCACGACGGCTGTCCCCTTGGGGATGAACGCCCCTTCGGCCACCACGTCCAGCCGCTCCCCGGCGAAGTCGGCGCTCCCGGCCGGCCGCAGGTCGGTGAGGGCAACCCCGGTCCGACCAACCCACCCCGGGGAGGGTTCGGTGGCCCGGCCGAGGATCGCCTCCTGGAGGATCGTTCCCCCGAGCCTGAGCCGCGACCGGGGCAGCCGGGCCAGGATCACGGCGGAGACCACGATGCTCCCGAGCAGAACCACCGTGACCACGGCCAGGGCGGTCGTGGCCTGGGCCGGGTCCGTGAACGGCCCGGTCATCCCTCGGTACAGGCCAAGCCCGATGAGCACAAGCCCCGCGATCCCGGCGAGCCCAAAGTCGGTGGCGGTGAAGACGAAGATCTCCAGCACAATCGCCACGATCCCGGCGACGAGGAGGACGATCGTCTCCCAGCCGGCGAGCCCGGCCAGGTAGTGGGCCCAGAAGAAGAGGGCGAGCGCCCCCAGGCCCACGGCCCCGGGGAGCCCGAACCCCGGGGTGAGGACCTCCCACAGGAGGCCCAGGACGCCGACGGCGATGAGGAGGGCGGCCAGTCCGGGCGCGGTGAGCGTCGTGACCGCCGCGTCCACCCACCGCGGGGAGAACTCCCGGACGGTGGCCTTCCCTAAGCCCACTAGCTCGAGGACGAGGTCGAGCGTCGCCGCGTCCCCGTCGGAGTACCCCCAGCCGGCGGCGGACCGGGCGGTGAGGGTGAGGAGCTTCCCCCGCTCGACGAGGCCGGGCACCTCGACCTCCGGGTCCACCATCGCCTCGGCCACGCGGGGGTCCCTTCCCCGGTCCTCGGCCGTGGCCCGGAACAGGGCCCGCACCGCGGACATCGTCTTCTCCGGCGCGGTCCGCACCTGGCCCGAGGCGTCGAAGTAGATCGGGGTTGCCGCCCCCATGACCCCGCCCGGGGCGAAGTAGATCCGCTCGCAGGCAAGGGCCAGGAGCGCCCCCGCGGAGTAGGCCTCCCGGTTCACGTAGGCGATCGTCCGAACCCCAGCGCCGAGGATCAGGTCCCGGCAGGAGATCGCGGCGTCGAGGTAGCCCCCGGGGGTGGTGAACTCCACGACCACGGCCGCCGCCCCCGCCCCCTCCGCCTCGGCCAGGCCCTTCCGGAGGTAGGACACCGTCCCCCGGCCGATCTCCCCGTCGATCCGCAGGACCCACACCTCGGCCCCCAGGGTCGAGAGGGCGATCCCCACAAGGGCCACGCCGAGAACCAACCGCAGCCTCATGGGATCATTGTAGACAGGGGGTCCACGGCCGCCAAGAACTCCCGAGGGGTAGAATCGGCCGTCGATGGCGACCCTCCGCACTGCGGACGGAACGGAACTTCAGCTCAGCGTGTGGCCCGCCGCCGGGAGGGGTTGGGTCGCGGTCGTCCACGGCTACGGGGAGCACTCCGGTCGGTACGAGGCGCTGGCCCGCTGGCTCAGCGCCCGGGGCTGGAGCGTGGCCTCCTGCGACCTCCGGGGCCACGGACGGAGCCCGGGCCGCCGGGGCCACGTCCGATCCTTCGACGACTACCTCCACGACGTCGCCGCCCTCTACGCCTTCGTCGCCCACCAGGCTGGGGGGCAGCCGGTCTTCCTCCTCGGCCACTCCCTCGGCGGCCTGATCGCCCTCCGGTACGTTCAGGAGACCGGGGCAGAGCTCGCCGGCCTCGTCCTGAGTGCCCCGTTTCTCGAGCTGGCGCTGCCCACCCCGCGGTGGAAGCTCATCCTGGCCCCCGCCCTGTCGCAGCTTTGGCCCACGTTCTCCACCCCCAGCGGCCTCCGGGGGGAGCTGGCGAGCCGCGACCCGGAGGTCGCCGCGGCCTACGACCGGGACCCCCTCGTGTTTAGGCGCGCCACCGCCCGCTGGTTCGCCGCGGTCCTCAAGGCCCAACGCGAGGCCCTCGCCCAGGCGCCGAAGCTAGGGCTTCCCCTCCTCGTCCTCCACGGGGAGGCCGATGCGGTGGCCAGCCCCCACGCCTCGCGGCAGCTCGTAGCCCAGGCGGGCTCCGCGGACAAGACGCTCCACGTGTACGGCGGCTTCCGCCACGAGGTCCTGAACGAGCTTGGGAAGGAGAGGGCCTGGGAAGACCTGGCATCGTGGCTGGCCGCCCACCGGGCGGGGTTGAACCAGGGGGCTTGGGCTCCCGCCGACGGGGGAAGCTAGAGCTCGGGGCGAGGCCCGTTGGTGGGGGCCGGCTCCTGGGCGAACCGGGCGAGGACCACGCCGGGGATCTCGTCCAAGTTCTGGAAGTGGTCGGCAGCCCGGATGAGCTCCACCGAGGTCGAACCGCGGCCCGGGCCGAGGACGGTGATCCGCTTCCCATGGCGGCTCAGGTGGTCCACAAGGGCCACGAAGTCGGAGTCCCCGGTGACCAGGACGAACCCGTCCACGCTGGGCATCAGGTTCACCGCCTCCAGGACGAGCTCGGTATCCATGTTCGCCTTCATCCCCCCGTCGGCGTGCTCCCGGACCGGTTTCCCCACGACCCGGAACCCCATGAACGAAAGGGCGTCCAGGAGCCGGATCCGCCGTTCGTCGTCCCGGCGGTAGGGGATGAAGGCGAGGAACTTCACCTGCCCCTCGTCCAGGCCGTGCTGGCGCTTGATGAACTCCTTGAGGGCGTCGTAGCGGACCTCGTACCCCTGCCGCTCAAACGTCTCCTGCAGGTTCTGCACGTCCACAAGCACTGCGAGTTTGACCACGTCCGCTCCTCTGACGAGACGGTGAAGCCTACCGCCCGGGGTGCCCCTGTCAACCACCCCCACGGGGTAGGATTGCCGTCGAAGGAGGCGACGTGCTCAAGAAGATTCGCGTCTCGACGACGGCGCGCGAGGAGGCCCACGACGTCACGGCCGAGGTCCAGAGGGTTGTGGCCGAGTCCGGGGTTCGGGAGGGGTTTGTGATTCTCTACGTCCCCCACGACGCGGCGGCGGTGAGCATCCACCGGGCCCTCGAGGAGCCGGAGGCCCCCAAGCTCGACGCGTTCCTGGAGGCCCTGAACCCCGACCGGGAGGCCCCCCAGCACACGAAGGCCGCCTTCGTCGCCCCCACCGAGGTGGGGGTGGTCGAGGGGGGGCGGATGGTCCTTGGAGACGATCAGCGGATCTACTTCTACGAGTTCGGGGGGCCTGCGGAGCGGTTCCTCTACGTGTACGTGGGCCGCTAGGGCCTCCCGCTGAACCGGAGGCGGGGGAAGGGGCACTCACCGGCGAACCATGGACGCCCTGGTCGTCGCGGACCTCGTGAAGGACTACCCGACCCGGAAGGGGCCGGTGCGGGCCCTCGCGGAGGTCTCGTTCCGGGTCGGGGAGGGGGAGATCGTTGGGCTGCTGGGGGCCAACGGGGCGGGGAAGACGACGGTCATCAAGATCCTGTGCGGGCTCCTCCGCCCGACGGGCGGCCGGGCGGAGGCGTTCGGGGTCCCTACCTCCCGGCCTGAGGTCGCCCGGTACGTCTCCGCCCTCCTCGAGGGCTCCCGGAACGTGTACTGGCGGCTCTCGGTGGAGGAGAACCTCCGGTTCTTCGCCGGGCTCCAGGGGGTCCCGCCCCGGGAGGCCCGGCGGAGGACCGCCGAGCTCGTGGCCCGCTTTGGCCTTGAGGAGAAGCGACGGACCACGGCGAACCTCCTCTCCCAGGGGATGAAGCAGAAGCTCGCCCTCGCCTGCGCCCTGGTGAAGGGGACCCCGGTCCTCCTCCTCGACGAGCCGACCTTGGGGTTGGACGTGGAGACGAGCCACGAGCTCCGGGGGATGATCCGCGAGCTCGCCACGGGCGAGGGGAAAACGGTCCTCCTCTCCTCCCACGACATGGGCGTGGTCGAGGACACCTGCCGCCGGGTCGTCATCCTCGCCCGGGGCCGGGTCGTCGCAGACGACCTCGTCCCGAACCTCCTCGCCCTGTTCCGAACGAGGGCGTACCGGGTGAGCCTGGGGGATGGACTTCCCGCGGAGGCCCGGGCCCGGCTCGCCGCGCAGCTCCCCGCCCTCCGGACTCTGGACGGGGAACGGGCCCTCGAGGTCGAGCTCCCGCCGGAGAAGGACGTCTACGCCCTGATGGACGCCCTCCGGGAGGCCGGGGTCGCGGTAGACGGGGTGAGCCGGGTCGAGCCCGACCTGGAGGACGTGTTCCTGCGGATCGTGCGGGGGGAGCGATGAGGTACCTCTGGACGTTTCGGGCGATCGTCGTGCGGTTTCTGATCGAGCTCAAGCGGTACCCCCTCAACACCCTGTCGAGCCTGGCCACGCTCTACATCGTGTTCCTCATCCTCTTCACCGGGGCCCGGTACGCCCAGGGGCTCGGGGTGAACCTGTTCGGCGAGGGCCTGGAGGGGCTCGTGGTGGGGTACCTCGTGTGGACGTTTGCGATCATCGCCTACTCCGATCTCTCCTGGGAGCTCATGCGGGAGGCCCAGCAGGGGACCCTGGAGCAGCTCTACATGTCCCCCCAGGGGTTCCGGTTCGTGAGCGCCTCCTGGATCGTCGCCTCGTTTTTGGTGAGCCTCGTCTGGATCGCCGCCCTCCTTGGGCTCATGATGCTGACCACGGGCCGGGTCCTGCGCTTCCCCGTGGGGACGGTCCTCCCCCTTCTCCTCCTCACCGTCGCCCCGGTGTACGGGATCGGGTTTGCGATGGCGGGGCTCGCCCTCGTCTACAAGCGGATCCAGGCGTTTTTCCAGATCCTCCAGTTCGTGTTCGTGGCCCTGGTCGCCCTACCCGCCGATGCCCCGTGGGGGAAGGCCCTGCCCCTCGCTCTTGGGACGCGGCTTCTCGGGCGGGCGATGGCCGATGGGGAGACCCTCGCGACCCTCCCGCCCCTGGACCTCCTGGCCCTGGCGGGGACGGCGGCGTTCTACCTCCTCGTCGGGGTGGCCGTGTTTCGAGTGTTCGAGGGGATCGCCAAGGACCGGGGGCTCTTGGCCCACTACTAGCCGCCGCCCCTCTCCCCGCAGGGGCCTAGAGCGAGAACTCCGCGACGAGGAACGTGTGGTCGGAGGGCTTCTCCGTCCGCCGGGCCTCTCGGTCGATCCAGGACCGGACGCACGTTTCGGCGAGGGGCGGCGTGGCCCAGATGTGGTCGACCCGCCACCCCACGTTCCGCTCCAGGGCCCCCCGGACCCGGTAGTCCCAGAACGTGTACTGCCCGGGTTCCCCGGGGTGGTGGAGGCGGAACACGTCCACGAACCCCCAGGCGCGGACCCGCTCCAGGGCCGCCCGGGCCGCCGGGTGGAAGTCCACGTGGTCCCGAAGGCCCTTGGGGTCGTGGACGTCGATCTCCTCCGGGGCGACGTTGAGGTCCCCGCAGAGGAGGAGGGGCTCGCGGGGGGAGAAGTGGCGGTCGAGGTAGTCCCGCAGGCGCCCAAGCCACTCGAGCTTGTAGGCGAAGTGGGGGGAGTCGGGGGACTGGCCCTGGGGGACGTAGACGTTCACGACCGGGATCCCCCCCACCGTGGCCCGGACGAGGCGGGCTTCATCCGGGGGTCCGCCGACGTCGAGGCCGAACCGGACGTCCGTGGGCTCGGCAAGGCTTGCGATCGCCACCCCGGCGTGGGCCTTCTGACCCCGGAACACCACGTGGTACCCGAGCTCTCGGAAGAACCTCTCCGGGAAGTCGGGGTCCTGGACCTTCGTCTCCTGGAGGCACAGGACGTCGGGCCGCTCCCGCCCAAGCCACGCCTCCAGGAGGGGGAGCCGGGACCGGACCGAGTTGGCGTTGAACGTGGCGACCTTCATGGGGCGATCCTACGCGAGATGGTAGAACTCCGGCCGCCGGTCGGCCAGGACGTCGTTCAGCCGGGTGAGGCGCTTGTCCCGGGCCCGGGCGGGGTCGATCTCCACGGCCCGCGCCTCCTCCCTGTCCTGGGGGGCCTGGAGGAGGACGTCGCCGTTTGGGGCGACGACCTGGGACAGGCCGGTGAAGCGGAGGGCCTCTCCGGTCCGGGCCTCCGTCCCGATTCGGTTGGCGGTCACGGTGAACACGCGGTTTTCCAGGGCTCGGACCCTCATCGTGAGCTGCCCCAAGCCTGGCATGACGAGGTTTGCCGGGTGGGCGATGAGGTCCGCCCCGAGGAGGGCGAGGGTCCGCGCCGCCTCGGGAAAGAGGTGGTCGTAGCACACGAGGAGCCCGACCTTGGCTCCCCCGACCTGAGCGATCGAGAACGGGAGGTCCCCGGGGGCAAAGAGGTTCCGCTCCTCGTAGAAGAGGTGGACCTTCCGGTAGCGGGCGACGAGGCCGTGGGGCCCGACGAGGACGGCCGAGTTGTACAGGCGGCCGTCGGCCTTCTCGGCAATCCCGGCCGCGAGGTGAAAGCCCCCCTCCCGGGCCAGGGCGACGAGCCGGGTCGTCGTGGGCCCCTCCGGGACGGGCTCGGCGAGCTCCGAGAGCTCCCCAACCGAGCGGAACTGGTAGCCGGTGCTGAAGAGCTCGGGGAGGACCCAGAGGTCAGCCCGGCCGTGGGCGAGGAGCTCCCCCACCCGGTCGAGGTTCCGGCGAACCTCCCCGAACTCCGGGGCGAACTGAACGTACCCTACGCGCATGGACGGAACTCTACCCCCTGGGCGGGCACGGTCCACCGGGGCTTCTCCACCCTAACCAGGTGGCACCTCCGGGGCACCTGGATCCCCGGTCGGACCCAAGGGTTCCTCGGCCCCCGACGTCCGCCGCGTCCGGGAGCCCAGGGTCGGCCAGCCGTCCTTCCGGAGGAGCCCGGTCAGGGTTCCCATGAGGGCGTCCATCGCCCCTCTCCCCTCCGCTCCCGTGACGAGGACCTCGGGGACGAACGGCTGCTGGCCGCCCGCTAGGGCCGTGATCGCGTTGACCAGCGCGGTGTAGTCGGCCCCCAAGGCCTCCACCTGCTTGGCGTAGGCCTCGGCCCTCGCCAGCCCCACCGCCCGCACCTCGGCCGCCTTGGCGGTCCCCACCTGCTCGAGGTAGGTCGCCTCCCCTTCCGCCTGGGCGATCCGGGCCGCGGCCTGATTCTTGGCGATCTGGATCCCCACCGTGGACCGGGCGAGCTCCGCCTGCTGGTCGGCCGTCCCCCGCTGCCGCTCCGTCTCGATCCGCACCGTCTCCGCCTCCTGCTGCTTGCGGAAGGTCTGGATCTGCTGGTTGGCGATCTCCCGCTGGGTCAGGACCTCCACGAGCTGCTCGGGGAGGATGACGTCCTGGATGAACACCCCCCGGGTGTCCACGTTGTACACCCGCAGCTGGCGGCTGATGTGCTCCAGGGCCTCTTCTTGGACCCGCTGGCGGTTCTCGATGAACATGATCGCCGGCATGCTCTGGAGCTTATCCCGGAAGTGGTTCCCCACCGCGGCCTGCAGGACCTCGTCCACGAGGTTCTCCATCGTTCCCACCGCCGAGATCACCCGCGGGGCCTGAACGTCGGGGATGTGGATCTGCACCTGAAGGTCGATCTTGAACACAAACCCCTCTCGGCTCTTGGCCACGATCTGGCTCAGGTGCCGGTCGAGCTTGTGGGCCTCCGAGGTCTGGAGGGCCCAGTTGAGGGTCAGGATGTAGGTCGGGACGATCTCGTGGTCGTAGCAGTACGGGTTGATCGCGTACTTCCCCGTGCGGAGGGGCTCCCGCCAGATCCCGCGGTGGCCGGGGCGGACGAGGGTCCCGAACCGGAACTCCCCGCCCGAGACGTCCCGGGGCTCCAGGCCCACGTAGGACTTGATCACCGCCACCTCCCCCTGCTCCACGACGAGCATCGGGACCTGGGTCACCCGGACGAGGAACGGGTTGAGGTTGTAGGCCCCGTAGAGGAGGGGGTCGTGCTGGATCCCGATCCGACCCCCGTGATCAAGGAACGCTTGGTAGTCTTGGTAGTTGTTGTGGAGGACGTTCTTGCTGTTGAGGACTGCGTTGACAAGCTCAAGGTCGTCTGCCCCGCGGGCCTCGAGCTCCTCGATGTCGGAGAACCCGCCCAGGCGGCCGGCGATGTCCCCCGGGTCCAGGGGCGGCCCCTCGAACGTCTCCACAATCCCCACCACGTCCACCTGCTCGATCTCTCCGCTGGGGAGCCGGCGGCGGACGGGCTCGATCACCGTGACCATGAGGTCCTCGGGCTTGAGGCCCCACGTCTCGGGGCCGAGCCGCTTCTGGGCCTGGAGCTCCGGGGAGATGGGGACCCCGTACACCCGGTCCTTGGTGATGACGAGGAACCCCACGGGGTGGATCGGGGCCACGGTCCCCGGGGGGAGGACCGGCCGCTGGACGCCCTTCTGCCCCCCCAAAGCGACGAACGCCCGGAGGTCCCGGAAGTCCCCGAACTCCTTCCGGTAGATCCCCGACTTGGCCCCGGGGTCGAGGGGCTTGCCCACCTGGGCGATCACGACCCCGATCTGGCCGGCGGGGATTTGGACCATGGGGTGCTTGCTCACCCGGTACACGATCCACAGCTTGAACCGCCATCCTGGGAGGAGGAGGTCAGCCTGGTACCCCGCCTCCCCATGGAAGGCGATGACCTCCCCCTCCCGAAGCTTCTTGAAGCCGAATCGCTTGATCACGAGCCCCACCTGGTCGGGGCCGATGACCCGGATCGAGGGGAGGATCAGAAGGGCCAAGATGATCAGCGGAACCGCCACCCACACCGTCTCCACGGCGATCACCTCGGGCTCATTATAGGCCGGGGGAGGGCCTCGGTTGGTCGCGTCAGCGGGGTACGATTGGGGCCGATGGAGGTCAGCCGCAAGCGGTTCGAGGAACTCCTGGGGGAGGCCCTTGAGGAGCTCCCGGAGGAGTTCCGGCGGTACCTGAACGGGCTCGAGGTCCGGGTCGAGGACTACCCCGACGACGAGCTGATGCGGGAGTGGGGCCTCGTCCCCCCGGACTACCCGTTCGGGATGTACGACGGGCCCTCCCTCCCCGACGTGGACACCCCGGGCGACTTCCCCGGGACGCTCGTCCTCTACCGGCGGCCCCTCGAGGCCTGGTGCCGGAATGAGGACGAGCTCCGGGATCAGATCCGACGCACGGTGTACCACGAGCTCGGGCACCGGTTCGGGTTCTCCGACGAGGGGATGCCCGACGAGCTTCGGGGCGGGGTGGGGACGCACTGGACGGACGAGGAGCGGCAGGTGGAGGCCGAGCGCCACCTCCGCCAGGCGGGGGGCGATCTCGCCGCCGCCGAGGGGCTTCTGGAGGGAGGCCATCCCGACTGGGCCCTGGATGCGGCCCTCGTGGCGGCGGACCGGGCCCTGCGGGCGTACCTCCTCGCCCACGGGGCAGACCCCGAGGCGATCGCCCACGACGGGATCCCGGAGCTCCTGGCCCGGGCGGTGAAGGCCGACCCCGCGTTTCGCCGCTTTCGGGCCCTCCTCCGCCTGAACGGGATCGCGCTCGACATGGGGGAACCCGGGGCGCCTCCTCCCCGGGAGCGGGTCCGGCCGGCCGCGGCCCGGGAGGCCGTGGCCCACGCCGGGGACCTCGTCGGGGAGGCCCGCGCGGCGTTGGAGGGACGATGACGGAGCGGTTTGAAGTCGAGCTTGGGGGGACCCGGCTCGTCCTCCTCCGGGGGGACATCACCACGCAGGCGGTCGACGCGGTCGTGAACGCGGCCAACCCCCAGCTCACCCCGGGGGGCGGGGTGTCGGGGGCGATCCACCGCGCCGGGGGTCCCGAGGTCACGCGGGCCTGCGCCGCCCTCCGCCGGGAGCGGGGGCCCCTCTCCCCCGGTGAAGCCGTCCTCACCCCCGCCGGAGACCTCCGGGCGCGGTGGGTCGTCCACACCGTGGGCCCGATCTGGCGGGGCGGCCGGCATGGGGAGGCCGAGCTCCTCGCCCGGGCCTACCGCGCGTCCCTCGAGCTTGCCCTCGCCCACGGGGCCCGCTCGGTCGCGTTCCCGAGCATCTCCACCGGGGTCTACGGCTACCCCGTGGAGAGGGCGGCCCCCGTGGCCCTGGGGGCGATCCGGGCGTTCCTCGAGGAGCACCCGGGGAAGCTTGCCGAGGTCCGGCTCGTCCTTTTCTCCTCCTCCGACTTCACCGCCTACCGTGGGGCGTGGGACGAGCTCGAGCGCGGCCCTACTCCCCCGAGCCCGCGTGGAGGGTGAGGCGAAGGGTGAGGTTCCCCACGGCTAGCTCCAGGGAGACAAAACCACTTCGGAAGACCATCCGTGGCGTGGCCCACGGGCCAGTGCTTGATCCGAAGGTTCGGGCCGAGGGGGGCGGAAGGAGGACCACGGCCCCGGCCTCGAGCGTCCAGGCCCCGAACTGAGCTCCGAGGGTAAGGGCGCCGACGCTTGGCGCGCGAAGCGCGGGATCGAAGGTCGTCGTGATCCCCCACCCCGGGCCGGCGAGGCGGAGGGTCAAGCCCCAGGCGAGGGAGACGCCGTGACCGCCCAAGGTGAGCCCCGAGGTCCACGACCCGGAAATCTCTTGGCCAACACCCACGATCCCGAGGGTCACGACGACTGCGCCCAAGATCCCGAGCTTCTTCATCTCCCCTCCGTGGGAGGATGGTACCACGACGAAGCCCGGGGGTGAAGCTCCCGGACTCGGCTAAACTTCCCGTAGGAGGTGAGGCGTTGTGGTGAGAATTGGGGTTGTTGGTCTGGCCCTCCTCGTGGCTGGTGCCCCGGCCCTGGCCCAAGTCCCCCGGTACACCGTCGCCGCGGAGCTCGTCGGGGGGGTGTTGGGGGGCTACGCCGGGGGTGCCTTGGGGGCGCTTGCCCTCTCGTGGGCCCTGTCCGTGGGCTACACCGGGTGGGAGGCTCTGGCCCGGGTGATCGTCGGGGCGTACCTTGGGTTCTTCGGGGGCTCGATCGCCGGGGCGAGCCTGGGGGTGATTGGGGTGGGAACCCTGTTGGGGATCGAGGGAAACGTGCCCCTGGCGGTTCTTGGGGCGGCCACCGGAACAGGCTTGTCGTTTGGGATCGGCTTCTCCCTCCAAGTGCCGGAGATGGTGCTCCCCTTTGGGCCTCTCCTCTCCGCCGCCGGGGCCACCGCCGGGTTCAACGTCGGGGCCCGACCCCAGGACTAGGTCTTCGTCGTACAATGGCCCCTCCAGGCCCGGACGGGGTTGCCCGGGCAGAGGGGGGATGCCCATGCACGCTGGTACGTGGAAGGGGGTTGTGGCTCTGGGGGCCCTGATTGGCCTCCTTGGACTGGCCCTTCCGGGGGTCGCTCAGGTTCAGGTGACCGTGGCGGTAGGGAACGCGGCGGACCCGTCGAGCGGGGGGCCGGTCTACGAGTTCGTCGCCCTCGTCTTCCTCCGGGATACCGCCGCGCTCTCCATCCGGTCGTTTTACCCGTTCCTCGTCCTCCTCCCTGGGGAGGGCCGGGAGCTTGGGCCGTTTGAGCTTTCGGAGGCCCCGGACGCCCTCATCCTCCTCGGCCGGACGGGCCAGGAGAGCCTCGCGGTGACCGTGGCCCCCCTCGTCCCTGGGGCCGTCCACGTGGAGGGGGCGCTGCGGATTACAGTACGGGTTGGCCCCGACGAACGTCCGGGCCAGGTCAGCCTCCGCGGGTACCTGTTCGCCCTCCGGCAGTTCTGGTGCACCCGGAGCGAGGGACCGCTCTACCTCCTCCAGACGGGCGAGTTCGCGGTGGGACTCGAGGGGTTCTACATCCTCGTGGGGAAGCCCCGGTGGCCGTGGGTTGAGGATCCGCTCCTTGGGCCGCTCGTCGGGAAGAACGTCGAGGTGAGGGGGAGGCTAGTCCCAGCGGGGGAGGAGGTCCGGATCGCAGAGGACCGGTGGGTCACCTACCCCCTGCCCTCGCTTCTTGTGGAGGAGGTCCGGGTGCTGGCGGAGTACGAGCGCTGCACCCCCTGAGGTCCGAGGGTCCGAATGAGCCGACTCCTTCGAGAACTCCGCGGGCTTCCCCGCAACCTGTGGGCAGCGAGCGCCACGAGCTTCCTCATGGACATCGCGAGCGAAATGGTTGTCCACCTCATCCCCCTCTTCCTTGCCAACGTGGTGGGGGTAGGCACGGCCGTGATCGGGGTGATCGAGGGAGTGGCCGAGTCGGCGGCCTCGGTCCTTAAGGTGTTCTCGGGCGGGATCTCCGACCGGCTGGGGAGGCGCAAGGGCCTTGCCGTCGGGGGCTACGCCCTGTCGGCCGCGGCGAAGCCCCTCCTCCTGGGGGGCTCGTGGGGGGCGGTGGCGGGGGCGCGGTGGGTGGACCGGGTGGGGAAGGGAATCCGGACCGCGCCCCGGGACGCCCTGATCGCCGACGCGGTGGCAGGGGAGAGGCGGGGGCTTGCGTTTGGGCTCCACCGGGCGGCCGACACCGCCGGGGCCCTCGTCGGGGTGCTCGGGGCCCTCCTCGCCGTCGCCCTGACCCAGGGGGGGGCGTCCGAGCTCGCCGCCGCCACCTTTCGCACCGTTGTCCTCGTCAGTGTGGTTCCGGCGGTCCTGGCCGTTCTCGTCCTGGCCCTCGGGGCCCGGGAGGTGCGGCCGAAGGTGAGGGAGGCGCGACCCCCGGTCCGGTTCCGTTCCCTGGGCCGACCGTTCCTCGTCTTCCTTGGGATCGTGGCCCTCTTTGAACTTGGGAACTCCGCGGACGCGTTTCTCGTCCTGCGGGCGCAGACCCTTGGGGCGAGCGTGGCGGGGATCCTGGGGATGCTCGCCGGGTTCAACGTCGTCTACGCCCTGGTCTCAACCCCGGCGGGCTCCCTTTCCGACCGGGTCGGGCGGCGGGGGGTGATCGTGGGCGGCTGGCTCCTCTACGGGGGGATCTACGTCGGTCTCGGCCTGGCGGGCCAAGCCTGGAACATGTGGGTCCTCTACCTCGCCTACGGGGCGTACTACGGGCTGGCCTACGGAACCGGCAAGGCCCTCGTCGCGGACCTTGTCCCCCCGGAGCTCCGGGGGACGGCGTACGGGAGCTACAGCCTCGTCGTGGGGGCCCTCGACCTTCCGGCGTCGGTTGTCGCGGGGGTGCTGTGGCAGGGGTTCGGGCCGCGGGCCCCGTTCTTCTTTGGGGCGTCGCTCGCCCTCCTTGCCGCGGGGGCCCTCGCCCTGTGGAGACCAAGGGCCCGCTAGGCCGCCTCCTGGAGGAGCCGGGCGTAGAACAGGACGGCTTTGTCCAGGGCGTGGACGCCGATCCGCTCGTCGGTTCCGTGGATCCGGCCCAGGTCGTCCCGGGCGAGGACAACCGGGATAAACCGAAAGGTGCTCTCCGCAAGGGGCGCGTAGTGGCGGGCATCCGTGGCCCCGAGGACGAGGCTGGGGGCGACGAGGGTTCCCGGGAAGAGTTCCCGGACGACCCGGGACAGGGCCTGGAACGCCTCCGCCCTGGGCGAGCTCACGGGCGAGGGGTTCCAGCCCTCGGCGGCCGGCTCGACCTCGATCCCTGGGCCGACGGCGCGCCGCAGGTGGGCGAGGGCCCCCTCCACCGTCTCCCCGGGGAGGAGGCGCAGGTTGACCCGGGCCTCGGCGGTCTGAGGGACGACGTTCTCCTTTGCCCCGGCCTGGAGGATCGTCACGGCAGCCGTCGTTTGGACCAGGGCGGCGGTGGCCGGGCTCCGGGCCATGGCCAAGGCCACCGGCCGCCCCAGGAGGGAAAGGCTGGAGAACAGGATCCTCTTCCCCAGGGGGGCCGCCGGGGCGACGGCGGCGAGGAAGCTCCGGGTGGGCTCCCGGAGCTGGGGCGGGAACGGGGAGGGCTCCAGGCGCCCGAGGGCGCGGACGAGGCGGCGGATGGCGGTGTCCCGGGGGGGCATCGCGGAGTGGCCACCTCGGCCCCGGGCGGTGAGGCGCACGGTGAGGTAGCCCTTTTCGGCCACGCCCACCGAGGCGACCGGTGCCCGGACCCCGGGCACCGCCCCGGCGGCGAGGACCGACCCACCCTCGTCCAAAACCCAGGCGAGCCTCACCCCCCGGGAGGCGAGGAGGGAGGCGATCCCCTTCGCCCCCCGGCGGCCGGAGACCTCCTCGTCGTGGCCAAAGGCGAGGTACACCGTTCGCCGAGGTCGGAACCCCCTCCCCAGGAGGGCCTCCCCGGCGGCGAGGATCGCCACCACGCTCCCCTTGGTATCGAGTGCCCCCCGCCCCCACACGAACCCGTCGGCGATCGCCCCAGAGAACGGGGGGTGGGTCCAGTTCTTCTCCGTCCCTTTCTCGACCGGAACGACGTCGAGGTGGCCCATGAGGAGGGCCGGGGGAAGCGCGGGATCGCTCCCCTCCCAGGTGTAGAGGAGGCTGTGCTCGGCGACAACCTCCCGCTTGAGGTGCGCATGGACGTTGGGAAAGGACGCTTCGAACAGGGCCCGCAGCTCGGCGAACGGGCGGGGGTCGAACTGCGTGGGGTCCTGGTGGGAAACCGTGGGCAGGCGGATCGCCTCCCCCAGGACCTCGGCGACCCCCCTGGGGTCGAGGGGGACGTCCTGGGGTGGGCGGCCGTCTTCTGCTGAGGTCATGGCCGGGGAGGGTAGTTCACTTCGGGGCCGCGGGCAAGGGGCCCGTTGGCGCGGAGGAGGGCGGGGCGGTACTATTTTTGTTGGCGGAGCGTAGCGCAGCCTGGTAGCGCACTGGCATGGGGGGCCAGGGGTCAGCGGTTCAAATCCGCTCGCTCCGACCAGGGGGCGCCGCCTGGGGCGGCGCTTTTGATGATCCGGGTAGGATTTCTCATGTCGGACACCGGGGGCGGCCACCGGGCCGCCGGGCGGGCAATCGAGGCCGCCCTTGACCACCGCTACCCCGGGCAGTTCGCTTGCGAGTACTTCGACGTCTTCCGGCGGTGCGGCCTTCCCCCAGCCCGCTGGGCCCCGGAGATCTACCCCCGCTGGGTCGCCCTTCACCAGCCCTCCTACGACCTCTTCGTCGCCCTCACGGACCGCTTCTTCGGGAGCCGCCTCGGCCGACGGGGGCTCCCCCCGTGGGCTGTTCGGAAGGGGCCCTGCCGGAAGGCGATGGAAGGATGGAACGTGGCCGTTGTCCTCCACGCCGCGTTCAGCGGCTACGCCGTGGCCGTCCGGAGGAAGGTCCGGCGGCGGGTCCCGCTTCTCACCGTGATCACGGACATGGCCTCCCCCCACAGCGGCTGGTACCACCCCGGCCTCGACCGGCTCCTGGTCCCCACCCCGAGCGCGGTCGAGCGGGGGGTCGCCCTCGGGGTTCCTCGGGACAAGATCCGGCTCGTGGGCCACCCGGCCCACCCGAAGTTCGCGCTTCTTGGGAAGACCCAGGCCGAAGCCCGGGCCGAGCTCGGCTGGCGGCCCGACCTCCCCACCGCCCTCGTGGTGAGCGGGGCAGAGGGAATGGGGGGGATCGAGCGGCTTGCCCGGGCCCTGGACGGCCTTCCCGTGCAGCTCGCCGTGGTCGCGGGACGGAACGAGGCGGCGGCGGCGCGGCTCCGGGCGGCCCCTTGGACCTCCCCCGCCCACATCTACGGGTTCGTGACGAACATGGAGCTCCTCATGCGGGGGGCCGACGTCCTCATCGGCAAGCCCGGCCCCGGCGTCATCGCCGAGGCGGCGATCCTCGGGCTCCCGATGATCCTCACGGGGGGGATGGTGAATGAGATGGCGAACGTTCGGTTCGTGACCGAGGCCGAAGCTGGGGTCTACGCCCGAACCCCGGACGAGGTGCGGGCCGTCCTTGCAGCTTGGGTTTCCTCGCCCGAGGAGCTCCGCCGACGGAAGGAGAACACCCGGAAGATCGCCTACCCCCAGGCCCCGTTTGAGATCGCCGATGAGATCGCGTCCGTTGCCGGAGTCACCCGTCCGGGCTAGGGGCGTCCCCCGGCGCCTCCTCGTCCTCGCCGGGCTCCTCTGCGTGGGCCTCGCCGTCCTGGGTTGGATCCTCCCGATCATGCCCGCGACCCCGTTTCTCCTCCTTGCGGCGTGGCTCTTCGCCCGAAGCTCGCCCCGCCTCCACCGCTGGCTTCGGGAGAACCGGCTCTTTGGGCGGATGATTCGCGACTACGAGGACGGCCGGGGACTCCATTGGACGTGGAAGGTGGGGTCGCTCCTCCTCATCTGGGGATCGGTCGCCTTCTCCCTAGCGTTCATCGCCCGGGCGTGGTGGCTCCGGCTCCTCGTCCTCGGGATGGCGGCCGGGGTCTCCTGGCACCTCCTCCGCCTCCCCACCCGGCGCTAGTAGGGGATCGGGGAGAGCCGGTTGAGCTTCGCCAGGCGGTGGACGGCCTGGATCCGGCGGACGGTCCCCGAGAGGCCCCGGACGACGAGGCTGTCCGTCGTCGCCCCCCGGCCGGAGTACTTCACCCCCCGGAGGAGCTCCCCGTCCGTGATCCCCGTGGCGGCGAAGCACACGTCGTCCGAGGAGACGAGGTCGTCCACGGTGAGGATCCGGTCGAAGTCGTACCCGAGGTCCAGGCCCCGGCGGCGCTCCGCGTCACTTCGGGGGACGAGTCGGCCCTGGATCTCGCCCCCCATGGCCCGGAGAGCGCAGGCGGCGAGGACCCCCTCGGGACTTCCCCCGATCCCGAGGAGGACATCGATCCCCGACTCCGGCCAGGCGGTCATGAGGGCCGCGGCCACGTCCCCGTCGGGGATGAGGCGGATCCGGGCCTTGAGGCGGCGGACCTCGGCGATGAGCTCCCCGTGCCGAGGCCGGTCGAGGATGATCACGGTGAGGTCCTCGACCCGGTCCCCCTTCGCCCGGGCGATCGCCCGGAGGTTCGCCTCGACCGGCGCCGAGAGGTCGACCTTTCCCCTCGCCACGGGCCCCACGGCGATCTTGTCCATGTAGACGAACGGTCCGGGGTCGAACATCGTCCCCCGGGGGGCGAGGGCGACGGTGGAGATCGCGTTGAGGTTCCCGGTAGCGAGGGGGCGCGTACCGTCGATCGGGTCCACGGCGATGTCCACCGGGGGTGGGGCCCCCGTCCCCACCCGCTCGCCCCGGTAAAGCATGGGGGCCTCGTCCTTCTCCCCCTCCCCGATCACGACCACGCCGTCCATATCGACGCTGGCGAGCATGAACCGCATGGCTTCAACGGCGGTCCGGTCGGCCCCTTCCTTATCGCCCCGGCCCATGAATCGGCCCGCGGCGAGGGCCGCGGCCTCGGTCACCCGGACGAGTTCGAGGGCGAGGTTCCGCGTGGGCGTGGCCATGGCCCCTACTGTAGCGGCCCGCCCGGGCGGGGCCAAGGGCTAGGGCGCGTCCCAGAGGGCAAGGAGGAGGTCGTCCGCCCCCGGGATGAGGGGGAGGAGGCGGGTGGCCGGGGGCCAGCGGACCGTGCTCCCGGGGTCGAAGTGGAGGCGGAGGACGGGGCGGAACCGGCGATTTCCTTCGTCCTCCTCCCACATCCCGGCCGCGGCGGGCCGGGGGCTCGGGCGGCCCGGCCTTCCGTCGGGGGGATCCCGGATCCCCTCGATCCAGTACAGGGTAGCCGGGGCAACGGAGGGATCCGTCATGTCCAGGAGCTGGAAGTCGTACCCCCAGCCCGGGTTGAGGACGAGCTGCTTCCGCCCCGCCGCCCGGTCGTAGCCCACGACGAGGGCGTAGTGGTTGGGGAAGATCCCGCCCTCCCCCTCCCAGTCGAAGAGGATCACGGACGGAACGCCCCGGAGGAGGAGCTCCACCGCCTGGGCGAACACCCCCTCCAGGCTCCCGCCCAGGCTGCGGACCGTCGCTCCACCGGGGTAGCGGGCGGCGATGTAGCCCGCGAGCCCGGGGGCGAACGCCCACGGCCAGGTGAGGCCCTGGGGGACGCCTTCCCAGGTGACGGTTACTGTACCCATCCGCCGGTGGAGCTCGGCGATTGCTCCTTGGAGGTCGTCCACCAGGCGGTAGCCGAACCGGCGGTCGTAGTAGAGGAGGAGGAGCCGGGCCGCCTCGGGGCCGCAGCCCGCGGGGTCGAGGCCTCCCCCCGGGCGGGGGATCCACGAGGGGCCCAGGGGAGGGACCCCAGTCAGGATCGCGCGCTCCGGCTCGGCGGCGCCCCCGAGGAGGGCGAATGCGGCAAGCGCTGCGCCCAGGACTTTGCGGCTCACCGGGGCGGCCTCCGCGGGCGGTCCACCCCCAGGTGGCGGAACGCCCGCCAGTTGAGGTACACCGCAGCCGAGTACAGGACCGCCGTGCTCGGGAAGAGGTAGTTGAACCCGAGGGACGCCTGGACGTACCCCGAGGCCAACGATCCCAGGGCCCAGCCCGCGTTCCAGGAGACCATGAGGATCCCGTTCATCCCGCTCCGCATCTCCGGGGGGAAGAGCTCCATCACGAGGAGGGAGAACACCGGCCCGGCGAGGTTCATGAGCGGGGTCCGGATGAGGTACCCCAGGGCGGACCACAGGAGGGTGGGCCCGAATCCCCACAGGAGGAGGAACGGGAGGGACAGGCCTTGGGAGAGGACCACGGTTCGCCCGCGGCCGACCCGGGTCGCAATCAGGGGCGCGGCGAGGCTCCCCAGGCCCATGAGGAGGGCGTTGATCGCAAACAGAAGCCCAAGCTGGGGGTCGGTCGCCCCGAACTTGAGGCGGAAGAAGATGTTGGCAAAGGGGATCACGAGCCCTGCCCCGAGCCCGATCGTGGTCTGCACCGTAACAAGCCGCAGGACCAGGGAGCGGCGGGCGAGGACGTCCCGGAGGTGGGGGGGCTCCGAGCGGCCCGAGGCCCGGATGAGGGCGATGGGGACGATGGAGAGGACGTAGAGGGCAAACGTGGTGAGGAGGGCGGCCTGGTAGGCCGCGGCGCTCTGGGGCTCGAGGTCGAACGCCTGGGCGAGGAGCCCGGGGAGGAACCCGCCGAGGGCCGACCCGGCCATCCCGGAGAGGATGCTCGCCCCGGCTTGGAAGCCGAAGAGGTGGGCCCGGTCCCGATCTCCAACCGCTGCGGCGAGGAACGGGGCCCCCACGACCCCAGCGAGCGTCCCCCCGATCCCGGCCACGACCCGCGACCCAAGGAGGGGCAGCCGCTCCGGGAAAAGGCATAGGACGAGCAACCCCGCGGCCTGGAGCCCCATCCCGACCAGGATTGCCTTCCGGTAGCCGAGCCTTCCCACGGCGAGCCCGAACGGGAGGGCCAGGGCCATGGTGACGAAGGCGGGGATCGAGGCGAGGATCCCCATCAAGTCCTGCCCGTACCCAAGGGCCTTGAGGTAGAGGTTGAACTGAAGCCCCTGGATGCTCCCCACGAACCCGCCCAGGACCGAGCTCAGGAGGAAGAGCTGGGCGTCCCGGGGGTAGGCCCAGACGCGCGCGAGGTAGTTCACGGTAGGAGTTCCGCTTCGAGGAAGTCCGCGACGGCCTCTGGATCAAAGGGGAGGACCTCGACCCCATCCGGGACCCGGACCGGCCGGTCCGAGATCACGGCAAGAACCGGGATCCGGCCCGCGAGGGGCTCGCCCCCCCGGTAGACCTCGATCTTGGGGGAGTCCGAGCCCTTGAATCCCTCGAGGAGGACGAGGTCGAGGTCCCCCATGTAGCGCTCGAGGTACTCCCCCACCGGAGCCCCGTCGTGGTTCCAGAACAGGGCCCCATGGACCTCCGAGTAGAGGAGGACCCGCTCCGCCCCGGCCTGGCGGTGGAGGTAGGTGTCCTTTCCCGGGGTGTCCGGCTCGACCTCCGGCCCGACGTGCTTGGCCGTCCCCACCCGGTAGCCCCGGGCGAGGAGGGCGGGGATGAGCCGCCGGAGGAACGTCGTCTTCCCCGACCCCGAGTGCCCAATCACGGCAACGACTTTCATACAGGCCACTCCCTGGCAGAGAGGGGGATTCTCCCTTCCAGTTGGTCGAGCCGCAATGCCCGAGGGGTCTCTCCTCCAGCCGGGCAGCTAGCGAAGGACCACCTGCACAGTGGATGGGTCCTTGCCGATCCGCTCGAGGATGAGTCTAGCGTATTTGACCAGATAGAGGGTTCCGACGCTGGTTTCGACCCAGTACGAACCGACGGATTTAGGTACTGTCATTCCGGAGTCCTCCCGCGCAACCACCAATCGTCCTGTGCTTGGCCAGGTCAGGGGAAGCTTTGTCCCAACCCAGGGTTGGCTCCACTCCGCCGTTTTAAGGAGGAGGTCTCTCCATGTTCGCGTCGGCTTCTCTGAACCGTCTGGTAGGATGACTTTGCGAGGGGGAATGGATTTTGGCGGTATCTGCCCGGTCTCCATCCTCTCCTCGATCTCTTTGAGGGAGAGAGTCGTGGCAGGCTGAGCCGGGATGCTGTGCGCCAGATCCTGTGACTGGATCAGAGAAGGCGGAGGGGCTTCTAGCACCGGCATGGCTGGCCGCCCGAGAGCAAGAAGCGAGCGCGCTACCTGGCCGGGTGATGCGTCGGCGAGGCTGATCTGGAGGATCGTCGTTCCCCCCATTTCGCGGAGGTCGTGGATCTCCCAAGTGTTGCCATCAGTGACCACGTAGGACGAGACCTTGTTCTGCCAGCAGTACTGGAAACCCTAGTCTTTGGCAGCACCGAGGTTCTTGCCGAGGGCCTTGGCTTCGACCGTGACCAGCGGCTTTCCTTCGATCAGGAGTCCGTAGTCTGGGCTTCCGGTCTCGGTGGGGAACTCCGGGCGAACTTGATCTGGATCGCTGGTGTTCCAACCCAACGCTCGGAGTACGGGGTCGATCAGGACGTACCGGGTGAGGGCCTCGCTCTTCTGCAATTCGGGGTGAAACTCTTTCATGCGTGCCCTCCGCTCCGTGTCTGCAGCAACTCCTCAAGCCCCATCGGGGCCGAATACACCACGTTGTCCCTGGTCTTGGCCAATCGCGCGTCGAGCCAGGGCGAGGATCTTCCGGTCGAGCGCGGACAGCGGGCGGCGAGACGGGTCTTCTCCTCGTCCCCTCCAGCACGCCTCGTAGACGGCGATCGTAAGCTGCTTGTGGGTGAAGGCGTGCTCGACCGTGCCCAGGGGCTCGGCCCGTGGGACCCCGTAACGGTCAAGGAGGGAGCGAAGCCCGTCCTCCCCCTCGACGAAGGGAAACCCCCACAGGCCGCTGAGGGCCTGCCCATCCCGCCGCTCGAGGACGTACCCCTTGGACCCGCGGAGGACGAGGGCCACCGCGGACACCGGGCGCTGGGCCCGCTTCCGAGGGAGGGGATAGCTCTCCGGATCGTCCCGTCCCGCGCAGAAGGAGGCCACGGGGCACCGCCCGCAGGTCGGCACCTTGGGGGTGCAGACAAGGGACCCAAGCTCCATCACGGCCTGGTTCCACCGGCCCGGGTCCTCTGGGGAGAGCAGCCTCTGGGCCGTCTCACGGAGCCAACCCGGTTTCGGATCGGCCTGGGCCAAGAGCCGGGCGAGGACGCGCCGGACGTTTCCGTCCACCACGGCAGCGGGCTCTCCAAATGCGATCGAGGACACCGCCGCCGCCGTGTAGGGCCCGATCCCGGGGAGCCGGAGAAGCCCCTCGTAGGAGCGGGGGAGCCCCTTTTCGGCCACGACTTGGGCCAGGCGGTGGAGGTTCCGCGCCCGGCGGTAGTACCCCGCCCCGGCCCAGACCCGGAGGACGTCCTCCTCGGGGGCCCGGGCCAGGGAGGCAAAGTCGGGAAAGGCCTCGATGAACCGGGCGTAGTACCCAAGCGCCTGCTCGACCCGGGTCTGCTGGAGGAGGACCTCCGAGACGAGGATTGCGTAGGGGTCGGTCGTCCGTCGCCAGGGGAGGTCCCGGGCGTTCCTCCCGTACCAGGCGAGGAGCGCACGCCGGAAGCGGGCCAGGGCGCGGGAATCGTGGAGCCAGGGCATCGGCCCGATCCTACCCGCTGGCCAGGATCTCCGGGGCCCGCTACCATGGGCGCGAAGGAGGGACGATGGACGAAAAGCGCGCAAAGGTCACGATCCCTGAGCTCCGGGCGATGGTGGAGCGCGGGGAAAAGATCACGTTCCTCACGGCATACGACTACCCGACGGCGCTCCTGGAGGACCGGGCGGGGATGGACATGATCCTCGTTGGGGACTCGGGGGCGATGTGCCTCCTGGGTCACAAGACGACGCTTCCGGCGACGATGGACTTCATGGTTACGATCACCGCGGCTGTCTCCCGGGCCGCCGAGCGGGCGTTCGTGGTGGGGGACATGCCGTACATGTCCTACCAACCCTCGAACGAGACCGCGATCCGCAACGCCGGCCGCTTCATCGCCGAAGGGGGAGCAGACGCGGTGAAGCTCGAGGGCGGGGCGCGGATGGCCGAACGGGTCGAGGCGATCGTGAAGGCGGGGATCCCGGTGATGGGCCACATCGGCCTCACCCCGCAGGCCGCGAGCGCGATCGGAGGCCTCAAGTCTCAGGGCCGGAGCGCCCAGACCGCCAAGGCCCTGATCGACGACGCGAAGTGCCTGGAGGAGGCGGGGGCGTTTTCGATCCTCCTTGAGGCCATTCCGGCCAAGGTCGCCGAGGTCATCGTCCAGCGGGCCAAGATCCCGATCCTCTCGATTGGCTCTGGCCCCGCCTGCCATGGGCAGCTCCTCATCGTCCACGACATCCTGGGCCTGTTTGAGGCGTTCACCCCGAAGTTCGTGAAGAAGTACGCCGACGTGGGCTCGGTCATGCTTTCCGCGTTCCAGGCCTACATCAAGGACGTGAAGGAGGGCAAGTTCCCCGCCCCCGAGCACACCTACTCGATCCCTAAGGAAGAATGGGAAAACCTGAAGCAGGAACTTTCGGGGGGAATAAAGCCGACCATCATTGGGTGATCTGAGATAGCCCGTGGCGATCTTGTGGCTTTACAGCTGGGGGTGCTGATCCTTTTGTGCTGAACGTGTCGCATAACCATGCGTGTGCATGACCACGTAAGGGACAAGCAGACTTCAGACTGGTGGGGAACAATCTGAACGTCCTGGTGGCGATGTTCAAGAGTTGCGAGCTTTTGCCGCCCGAAGCTAGCTCCCCGGGGAGGACTCGAACCTCCGGCCCGCCGGTTAACAGCCGGCTGCTCTGCCAACTGAGCTACCGGGGAGTACGCGGCGATGGTACTCCCCTCCGCCGCGGCTGCCAAGAGGGGCTGTCCGGAGCCGGCGATCCCGTCGCGCGACTTCTGAGTAGCTTCCCCCTTCCCAGGATGGGCGCAACGGACGGAGGATGGGGAGCGAGGCGCTGGGAAAACGAGGGGCAGGGCGTCTAGAACTGAGGTGACACCGCAAAGAGCCGGCCGGCGCTCTCCCACGTGGCCTCGGCAAGCTCGGCCACGGTCATCCCCCGCAGGGTGGCGAGCCGCTCGGCCACGAGGCGGACCTTCCCCGGGTCGTTTCGCTTCCCCCGGAGCGGCTCGGGGGGGAGGTAGGGAGAGTCGGTCTCAAGAAGGATTCGGTCGAGGGGAACGGTCCTCACCGCCTGCCGCAGGGCGTCGTTTTGGGGGTAGGTGAGGGGGCCCCCGATCCCGAGGTGGAGCCCCAGGGCCACGATCTCCCGCGCCCGCGCCTCGTCGCCGGAGAAGGCGTGGACGACCCCGCGACAGGGGCCCTCCTCCTTCAGGACCTGGACGAACGTCCCCCACGCCGCCCGTTCGTGGAGGATGACCGGGAGGCCGAGCCTCCTGGCGATCCGGAGCTGGGCCCGGAACGCCCGGACCTGGAGGTCCCGGGGGGAGAGGTCCCGGTAGAAATCAAGGCCGCACTCCCCCACCGCCACCGCCCCCGAGCGAAGGAGGCCCTCGAGCTCCCGCTCCGCGTCGGGGGTGAACAGCTTGGCGTCGTGGGGGTGGACCCCGCAGGCGGCGAAGACGAACGGGTGCGTCCGCGCCAGCTCCAGGGACGCGGCCGAAGAGCGGAGGTCGGCCCCCACGTTGAGGACGGCGACGTGCTCGTCGCGGAGCCTCTGGAGGACGGCTGCCCGGTCCTCCCGGAACTGGGGGAAGTCGAGGTGGGCGTGGGTGTCGAACAGGCGCACGACGCCTAACCCTGCACCGAGGCCAACGCCTCCCCGAGGGCAGCGAGAAGATCCGTCGGGAGGACAGCCCGGGGGGAGAGATTGCCCGTGAGGAGCTCGGCGGCCCGGCCGTGGACGAACACCGCCCCGCAGGCCGCGTCGCGGGCGGTCGTCCCACCGGCCCACAGGCCGGCGATCATCCCGGCGAGCACATCGCCCGATCCCCCGTGGGCGAGGGCGGTGTTCCCCGTCGCGCTCAGGTAGACCTCGCCCTTGGGACCGGCGATCGCCGTGGGCGGGCCCTTGAGGACGACGGTGCTCCTCCATTCCTCCGCCTTCTCCCGCGCCCAGCGGATCTTCTCGGAGACGATGTCCTGCGGCTCGTTCCCCACGAGGCGGCCGAACTCCCCGGGGTGGGGGGTGAGGACGAGCCCCCCGTGCTCGCCCAGAAGGAGCTCCGGCTCCTCGGCCAGGGCGAAGAGGGCGTCGGCGTCGAGGACGAGGCGGCAGCCAGACCGGAGGAGGGCCCGAACGACCTTGGCCGGACCAGGACCGCGTCCTAGGCCGGGGCCGACGACAGCCACGTCTTTCCCTTCGGCCAACCCCAGGGCCTCCTCGGTGGCCTCCGGGGAAAGCATGCCCCCGTGGGCCTTCCCGGGGTGGACGAGGGCCTCGGGGACGAGGCCGGCCACGATCGGGAACACGGGCTCGGGGGTGAGGACGTGGACGAGCCCAGCCCCCGCGCGGAGGGCCCCTGAGGCGGCCAAGGCCGCGGCCCCGGCCATCCCCACGGACCCCCCCACCACGAGGACCCTTCCAAACGCCCCCTTGTGCCCGAACCGCGGGCGCGGGGGGAGCATCGCCCGCACGTCGCCCTCTTCCAGCAGCCAGGCCAGGGGGTCAACCTCGCCCCAGAGCCCGGGAGGGTAAGCCACCTCGACGACCCGGATCTCGCCGCACAGCTCGGCCGCGGGGGGAAGGAGGTGGAGGGGCTTGAGGCACCCCATGGCCAGGGTGAGGTCGGCCCGCACCGCCGGGCCCAGGATCCGCCCGCTGTCCGCCGCCAGCCCTGAGGGGAGGTCGAGGGCGACCACGGGCCGGCCGGAAAGGTTCAGAGTCTCGATCGCCCTCCGGGCGATCCCCCGCGCGGGCCCGGAGAGCCCGACCCCGAGGATCCCATCGAGGACGAGGTCGGACTCCTCCAGCCAGGCGGTCAGATCCTCGTCACCGCCCTCCCAGACGAAGATGTTCTCGGGGAACGTGGCCCGGAACGCGGCGGCCTCCTCGGCGGCGGGGCCCTCGGGCTCCCCGAGGAGGACGGCCCTGGGCTCGGCCCCCCATAGCCCCAGCCACCGGGCGGCGCACAGGGCGTCGCCCCCGTTTCCGCCCTTCCCGCACACGGCGAGGACGCGGCCGCGGGCGAGGTCGGGCCGCCAGGCCCGGATCGCCTCCGCGCCCCCCCGGCCGGCGGACTCCATGAGAAGGAGGGACGGAACTCCCCGGGTCTCGGCCTTCCGGTCGAGGGCCCGCACCCCTTCCGCTCCGAGGACGGGCTTCACAGGGGGATTCTACCCCTCGGCCTCCCGCCACCGGGCGAGGACCTCCCGGGCGGCGTCCTCGGGGGCGCGTCCGGTCACGTCGATCCAGCGGACGCCCGTTTCGGCCCGGAAGAACGCAAGCTGCCGCCGGGCGTAGGCCTTCGTGTTCCGGACGATCCGCCGCTTGGCCTCGGGAAGGTCGTAGTCGCCCCGGAAGTGGGCGAAGAGCTCCCGGTACCCGATCGTTCGCAGGGCGGGGGCATCGGGGGAGAGCCCAGAATCCCAGAGCTTCCGCGCCTCGGCGACGAGCCCGGAGGCGAACATCCGCTCCACCCGGGCCTCGATCCGCCGGCCGAGCTCGGCCCGGTCCAGGGTCAGCCCGACCTTCACCAGGGGCCAAGGGAAGGGCTCCTCCCCCCCCCACGAGGCCGAGAGGGGCCGACCCGTGAGGCGCCAGACCTCCAGGGCCCGGACGATCCGAACCCGGTCCCCGGGCCCGATCCGCCTCGCGGCCGTGGGGTCCACCCGCCGAAGCTCCTCCCGGAGCTCGGCAAGGGGCCTCCGGGCGAGCTCGGCCCGGAGCGAGGGGTCCGCCGCGGGCCCGGGGAAGAGCCCCCGGGTGAGGGCCCGGATGTAGAGCGTGCTTCCCCCGACGATAACTACCCGTCTCCCCCGGCCGTGGATCTCCGCGACAAGCCGCTCGCAGTCCCTTCGGAACCGGGCCGCGTCGTAGGGCTCCCGGGGGTCGAGGGCCCCGATCAGGTGGTGGGGGACCCGGGCGAGGACCTCGGGAGGGGGGCGGTCGGTCCCGATCTCGAGACCCCGGTAGATCGTCCGGGCATCGGCCGAGATGATCTCAGCCCCAGCCTGTTCGGCAACGAGGGCCCCCACCGCCGACTTCCCCACGGCGGTGGGCCCGAGGATCAGGAGAACCGTCATTCCTCCTCGGAGAGGAGGAGCTCGTGGAGGGACCGCAGCGACCGGTGCCGAGCGGGGTACTTCAGCTTCTCCAGGGCCTTCAGCTCCAGCTGCCGCACCCGCTCCCGGGTGATCTCGAAGTGGCTGGCCACCTCCTTGAGCGTGCGGGGGTGGCCATCGAGGAGGCCGTAGCGGAGCTCGAGGATCTCCCGCTCCCGGGGCTCGAGCTCGGCCAGGGCCTCCCGGAGCTCGTCCCGGAGCTTGGCCCGGAGGGCCTCCCGCACCGGGGACTGGGCCGAGACGTCGGCGATGAAGTCCCCCAGGGCCTCGTCGTCCTCCTCCGACAGCGGCCGCTCCAGCGAGGTGGTGAACGCCGTGGCCTGCTCGATCTTCTTCACCCGGTCCACGCTCGTCCCGAGCATCTCCGCGAGCTGCTCGTAGGTGGGGGGCGTCCCGTGCTCCCGGATGTACTCCCGCCGGAGCCGGGTCAGCTCCTGCACCGCCTCCATCGTGTGGACGGGGACGCGGATCGTCCGGGCTTGGTCCCCGATGGCGCGGGTGATCGCCTGGCGGATCCACCACGTGGCGTAGGTGGAGAACTTGTACCCTTTCCGCCAGTCGAACTTCTCCACCGCCCGCATGAGCCCGATGTTCCCCTCCTGGATGAGGTCGAGGAACGAGATCCCCCGGTGCATGTACCGCTTGGCGATCGAGACGACGAGGCGGAGGTTGGAGACCGCAAGCTTCTCCCGGGCCGCCTCCCCTTCCTGGAGGATCCGCTCGAGCTCCGCCCGCCGCTGGGGGTCCACGGTGCCTTGGTTCAGCTCCTCCAGGGCCGCGGTCCCGGCCTCGATCTTCTGGGCGAGCTCGACCTCCTCCTCCCGGGTGAGCAGCGGGACGCGGCCGATCTCCCGGAGGTAGGTGCGAACCGGGTCGCTTCCCCGCTCGGCAGGCTCTTCGTCGGGCTCGGCGTCGGCGAGTTCGGCGATGAGGGGGATGAGGTTCGCGAGCTCCTCGTCCTCCGGCAGGGCCGCGGGCTCGCGGCCCTCGGGGGGAACGATCTCCGGTTCGTCGGGCACGGTCACCTCTTTCGAAGGAGCCGCAGCCGCTCCTGGCACAGGGCCCGAATTTCCGCTTGGAGCCGGGCCGCCTCGGCGGGATCCCCCCCCGCCTCCACGGCACGAACCCGCGCCTGCCGTTCGGCGATCTGCCGCTCCAGGCGCGGCAGGTACAGGAACCGCCGCACCGCGTCCTCCACCGCCTGGGCCTCGTCGGAAAACGAGACGTCGAGGAGGGCCAGCCGGGTGAGGGTGGAGACGTCCTCGGGCGGAAGCGCCCCCGCCAGCTCCTCCGCCGTGGGCTTCCGACCCCCGTGCCAAAGCTCCACCCACTTCGCCACGACCGGACGATATTCGGGCTTGAACTCTCGGAGGTCAAGGTCCTCCAGGACCCCCTCGGGGATCTTCCCCTCGAGGAGGAAGTGGAGGAAGTGCTCTTCCGGACCGGGACGGGATCGATCCTCCCTGGCCAAGACGGGGCGGCCTTCCCCACGGAGGTAGGACCGAACCTCCTCCTCCCGGAGGTCGAGGAGGGAGGCGAGCTCCCGGGCGAGTTCGTGCTGGAGGGGGAGGCTGCGGATCTCGGGCCAGAAGCCCTTGGCCTCGGCGAGGGCCCGTTCCTTGCCCTCCACCGTCGAGAGGTCGTGCCGGGAGGCAAGGGCCTCGACGAAGAACTGGTGAAACGGGAGCGTGGACGACAGAACTTCCCGGGCTGCCCCCGGGCCGTGACTGCGGACGAGGCTGTCGGGGTCCTCGTCCGGGGGGAGGAGGGCCACGTCCACCCGGAGCCCTGCTCCCCGGAGGATCGCCAGGCCCCGGAGGGCCGAGGCCTCGCCGGCCGCGTCCCGGTCGTAGGCGATGACCACCCGGTCCGTGTAGCGGGCGAGGAGCCGGGCCTGGGCCTCGGTGAGGGCCGTCCCCATCGAGCCCACGGTCTCCCCGATCCCTGCCCGCTGGAAGGAGATCACGTCGGTGTAGCCCTCGACGAGGACGGCCCGTCCGGAGGCCCGGATCGCGTCCCGGGCTAGATCCAGCCCGTAGAGGACCGTCCCCTTGGTGAAGAGGGGGGTGTTGGGAACGTTGAGGTACTTGGGATCGCCGGCCAAGCTCCGGCCGGCGAAGGCGATCGGGCGGCCCTGGTCGTCGGCGATCGTGAACATGACCCGGTCCCGGAACCGGTCGTAGTACCCCCGCTCCCCCGGGACGACGAGCCCGAGCTCCCGGAGAGCCTCGACCCCAAGCCGCCCCAGGGCCCGGAGGAGGCCGTCCCACCCCTCCGGGGCATAGCCGAGCCGGTACCGGTCCCAGGCGTCCTCGGGGAGGCCCCGGCCGAGGAGGTAGTCCCGGGCCTTCTTCCCGGAGGGCCTGCGGAGCTCATGGGCGAAGAACCGGCCCGCCTCGGCGTTCACCTGGAGGAGCCGAGCGCGCCCCTCTCCTTCCCGCCGGAGCTCGATCCCCAGTTCCGCGGCGAGGCGGCTCAAGGCCTCGGGAAACGAGAGCTTCTCGATCTTCATGAGGAACCCGATCGCGTCCCCCCCGGCGTGGCAGCCGAAGCAGTGCCAAAGCCCTTTCTCCGGGGAGACGTGGAGGGACGGGGTGTCGTCGGGGTGGAAGGGACACCGGCCCTTGAAGTGGGACCCGGCGGGCTTGAGGGTCACGTACCGACCGACGAGCTCGACGATGTCGATCCGGCTCTTGATCTCCTCGACCTCAGGCCCGGGCATGGCCGATCCCCTGGAGGTAGGGGTTCCGCCCCCGCTCCCGGCCGACGGACGTCGCCGGCCCGTGGCCGGGGAGGATCCGCCAGTCGTCGTCCAGGGCGAGGAGGCGGGCGAGGGACCGCTCGAGGGTTTCCCAGGATCCGCCCGGGAGGTCGGAGCGGCCCACGGAGCGGGCGAAGAGGACGTCCCCCACGAGGGCGACCTTGCCCTTCTCCCAGAGGTAGGCCACGGACCCCGGGGAGTGGCCGGGGAGGTGCCAGACGAGGAGCTCTTCCCCGCCGAGGGGGATCCGATCGCCCTCACCCAGGGGGCGGGCGAGGGGGGGGGGTTGGCGGCCCATGGTCCAAAACGTCGCCCGCTCGTCGGGGTGGTAGAGGATCGGGGCCCCCGTTCCAGCGTGGAGGAGCTCCGCTCCATCCGCGTGGTCGAAGTGGCCGTGGGTGAGGAGGATGTAGCGGAGGGCGCGGCCGGCCCACGCCTCCAGGAGGAGGGGGGAGGCGTCCCCGGGGTCCACGACCGCCGCCTCCCCCTCAGCGCGGAGGACGTAGGCGTTCGTCCGCAGAGGTCCCACCACGAGGCGCTTGATCTCCACCTAGCCCCCTTTCACGGCGTGGGCACAGGCGAGGACGCCGATCTCGCCGAACCCCGCTTCGCCCAGGGCCCGGGCGGCCTCCTCGGCCGTGGCCCCGGTCGTGATCACGTCGTCCACCACGAGGACGGGCTCCCCGCGGCCGGAGAGGCGGGCGGCGAAGAGCCCCTGCATCGCCCGCTGGCGTTCCTCCCGGGGCCGCCCCACCTGGGGCGGGCTCGCCCGCCGCTTCCGGAGGAGGTCTCGGTACGGGAGGCCGAGGCGCCGGGCGATCCGGTGGGCGAGGAGCTCGGCCGGGTGGTAGCCCCGCTCCCGGAGCCTCTTGGGGTCCGGGGGAACGGCGGTCACGATCGCCCCTTCCTTCGGCTCAGCAAGTTCGGCCACGAGGTCGCCCAAGGGGCGGGCGAGGGCCCGTTCCCCCTCGTACTTCAGGGCCACGACGAGCCGACGGAGGCTCCCATCGTAGGGGCCGACCGACCGGGCCCCGGCGTAGGACCGGCCCTCCACCGCGCAGGAGCGGCAGAGGTCAAGCCCCTCTTCGATTCCGATTCCGCACACGGCGCACACGGCACCCTCCCAGCGGGGAAGGTCCGCCAGGCAGTCCGGGCACACGGGCTCCAGCCCCGCGACTTCGCCCCCGCAGAGGAAGCAGGACGCGGGGAAGAGAAGCCCGACGCCGGCCGAGGCGATCCGGCTAAGCGGCGACGAACGCCGCCACATCGAGGAGCCGCGCCGCATAGCCCCACTCGTTGTCGTAGAAGGCGAGGACCTTCACCACGGACGGCTCCTTGGGGAGGACCATCGTGTAGGCGGTGGCCACGACGCAGGAGTGCTCCTCCCCGAGGACGTCGGAGGAGACGATGGGGTCAGGAGTCACGAGCATGACCTCCCCGAGGGGGCCCCGGGCCGCGTCCACGAATGCCGCGTTGACCCTGGCCACGGCCTCCGCCTCGGTGGCCCCGGCGGGGCGCTTGAGGTGGGCGACGAAGTCGGAGACCGACCCGGCGGGGACCGGGACCCGCATCGCGATCCCGTCCATCTTCCCCTTGAGCTCGGGGAAGATCGCGGGGATGGACCGGGCGGCGCCCGTGGAGGTGGGGACGATGTTCGCCGCCGCGGCCCGGGCCCGGGCGAGGTCCTTGTGGGGCGCGTCCACCAGGCGCTGGTCCGCCGTGTAGCCGTGGATCGTGGTCAGGAACCCGTGCTCGATCCCGAAGGCATCGTGGAGGACCTTGACCACCGGCCCAAGGGAGTTCGTCGTGCAGGAGGCCGCGGAGACGATGGGGGGCTTGCCCCGGGCGAGGAACTCCCCCTCGTTCACCCGCCACAGGATCTGGAGGACCTCCCCCTTGCGCTCCCCGCTCGGGGGGGCGGAGAGGACGATCCGCTGGGCCCCGGCCTTGAGGTGGGCCTCGGCCTTGGCCGGGTCGGTGAACACGCCGCTCGATTCGATCACCACGTCCACCTTGTGCTTCGCCCAGGGGAGGTTCCCGGGTTCCTTCTCCGCGTACATGGGGATCGTCCGCCCGTCGACGACGAGGGCCCCCTCCTGGGCCTCGACGGGGAACGGGGCCCGGCCGTAGACCGTGTCGTAGCGGACGAGGTGGGCCGCCGTCGCCGGGGGGAGGTTGGGGTCGTTGATCGCCACCACGTCCACCGGCCAGCCCCGCGCCGCGACGATCCGGAGCGTGATCCGCCCGATCCGCCCGAGCCCATTGATCGCTACCTTTGGTTTCATCGTCCCTCCTTGCACATCTCCAGAAACAGCGTGTGGACCCGCAGGTCCCCGGTGAGCTCGGGGTGGAAGCTCGCCCCGAGGACGTTCCCTTCCCGGACGAGGACCGGCGCCTCCCCCCACCGGGCGAGGACCTCCACCCGAGGACCCGTCCGGCGGACGAGGGGCGCCCGGATGAACACCGCCGGGATCTCCCCCAGGCCGTCTGCCGACAAAGTTGCCTCAAACGAATCCACCTGCCGGCCCGTGGCGTTCCGCTCCACCGCCACATCGAGGACCCCGAGGTACCGCTCCGGCCAGTTCGTGATCTCCCGGGCGAGGAGGATCATCCCCGCGCAGGTCCCCAGGGCCGGGAGCCCAGCCCAAAGCTCCTGCTGCAGTGCCTCCGCGAGGCCGGTGGGGACCATGAGCCGCCACATCGCGGTCGACTCCCCGCCGGGGAGGATGATCCCCGCGATCCCCGCGAGGTGTTCCGGCCGCCGGACGAGCCGGGTGGCTACCCCCAGGCGCTCCAGGGTCCTGACGTGCTCCCGCACGTCCCCCTGGACCGCGAGGACCCCGACCGTCATCGGTGCTGCATGAGCTCCGCTTGGGGGATCGCCTCGATCGCCAGGCCGGGCATGGCCTCCCCGAGGCCGGTCGAGACCTCGGCCAGGAGCACGGGGTCGTCGTAGTGGGTGCAGGCCTGGACGATGGCCCGGGCCCGCTTCTCCGGGTCGGCGCTCTTGAAGATCCCCGAGCCCACGAACACCCCGTCGCACCCAAGCATCCGCATCAGGGCGGCGTCGGCCGGGGTCGCGATTCCCCCGGCGGCGAAGTTGACGACCGGGAGCCGCCCCTGCTCCTGGATGAGTTCAAGGACCTCCACGGGGGCCCCGATCTCCTTCCCGTAGGAGACGAGCTCGGCCCGGCTCATCCCCTGGAGGCGCCGGATCTGCTCGTTGAGGAGCCGCATGTGGCGGACCGCCTCGATCACGTTTCCCGTCCCGGCCTCGCCTTTCGTGCGAATCATCGCTGCCCCTTCGGCGATCCTGCGCGAGGCCTCCCCGAGGTCCCGGCAGCCGCAGACGAAGGGGACCTTGAACGCCCACTTGTCGATGTGGTGGAAAGGATCGGCGGGGGTGAGGACCTCGCTTTCGTCGATGAAGTCCACCCCCAGGGCCTCGAGGATCCGGGCCTCGGCGATGTGGCCGATCCGGACCTTGGCCATGACCGGAATCGAGACCGCCTCTTGGATCTCCCGGATCTTCTGGGGGTCGGCCATCCGGGCCACGCCACCTTGGGCGCGGATGTCGGCGGGGACCCGTTCGAGGGCCATGACGGCCACGGCCCCGGCCTCCTCGGCGATGCGGGCCTGCTCGGCGGTGGTGACGTCCATGATCACACCGCCCTTGAACATCTCGGCAAACCCCGTCTTCACGCGGTACGTGCCCTTGTCCATGGAGCTCACCTGCCCGACGGCCGCCCCGGGAGGGCCCGGGGGCGGGCGTCCTGGAGCCGGCGGGAGGAATCGAACCCCCGACCCGCCGCTTACGAAGCGGCTGCTCTGCCTGCTGAGCTACGCCGGCGGCAGGAAGTAGCTTACCAGGCGTGCCGGCCGCTTCAAGGAGCGTCGGCGAGTGGTCAGAGCATCCGGCTGGTCGCCCTGAGGTTTGGCTAGCCTACGTTCGTCGGACCCGCCACGACCCGAAGTTGATACCCCCCACGGTCCATTCCCCGGACAGCTCGTTTGCATACGGGTTGTAGCTCCCGACGAGGACAATGAACACCGCACTTCCAGGGGCTTGGAACTGGAAGGTGAACTGCCCGTTCACGTAGGAGCCGCTCCCCGGCGAGCTCGCCCCCCCGATGAACGCCATCCCCACTACGCTTGTCCCGGAGTGGTTGAGCTGGAGTTGAAACTGCCAGGGGACACCCTGCTCGTAGAGGGTGCCCGTCCACAGACCCGTTAGGTTGCCACCGCCGCCCGTCCCCTCACTGACTGTGACCGTCCACATCGCGGTGGCCGACTTCCCGCAGTTGTCCGTGACGGTGACGACGATCGTGTGACTCCCCGCCGCCGTGAAGGTATGGACCACGGTCGAGCCGGAACCCCCGACGCTCCACATGTAGGTATAGGGCGCGCTCCCGCCCGTAGCGGTGGCGGTGAACGTCACCGGGGTTCCGGTCGTCGCCGTAGAAGGTCCACTGATCGTGACCGTTGGGATCCCGCTGAACAGGCAGCAGCCCGTAAGAAGCCCTGCCCCCGCCACAACACCCATCGCCGCCAAGACCTGCTTTCCGCCCATCCTCTCCTCCTCTGGACACCTCAACACCCGGTCAGAGGGCTTCGGCAGACCAGCGGCCGGGTGCCGCGCCGTAAGAGAAGTATAGCCATCGGGGGCCCAAGAGGAAAGGGTTCCCCGGGGCATGGAAGGTGCGACTTTCGACTTCTTCGGGAGGGGGTCCCCGGTTGGGGCTACGGCTGGACTCCCTTCGTGCCAACGTGGCCCAGTGACCGGGGGTGGCAGGAGTCAGGGTGCTCCCCCGGGCGCTCCGTGGCCTCCGGCGGCCGGGGGAGCGGTCAACCGGAGTGGGGAGGACTTCGGATTCCCCATGGCGGGTGCTGGCGCGGACACGTCGGGGGGCGCAGCGTCAGGGAGGGCCTCCCGGGGCGGAACTCCATCGGGCACCCCTGCCGTCCCCTCCGCCCCGGTAACATCCCCGCGTGGAGGGGATCGAGCTCCGCAAGGCGATCGAGGAGGCCAGGGACCTGATCGGGGCGCGCCTGTCAAAGGTTCACCAGGTGGGGGAGGTCTTCTTCCTCCGGTTCTATGCTCCCCCGGGGGCCCTGGCCCTGGACCCGGCGGGAAAGGCGTTCCATCGGACGGAGCTCCGGCCCCCAACCCCGCCTTCGCCCCCGCCCTTCTGCGTGGTCCTCCGGTCCCTGGCCGGCCAACCCCTCCTCGCCCTGGACCAAGCCGGGCTCGATCGGGTGATTCGCCTCCGGTTTCCCGGGGGAGACCTCGTCCTCGACCTCCGGCCTCGGGGTGGGGACCTGTTCTTCCTCCCCCGGGAGGGGAAGGCCGCTTCGCTTCGGGGAGGCGAGCTTCGGCCGGCGGACTTCACGGCCTCCGACGATCCGGTCACGGGCCTGGGCCCCGAGCTCCGCCGGGCTGCCTCCGCGCACCTAGGACATCTCCCCAGCCCCGACGAGCTCGCTTCGTTTGCCCGCGAGCTCCTCGCCCTGCCGTCCGCGGGCTACCTCTACGAAGCGGGGGATCGGAGGATCGCCAGCTTCTTCCCCCGGCCGGA
>CALKES010000015.1 GCA_938084715.1 Candidatus Bipolaricaulota bacterium | reverse complement strand
GGGGGGACCTATACTCCCCACTCGTGGAAGCGGCGATCGGGATCGACATCGGGGGCACGTTCACCGACCTCGTCGTCCTCGACCCCCGCGGCCTCCGCCTCTTCAAGTTCCCCACCACCCCCGACAACCCCGCCCGGGCCGTCCTCGCCGCCCTGCGGGAACTCATCGAGCGGGGGGAGATCGAGCCCGGAGGGGTCGGGCGGATCGCCCACGGCTCGACCGTGGCCACGAACGCGGTCCTCGAGGGGAAGCTCGCCCGGACGGCCCTCGTCACCACAGAGGGCTTCCGGGACGTCCTCGAGATCGGCCGCCAGAACCGGCCCTCCCTCTACGACCTCTTCTTCTCAAAGCCCCGCCCCCTCGTCCCCCGGGAGCTCCGCCTCGAGGTCAGGGAGCGCCTCGCCGCCGACGGAACGGTCGTCCAACCCCTGGACCGGACCGAGGTCGAGGCCCTCCTCCCCCTCCTCCGGGAGGCGGGGGTCCAGGCGGTGGCCATCTCGTTCCTGTTCTCCTTCCTCCACCCGGACCACGAACGGGAGGCGGGGGAGGTCGTCGCCGCCCTCGGGGTCCCGGTAACGCTTTCAAGCGAACTCCTCCCCGAGTTCCGGGAGTACGAGCGGGCCTCGACCGCGGTCCTCAACGCCGCCCTCCGGCCCGTGGTCGGGGGCTACCTCTCCGCCCTCGAGAGGGGCTCGGCGGCCCTCGGCCTCCCGGGCCGGTGGCTCGTCATGCAGTCGGGAGGGACGGTTGCTGGCGGGGAGAGGGCAGAGCGGGAGCCGGTGCGGCTCCTCCTCTCCGGCCCCGCGGCAGGGGTCGAGGGCGCCCGGGCCGTCGGCCTGCGGTCCGGCTTCCCCGACCTCATCACCCTCGACATGGGGGGCACAAGCTGCGACGTCGCCCTCGTCCGCGGGGGACAGGTGGGCCGCACGGTGGAGAGCTCGGTGGGGGGCTACCCCGTGGCCCTGCCGGCGGTGGAGGTCCACACGATCGGGGCAGGGGGAGGAAGCCTGGCCCGGCTCGACCCTGGGGGTGCCCTCCGGGTGGGGCCGGAGAGCGCGGGGGCCCGCCCCGGGCCGGCCTGCTACAGGCGAGGGGGAACGGAGCCCACGGTCACGGACGCCCACCTCGTCCTGGGGCACCTCCTCCCCGACTGGCCCCTCGGCGGCCTCCCCCGCCTCGACCTCGGGGCGGCCCGGGAGGCGGTGGCCCGGGTCGCCAAACCGCTCGGGCTCTCCGTGGAGGAGGCGGCGCTCGGGATCCTCGAGGTCGCGGATGCGGCGATGGAGAGGGCGATCCGGGTCGTGTCTGTGGAGCGAGGGCACGATCCCCGGGACTTTGCGCTCCTCGCCTTCGGCGGGGCCGGCCCCCTCCACGCCCTCTCCCTCGCCCGGAGGCTCGGGATCCGGACTGTCCTCGTCCCCCCCACCGCGGGGGTCCTCTCGGCCCTCGGGCTCCTTGTCGCGGAGCTCGGGCACGAGCGGAGCCAGGGGCTCGTCCGCCCCCTGCGCTCGATCTCCACAGCAGAGCTCGCGGCAATCCTCGCGCGGCTGGAGCGGGAGGCGGCGGAGGGGCTCCCTGGGCCGCAGGATGGGGTCCGGTTCTCGACCGTGGCCGCCCTCCGCTACCGGGGCCAGGCCCACGAGCTCGACGTCCCCGTCCCGGAGGGGGACGTGGGCCCGCGGTGGGTCGCGGAGCTGGAAGCGGCGTTCCACCGGGCCCACGAGCTCCGATACGGCCACTCGGCCCCCGACGAGGCCGTGGAGCTCGTCGCCCTTCGGGTCCGGGCGACCCTCCCCACCCGTGATGTCCCCCTCGCCCCGGAGCTCCCCTCGGCCCCACCCCATCCGGAGACCGTTCAGGCCTGGTTCGATCGAAGTGGGCCCGTGGGGGCCCGGGTCCTCCGCCGGTCGGAGCTCCCCCCGGGGGCGGAGATCGAGGGGCCGGCGGCCATCCTCGGCCCCGACGCGACGACCCTCCTCCCCCCCGGCTCCCGGGGAAGGGTGGACGCCCACGGGGTCCTCGTCCTGGCGGCCGGATGACGCGGATCGATCCCGTCGCTCTCGAGGTCCTCCGCCACGCCCTGGCTGGGGTCGCCGAGGAGATGAACGCGAACCTCGTCCGCTCCGCCTACAGCCCGAACATCAAGGAACGGCGGGACTGCTCCTCGGCCCTGTTTTCGGCCGCCGGGGAGCTCGTCGCCCAGGCGGAGTCGATCCCCGTCCACCTCGGGGCGATGCCGTTTTCGGTCCGGGCGGCCCTGGACCGCGTCCGGGACTGGGCCGAGGGGGACATCCTCGTCCTCAACGACCCCTACCTCGGCGGGGCCCACCTCCCCGACCTCACCTTCGTGGCCCCGGCGTTCGAGGGGGGAAAGATCCTCGGGTTCGTGGCCTGCCGGGCCCACCACGCCGACGTTGGAGGGGGTTCCCCGGGGAGCCTGTCCCCGTGGGCCACGGAGATCTACGGGGAGGGGCTACGGATCCCCCCGGTCCGGCTCTGGAAGGGCGGAAAGCTCGATCAGGAAATCTTGGAGCTCGTTCTCCTCAACGCCCGGACCCCCGAGGAGCGGTGGGGGGACCTCCGGGCCCAGGCCGCCTCGTGCGCGACCGGTATCCGCCGCCTCCAGGAGCTCGCCTGCCGCCACGGGGCGGAGGTTCTTTCCGCCGGGATGAAGGCGGTGCTCGGCTGGGGCGAGCGGCGGATGAGGGACGCCCTCGCCAGGCTTCCCCGGGGAGCGGCGGAGTTCGAGGACTTCCTCGACGACGACGGCCTGAGTTCGGGCCCGCTCCCGATCCGGGTCCGGGTCGAGCTCCGCGGGGACGGCGTCCGGGTAGACTTTTCCGGCACGGCGCCCCAGGCCCGGGGGCCGATCAACGCTCCCCTCGCCGTGACCGCCTCCGCCGTCTACTTCTGCCTCCGGGCGGTCACCGACCCCACGATCCCCCCGAGCGCCGGGTGCTACCGGCCGATCGAAATCCTCGCCCCCGAGGGGACGCTCGTGAACCCGCGGCCCCCGGCCCCGGTCGTGGGCGGCAACCTCGAGACCTCCCAGCGCATCGTCGACGTCCTCCTCGGGGCCCTGGCCCGGCTCGTCCCAGACCGGGTCCCCGCGGCGGGGCAGGGGACGATGAACAACGTGGCGATCGGGGGCCTCGACCCCCGGACGGGGAAGCCCTACGCGTTCTACGAGACGATCGGGGGAGGGGCGGGGGCCAGGCCGACCGGGGACGGGCCCCACGGGGTCCACACGGGGATGACGAACACCCTCAACACCCCGGTGGAGGCCCTCGAGCTCGCCTACCCCCTCCGGGTCCTCCGGTACGAGCTCCGGCCCGGAAGCGGGGGGACTGGGAAGTTTCGAGGTGGGTGGGGGATCCGCCGGGACCTCACGCCTGTGGGCCACACGGCACACGTTTCGATCCTCTCCGACCGGCGGGTCGGGCGGCCGTATGGCCTCGCGGGCGGGGAGCCCGGCGCCCCGGGGGAGAACGTCCTCATCCGCAATGGGGAGGAGGTCCCGCTCCCCGGCAAGGTCGAGCTGGAGCTCCGCCCGGGGGAGACGCTGAGCGTCCGGACCCCGGG
>CALKES010000014.1 GCA_938084715.1 Candidatus Bipolaricaulota bacterium | reverse complement strand
ACCACCTCCGCCGTCGCACCGAAGGTCGCCGCGTAGTAGGGGAGCAGCGGCAGGATCAGGCTGAAGCCCAGCACGTCCACGAAGACGAAGAGGAAGAGAAGGGTCAGGATACGTCGGTTGTTGGACATCGTTTCGCCTCAGGCTCTTGTAGTGTAGCGCTGCCCGGGGTGCTGATCTGTCCTACGTCGGACCGCTGTGCAGCCGGGGCCTCCCGCGTCTTGCTGACGATCAACGCGCAGCATTTGGGCGTGCGCATCCCGTCGTACAGGCCGGCCTCCTCGGTGAGGTGGCGCCCTCGGCGGAAAGCGTGAGCGGGGCGCGGAACTCCCCCGTGCGCACGCTTTCAACAGGGCCCGGCACAGGGGAGATCACCCCGCTGCAGGGGTGGCCCAGGTCGCCGGCGTTGGGCAACGCTTCAAACAGGAGCGGCTTCAGCCCCAGGCGGGCGGCGGTGCGGGCGGCCATCAACCCCGCCGGGCCGCCGCCGATGATCAACGGAGAAGCATTCACGGCGCACTCACTTTTGCGGGAAGAAAAAGTCCACAATCAGACGGGTGGCATCCAGGTTGCGGCTCTGCGCCCCGGCGGCGGGCAGTTGAGGCGGGCGAGGCGGCCAGGTGTGTCCGCCGTTGTGGACGATGTAGGCCACCACCTGCGCCCCTCCTGCGCAGTTGAGATAGGTCTGCTGTTCGACAAAGGTGCCATCCTGCACGTTCGGCGGAAGCATGACCGATTGCGGGACGGGGTCGCAGCCGTTGGCGGCGGCGAACTTTGCCACCGATTCGGCTTGCGAGACCACCAGCCCGCCGGCGCAGCCAAAGCGGATGTCCTCGCAGACCGCGCCGCCCTGAAGCGGGATGAGCGGGTCGGCGCTGCCGTTGATGGCCAGAAAATGGAGCGGCGCGGAAGGAGCGCAGGTCTCAAAAATCGGTTCGGGGATGTTGGCAATCACCGGGGCGATTCCGGCAAAGACGCCCTGAGTCTCGCAGCCCAGGCGGTAGGTCATCATCCCGCCGTTGGAGGCGCCGGTGACGTAGACGCGGCGCTCGTCCAGCGGGACGCGGCGGCCAATTTCGGCCATCATCTCCAGTAGGAATTTGACATCGTCCACGCCGGAGGCCGCTTCCGTGCCGCGTCCATCGTTCCAGTGGGCGGCGTGTTGCCCGGATGAGCGGTACGAATCGGGATAGGCAACATAGAAGCCGCGCGCATCGGCATAGTCATCAAAGCCCAAAAAGCGCTGCATTTTCCGCCCGCTGCCGCCCCCGCCATGCAGGACGATGAGCAGGGGCAGCGGCTGCCCCGGCCGCGCAGCCGGCGGGACGTGCAGGATATAGGTGCGTTCCAGTCCGTCTACGGTTATCCAAAGGTCGTGATTGCCGGGACGCAGGGCGTCAGTCTGCGGGCGGACCCAGGCGGTCAGCAAAAACGCAAGGAAAAGGGAAACAAGTCGTTTCATGGCCCATCCTGTCGCAGCGGGGTTTCGGCGCGGTACAAATGCCAGAGCGCGTCCAGGGCGTTGCTGCCTTCGGCGACGTTGTAAAACACCCACACCCTCGTCGCGCCGACGAACGGCTCCGGCTCGGCTTTGGCGGTCAGAGAATCGGTCAGCAGCCATTGCTGCGGCGGCGATTGGAGCAGCGTCGCCAGCCAGATTTCGCCCGGTTTGCCAAAGGTCACGTCCCAAAAATTGCGCCCGGCCTGGTTGATTTGATAGGCTACGTAGGCCTGCCCGCCGAACAGAATCGGCTCCGCCGATTGCGCCAGCGCCGGTTGGGATAGTCCCGAAGCAGGCGGGACGATGGTCTCGGCCAGGGTGAAGCGGGGTTCGCCGGGGACGCGGGTATAGACGTGCAGCCGCGCCTGGGCGTCTATGCCGGGGATGAGAATCTCCTGTCCGTTCCAGAACCAGCCGTAGGGGTCTACCTTGTCGCCGGGGTCGTCCGTCACGGCTTGCGGGAGGGGGTTGGGCAGGGTCAGGTCGAGCATGCGCACCTGAAGCGTGCCGTCTTCGGCCTGGAAGCCATAGGTCAGGGCGGGTTTGCCCTTCATCCAGCGGGCAAAACCCGCATCCAGCGGGGCAAAGCCGAAGCCGGGCGGGCGACTCTGTCGTTCGACGATGTGGATTTGTTCGGGCGCGTCCAGCGCGATGTATTGCAACTCCACCCAGTGGTTGCGGGGGTTGGTGGCGCCGGGCGCGGTTTCGTCCCGAATCCAGAAGACGTAGCCGCCCGCCTGCCCCGGCAGGACGGTGGGATAGATGGCGCGGCGCAGCGCGTCGGGCGGGGTGGGCAGGGGGCGAATCTCGCCGGACGTCGGGCCGGTGGGGCGGACGAAGAGCAGAATCCCGGCCCGGTCTGCGCCGACGTAGTACGCGCCGTCGGCGTCCAGGCCGGGGTTGGCGCGCCCGTAGATGGTGCTTTCAAAGGCGCGAAAGCCCTTGCCGTCGGCGGGAATCAGGTCGCCGGTGTGCGGGTCCACGCCGCAGTGCCAGACGATGCCGTTGCCCTGGCGGTCGGTCAACTCGAACCAGACCATGTATTGCCCATCGGCGGTGAACTCGACGTTGGCGTAGTTGACCGCCGGGTCGCCGACCATGACCGTGCGCGGGGTAAAGGTTGCCCCGAGGGGGGAAGCGGTCGGTGTGGCTGCGGCCGGAGTGGGCGAGGGGGCTTCGGGCGGGGGGCTGAAGCGGCCGGACAGAGCCGGGACGGAGAGGAGCAGGGGAAACAAGAGCAACGCACGCCTCGTCTTCATGGGGGACCTCCTCAACCCGAAATTGGGGCCCATTGTGGGCCGCGACGGTCATCGCCGGGCGGCCGGGGGCGATTTTCGTGCCAGGAGGGACAGGTTGCAAATCCGTCGCCGGCCGGGAAGCCGTCCCAGAGGAGGGGCGGCGGGCGTCGGCGGCGGGGGGGAGACGGCCCAAGATGGGGGCCTCCTCGTGCGCCCGTCAGGTTCCCACGTCTGTCGGCGGAGGAGGGGGGAGCCAGGCCCCGAGGTCGGCCCGGAGGGGGGTGAGGAGCTCCTGGGCGCGCCCGTGGATCCCGGCGGCGAGGCGGGTCCGGTGGGGGGCGAGGGGTTCCCGGCGGGCGGGATCGAGGGTGAGGGCGTTGGCGTCGACGTTGGCCAGGGCGGACAGTCCGGCGGAGCGGGCGAGTTCGACGGCGGAGAGGAGGTCGCTCCGGGCGGAGCGGGGGCAATGGGGGAGGGCCTGGGCGGCGAGGTCCAGGGTCTCCAGGGCCGCCTGGGCGGTCCGGAGGGGGACCTCCGCCGCCAGAAGGAGGGCCTTCTGGAGCTCAGTTTTCCGGTGGGATTTCTCCTCCTCCGTCCCCCGGGGGAGGGCGAGGGCCTCGGCCACGGCCCTGTACGCCGCCGCGTCCTCGTCCGCCAACGCCTGGAGCTGCTCTAGGAGACCCTGGGCCCGGGCGAGGAGGGGCTCGATCTCCGGGGCCGGGCCCCCAGCCCGCTTGAGGGCGAGGGCGAGGACCATGTGGAGAAGGGAGGCGGCGAGGGCGCCGGCGAGGGCGGCCGCGGCCCCGCCCCCGGGGACCGGGTCCGCCGACCCGAGGGCCCCGAGGAGTTCCTCCACGGTGCGCTTCCTCAGCGAGTCCGTCATGGGGGGATTGTAGTGGGCCGGGGGGTGGGGTATCCTTGGCTCACTATTCCAAGGTAGAATAGCGGGTGATGGAAGGACTCATCCTGGGGATGCTCCAGCTCGGTCCCGCCCACGGCTATGCCCTTCGGGAGAGGATTCGGGCGGAGCTCGGGCCGGCCTGGCGGGTGGGGACAAGCCAGCTTTACGCCTCCCTCCGGAGGCTCGAGGAGGGGGGCTTCGTCCGCGGGACCCCGGAGGAGGCCGCAGGGGGTCCCCCCCGGGTCGTCTACGCTCTGACCCCGGCCGGGGAGGAGCGGTTTGGGGCCTGGCTCCACGGCCGACTCCCCTTCCGCCGGCGGGAGCGGGGGGCCCACCTCGTCCGCCTCTACTTCCTTCTCCGGTTCGCCCCGGGGGAGGTGGGGGCCTTCCTGGAGGGCGAGCGGGCGGCCCTCGCCCGGCGCCGGGCCCGGCTCCTCACCCCGGAGGAGGACCCGTTCCGGGAGGCCGTGCGGCGGTTCCGCCTCCTCCAGGTCGAGGGCGGACTGCGGTGGCTCGCCGAGGTGGAGGAGTTGTTCGGACAAAAGGAGGAACGGTGACGCGGTTGCTTGGGCTTCTCGTCGTGGGCCTGGCGGTGGCGGGCTTGGGCGGCCCGGTGGTGGACCAGGCCGGGCGGACGGTGGAGGTTCCCCCGGAGCCGTCCCGGGTGGCGAGCGTGTTCGGGGTGGCCACGGCCTACGTCTACGCCCTGGGGGCGGGGGACCTCCTCGTCGGGGCGCGGTACCTCGGGGTCCCGGATTTCCCCCTCGCCCGGGGGGTGGTGGCCCGCCTGGATCCGGATTGGCAGGGGAAGGCGTTCCCCGCCGACGTGACGGTGGAAACCTTGGTCGCCCTCCGGGCGGACCTCGTCCTCGGGGGGACCCGCCACCTCGGGCTCGTCCGGCTCCTGGGGGAGGTGGGGATCCCTGCCCTCGTCTACGCCCCGGAGACCGGGGACGCCGTGCGGGAGGCGGTCCGGATGACCGGGGCCGCCCTCGGCCGGGAGGAGCAGGCGGAGGCGCTCGTCGTGTTCCTCGACCAGGCGATGGCCCTCGCCTCCCAGGCCCTCCCAGCTGGTGCCCCGCGGCCCCGGGTCCTGTTCGTGGGAACCGAGGTCGGACGGGTCGCCGCCGCGGGGATGTACCAGTGGGAGCTCGTCTCCCGGGCGGGGGGGGAGCCGATGGGTCCGGTCGGGACCTCCTGGCAGAACGTAAGCCCCGAGCAGGTCCTCCTCTGGGACCCCGATGTCATCGTGATCGCCCCCTACGGGGGGGTGACACCGGCCGACTTCCTCCGGGAGCCGGCGTTCCGGGCCCTGCGGGCGGTGGCGGCGGGGAGGGTCCACAAGATGCCCCAGCTCCTCTTCGCCTGGGACAACCCGATCCCGGAGTCGGCCCTGGGGGTCCTGTGGCTGGCCCAGCTCCTCCACCCCGGGGCGCTCGACCTTCCTCTTTCCGAGCTCATCGCCCGGTTCTACCGCGACTTCTACGGGGTCGAGCTCACGGAAGAGGAGCTTGCGGCTATCATCAGCCCATGACCCGCCTCCTCGTCGCCCTCGCCCTTCTGTCCCTGTCCGCCCTTGGCGGGCCGGCCGTGGTCGATCAGGCGGGCCGGAGGGTGGAGCTTTCGTCCACCGTCGCGCGGGTGGTGGACCTCCACGGGGGGGCGAAGTGGGTCCTCTACGCCCTGGGCGGGGCCGACCTCCTCGTTGGGGCCTACTTCGTGGCCCTGCCGGCCGACCCCCTGGCCCAGGCGGCGCTCCACCAGGTGGACCCCCGCTACGAGGCGAAGACTCTCCCCATCCGCCCAAGCGTCGAGGCCCTCCTCGCCCTCAAGCCCGACCTCGTCTTTGGGAGCACCGTCGTCCACGGGGAGGCGTTCGCCGGGCTCCTGGCCGAGGTGGGGATCCCGACCGTCCTCCTCTACCCGGAGACCCTGGACCTCCTCTCCGAGGCGATCGTCCTCGTCGGTCAGGCGGTGGGGCGGGAGGGGCGGGCGCGGGACCTGGCCGCGCTGCTTGGGGACACCGTTGAGCGGGTGAGGGCGACGGCCGGACGGGCAGAAGGGCGGCCCTCGGTCTACTTCTCCGCCTTCTACCCCCAGAACGTCTACGCCGGTGAGGTGATCCAGAACGTGATCACCGAGCTGGCGGGGGGCATCCCGATCGGGAAGGCGTTCTCTCCCTACCGAGCCGGGGCGTTCTGGTACCGGGCGAGCCCCGAGCAGGTCGCCCTGTGGGACCCCGAGGTGATCCTCGTCCCGTCCTACAGCCGCTCGAGCGTGGCCGAGGTCCTCGCCGATCCCGTGTTCGGCGCGACCCGAGCCGCCCGCGGGGGGCGGGTGTACCGGTTTCCCGCCCTGTTCAGCCCCTGGGACACGCCGAGCCCGGAGATCGCTCTTGGGCTCCTGTGGCTCGCGGAGACCCTCCACCCCGGCTCCACGGGCCTCGACCTCGCCGGCGAGGTCGTCCGGTTCTACCGGGACTTCTACGGGGTTGAGCTCCCGGCCGGGGCGGTGGCGGAGCTCCTCGGGAAGTGAACCGGTCCCGACTCGCCTGGGGGTTCCTCCTTCTCCCCTTCCCCGTGGCGTTTGCCGCCCTGATGATCGGGCGGTACCCGATTCCCCCCGGGGAGGTGTGGGCGGTCCTCGTCCACGCCCTTCGGGACGGGGTGGGGCGGCTCCTGGGCCTGGAGGTCCCGCCCCTCGAGGGGGTGGCCCCGGTGGTCCAGTCCCTCATTCTCCGGATCCGGCTTCCCCGGGTGGGGGCGGCGGCCCTGGTGGGGGCGAACCTCGCCGTGGCCGGGGCGGTCTACCAGGGGGTGTTCCGGAACCCCCTCGTTGAGGGAAGGCTTCTTGGGGTGAGCTCGGGGGCGGGCCTGGGGGCGGCCCTCGCCCTCCTCCTCGCCCCCCGGCCGGAGGTCGTCCAGACCCTGGCCTTCCTCGGGGGCCTGGGGGGGGTGGGCCTGACCGCGCTTCTCGGGTGGGCGTTTGGGGCGGGGGTCCTCGTCCTTGTGATCGCCGGGGTCCTCGTGGACTCCTTCCTGTCCGCGGTCCTCGGGATCGTGAAGTACGTCGCCGACCCGATGGGGACGCTTCCGGCGATCACGTACTGGCTTCTCGGGGGGCTATCGGCGGTGCGGGTCCGGGACCTCCTCCCGCTGGGGTTGGCCTCGGCGGTCGGGCTCTCCTTCTTCCTCCTCGTCCGGTGGCGGGTGAACCTCCTTACCCTGGCCGACCCCGAGGCGGAGGCTTTGGGGGTCTCCGTCCGGGCGATGCGCTACCTCGTCGTGGCGATGGGGACGCTTCTCGTGGCCTCGGCGGTGTCGGTGGGGGGGATCGTGAGCTGGGTGGGGCTACTCGTCCCCCACGCGGCGCGGGCCATTGTAGGCCCGGATTACAGCCGGCTTCTCCCCGCTGCGGCCGGGCTCGGGGCGGCCCTCGTCCTGGCCTTGGACACCCTCGCCCGGACCCTCCTCACGGCGGAGATCCCGCTGGGGGTGCTCACCGGGCTCCTGGGGGCCCCGCTGTTCCTCCTCCTGTTCCTCCGGTTTCTCCGGGAGCGGGGAGGGTGGCGATGAGGCTTTGGGCGAAGGCTGTAGGCTACGCCTACGTCCCGGGGAAGCCGGTCCTCCGGGGGATCTCGCTTGAGGTCGGCTCCGGGGAGGCCCTGTTCCTTCTCGGGCCGAACGGGAGCGGGAAGACGACGTTCCTCGACTGCCTCGGGGGCCTCCGACGGCCGGTGGAGGGGGAGGTGGGCCTGGACGGGCGACCCCTCTCCGCCCTTTCCCCCCGGGCCCGGGCCCGGGCGATCGCCTACGTCCCCCAGTTCCACGAGCCGCCGTTCAACTTCACGGCCTGGGAAGTCGTCCTCATGGGCCGGGCCCCCTACGTCCGCCTCCTCAGCCAGCCGGGGGCTCGGGACCGCCAGGCGGCGGACCGGGCGCTCCAGACCCTCGGCCTCTCGGCCCTTCGGGGCCGGCCCTACTACACCCTGAGCGGGGGGGAGCGCCGGCTCGTGGTCGTCGCCCGGGGCCTCGCCCAGGGGGCCTCGTTCCTCCTCCTCGACGAGCCCGACGCCCACCTCGACCCGGCGAACCAGCACCGGGTCCTCCGCGCCGTGGGCGAGCTTCTGGGGACGGGGCTGGGGGTTGTCGTGACCTCCCACTCCCCGAACAACGCCCTCCTCTACGGGAGCCGCGTGGCCCTGTTCGCCCAGGGGCGGCTCCTCGCCGTCGGGTCCCCCGGGGAGGTGGTCACCCCTCCGCTTCTTGAGCAAGCCTACGGGATCCCGTTCGTCCTCGTGGGGGACGGGCCCCGGGCCGTTCTCCCCGCCCTTACCTGAACAGCCGGTCGATCTGGGCCAGGTACTCGGCGGCTTTGGCCTTGGCGTGGCGGTTCCAGAACGGCCAGTCTCCCAGCGGGGCCTCGAGGATCTGCCGGAGGAGATCTTCGAAGAGCTTCCGGTCCTTGGCCCGCCGGGCGTACTCCCAGGCCAGCGCGAGGTGGTTCTCCAGGTACGTGGGGTCGAGGAGGATCGCCCACTCGAGGTAGAACTTGGCGTCGGCGAGCTTGACGCCGAAGAGGATCCCGTAGTCCGAGAGGTTGGCGAGGAGCGCCCCGTAGGCCTGGGGCCCCGAGCCCCCCCAGTAGCCCGGGTCGAGCTCGACCACCCGCTCGTACATCGCCCGGATCTTCCCGAGGGACAGGAACGCCGTGAACGGGTTCATCCGTCCGAGAAGCAGCCCCCAGCTGTGGGCCGTCCACAGGATCGCTGCCGGGTCCGTCGTCCGGGCGAGGACCTCCCGGAGCTCCCCCTCCGAGAGGCGGGACCCGGCGTCGAACCCCGGGAGACCGAGGGCCCGGAACCCGTGGTCCGCCGCCCGGCGGAGGTAGGCCTCCGCCTCGTCGTCAGGGGCAAGGGTCGACCGCTCGTAGAGGAGTTGGGCAAGGAGGGCGTGGTCTCCGGATGCCCCGGAGCTGAGGTCGCGCTCGACGAGGGCGATGAGCTCGTCGAGCTTCTCCCTCTCCCAGCGGGCTTCCCAGAGGGGGACCCCGGCCGCCGGGAGGCTGGGCGGGAGGACCTCCGCCGCGAAGCCCGTTGCCGCGAGAAACACAACAAGGAGCGCCGTCTTCATGGGGCGGAGGTTAGCGGTGATCCCGGTCTCGGGGGATCGGGGAGTTGGCTAGAATGGGGCCGTGATGAAAGCCGTTGTCCTGTGCGGGGGGGAGGGAACCCGGCTGCGGCCGTTCACCTACACCCAGGCCAAGCACCTCCTCCCCGTGGCGGGGAAGCCCGTCGTGGAGCACGCCCTGGCGGCGGTGCGGGAGGCCGGGATTGCCGAGGTCGGGATCGTGGTGGGCCCCGGGGTGGAGCGCCCGTTCCGCGACCGCCTGGGGGACGGAAGTCACCTGGGCCTCCGCCTGGAGTACATCCTTCAGCCCGAGCCCAAGGGCCTCGCCCACGCCGTCCTCTGCGCTGAACGGTTTGTGGGCGACGACCCTTTCCTCGTCTACCTCGGGGACAACCTCCTCCAGGAGGGGGTCACGGGCGTGGTGGACGTGTTTTGCTCCCGGAACCCCGCGGCGGTGGTCAGCCTGCGCCGGGTGGAGGACCCCCGCCGGTTCGGGGTCGCGGTGATCGAGGGGGGCAGGCTCGTTCGGCTTGTGGAGAAGCCGAACGATCCCCCAAGCGACCTGGCGATCGTCGGCGCGTACGCGTTCACGCCCCTCGTCTTCCAGGCGGCGCGGGAGGTCCGGCCCTCGTTTCGCGGGGAACTGGAACTCACCGACTGCCTCCAGTGGCTCGTGGACCACGGCCACCCCGTGCTCCCCCACGAGATCAGGGGTTGGTGGCAGGACGTGGGTCGGCCGGAGGACCTCCTCCTCGCAAACCGCCTCCTTCTTTCCCAGATCGAGCCCCGGGTTGAGGGCGAGGTAGACGCAGGTTCGACGGTCGAAGGGCCGGTGGTGATCGAGGGCGGGGCGCGGGTCTTGGGGAGCCGGTTGATCGGGCCCGTGGTCATCGGCAAGGAGGCGGTGGTCGAGCGGTCCACCGTCGGCCCAAGCGCTGCGATCGGCCCGGGGGCCCTCGTCCGCGACGCCACGGTCGTCGACAGCATCGTGATGGAGGGGGCCCGGGTGGCGGGCGGGGGCCTGGAGAGATCCGTGCTTGGCCGCTCCGTGGCGGTGATGGGGGGTGGAGCCAAGGTCAGCGGGGCGTTCCTCGGGGACGGGTCGGCGCTGGGGTTAGAGGAGGGACGATGATCCTAGTCACAGGCGGTGCGGGGTACATCGGGAGCCACACGATCAAGGAGCTCCTGCGGGCCGGGCGGGAGGTCGTGGCCCTCGACAACCTGTCGGCCGGCCACCGGGAGCTCGTCCTGTGCCGGGAGTTCGTCCACGGGGACCTCGGGGACCGGGAGCTCCTCCGGGAGACCTTCCGCCGCTACCCGATCGAGGCGGTGATCCACTTCGCCGCCCACACCTCGGTTCCCGAGTCGGTCGCTCAGCCCGGGAAGTACTACTGGAACAACGTCGTCTGCACGTTGAACTTGCTGGAGGCGATGGTCGAGGCGGGGGTGGGGAGGATCGTCTTCTCCTCGAGCGCCGCCGTGTACGGGAATCCCAGGCGGATCCCGATCCCCGAGGACCACCCCCAGGAGCCGACGAACCCCTACGGCCGGACGAAGCTGGTCGTCGAGGGGATCCTTCGCGACTACGGGGTCGCCCACGGGCTCCGCCACGTGTCCCTGCGGTACTTCAACGCCGCCGGGTCCGACCCCGAGGGGGAGATCGGGGAGGTCCACGACCCGGAGACCCACCTCATCCCGATCGTCCTTGAGGCTGCCCTGGGGAGGCGGAAGGAGCTCCAGATCTTCGGGACCGACTACGACACCCCCGATGGGACCGCGATCCGGGACTACATTCACGTGACGGACCTCGCCCGGGCCCACGTTGCGGCCCTGCGGGCCCTCGAGGCGGGGCGGGCGGGGGAGGCGTACAACCTGGGGACGGGCCGGGGGTACACGGTGCGGGAGGTGGTCGAGTGCTGCCGGCGGGTGACGGGGCGGGAGATCCGGGCTGTGGCGGCCCCCCGCCGGCCGGGGGACCCGGCCGCCCTGGTCGCCGACCCGTCCCGGGCAGTGCGTGAGCTCGGTTGGGAACCGCGGTTTGCGGCCCTCGAACCCATCGTCGAGACCGCCTGGCGGTGGATGCTCCGCCGCCCCTAGCGGCGGGGCCTTGTCTCGACCGGCATCCCCCGGAAGCGGGCGGCCTGCCGCTGGATGGAGGCGGCACTCCGGGGTCCTCTCCGGGCGGCGGCTCCACGGTAGAATGCTCAGTCCATCGGACGGGCGGAGGGGACCGATGAGGTACTTCGGGACAGACGGGGTGCGGGGCGTGGCCGGGACCGAGCTTACCTGTGAGCTCGCCTTCCGGCTCGCCCGGGCGGCGGGCCTGGCCTTCCGGCCCCAGCGGGCACTTCTCGCCCTGGACACCCGCCTGTCGGGCCCCGCCCTCGCCAGCGCCTGCGCCGCGGGCCTCGCCGAGGCCGGCTGCGACGTGGACCTGGCTGGCGTTCTTCCCTCTCCGGCCGTCTCCCACCTCGTCCCCCGCCGCGGCTACGGCCTAGGGGTGGTCGTCTCCGCCTCCCACAACCCGCCCCAGGACAACGGTGTCAAGTTCTACGGCCCCGACGGGCTGAAGCTCGCTCCGGAGGACGAGGCGCGGGTGGAGGGGCTCCTCGACGCGCCGGGCGGGGGTCGGCCCCCCGGCGGGGTGGCGGACTGGGCCGGGGCGGAGGCGGAGTACGCGGCCGTCCTCTGCGCCACGGCCCCCGACCTTGCCCTGAACCGGATGAAGGTCGTCCTCGACTGCGCCCACGGGGCGACGGCCCGCCTTGCGCCGGAGCTCTTGACGGACTTAGGGGCGGAGGTCACTGTGATCGGCGGAGAACCCGACGGGGGGCGGATCAACGAGACCGGCGCCGCGGCGCCGGGGCTCCTCTCCCGGGAGGTCCCCGCCGGCGGGGCGGAGATCGGGATCGCCTTCGACGGGGACCGGGCCCTGTTCGTGGACCGCCTGGGGACGGTGGTCGAAGGGGACCGGCTGATGGCCGCGCTGGCCCCCCACCTCCTTGCCTGGGGGGAGCTCTCCCGTCCCGCGGTCGTGTTCACCGTGCTCGCGAACCTCGGGGCCGAGGCGTACCTCGTGGAGCGGGGGGGTGCGGTCGAGCGGGTGCCGGTGGGGGCCCGGAACGTGGCGTGGGCGATGCGGGAACGGGGGATCGACCTTGGGGGCGAGCCCTCCGGGCACGTGATCTTCCGGCGCCACGCCTCGACCGGGGACGGGATCCTCACCGCCCTTCTCGTCCTCCGGGCCCTCAAGCGGTTGGGGACCGACCTAGGCACTCTGGCGGCCCCAGTGCGGCTGTTCCCTCAGGTGCGGGCCGACGTGCCGGTGGCCGAGCCGGAGGCGGCCCTTGCCCACCCGGCCGTCCAGGCGGCGATCGAGGAGGCGGAGGCGAAGCTGGACGGGAGGGGTCGGCTCGTGGTCCGTCCCTCGGGGACGCAGCCCCTCATCCGGATCATGGCCGAGGGCGCGGACGAAGCG
>CALKES010000013.1 GCA_938084715.1 Candidatus Bipolaricaulota bacterium | reverse complement strand
ACCGAGGTCGTCGCCGAGGCCACCCGGCTCGTGGTGCGGGTCGAGGTGGGCTCCCCGCCTCCAGGGGCGCCGGTCCTCCAGGTCCTCACGCAGCCCTACCACCTCGTCCGGCTTCCCCGATCGGAGCTCCCGGTGGAGTTCCTCGTCGTCGAGGCCGGCCCCCAGGGCCCCAAAGGGAGAAGGTAACAAGGTTCCCGGGGAACTCTTACTCTTGCCCCGCCCGTCGAGGGAGGGGGGAACAGGCCAGGGACCAGCCTCCCCTCGTGGGAGAGGGTCCGGGTGAGGGGGCAGCCCGTCGATACCAAGGCCGAGGGAGCTCTCGCCGCCTTCCCTCGGACTATCTCTAGAGCACCGGCCATCCCACCCTCTCCCTCCCCTCCCCCATCGAGGGGGAGGGAGAGACCGCGGGTAATAGGGTGTTCTCTTCCGGCTAACGTCCTCGGTCTCGGGTTAGAGAGGGTCAGGAGTCCACCCTCTCCCCTTGTGGGAAAGGGTGGGGGTGAGGGGGCGATTGAATCTCGATTCCTTCCGCGGCGGCGATGGCGACGATCCCAATCTCCCTCCTCTTCCGCGCGAACTCCTCCGGGGTGTAGGGGAGGACCTCGAGGTCGACGTCCGACTCCCACCGGGCCACGATCTCCCGAATTCGCTTTAGGAAAGGGATCCCCGCGAAGTCGGGGGAGACGACGACGAGGTCCACGTCGCTCCCCTTGAGGTGCTCCCCCCGGGCCCGGGAGCCGAAGAGGATCATCCGCTCGATCCGGAACCTCTTCGCGAGTTCCTCCCGGAGCCGGAGGACCTCGGGGGGGACCTCTACAGGCCGAGTTCGGTCTGAACCCACCTTAGGACCTCCTCGGTGCGGGCGAGGTACTCCTCGATTGTCTCCCGGTCGTAGAGCCGGGCTGGGATTTCGTCGGTCGCGTTGGGGTAGCGGGAGACTACGTACTCGGCCGTGAGCTCCTTGAGAAACCGGCTGAATCGGGCCGGGGCGTTGACGGTGCGGCCGAGGACGGCCAGGGAGTGGGTAGCGGGGGGATGTTCCCGGGTTTGGGCCATGGCCAGGGCCTTGAGGGCCTTTTCCGCGGCCTGGTGGCAGAAGAAGGCGGCGGCGTAGAGTCGGCCTCCCTCCGCGTTGTACCGGGCCGTCCCAAGGTCCTCCTTCGCCTGCTCCCACCAATGGACGATCTCGCCCCTCATCCCACAGGCATGCTAGGGCACCTTGCGCGGAGGGTCAACTGGGGAAGGTGGCCCCCCGAGGGGCTTGAGGCTGCCTCTGCTCTTCCAACCCAAGGCTTCTCCTCTCTGCTCTTTGGGCGCTCACCCTCCGCGGAGGTGAGGTTAAGTGTGAGAAGCACTACAGACAGGTGCCACCTTGATTGGTATCATGGAGGCTAACTGGGGGTGACTTGTGGTGCAGCTAGTAGCTACAGGTAGCTCCAGGAGGTGGTGTATAAGGGTGCGCTGGCTTTGGTTGGGGTTTGCGGGGCTCCTGGTGGGGGTGACGCTGTTCGGTCTGTCGGCCCCCGCGGCACGGTGGGACTTTGAAGACGCCGCCCAACGTGACCAGTGGGAGAGGTCGGGACTCTGGACTTTCGCGACCCAAACGGATCTTTCGCGGGAGCCCCCTGTGGTACGGGCCTTCCCTACGCCGACCACAGTAGCCTACTTTGGGGCTGTCCGCAACGGCCTCGGGTCCTACGACACGGGAGAGCGAGCGCAGGGGGAGCTCCGCTCGCCCGCGCTTGCCGTCGGGCCAGGGCGGGACCTCCAGGTAGGGGATCTAGTCCGGGTGAAGTTCTCCTACTATCGTCAGGTGGAGAGCTACGCCGGTGCCTACGATCAGACGGCGGTGTACGTCCAATTCCGGGATCTGGCGGGGCGCTACTGGAACGCCGCGCGGAACGCCTGGCAGCAAAACCCTGCCCGCACGAGGGTCTTCTACCGGGACTCATCCCACCCCAGTTCCACGTCCTGGCAGCCCTTTGAATCGGAGCAGGTGGAGGTCCCGACGGGGGCGGCAGAGTTTCGGATTACGTTCGTATTCGATTCCGTGGACCACCTCGAGAACGGGTACCTCGGGTGGCTTGTGGACAACGTCGAGGTGCATCGGGCCGCGGTTCCCCTTCAAATCGAGACCGAACAGCTCGCCGAAGGTCTGGTACGCGAGTGGTACTTTGCCAAGCTCCAGGCCAAGGGGGGCACGCCGCCCTACGAGTGGGCGGTGGCCCCGGGATCACAGCTCCCGGCGGGGCTGGGGCTGAATCGGGCCACGGGTGTCCTCGAGGGAGTGCCGACCGAGAGCGGAATATTCGATGTGGAATTCGTCCTCAAGGACTCCGGCAGGTCGACGGTCCAGAAGCGGCTCACACTGGTCATCCGGCAGCTCGAGGGAGCGCGTGAAGCGGTCGGGTGGTATGTGGGCTTGCACGGGTGGGGGCGGACGGGCCTCTGGCATACCGCGGACCCGCTCGAGATTGGAGAGGGGGCCTACTACGCCGTTCCGGGCCAGGGCACCTACGCCACCGGGGGCCGGACCCAAGGTTATCTCACCTCCCCCGAGATCCCCGTGGGGGCCCACCGGGGCAGGGACCTGGTTCTTGTGCTCTATCACGCTCGGCGGGTCGAGCACTACCCGGCCGGAGCTTACGACAAGACCGAGGTCCAAGTCCGCTTCCACGACGGCACACGGTGGGGGGGCTGGACGACGGTGTGGTACCGCGACTCCCGAGATCCATCGGACTGGTTCATCCTCAGTCGGGAGCGCGTTTTCCTGCAGGTTCCGGCAGCAGCGAGCCGCTTGCAGATCCGGTTCGCGTTCGATTCGGTGGACGGGACGAACAACGACTACGAGGGCTGGTTCGTCTACGGCGTGGTGCTCTTGGCGTTCCGGGGGCGGCTGGAAATCGTGACGGACAGTCTCCCGGCGGGAGAGGCAGGCGGTCCCTACTGGGCCCTGCTTGAGGCCCGGGGAGGGGGGGAGCCCTACCGCTGGTCGGCCACCGGGCTTCCGGAGGGCCTCGGGATGGACCGGGCGGCGGGCCGGATCCAGGGGACGCCCCGGCGCGCGGGGACCTACACCGTCCGGGTGACGGTCGAGGACGCCGAGGGGACCGTGGTCGTCCGCCAGTACACCCTCGAGGTGAAGGCGGAGCAGGTGACCCTATTTGCGGAGCCCTTCGACGACTTTGAGGATGGGGCGAACTGGCTCCTCCTCCCCGGGTTTCCGAGCCTGTGGCGGGTCACAGATGGGGTGTGGCATGAGGGGGAAAACCTCGTGGCCGGCCGCGGCCGGGTGGCCTACTACGGCCACGGCGAGCCAGGGGACCCGAGCTACGAGACCGGGGATCGGACCACCGGGGCCCTCACCTCGCGGCCGATCCCCCTCGCCGGGGCGGTTCACATCACCGTCAGCTTCGACTACTGGCGCCAGGTCGAGTCCTACGCCGGTGAGTTCGATCAGACCTACGTCCAGATCCGGTTCACCGGCGGAGAGTGGAAGACGCTGTGGTACCGCGACTCCCGAGACCCGTCCGTGGCCGCCTGGACCACGTACACGAGCCCCGGAATCACGGTCCCGGCCGGGGCCAGCACCGTCCAGATCCGGTTTGTGTTCGACTCGGTGGATCGGTTCAACAACCGCTACGTGGGGTGGCTTGTGGACAACGTGCGGATCCGGAAGGCGGCCACGGGCTCGCCCCTGACTGGGCTTGCGGTCCCGCCGGTCCTGCCGAGGGGGGAGACCAGGGTCCAGGTGTTCAACAGCCCCAACCCGATCCGCGACGTGAGAACAACGACGTTTGCCGTCCGCGGGGTGGAGGCCGAGGCGATCCGGGTCGAGATCTACGACCTCTCCGGGCGCCTCGTCTACACCGCGGAGGTCGCCGGAGGCGAGCTCGTCTGGCACACGGACGACCTCGCGGGCCGGTACCTCGCCAACGGGGTGTACCTGTGGCGGGCGTGGGTCAAGGTGGCCGGGACGTGGATTGCGAGCGACCTCCAAAGGCTCGCCATTCTGCGGTAGTCCGCTTGGGGGAGGTGGGTTGGAACCTACGGAACAGGGTCCAGCAAGCCGCCCACAGGGGCTGAGAGGAGCAAGGAAGCAAACAGAGCGCAAAAGGAGGTAGGGATGAGAGGTAAGTTGTGGATTGCGGTGATGGCCGTCCTGGTGGCAGCCGGGGTGGGTTGGGCCCAAGTATTGCCCTACTTTGAGGACTTCGAGGACCCGACCCCGCCTGCGCTTCCGGCAA
>CALKES010000012.1 GCA_938084715.1 Candidatus Bipolaricaulota bacterium | reverse complement strand
TGGCCGGAGGAGGTGGGCGGGGTCCTGGGGCTTTCCGCCGCGCTGGGGAGCCTCACCCGCATTGTCGCCCCCACCGTCGGCGGCTTCCTGCTGGGGCGGGTCGGCGCGCCGGCGCCGGGGGTGCTGGGGGCGCTGCTGATGGTGTGGCTTGCCTACTACACCTGGCGGCGGGTGCTCTTCGTGCCCGACCAGGAGTGCCCAGAGCCGCGGGAGAACCTCTCGTGATGGCAACCGCCTGACCACTTGCCGCACGACCGCTACCCGGCGTCTTCTGCTTGACGTTTGGTGGAGCGAGCGCTATAAGACCGACGCACGCGCGGAAGGAGGCCGTGGATGAAGAAGCTCGGGTGGTGGGTGGCGGGGGCTGTAGCGCTGGGATCGGGGCTTGCGTGGGGCAACCCGTGGACGGTGTGTCCGGAGGGCTGCTCCCACACGGCCGTGCAGGAGGCGATTGCCGCGGCACAGCCTGGGGACACGATCGCGGTAGAACCCGGTACCTACGTGGGCGACCTGTGGATCCGGAAGCCCCTGGACATCCGGGGAGCGGGACCCGACCTCGTCACGATCGAGGGCCGGGTGTACGTCCTGGGAGCCACCCAGGTTACCCTCCAGGGGGTGACGGTCCGGGCCGGGGGGATCGAGGTCGCCGACAGCACCGGCGTGCTCATCCAGCGGTGCATCGTCGAAGGTCCAGGCGGGGTGATCGTCCGGTCCTCCTCCGCCGCGCTCCAGGGGATCACCGTGAAGGGCACGGCCGGCCACGGGGTCCTCGTAACCCTTGGATCCCGGGTTCTGATCCTCAACTGCACGGTGACGGACTCCTCGGGGGACGGGATCCACATCGCCTCGTCCATGGTCGACGTCCGGGGAACCGAGGTCCACGGAAGCGGCCGGTACGGGATCTGGGGCGATCCCTACGCCACCGTGTCCGGGCAGACCACCCTGGGCGCCGTCGCGGGCAACGCCCGGGGGACCCTGGGGGGGACCGCCCGGGCCCTCGACCGCGAGCCCCCTCCCGCCCCGAGCGAACTCACGGCCTCCCCCGCGGGGTGGACGCGGGAGCCGATCACCATCGCTTGGGCCTCTCCCCAGGACCTCACCGGGGTCTCCGCGGCCTGGTACAAGGTCGGCGCGCGGCCCGGAGGCCCCGACGACGGGGTCCGGACGACGGCCAACCCGTTCACCCTCACGGATCCCCCCGAGGGGCGGCACACCGTGTACGTGTGGCTCGAGGACGGGGCCGGGAACCGCAGCGAACGGAACGCCGCCGAGGTCGAGATCTTCTTCGACCGGACCCCTCCGACCGGCCAGGTGACCGTCGCCGGGGGCGCCCGGCACGTCTTCTCCACCCAGGTCACCCTCTCCGTGGAGGCCGCTGACCTCGCGGGGGAGAGGCCCGGGAGCGGGGTCACCGCCCTGCGCCTCTCCAACGACGGGAAGACCTGGAGCCCCTGGCAACCCCTGACCCCGAGCCTCACGTGGGACCTCACCCAAGCCGGGGGGTCGGCAGCCCCTGGACCGAAGGCCATCCACCTCGAGCTCCGGGACGGAGCAGGCAACGTGGGCCGGACGAGGGCGGAGGTGACCCTCGTCCGAAGCCTGAGCTCCCCCGAGCCCATCCTGTCCCTCCTCGTGAGCTCTGACGGGTCCCAGCTCGTGGCCGGGCTCCCCTCGGGGAAGATCCAGGTCCTCGACCGGAGGACGGGCCAGGAGGTGGCCGGCCTCACGGGCCACACGGGGGGGGTGCCCGGGCTCGCCCTGTCCCCCGACGGGAGGACCCTCGCCTCGGCATCCCTGGACAACACCGTCCGCCTGTGGAGCCTAGCGACGGGGAAGGAGATCCGGACCCTGCGGGGTCACAGCGGAGCGGTGTGGGCAGTGGCGTTCTCCCCCGATGGGAAAACCCTCGCCTCGGCCTCCACCGACGGGACGGTCCGGCTGTGGGAGGTGCCGAGCGGGCGCCCTCTCCGCACCCTAAGCGGCCACACCGGCCCCGTGCGGGCCCTGGCCTTCTCCCCCGACGGGAAAACCCTCGCCTCGGGGGGAGACGACCGAACGGTCCAGCTCTGGGAGGTGAGCACAGGGAGGCAGAAGGGAATTCTCCTGGAGCACGGGGCCTCCGTCCGCGGGGCGGCGTTCTCCCCTGACGGAAAGCTCCTCGTCACCGCGGGCCTCGACGGCAAGGTGGTCCTGTGGGATCCCGCCACCCGGAGGCTCGTCCGCTCCCTCGCCCTCCCCGCGGGAATTCGCTCTCTGGCTCGGGTGGACACCAGGATCGCAGTGGCGGAGATCACGGGGAGGATCACGATCCTCGACTGGACGGGAGCGGAGCTCGAGACGTTCGTCGGCCCCGCAGCCCAGGTCAACGCCCTGGCCTACGACGCCGAGGGAGGAACTCTCGCCTCAGGGGGAGAGGACAGGGCCGTCCGACTGTGGGAGCTGGGTCGATGAAGGGGCCAGAAGGGGCAAACGGCTTCCGAAACCTCGCCGAGGACTACTGTCGAATGAGCTAGATGCATTCCATACTCCATGCCAGCCAATGGACACCTCTTCACTCTGTGGAGCTGCGCGTACATTGAAGGAGCGGCATGGATGCCAAAGGGCACGGCCCAGACCCTGTGGACATGCCGACACGGGCACTGTAGGTTGTGGGGCTTGCCGCCGAGTTTTCTACCTAGGTGACCACGTCCAGTCTCGCACTACGCAGAGCTGGGGCAGCGACCGAAAGGTGAACTGCGCCTAGAACTCGATACCTCGGTTGGCCCTGGCCCGTGCGGTAAGTCCTGTGCCGTTTAGCTAGAAGTCATTTCAAAAACAGCCTCAAACAGATGAAAATGAAGTCCAAGATGGATGAAAGGAAGAATGTAGAGTCCCGGGTTGCGGTGTAGAACCGGTGGTCTGAAGGGGCTGTGCCGTGCGGGGCGGGCAGGAGCGGTCTTGACGGGAAGGCCACCGGAGGGTTCCCTGGGAGCAGTCTCAACGGGAAAAGGAGGAACCCAAACCGAAGCCTGCGCGAGGATCGCCCTTAAGGAGCTCCTGCGCCAGTCCAAGGACGACACGGAGGTGGACGCCCTGAAGGAGGGTCTTGTCCTCCTTGTCCAGGAGCTCCTTGGAAGCGGAAGTGAAGGAGAAGACCAGAACTGGGCGGTACGAGCGGACGTCCTCTCGCCAGACGTACCGCAACGGCTACCGTGGAAGACGGAGGGACACCCGGGTGGGCACGGTGACGCTCCGGTTCCCCAAGCTCCGGTGGGGAA
>CALKES010000011.1 GCA_938084715.1 Candidatus Bipolaricaulota bacterium | reverse complement strand
TGGGGGGTTGAGTGCGGGGACAGAGCCGTTCCAAGGAGGCGAGGGTGAAAACGATGCGATGCGGGGAGATCGGACGATCTGTGACGCGGACAAGGGAGGTGGTGCTCCATATGGCTCCATAACGGCCGGCGGTGGGAGTGTGGGCAGACGGTGCCCCACCGGCGAGAGAGGCTCTCCTTGCTCAGTGCCGTCTTGGTTCTCCTTTTGGGTGTCGGTCTGGTGGCGTTCAGGGTCGAAGGTGTGGCGCAGCTCGGGACCGCGGAGGCCCAGGTCCTCCCGCCCCATCCGAGTACGGGCGATCCCGTCGTGCTTGTCCTGTCGGGCACCGGGAAGGCCTCGTGCGCTCCACAGGTGCCGCAGGTGACGATCCTCGGCCGCCAGATCCCGGTCACGACCTCGAACCCTGGCGAGGTCTGTCTCATGGTCCTCACGCCGTGGCCTTTGGCCGTGCCCATCGGTACCCTCTCGTCCCCTGGGTGGTACGCGGTGGTCGTCCTCCCCAGCCGAAAACCAATCGGCGGGAACGGGAGGGGGCGCCCTTTCCAGGCCCGCCCTCGCGGGTCACGACCCCAGGGCGGGGATCGCCCCGAGGTCACCGGCCAGGAGACGGACGACGAGGCCCTCCGCCCCGGCCCGCACCTCGGGGGTCAGCCCCTCCCCGAGGGAGCGGTCGGCGGGCTGGATCCCGATGAGGACGATCTTCCCTACCCGGTCGCCCACGGTGGAGAGGAGGAACGGGAGGGGAAGGGCGTGCGTCGAGCCGAGCATCCGGGCTGATTCCTCGAGGCGGAGGCGACGGGCACTTCCGGGAGGGAGCCCCAACTCCGCGGCGTCCACCACCACGAGGAGATCGGGGGCAAACCGCCGCACGGTCCCCAACGCGTTCTCCACGCTCAGGCCGGCGACGATGACCTCCCAGCCCGTCCCGCGCATCCTCTCGGCCACCCACACCCCGACCCCGTCGTCCCGCCGGAGGGGGTTCCCGACCCCGAGGATGGCGCGGGCCACGGGACTAGGCCGGGCTCTCCCGGAGGAAGGTCCGGAACGGGTGGGCCAGCCGCCGGACCTCGTCGGCCCGGAGGATCACGATCCGCTTCCCCGGGAGGGCCACGATCCCCCGCTCCTTGAACTCCGACAGGACCCGAATCGCGGTCTCCGTGGACACCCCCGCCATCTCGGCCAGTTCCCCCCGGGGGAGCTCCACGCCGAGGTCCCACCCCTCCGGGGTCTCCTCCCCAAACGCCTGGGCAAGCTCGAGAAGCGCGCGCGCCACCCGCTCCCGCGCTGATCGGGACTTGATCTCCACGAGCCGGTCCCCGAACACCTTGCTCTCCCGGGATAGCCGCTCGAGAAACCGCAGGGCCACCTCGGGGTGGCGGCGGAGGAAGAGGAGGAACTCCTCCCGGGGAATGAACATAAGGGTGGAGGGCTCCAGGGTCTTGGCGTAGCAGGTGTAGCACTCCCGGTCGAACATCGTCTTCTCCCCGAGGACCTCCCCGGGCCCGAGGAGCTTGAGGATCTGGGAGTGACCGCCCCGGGACCTCTTGGCGAGCTTGACCTTCCCCTGGCAGAGGACGTAGAGGCCGAAGGCGGGCATCCCCTCCTGGAACAGGGTGGCCCCGGCGTCGAGGGACATCGGCCGCATGAGGGACCGGAGCTCCGCGCGGCTCGCGGGGGAGAGGCCGGCGAAGACCTCGGCGCAGGCGTGGGGGCACTGCGCGCAGAGGTCCGTGGCCCGGGACGAGTCGGCCTTGGCGCCTGGCATCAGGGCACTTTGTACCGCGGTCCAGGGCCCGCGTCCAGCCTCAGCCCGATCCGTCTCCCCTGGGCTCCTCCCCCGGACGGAAGACGAGCCCCCCCGAGAGGATGAGGCTGAGGGCCTCCTCGGCGGTGAGGTCCACGGGGAGCACCTTGCTCCGGGGGACGAACAGGACCCACCCCGAGAGGGGGTTGGGGGCGGTGGGAATGTAGACCGCCACTGTGTTCGGGGTGAGCCGCTCGCTTCGCCCGGCCACGTCCTCGTTGGTGAGGATCCCCAGGACGTGGGAGCCCGGCTGGGGAAACTCCACGAGGACGATGCGTCGTCCGGTGGCAAAGGGCTGATCCCGGCGGAGGACCACATGGGCCAGCTGGCGGGCCCCCCAGTACACGTTCCGCACCCCGGGGATCGCCCGCACGATCCGCTCCACCCCGGCCAAAATCCCCCGCCCGACCCAGTGCCGGGCCACGACCCCCACGAGGAGGATCAGGATCACGCTAGCGGCGATCTCGGTCCCCGGAACGTAGCGCCCCAGAAGCCGGCGCATGAGGGACGCAAACGCAGTCTCGGGCCCCAGAAGCGCGTAGGCGAGGCGATAGAGAAGCCACAGGAGGTACAGGCAGAGCGCGAGCGGCCCCAGGGCGAGGAGCCCGGACACGAACGTTGCCCGCACCCAGCGAAGGAAGCGCCGCATCGGCCATCTTGTACGTCAAACCCCGCCCCCTTGCCAAACCGACATCCCGGGCTGTGCAAGGGTCGGGGGCTTGGGTATCATGCGCCGGGTCGGCTCTGACCCTACGAAGGAGGCACACCACCGTGAAGAAGAAAGCGGCGATGGCTGGAACGCAGTGGGTCGTTCCCGATCCCAAGCGCACAAACTGGTACTGGCCCAGCGACGCCCTCCAAGCCCACGCCTGGGTCGCGGATCCCACCATTTACGAGAAAGCGGCCAAGGACCCGGTGGCGTTCTGGGAGGAGCGGGCGCGGGAGCTCTCCTGGTTCCAAAAGTGGACGGAAGCTTACGTGGACGAACCCTACGCCTACCGGTGGTTCGTGGGGGGCAAGCTCAACCTCTCCTACAACTCCCTCGACCGCCACGTGGAGGCGGGGCGGGGGGACAAGACCGCCCTCATCTGGGAGCCGGAGCCCGTGGACGAGCCCGGCCGTACCTTCACCTACCGGGAGCTCCTTGAGGAGGTATCCCGGTTCGCCAACGCCCTCAAGGCCCTCGGGGTCCAGAAGGGTGACCGGGTGGGGATCTACCTCCCCATGATCCCGGAGGCGGTGATCGCCATGCAGGCCGTGGTCCGCATCGGCGCAGTCCACACCGTCGTCTTCTCTGCTTTCTCCCCCGAGTCCCTCCGGGACCGGCTCCTGGACTGTGGGGCCAAGCTCCTGGTCACCGCCGACGGGTACTGGCGGCGGGGGAAGGCGATCGCCCTCAAGGAGCAGGCCGACCAGGCCCTGGCCGGGACCGCGGTGGAAAAGGTGGTCGTCGTCCGGCGGATGGGGACTCCCGTCCCGATCCAGAAGGGCCGCGACGTGTGGTACCACGAGGTGGTGGAGGGGAAGTCCGCCACCTGCCCCCCGGAGCCCCTGGACTCCGAGGACCTCTCGTTCATCCTCTACACCTCGGGGACGACGGGGAAACCCAAGGGGGTCATGCACACCACCGGGGGCTACGCCGTCCAAGTCCACGCCACCTGCAAGTGGGACTTCAACCTCCACGAGGACGACGTCCACTGGTGCACGGCCGACGTGGGGTGGGTCACCGGCCACTCCTACATCAACTACGGCCCCCTCATGAACGGGGTGGCGACCCTCGTCTACGAGGGGACGCCCGACTTCCCCGACCACGGCCGGATGTGGCAGGTCATCGCCAAGCACAAGGTGACGGTGTACTACACCGCCCCGACCGCAATCCGGATGCACGTGAAATGGGGCGAGGAGTGGCCGGCAAAGTACGACATGTCCAGCCTCCGGGTCCTCGGCTCCGTGGGGGAGCCAATCAACGAGGAGGCGTGGCTGTGGTACTTTGAGCACATCGGGGGGAAGCGGTGCCCGATCATCGACACCTGGTGGCAGACCGAGACCGGGGCGACGTGCGTCCAGGCCCTCCCGGGGATCGGGCCCTTCATCCCCACGGTGGCCGGGCGGCCCTTCCCGGGTATCCGGGCCAAGATCGTCGACGCCGGTGGTACCCCGGTGAAGCCGGGGGATGGAGGGTACCTGGTGATCGAGCCTCCCTTCCCGCCCGCCCTCCTCCGCGGCCTCTACGGGGACGTGGAGAAGTTCCGGGCGACCTACTTCGGGGACCTCGGGCCCAAGCTCTACTTCACCAAGGACGGGGCGCGGATGGACGAGATAGGGAACATCCGGGTCACGGGCCGGGTGGACGACGTGATGAACGTGGCCGGGCACCGGCTGGCCACGGCCGAGGTCGAGGACGCCCTGTCCCAGCACCCCCTCGTCTCCGAGGTCGCGGTCGTCTCCAAGCCCGACGAGGTGAAAGGCGAGGTCCCGGTGGCGTTCGTCCTCCTCAAGAAGGGAGCCCAACCCTCCGAGGAGCTGAAGAAGGACCTCGTGAAGACGGTGGACAAGATCATCGGGCCCACGGCCCGGCCGGCAGCGATCTACTTCGCCGACGACGTTCCGAAGACCCGCTCGGGAAAGATCATGCGCCGGATCCTCAAGGCCCTTGTGCGGAACGAGCCGGTGGGCGACCTCACCACCCTCCGGAACCCCGAGAGCGTGGCCGAGCTCCAGAAAATCGTGGGGTACAAGGGCTAGCGCTCCATGGCCCAGGCCTCGACAACCGAGCGGCCGCCGCGGGTTCTGCCCCGGTGGGTGATCCCCGGGGCGGGGTTCGTCCTCGCCCTCATGGGGGGCGTATCCTACGCCTGGGGCTCGTTCGTCGTCCCCCTCACGGGGAAGTTCGGGTGGACCACGGCCGAGGCCACGCTCCCGTTCACGGTGTTCATGGTTGTGTTTGCCCTGGGGATGGTGCCCGCCGGGCGATTGCAGGATCGCTACGGCCCCCGGCGGGTCGCCCTCGCCGGGGCAGGGGTGTTCCTCCTCGCCTACGGTCTGGCCTACCTCGTGGGCCGCGTCGGACACCCCCTGTGGCTCGTGGGGACCTACGGGTTCCTCGGGGGAACGGGATGCGCCCTCACCTACGCCTGCGTGGCTCCCCCAGCCCGAAAGTGGTTTCCGGACCGACCGGGGTTTGCCATCTCCCTTGGGGTGGCGGGGTTTGGGCTCGCCGCGGTCCTCTTCTCCCCCCTCAAGGCCGACCTCCTCATCCCGTCCTGGGGGGTCGAGGGAACCCTCCTGTTCCTCGGGCTCCTCGTGGCCGGGCTGAGCGCCCTGGCCGCCCTCGTCCTCCGGGACCCGCCCCCCGGCTGGGCCCCGCCCCAGCGGGGCTCCGGCTCCCCCCGGCCAGCGGTCGAAAGCCTCCGGGGGGACGCCCAACCCCGGGAGCTCCTCCGAAGCCCCATCTTCTACATGATCTGGGGGACGTTCGCCCTGGTGATGGTCGGGGGGCTGATGGCCATCGGGCTGATCAAGCCCTACGGGCAGCTGACCCTGGGGCTCCCCGCGGGGCGGGCGGCGTGGGCGATGTCGCTCTTTGCCCTCGTCAATGGGCTCGGGCGGCCGCTCGCCGGCTACTTGGGGGATCGGATCGGCCCCCTCCGGGTGATGGTGGCGACCTTCACCGTCCAGACCGCGGTCTTCCTGGCCTTCCCCGTCGTGGCGGTGGCCCTGTCCCCCTACTACCTCGCCTCGGCCCTCCTGGGGTGGGGCTACGCGGTGACCCTGGCCCTGTTCCCCGCCGTCACGGCGTGGTGCTTTGGCCCCAAGAACCTCGGGATGAACTACGGCCTGGTGTTCACCGCCTTCGGGATGGGGGCGTTGGGATCGGTGATCGGCTCGTGGCTCTTTGACGTGACCGGAAGCTACACCCCGGCGTTCCTCCTTGCGGGGGGAACCACGGGGCTCGGGCTCCTCCTCGCCGTGGCCCTCAAGCGCGGCTACAGGCTCCCGTAAATCACCTGGAAGGCCCCTCCTTCCAGCTGGAATGGTAGGAAGTGGTCAACACGATGAAGCGTGCAGCGATGGATAGCGTCTCTTCGAACGGGTTTGAAGGTCTGAGCCGTTGGACGTACGTGGGGCTGGGGTTCCTCATCAACCTGTGCGCGGGGGCGGTGTACGCCTACAGCGTGTTCCGGAAACCCCTGGAGGAGCTGTGGGGGATCCGGGCGACCCAGAGCGGGCTTCCGTTCCTGGTGTTCCTGGCGATGTTCGCCCTGGGGATGGCTGGGGCGGGGAAGGCGGTGGAGCGGTGGGGGCCCCGGCGGGTGGGGCTCGTGGGGGGGGCCATGGTGGGGGCGGGGTGGATCCTGGCCGGTTTTTCGCCGAACATCGCGGTGCTCACGGTCCTCTACGGGGTGCTGGGCGGGCTGGGGGTGGGGGTGGTGTACGGCTGCCCGATCGCCGTGGTGGGCCGGTGGTTTCCCGACCGGCGGGGCCTGGCCGTCGGGCTGGCCCTGGCGGGGTTCGGGGCCTCGGCCCTCCTGGTGGCCCCCCTCATGAACGCCCTTATCCACGCCTACGGCCCCCTCCGGACGTTCACCTTGCTGGGCATCGCGTTCTTCGCCCTGATGACCCTGGGGGCGCTTCCCCTTCGCTTCCCCCCTACGGGGTTCACGGCCAACGGAAGCGCCCGGACGGCCTCGGCCCGCGACCACACCCGGGGGAGCATGCTCCGGACCCGGGCGTTCGCCGCCCTGTGGACGACCTTCACCCTGGGGTGCCTGGCGGGGTTGATGGCGATCGGGATTGCGGCCCCGTTTGGCCGGGAGGTGGCCCACCTCACGCCGGGCCTTTCGGCTGGGGCGGTGTCCGTGTTCGCCCTGTTCAACGGGCTCGGCCGGCCGGCGTTCGGCTGGCTCACCGACCGCCGTAGCCCCCGGGAGGCGGCCCTCCTCTCCTTCGCCCTCATCCTCCTCGCCGCCCTCCTCCTGGAGTTCGAGGGCCGGTACCCGGTCGTCTACTTCCTCGGGTTTGCGCTCCTGTGGTTCAACCTCGGGGGGTGGCTGGCCATCGCCCCCGCAGCCACGGCCACCCTGTTCGGCACCGCCCACTACGCGGAGAACTACGGCGTGGTCTTCACCGCCTACGGGGTCGGCGCGATCCTGGGGAACGTCCTGTCGGGGATCCTGCGGGATCTCACGGGGAGCTACCTCGCCGTGTTCCCGCCGGTGATCGGGCTGGCCGCGGCGGGGTTCGTCCTCGCCTGGGTTGGGCTCAAGCCCCAGGAGGCCTAGTGGGCCGGATCCTCGACGGCCAGCCAGTCGCCGCCGCTATCCAACACGAGGTTCGGGAGCGGGCCTCCAGCCTCGCCGCCCGGGGGGTCGTCCCCGGGCTCGCCATCGTCCGGGTTGGGGAGGATCCAGCTTCCGTCTCCTACGTTCGGCAGAAGGACCGGGCAGCGACGGGCTTGGGCCTCCGATCCCACGTGTTCGTCCTCCCCGCGGAGGTGGAAGAAGCGGAGCTCCTCTCCCTCATCAGCCGGCTCAACGGGGACCCGGGCGTCCACGGGGTCCTCGTTCAGCTCCCCCTGCCCCCCCACCTCTCCCCGGAGCGGGTCCTCGCGGCGGTGGACCCCCGGAAGGACGCCGACGGCCTCCACCCCGAAAACCTCGGCCGCCTCGTCCGCGGCGACCCCAACCTCCTCCCCTGCACCCCTCGGGCGGTCCAGGAGATCCTCGTCCGGAGCGGGTACCCTCCGTCCGGGAAGCACGTGGTGATCGTCGGGCGGGGCCTCCTCGTCGGCCGGCCGCTCTCGATCCTCCTCTCCCAACGGGGCCCCGGGGGGGACGCCACGGTCACCCTGTGCCACTCCGCGACCCCCAACCTCGGCCGCTTCACCCGGGAGGGGGACATCGTCGTCGTGGCCGTGGGGAAGCCGGGAACCCTCACGGCGGAGGTGGTCCGGGAGGGCGCGGTGGTGGTCGACGTCGGGGTGAACCGGGTCCCCACCCCCAAGGGCTACCGGCTCGTGGGAGACGCCGACTTCGCGGCCCTGCAGGACAAGGTGGAGGCGATCACCCCCGTCCCGGGCGGGGTGGGGCCGGTGACCGTGGCGGTCCTCCTCCTGAACACCGTGCTCGCCTGTGAGGCCCAGACGACCGGGAGGTGAAGGAATGCCCTACGACCCAACGAAGATGGCGGACTGGGAGATCGCCCGGGCGGCGGAGGCGGCGCTGCCGTCTCCGTGGGACTGGCAGAAGCGCCTCGGCCTCCGGGACGAGGAGGTCATCCCCTGCGGCCGGGTGGCCAAGCTCCATGGGGAGCGAATCCTCGCCCGGCTGGGGGGCCGCCCGCGGGGGAAGTACATCGCGGTCACAGCGATCACCCCGACCCCGCTGGGGGAGGGGAAGACGACGACGACCCTGGGCCTGATCGAGGGCCTGGCCCGGCGGGGCCTCGGGGCGGGGGGGGCGATCCGCCAGCCCTCGGGGGGGCCGTCGATGAACGTCAAAGGCACCGCTGCCGGGGGGGGCAATGCCCTCCTCATCCCGATGGCCGAGTTCACGCTCGGCCTCACGGGAGACATCGACGCCGTCACAAACGCCCACAACCTGGCCATGGTCGCCCTCACCGCCCGGATCCTCCACGAGGCGAACTACTCCGACGAGGCCCTTGGGAGGCGGGGCCTGCGGCGCCTCGACATCGACCCCCGGCGGGTGGAGATGAAGTGGGCGATCGACTTCTGCGCCCAGGCCCTCCGCCACGTGGTGATCGGCCTCGGGGGGCGGAAGGACGGGGTCCCGATGGAGTCGGGGTTCCAGATCGCGGTGTCCTCGGAGCTCATGGCGATCTTGGCGGTCGCCCGGGACCTCGGGGACCTCCGGCGGCGGATCGGGGAGATCACGGTCGCCTACAGCCGGAAGGGGGAGCCGGTCACGTGCGACGACCTCGAGGTGGGGGGGGCGATGGCGGCCTGGATGCGCCGGGCCCTCCATCCAACCCTCTGCTCGACCGTGGAGTACCAGCCGATCCTCGTCCACGCCGGGCCGTTTGCGAACATCGCCCTGGGGCAGTCCTCGATCCTCGCCGACGAGCTGGGGCTCAAGCTTTGGGACTGGCACGTCACGGAGAGCGGGTTCGGGGCCGACATCGGGTTTGAGAAGCTGTGGAACGTGAAGTGCCGCCTCAGCGGCCTCGTCCCCGACGCGGTCGTCCTCACCGTCACCGTGCGGGCCCTGAAGGCCCACGGGGGAGGGCCGCGGGTCGTCCCTGGGCACCCCCTCCCCAAGGAGTACGCCAAGGAGGGTCTCTCCCTGGTCGAGGGGGGAATGCCGAACCTCCTCCACCACCTCGGGATCGTCCGCCGGGCCGGGGTTCCGGCCGTCGTGTGCCTGAACCGCTTCCCCACGGACACCGATCGGGAGGTGGCCCTCGTCCGGAGGGCGGCGGAAGGGGCCGGGGCCCGGTTCGCGGTGGGGGAGCACTGGCTCCGGGGCGGAGAGGGGGCCCTCGAGCTCGCCGACGCCGTCGTCGAGGCCTGCCGGGAGAAGAAGAACTTCCGGTTCCTGTACCCGCTGGAGACCCCCCTCCGGGAGCGGGTGGAGCGGATCGCCCGGGAGGTCTACGGGGCCGACGGGGTCACCTGGAGCCCGGAGGCCGAGGAGAAGGCGAGGGTCCTCGAGGCCGACCCCCGGTTCCGGGACTACGCCACGGTGATGGTGAAGACCCACCTCTCCCTCTCCCACGACCCCGACCTGAAGGGCGTCCCCAGGGGATGGACGCTGCCGATCCGGGACGTCCTCCTCTTCTCCGGGGCCCGCTTTCTCTGCCCCGTGGCCGGGGAGATCTCCCTCATGCCCGGGACGGGGTCCGACCCGGCCTTCCGCCGGGTGGACGTGGACCCCGAGACGGGCGAGGTGCGCGGCCTGTTCTAGCTCCCCCGGAGGGGGAGGGTCGCGAGGACAACCCCGTCCCCAGGGCGGTGCTCGATCCGGAAGCCGCGCTTCTGAAAGATCGCGAGCATCCGCACGTTGTCCGGGGTCGTCTCCGCCGTCACCACCTCCACCCCCCACCCCCGGGCGATCTCCAGGCAGTAGTCCGTGAGGAGGCCTCCCAGGCCCTGGTTCTGCCAGGGGTCGGCCACGAACACCGCGTACTCGGCCGTGGTCGGGTCCGGGCCCACGACGAGCCGCCCCACCCCAGCGATCCGCTTCCGCCCCCCCTCCTCAAGTTCAGCCACGATCGCCATCTCCCGGTCGTAGTCGATGAAACAGAACGGGATCGCCATCTGGTGGGTCGTCTCCTTGAACAGGTACCGGAACCGGAACCGGATCGACTCCCGGGACGAGACGGCGATCATCTCGTGCCACAGGGGCTCATCCTCGGGGCGGATCGGCCGCAGGGTCACCGGGGTCCCGCTCTTGAGGGCGGCCTTCCGGGTGTAGCCCTCGGGGTAGGGGCGGATCGCCAGGTGGGCGTAGGGCCGGGGCGGGTTCCGGAGGGCCTCCTCGTCCACGACGATCCGGGCGTCCACCGCCACGACCTCGTCGGGGGAGGCGAGGAGGGGGTTGATGTCGAGCTCCTTGATCTCCGGGTAGTCGGCCACGAGGTAGGAGACCCGGATGAGGGTCTCCACAAGGAGGTCGACGTTCGCCCCCGGCCTTCCCCGGTACCCCTGAAGGAGGGGCCAGCTGCGCAAGCTCTCGAGCTTCCGCCGGGCCAGGCGCTCGTTGAGGGGGGGGAGCTCGAGGGCCGTGTCCTTGTACACTTCGGCCGCGATCCCCCCCAGGCCCACCATGAGCACGGTCCCGAACGTGGGGTCCTTCTTCGCCCCGAGGAGGAGCTCGAACCCCCGGGAGGTGTCCACCATCCGCTGGACGGTGACCCCTTCGATCCGAGCCCGGGGGGCCCGCTTCCCGACCGTCTCCACCATTCGCTGGTACGCGGCCCGGACCTCCTCGGCCGAGTGGAGCCCGAGGGCCACCCCGCCGACGTCCGTCTTGTGGGTGATGTCCGGGGACAGGACCTTGAGGACCACGGGGTACCCCGCCCCCTCTGCACGTGCTACGGCCTCCTCCGCCGAGCGGGCGGGGAGGGGCCTGACGACGGGGATCCCGTACGCGGCGAGGACCGCCTTGGAGTCCGCCTCGGAGAGGATACCGCCCTTCTCGAGGATCGGCCGAAGCGTCTTCCGGACCGTCGCCTGGTCGAGGGGAAACCGGACGGGGACCTCCCGGGGGGTCTCGTAGAGGAGCTCGAGGTTCCGGGCGTAGTCGACGAGGTGCATGAACGCCTCCACCGCCTGGTCCGGGGTGGCGTAGGTGGGGACCCCGGCCCGGTTGAAGACCGCGATCCCCTCCCGCATGAGCTTCCCCCCCATCCACGAGGCGAGGACGGGCTTGGGGGACTTCTTGGCGATCGCCGCCACCTCCTGGGCCGTGGTCGTGGGGTCGGTCACCGCTTGAGGCGCGAGGACCGCCAGGACCGCGTCCACGTTGGGGTCCGAGAGGAGGATCTCCAGCGCGGCGGCGTAGCGCTCCGGCGGGGCGTCCCCGAGGACGTCCACCGGGTTTCCGTGGGACCAGAAGGGGGGAAGGAGCCCGTTGAGCTTCGCGGTCGTCTCCGGGGAGAGGGGGGCGAGGGTCCCCCGGCGGGCGATGAGGGCGTCGGTGGCCATGACCCCCGGCCCGCCGGCGTTCGTGAGGATCGCCAGCCGGGGCCCCCCCGGGGGCCGGATCTTGGCCAGGAGCTCGGCCGCGTCGAACAGGGCCCCGATCTCGTAGACCCGGACCATCCCCGCCCGGCGGAACGCAGCGTCGTACACCGCGTCCTCCCCGGCCATCGCCCCGGTGTGGGAGCTCGCCGCTTTGGCCGACTCGGCAAACCGCCCCGCCTTGTAGACGATGAGGGGCTTGGAGCGGGCAAACGCCCGGGACGCGGACATGAACTTCCGCGCCTCGCTCACCGACTCGATGTAGAGGAGGATCGACCGGGTCTTGTCGTCCTCGCCGAAGAAGTCGATCAGGTCGCCGAAGTCCACGTCGAGCATGTTCCCCACCGAGACGAAGTGGGAGAAGCCGATCCCCTCCTCGACGGCCCAGTCGAGGATCGAGGTGCACAGGGCCCCGGACTGGGAGATGAACGCCACGTTCCCGTCGGGGGGGTGCCCGGCGGCAAACGTGGCGTTGAGCCCGATCCGGGGGACGATGATCCCGAGACAATTGGGCCCGATGATCCTCATCCCATCGAACTCGGAGGCGGCCGACCGGACTTGGGCCTCCAGCGCCCGCCCCGCCTCCCCCGCCTCCCGAAACCCCGCGGTGAGGACCACCAGGCCCCGGATCCCCGCCCGCCCGCACTCCCGGACGAGCCCGGGGACCGTGGGGGCTGGGGTGCACAGGACGGCGAGGTCCGGCGTCCGGGGAAGGGCCTCCACGCTCGGGTAGCTCTGGATCCCCTGGACGCTCTCCCGCTTGGGGTTCACCGGGTAGACGACCCCGGTGAACCCGGCGTTGATCATGTTCCGGAGGACGCTGTAGCCGACGGTACCGGGGTTGCTGCTCGCGCCGACTACGGCCACCCGCTGGGGGTTGAAGATCTTGTCCAAGTTGCGAATGCTCACGGTCCTACCTCCGGGGCATTGTCGCCGAGAGGGCCCCCCCCCGCACGGGGCCGATCGGGTACGATCCGCTCGATGGAGTCCCCTGGGGAGCGGTGGAAGCGGGCCGCGGCCGAGGCGGCGGTGAGGCTCGTCGAGCCGGGGATGGCGGTCGGCCTCGGCCACGGCTCCACGGCCCGCTACGCCCTCCTCCGGATCGCCGAGCGTCTCCGGTCCGGGGATCTCCACGGCATCTCCGGCGTCCCCTGTTCTAGCCAGGTCGAGCGGGAGGCGCGGGAGCTCGGGATCCCCCTCACGACCCTGGAGGAACACCCCATCCTGGACCTCACGATCGACGGGGCGGACGAGGTGGACCCCGACCTGGACCTCATCAAGGGGGGTGGGGGGGCGCTCCTCCGGGAGAAGGTCGTGGCCCAGGCAAGCCGGCGGGAGGCGATCGTGGTCGACGAGGGGAAGCTCTCCCCGGCCCTGGGGACCCGGTCCCCGGTCCCGGTGGAGGTCCTCCCCTTCGGCTGGAGAACCCACGTTCCGTTCCTGAAGGGGCTCGGGGCCGAGGTGGTCCTCCGTCGGGGGGGGGACGGGACCCCGTTCCAGACCGATCAGGGGAACTTCGTCCTCGACTGCCACTTCGGCCCGATCCGGGACCCCCAGGCCCTGGCCCGGAAGCTCGAGGCCCGGGCGGGGATCCTCGGGCACGGCCTGTTTCTCGGGCTGGCCACCGACCTCTTCGTGGCCGGACCCGGGGGGGTCCGCCACCTCCGGCGCCCCTCGCTGTAGCGCGGGCCCCTTTCGGCTACCCTACGGCCGTGGACAAGATCTTGGCCCGGGTGGAGGGGGCGGCGGAGGAGCTCCGGGAGCTGGAGGAACAGCTCGCCCAGCCGGGGGTGGCCGCACGGCCGGACTTCGCCGAGCTCTCCCGGCGCTACGCCCGCCTCCGGGACCTCGTGGCCAGGGGGGAGGAGCTCCGGCGGCTGCGGGAGGCCATCGCCGAGGAGGAGGAGCTGCTGCGGGAGGAGGGGGACGAAGAGCTGCGGGCCGCGCTCCGGGAGGAGCTGGAGCGGGACCGGGCCCGGGCGGACAGACTCTCCGGGGAGATCCTGCGGATGCTCCTCCCCGAAAGCCCGGCCGACCGCAAGAACGCCATCGTCGAGATCCGGGCCGGGACCGGAGGGGAGGAGGCGGCCCTCTTTGCCGCTGAACTCTTCCGGATGTACAGCCGGTACGCCGAGCGGAAAGGGTTCACCGTCCGGGTGATGGACAGCCACCCCACCCCGTTGGGGGGGATGAAGCAGGTCGTGTTCGCCGTCGAGGGGGAGGGGGCCTACGGCCGCCTCCGCTACGAGTCCGGGGTCCACCGGGTCCAGCGGGTTCCGGAGACGGAGGCCAGCGGTCGGATCCACACCTCCACGGCCACCGTCGCCGTCCTCCCCGAGGCCGAGGAGATCGACGTCGAGATCCGGCCCGAGGACCTGAAGATGGACACGTTCCGTGCCAGCGGCCCCGGGGGCCAGCACATGCAGAAAAACGAGACGGCGGTCCGGATCACCCACCTCCCCACGGGGATCGTCGTCGCCTGCCAGGACGAGCGGAGCCAGCACCGCAACCGGGAGCTCGCCCTGCGGATCCTGCGGGCCAAACTGTGGGAGATCCAGGAGGAGGCCCGGGCCAAGGAGCGCCGCGAGGCCCGCCGGCGCCAGATCGGGACCGGGGACCGCTCGGAGAAGATCCGGACCTACAACTTCCCCCAGTCGCGGGTCACCGACCACCGGATCAGCCTCACCCTCTATCAGCTCTCCGAGGTCCTGGATGGGGACCTCGACCCCCTGATCGACCCCATCCTCTCGGCTGAGGTCGCGGAAAACCTCTAGCGGAAGCGCTTCATCGCCTCCCGGGCCCGCCGCTCCTCCTCCTCCTGGATCATCTTCCGCCGCTTGTCGACTTTGGTCTGGCCGCGCCCGAGGGCGAGCTCGACCTTCGCGTACCCCCGCTCGGTGAAGTAGATCGCCAAGGGGACGAGGGTGTAGCCCGCTCGGCCGACCTTGCCGATCAGGCGGGCGATCTCCCGCTTGTGGAGGAGGAGCCGCCTTGGCCGGAGGGGGTCGTGGCCCCGGAGGCCGCTGGGGCCGTAGGGGGCGATGTGGAGCCCAAGGAGCCACACCTCCCCCCCGTCCACCTTGGCGTAGGCCTCCTCCAGGGAGACCCGGCCGGCGCGGAGGGACTTGACCTCCGAGCCGCGGAGTTCGATCCCCGCCTCGTAGGTCTCCTCCACCGCGTAGTCCCTTCGGGCCCGGCGGTTGCGGGCGACGACCTGGCGAACCATGGCGGTTCCGAGGCTACCGCCCCCCTGACCCCCCCGCCACTCCCCGAACGTAATGCCGACCATGGTCGCCCCTCCCGGGGGTCGCTATAATCCGAGCGCGAGTTCGACGAGAGGAGGCCAGGAATGAGGGAAGCTGAGGTGAGGGCGCTACTTCTCGATCCAACGACGAAGACTCCGGTCCTGCTCCTCAAGGACCGGCACTCGTCGAAGGCCATGCCCATCTGGATCGGCGAACAGGAGGCCATGTCCATCGCCATCGAACTCCAGGGCCACCGGTTCCCTCGGCCGCTCTCCCACGACCTGATGAAGGAAATCCTGAGCACGCTGGGGGGAAACCTCGAGCGGGCGGTGATCACCTCGGTCAAGGACAGCACCTACTACGCAAGCCTCGTCGTCCGGGACGCGACCGGGACGACCCGGGACATCGACGCCCGCCCCTCCGATGCGGTGGCCCTCGCCCTGCGGACCCGGGCCCCGATCTACATCGAGGACTCGGTGTTCGAGAAGTCGGCGATCGAGTCCCCGTTCATCGAGGAGGAGCAGTTCGAGGAGTTCGTGGAGAAGGAGCTCAACCTGGGGGAGTTCCGCCGCCGGGCCCAGGAGGGCTAGGGCCGCGGCGCCACCAACCACCGCCGCGGCGGGGGGGAAAGCTGAAACAGGTCCCGTAGCTCCAGGCCCCGGTTGACCTGGAGGAGGCGGGATCCTTTTTCGGAGGCCACTTCGATCTCGAGCGCCTGGGGACGGTCGGGATCCCGGTACAGGCGCCCCCGCCAGGGGAGAAGGGTCTCCGGGTCCACCCACAGCTCGACCCGCGGGAACGAGCCCGGCAGGCCCCGGAGGTCGAACCGGTCGCCCTCCTCCCCTCCCGGGGTGTAGGCCACCGTGATCCGGCCGCTGCGGAGGCCGTCCCGGAGCTCGCCTGCGGTCGGGAAGACAACGGGAAGCCCGATTTCCCCCGCGGGGAGGCGGGCCTCGACCCCGAGCTCCAACGCCGGGCGGTGGTGGAGGAAGAGCCAGGTCCCCCCGGGAAGGGGCCGCAGGGCGAACACCTCCCCGGCGAGGTCGGAGGGCAAGACGACCTCGATTCGGACGGCTGCTGGGGCGAGGAAGAACATCCTGAGCCTGGCCTCCCCCCCCGCCCCGCGGACGAGGAGTTCCGCCTGGAGGTCTCGGATCCCGTTCCAGGAACTCACCACCGCGAGGAACCTCCCCGCCGCCCGGGCCGGGGAGAGGGGGTCGAGCCAGCTCAGGGCCGCCGGCCCGAGGGCCACGGCGAGCCCGAGGAGGACCACCCCGAGGACGAGGAGGACGTTCACAGGGCGATGATACCCCTTGTCCAGGTCGAGATCGGAACCTAGAATGAGCCCCATGCCGCCCGTCAGGCTCCGCAGCGTGCGCGACGTGAACCCCCGGGGGAAGCGGGTCCTCCTCCGGGCTGACCTCAACGTCCCCCTGAAGGACGGGGAGGTGGCCGACGACGGCCGGATCCGGGCCGTCCTCCCGACCTTGCGCCTCCTGGGGGAGCGGGGGGCGAAGGTGGCTGTTCTCTCCCACCTCGGCCGCCCCGAAGGGAGGGTCGTGGAGGAGCTCCGGATGGGGCCCGTGGCCCGGCGCCTCGGCGAGCTCGTCGGGGCCCGGGTCAACGCGCTCCGGGACTCTATCGGAGAGGAAGTCCATCGAGCGGTGGACTCCCTCTCCCCAGGAGAGGTGCTCGTCCTCGAGAACGTCCGGTTCCACCCGGGGGAGGAGGAGAACGACCCCGGGTTGGCCCGGGAGCTCGCCGCGCCGTTTGACCTCTTTGTGAACGACGCCTTTGCCACCGCCCACCGGGCCCACGCCTCCACCGTCGGGGTGACAAAGCTTCTCCCCGCCTACGCCGGGCTCCTCATGGAACGGGAGGTGGAGGTCCTGTCCGGCGTTCGGGACGCCCCGCGGCGCCCGTACTACCTCCTCGTCGGGGGGAAGAAGGCCAAGGACAAGCTCGGGGTCCTCACCGACCTCCTCCCCCAGGTGGACGGGTTCCTCGTGGGGGGCGGGGTCGCGTTCACGTTCCTTGCCGCCCAGGGGCTCGCCGTGGGGAGGAGCGTGGTGGACCGCGACCTCGTCCCCGTCCTGGGGGAGCTCCTCCAGCGGGCGCGGGCCCTCGGGAAGGAGATCCTCCTCCCCGAGGACGTGGTGGTCGCCCGGGAGCCGGCGGGGGGGGAGGTACGGGTGGTCCCCGCAGGGGAGATCCCGGAGGGGTGGATGGGCCTCGACATCGGGCCCCGGACCCGGGAGCGGTTTGCCCAGGCCCTCCGGGGGGCGGGGACGGTGGTCTGGGCTGGGCCGATGGGGGCGTTCGAGCACGCCCCGTTCGCCGCCGGGACGGAGGCGGTGGCGAGAGCCCTTGTCGCCTCGAAGGCGTTCAGCGTGGTCGGGGGTGGGGAGACGGGGGAGGCGGTGGAGAGGCTCGGGCTCGCCGCGAGGTTCGGGTACGTCTCCACGGGCGGGGGGGCGACCCTCGACTTCCTCCGGGGGAAGCCGATGCCGGCCCTCGAGGCCCTCCGCGCTTGACGGGAGGCGGGGGGAGCGTATCATCGTTTCCAGGCTGCGGGCATAGCTCAGATGGTAGAGCGGCAGCTTCCCAAGCTGCAGGCCACGGGTTCGATCCCCGTTGCCCGCTCCAGCGGATCCCCCACCTTCCGGCTTTCCCAAAGGAGGTAACCCTTGGCGGTTCCGATCTCCCTGGAGCTCCTCGCCGAGCGAGCCAAGGGGTGCCGCCGCTGTCCCCTCGCCGAGGGGCGGAAGACGGTGGTGTTCGGGGAGGGGAACCCCCGGGCCTCGCTCATGTTCGTGGGGGAGGGCCCGGGGGAGGTGGAGGACGACACGGGCCGGCCGTTCGTCGGGCCCGCCGGACAGCTCCTGACCCAGATCCTCGCCTCGGTGGGGATCCCCCGGGAGGAGGTCTACATCGCGAACATCGTGAAGTGCCGGCCCCCGGGGAACCGGGTCCCCACCCGGGCCGAGACCGAGGCGTGCTGGGAGTGGCTCTCCGCCCAGATCGCCCTCATCAACCCCCGGATCATCGTCACCCTCGGGAACACCCCCACGAGCTGGTTCCTCAACTCCTCCGAGGGGATCACCCAGCTCCGGGGGCGGTTCCACCGCTGGCGGGGGGGGATCGAGGTGTTCCCCATGTACCACCCCAGCTACCTCCTCCGCAACCCGAGCAAGGCCAAGGGGAGCCCCAAGCACCAGACATGGCAGGACATCCAGACGGTGAAGGAGCGGCTCGCTCTCCTCTCCCCGACCGGGCGGGCCTGAGCCCGGGGGAGCGGAGGGGGGCGGTGGAGAGGGCCCTCGCCCGGGCCGAGGAGCTCCGCCGGGAGGGGAAGCCCGAGGAGGGGATCGCCCTCCTCCTGGACGCCCTCCGCCATGGGGAGGCCAAGGCCCAGGTCCTGTTCCGCCTCGGGGTCCTCTACTTCGAGCGGGGGGACCTGGGGAGGGCCGAGTACGCGTTCCGGAGGGCAATTGAGGAGGACCCTCACCACGCCTCGGCCCACCACAACCTGGGGGTCGTCTACCGCCGGCAGGGGAAGGTCGCCCAGTCGGTGAAGATGCTCAAGAGGGCCCAGTGGCTCGAGCTCCGCTACCCGCGGCGGGTCGAGCTCTCCCCCGAGCGGCGGGCGGCCGTCCGCCGGGCGGGGTGGGTTGCCTTCGTCCCCCTCCTCGCCCTGGGCCTCTTGGTCCTCGTCCTCTGGCTCCTCCGCCGGCCTACCTAGCCACGTACCGGTCGTAGAGGGCCTGGGCCCGGGCTGGGTCGGAAACCCCCTTCACCACAGCCCGGCCGTCGGGGAACACCGTGAGCTCGACCCCCTCGATCTGGGCCACGAGGACCCCTTGGGCGAGCCGGGCCGGGCCCAGGGGGGCGAGCCGGCCCTGGAGGTCCGCCAGGTCCACCGTCCCCCGGGTCCGGGGGAGGACCTGGACGCCCCCCCCGCACAGGACGGCCGCCGACGGACCGGGGGAGAGGAACTCGAACCGCCGCCTTCCGCAGGCGGGGCAGCCTGGGGCCCGGACGACGTCTGTTCCTTCCACCCGCCCCCGCCAGAGGTCGAGGAGGAGGAGCCGCCCCGGGACGAGGTCCGCGCTTCCGGCGAGAACCGCGATCGCTTGGGCGGCGGCCACGGCGGCGAGGGCGGCCGGGACCGGGCCCAGGATCCCGGCCTCGGCGCAGGTGGGGATCGCCCCCGGGGGCGGGGGGTCGGGGAACAGGCAGCGCAGGCACGGCCCCTTCCCCGGGAGGATGGCCATCGTCATCCCCCCCGTCCCCAGGACCGCGGTGTAGACCCACGGGATCCCCCGTTCGACGCAGGCGTCGTTCACGACGTACCGGGTCTCGAGGTTATCCAGGCCGTCGAGGACGACGTCCGAGTCGGCGACGAGCTCCCGGGCGAGCTCCGGCCCGAGGTGGGCGACGCGGGGGACGACCTCGGTGTCGGGGGCGATCCGGCGGAGGGCTTCGGCCGCGGCGAGGGCCTTCGGCTTCCCCAGGTCGTCGGGGGTGAACAGGGCCACCCGGTGGAGGTTCGTCTCCTCGACGAGGTCCCGGTCCACGAGGAGGAGCCGCCCGACCCCGGCCCGGAGGAGGAGCTCCGCCCCGTGGGTCCCCAGGGCCCCGCAGCCGACGACGAGGGCGGTGGCCTCCCCGAGCCGGCGCTGGCCCCCCTCCCCAAGCTCGGGGAGGACCCGCTGCCGGGCGAACCGATCGAGGGCCACGGGGGGATTGTTCCGGCAGGGCGAGGCCCCGGCAACCCCGGAACCCCTCCCCCCCGCGGGGTGTATAGTGGGGTGACAAGGGAGGAGACGATGTCGAGCCGACGGTTGTGGTGGAGCGTAGGGATCGCGGCGGTGGCCTTTGGGGCCTTGGCCCAGGGCCCCCAGTACCTGTGGGCAGAGGTGGTGCCTCCCCCCCGGGCGGTGGCCGCCCTGGCCGAGAAGGCGGGGGAGCTTGGCCTCCCCGTGGCCCAAGTGAAGGACGGGGCCCTCGTCTTCCCCGAGGGCCTGTCCGAGGCCGACCTCCGGGCGGGCGGGGCCTACCTCTACCTCGACCCCCCGTTCTTCCTCCTCGGGGTGGAGACGCCCGCCGAGGGCGCCCTGCTCCGGGGGAACGCGGAGAAGGCGGAGCTGATCGTCGTGGCCCGGGACGCCCTTGTCCCGCCCTCCGAGGCGTTCTTCGACCTCGCCCGGGCCCTGGGGCTCCTCGCCCCGGGGACCACGGTCACCCTGACGGTGAGGGAGGTCCCCCTCAAGCTCCCCCGCGTCCCGGAGGGGACCCGGCTCGACCCGACCCTGTGGGCCCTGGTGGGGCACCCCGACTGGTTCGGGGCGGCGCGGGACTACGGCCTGGAGCGGGTCGGGCTCCGGGTGCGGGTCGTGGCCGAGGGATCGGGGGCCCTGGGGGAGGACCTTGAGCCGTACGTCCTCAGCTCCACCGGCTCCCTGATCGACCTCCTCATCCCGATCCCCCTTCTCCCAAGGCTCGGCCAGGACCCGGCGGTGCGGAACGTCCGGCCGCCCTACACCCCGCATCCCGCAGGAGCGTGATCCCAATGAAGATCCGTGTGTCTGCAGTTGGCCTTCTGGTTGGAGTGGTCCTTGCGGGGGCTGGGGCGCTGGCCCAGCTCGACGTCCTCGTCCTCGACGCCGACCGGGCGGCGTGGGACGCGGTGGCGTCCCAGGCGCGCGGGGCCGGGCTTTCCGCCACGATCAAGGACTACAACGAAGCGGCCCTCTACAACCAGGTCTACCTCCTGGCCGGCCTCGGGTCGGTCCGGTTCGACGTGGCCCAGGCCCTCACCGGCTGGACGCCGACCGTGGCCTCCCGGTTCGCCGACCTCTCCCCCTACGCCCACGAGCTCCTGGGGGCGGGGCTCCAGCTCCACACCCACGGCGGGCGGACGATCGGGGTCGTCCTCCCCTGGCGGTCGGACGCCTTCGCCGGGATCTCGGCCCGCTCGACGCGGATCCCCCAGGCCGTTCAGTTCCTGACCCACCTCGGGGCGGGGCGGGCCGTTGGCCCCCAGGCGACCTCCAAGGGCGTCCCGTTGACGATCGGTGCGATCACGATCACCAAGACGGCGAAGTCGAACCCCCACGTGGACGGGGCGCTGGAGACCCTGCTGGCGGCGGTGCGGCAGGTCGTTCCGACGGGTCCCCTCACTGCCCTCGCCGGGCTTCCGTCCCAGGCCCGGGATGCCCTGACGAGGGTGGCGGAGATGCTCGGGATCCCCCTCACCGCCGGGGGGGAGGTGACCCTCGTTGTGGAATCGAAGGGCGGGGTGGCTCCGCTCGGGGTAGCCGTGGAGACCACCCCGTCCCCGCTCGGGCTGTCCAAGGTCACAATCCCACTCAGCCAGCTGGAGACCTTCCTCGCCCAGGTGGGGTCGGGTGTCTACGTACGGCTCCCCTACACCCCCCACGAGATGGCCGTCACCTCGGAGGGGATGGCCCTCGTTGGCGCAGGGGCGTTCCACGCCGTTGGGAACCGCGGGTCGGGCGTGAAGATCGCGGTCATTGACCTTGGGTTTGGCGGCCTCTCCACCGCCCAGGCCCAGGGCGACCTCCCCTCCAGCGTGATCACCCGCGACTTCACCGGGACCGGGATCGCCACCGGGATCTCCCACGGGACGGCCGTGGCCCAGATCGTCCACGACGTCGCCCCCGACGCCCAGCTTTACTTGATCAAGATCGCCAACGAAGTCGACCTCGATAACGCCGTCAGCTACTGCATCTCCGAGGGCGTGCACGTGATCAACCACTCCCTGGGCTGGTTCAACACGAACTTCTACGACGGGACGGGGACGATCGCCGCGATCGCCCGGAGGGCGACCTCGGCCGGCATCCTGTGGGTTCAGGCGGCGGGGAACTCCGCCCAGAAGCACTACGGGGGGACGTTCACCGATACCAACGCCGACGGCTGGCACGACACCGATGTCACCTTCACCGCCACCGCGGGCCAGCAGATCATCCTCTACCTCACGTGGGACTCCTGGCCGGCCACCGCCGACGACTACGACCTCTACCTGTACGGACCCACGGGGGCGCTCGTGGCGAGCTCCACGGCCACCCAGGCCGGAACCGAGCAGCCCACGGAGCGGATCACCACCACGGCCGCATCGAGCGGGACCTACCGGGTGCGGATCCAGAGGGCAAGCGGGGCGGCGCGGCGGCTGTCCCTGTTCTCGATTCTCCAAGAGGTGAGCCCGGTCGTGTCCGCCTCGAGCATCCCCGCCCCGGGGAACGCCGCCGAGGTCCTCACCGTGGGGGCGATCGACTGGCCGAACTACGCCACCGGCCCCATCGCCCCCTACTCCTCCCGCGGGCCCACCGGAGACGGGCGCCAGAAGCCCGACCTCGCCGCCCCGGCGAACGTGACGACCGGGGTGAGCTTCTACAACCCGTTCCCCGGCACATCGGCCGCCGCCCCCCACGTGGCCGGGGTCGCCGCCCTCCTCAAGGCGGAGAACCCAGGCCTCGACCGGGCTAGCCTCACGAGCCGGATCCTGTCGTTCTGCGTGGCGATGGGGGACCCGTACGCGTTCGGGGCGGGAAGGCTTCAGGCCTCGCCCCAGCCGACCGCGCAGGCCGACCTCGTGATCCAGTCGATCACCCACTCCCCGACGAACCCGACCGTGGGCTCCACCGTCACGTTCCAGGTGACGGTCCGGAACCAGGGGACGGCCGCGGCCGGGGCGTTTGTGGTCCGGCTCCAGGGGGTCGGCCCATCCCAGGATGGGAGCGTGAGCTCCCTTGGGGCCGGGGCGTCGGTGACCCGGACGTTCACCCTGCCCCTGTCGACCAGTCCGGAGACCTTCACCGCCACCGCCGACGTGTTCAACCAAGTGCCCGAGAGCAACGAGACGAACAACACCGCTCAGGTGACCGTGACCGGCGTCGTCCTCCAGCCCGACCTCGTGGTCGACTCCTTCACCGCGAGCCCCCCCAGCCCCAATGTGGGGGACACTGTAACCTTCACCGTGACCGTCCGGAACCAGGGGACCGCCCCTGCCGGGGCGTTTGTGATCCGCGTCTCCCGGGCCGGAGCGTCTCAGGACGCCTCGGTGAGCTCCCTTGCCCCTGGTGCCACGGCCACCCGGACGATCGCCCTCACCACCTCCGCCAGCCCGCAAACCTTCACCGCCACCGCCGACGCCCTGGGGCAGGTCGCCGAAAGTGACGAGGGGAACAACACCGCCCAGCTCACCCTCACCGCGCCGGCTGCCCGGCCCGACCTCGTCGTGACAAACATCACGCACAGCCCAACAAACCCGACGATCGGTTCGACGGTGACGTTCCAGGTGACGGTCCGGAACCAGGGGACGGCCGCGGCCGGGGCGTTCGTGGTCCGGCTCCAGGGGGTCGGCCCATCCCAGGATGGGAGCGTGAGCTCCCTTGGGGCCGGGGCGTCGGTGACCCGGACGTTCACCCTGCCCCTGTCGACCTCGCCGGAGACGTTCACGGCGACGGCCGACGTGTTCAACCAAGTGCCCGAGAGCAACGAGGCGAACAACACCCGCCAGGTGCAGGTGATCGGCGCCGTGGCGCCGCTCGGCTTGGCCGTGGCCACCGACAAGTCCGTCTACACCGTGGGCGAGCCGGTGCGGATCACGGTGACCCTGTCTCGGCCAAGCTACGTGTACCTCGTGGAGCTCGACGCCGCCGGGCGGGCGGTCCTCGTCTTCCCCAACTGGCGGGACACAAACCCCCAGGTCCCGGCCGGGACGACCGTCTTCCCGCGGTCCACAACGTACGCCTACATCGCCTCCGAGCCCGCGGGAAGCGAGCAGATCGTCGCCTTCGCCGCGGACCGGGCGGTACCCTACTTCCCCACGAGCTACCCCGCGGGGTACCCGATTCTCGCCACGAACGGGGCCGCCTTCCTGTCCCAGGTCCGGGCGTGGCTCGGCTCGAACGTCCCCTCTGGGTCGTGGGCCGAGGCCAGTGCCCCGTTCACGATCGTCCTTCCGACGAACCAGCCGCCGACGGCCAGTTTCACCTTCTCCCCGACGAACCCGCTCCCCAACCAGTGGATCACCTTCGACGGGCGGGGCTCAAGCGACCCCGACGGGGTGGTCGTCGCCTGGAGCTGGAACTTCGGGGACGGGGCGACCGGGACCGGGTCCCAGATCCAGAAGCGGTACAGCGCCCCCGGGACCTACACCGTGACCCTCACCGTGACCGACAACCGGGGGGCCACGGCCACCACGACGCGCACCGTGGTCGTGGGCACGCCGAACCAGCCGCCCACGGCCAGCTTCACGTTCAGTCCGGCGAACCCCGATCCAGGGCAGAACGTCACGTTCAACGCGGCCGGGTCCTCCGACCCCGATGGGACGATTACAAGCTACAGCTGGAACTTCGGGGACGGGACGACCGCCAGTGTGGCCACGCCGAGCGTGACGAAGAGCTACGCCGCGGCCGGGGTCTACACCGTGACCCTCACCGTGACCGACAACGTCGGCGCGACGGGGACGACGACCCGGACGATCACCGTGGGGACGCCGCCTCCCCCGCCGGCGACCCTTCCCGGGATGCCGACGATCGACCGCCCGGGGATCTACGTGTGGGGCGACCCCCAGTACCGGTGGCACGTCACGGTCGCCGGCAGCGCCACCTGGACCGCGCCCCGGCCGTTCCGAATCGAGCTTGGGACCGTCGGTCAGTTCCGGGCGGTGGAGGTGGTGCCGAGCTCCGGGCCCGCCCCGGTCCTCTCCAACAACAACCGGAACCTCCTCTGGGAGGGGACGGTTCAGTCGGGATGGGTGGACCTCCAGTTTGGGCTGAGCGACGGCGGGTGGATTCTCGAGCTCAAGCTGTACATCGACCTCGATGGGGACGGCGATCCCCTGCCCCGGACCGCGGCCGACGCCCGGGCGATGGCCTTCCTCCGCTCCAAGAAGGTCTCCCCGCCCTACAACCCGATGCTGTTCCTCAAGCCCGAGGAGGCGATGGGGGCCGTGCTTCCGGTCCACGACTTCCGGATCGCCCAGGGAACCCTGTCGGTCCACTTCGTGACCACGACGATTGGGGCCTTGGAGGGCAGCGGGCCATAGGGAGGCGGCCCCGAAGTTCTCGACCGCGGGTCACGACTGAGCGAGGCATCGAGCCGGACCACGGCGAGGTCGGGGGAGCCTGTCTCCCCTCCTGGACCTGGTCGGGTCGTCCGGAACTGGACGAACGGTGGGAGGACGACGGCCGGCGGCCGCGGGCTGCGCGGTGTCGGTGGTCGGCGCGGGAACGGCGAACCCAAACCCCGCCGTCCCCTCCCTCCCGAGGCCGACGATCACCCCCTCCCAGCGAGGAGCTCCCCCGGGGCGTCCCCGTGGCCGGCGTTCCCGAGGACCCGGAGGGCGATCCCCAGGCAGTCGGCGGGGGAGAACGGCTTTCCGAAGGCGTCCTGGTACTCCCTCTCGAGCGTGTCGTCCGAGAGCTTGGGGACGAACTCGCGGGGGTACGCTTGGGCCACGCAGCGGGCCAGAACGTCCAGAAGCCGGGGATCGAGGCCGGCTTGTCGGGCCGGACCTCCATTTCCTTTGGTGAACCGGGCCGCGAAGAGCGTGTCCGAATCGTCGGCCTTCCCATCGCCGTGTGGGTCCGGCCGTCCCCTCGGGGAGCGCCTCACGGGTCGGTGCTCCGCCGGGGCTGGGCCCAGGGTACACCCGCGGGAAAGACGGGCCCCCTCATCCGCTAGACCCTTCTCCCCCTCAGGGGGAGAAGGTGGGGATGAGGGGGGGAAAAGACGGGCCCCGGGGTTCCGGGGCCCGTCGGAACGACCTGAGAGTTCGACTAGAACGAGAACGTCCAGCCGAAGCAGAAGTTAGCCGTGGCGCAGGCCGAGACCGGCATCACGAAGTCGAGGTTGAGGGTGAAGTTGGACATGACCGGGACCTTCGCCGATCCGACGAACCGGGTGATCCCGAACAGGCCAGGGGTCGTGCCGCCCCACAGGATCCGGAGCGTGACGGTGTACTTGCCGCCGCAGCAGCCGGCGCCGCAGAACCCCAGCTCAACGTACTCGTACTCTTGGCACGCCGTGAGGAGCTTGTCCCGGTACGCGCTCGGGATGGTGGTCTGGATCGGGCGGAAGGCGTGGAAGTACTCGAAGTAGTTGCAGTCGGCGAGCGTGCACCTGATGGCGTACCCGTCAACCCGGATCCCTTCCCAAATGTTGCCCGTCGTCCCCGTCAACGGGCCGCCCCACACCGTGAAGCACCCCTCGACGATCCCGGCGAACTTCGGGGTGACGGTCACGCTCTTGTAAGTGACGCCGTACGTGATCGAGACGTCGAACGAGACGCCGCAGCAGAGCGGGACGTTGATCCCGGTGAGGGTCAGGTTCTCGAACCCGGCCTTGGTGAAGTTAACCTCGGCGTTGTACTTGATCCCGCAGCAGAGGTCGATCCCCCTCAGGCTGATCAGCAGGTCCTGGAACGCCGTCCCGGTGCAGCAGTCGGCGAACCGAACCCGGATCGTGACCGGGGAGATCGTCCCGGTGAAGATGTACTGGAGGTACCCCACTCCCGGCGGGGTCTGGGCGCTGCAGGGGTCGGTGCCCCACCGGTAGTTCCCCGGCGTCCAGTGGTAGACCGTGGCACCGATGGCGATCCCGCCGAAGTCAAAGCTCGTCACCGCGTTCGCGGCGAGGTAGGCCGCAGGGGACGGCTGGAACCACACGTTCCCCGACGTGGAGAACGGCCCGAACACGCCCTTGAACGTGAACCTCTGGCTCGTGATCCCCCCGACCCCGAAGCCGGTGATGCTCGTGATGTCAAACCCCGCCACCGTGTAGGTCAGGTTGAGGGTGCTGGTGAGGGTCGTCGTCGGCAGGAGGCACACCTCAGCCGTCCAGCTCCCCTTGATGGCGATCTGGGAGAAGCCCGCAAAGCCGATCGTACAAAGCGCAACAGCAATCGCGAGAGCCCGCTTCATCGTTCCATCCTCCTTGGTTCCTTACTCAGATTCCGGTTGTACTGCCTCAACAACCTTCGGGATCCCGAAAATCCCACAAGCACAACGGTCTCCTCGCTCGGTCCACCACCTCCCCTCGTTGCAGGATACAGGGCCGATGGTAGCGAGACCCCTGTCCCCTGTCAAGACCCCGGTGTGATCCCCATCACCGTCCCGGCCGGGAAGGGCGAGGGGAAGAAGAACGGAGGGGATGGGCGTTTCCCCTGCCGTGCCCCTCCCTCCCCACCGCTCTGCACCCTCCCCCCACCGTGGGGGAAGGCAGGAGTGAGGGGGAGGCCTTTCCCTTGTCCCCTTGCCGGGTCCCCTCGGCCAGGTATGCTCGGGGCGGGTGGTCCGATGACGAAGTACACCGCTGTGTTCCGGCGCGACGGCCCGTGGTGGACGGGTTACGTGGAGGAGCTCCCCGGGGCCAACACCCAGGGCCGCACCCTGGAGGAGGCGCGGGAGAACCTGAGGGAAGCGGTGGTCCTCATCCTGGAGGCCAACCGCGCCCTGGCCCAGGCCGAAGCCGCCGGAGAAGAGGTCGTCCGCGAGGAACTCGCGGTGTAGATGCGCCGTCGGGCGCTCCTCGCCCACCTGAGAACCCACGGCTGCCGGCTCCTCCGCGAGGGGAAGGGGCACTCGGTGTACCTGAACCCCGCGTCGCTCCGGACCTCCACGGTCCCCCGCCACCGCGAGATCAGCCCCTGGCTTGCCCGCAAGATCTGCCGCGACCTCGGGGTCCCCGCCCCGGCGGAGGAAGACCGCCGCTGAGAAGGGGGCCCTTCAGCTCACCCCACGGGGGCTACCCCTCGGCCAGGCGGTCCTTGAGCTCCCGGATGATCGCGACCGGGGTGGGGTCCACCCCGTGGAGGAGGGCGAGGCAGTAGCTCGCCCAGTCCCCGAGGTAGAGGAGGGACAGGACCTGGGCCGGGAGGCCCTCCCCCCGGCCCCACGCCTCGACCCAGGGGATCCCCCGCGCCCGGAGGAGCTCCTGGAGGATCCCGACCCGGAGCCCGACCCGGGGGTGGTCGTGGCCCGTCCGGAGGAAGAGGACCGTCCCCCCGGGGAGGAGCCTCCCCTGGAGCTCCCAGCCCACGACCTCGTTGTGGCAGAGCTCGGGGAGCTCCCCCCAGAACGCCGGGGCCTTGGCGTTCTCGTTCAGTTGGGTCTTCCACCGGTAGGCGACCGGGGCGGTGGGCCCGGCCCCGTAGACGAGGGGAACCCGGCCCTCAAGGCCCGGGGCGAGCCGCCGGGCCTCCTCCTCCCCCTCCCCGGCGGCGAGGGCGTCGAGGACCGCCAGGGCCTCCGTGAGGTCGGGGGCGAGGCCGAGCCCCCCCAGCACCCCGAGGAGGGGGAACAGGAGGTAGCCGAGCGCCGCCCGGGGCTGAAGGCCCCCCGGGATCTCGATCCACGGGATCCCCTCCCGGGCGCAGAGCCGGCCGAGCTCTCCCCCCGAGGTGACGGCGAGCAGCCGCCCCGTCCGCCCCCGGGCCTCCCCGAACGCCGCCAGGGTCTCCTCCGTGTCCCCGGAGTAGGACAGGGCGACGACGAGGGACTCCTCCCCGACCCAGGGGGGGAGCCGGTAGTCCCGGACCGGGACGACCTCGAGGGGGACAAGGGAGGCGAGGAGGGCCCCGGCGATCCCCGACCCCCCCATCCCAAGGGCCACCACCCGCCGGAACCCCTCCAGGGCGCGGGCGTCCACCGCCCGCCCGAGCTCGAGCCCCTCCCGGCAGCTGCGGGGGAAGGCGCGGAGGACCTCCCCCATCCCGGAGCGGTCCACCTCCGCAAGCCCGTCCCAGTCCACCGGATCCCTCATCGCCCCCCCTCCCGGGCCAGGGCCGCCCGGACCTCAGCGGCGAAGCCCTCCAGATCCCCCAGGCGGTTCGAAACCACCTCGTACACGATCCGGTCGTCGATGGCGGTGTACTCGTGGACGAGGACGTTCCGGAACCCCTTCATCCGCCGGAGGTTCTCCACCGCGGCCGGGGAGAGGACCCCTGCGTCCCGGAGCTTGGTCAGGAGGTCGTCCTCCTCGCCAGGGACCCCCAGGCGCAGCTCCCGAACGAGGAGCGCGCAGACGTCGAGGGCGGCCTCGATCGCGAGCTGGGCCAGCCGCTCGCAGGCCCGCCGCACCTCCACCTTGCGGTAGGCGGCAAACGACGGGGGGACAATCCCCCGGAGCTCCCGGAGGTACCCCCCCAGGGCATCGAGCCGGGCGAGGATCCGCTCACGGTCCACGGGCCACCGCCTCCAGGTAGTCGGAGTAGACGTGCCGGAAGTCCTCCCACGCCTTGGCCGTCTTGATCGCGAGGTCGTAGAGGGCCCCCTCGTCCCGGACAAACAGGACCCCCCCCTCCCGGAGGACCCGCCGCCGCAAGGGGAGGGGCAGGGCCTGGAAGATCCGCAGGTCGAGGTCGAACCCGAGGTAGTCCAGGGTCTTCCGGGGAAGCTCCTCCCGGGGGAAGGCGTCCCGGAGGACGAGGCAGACGTCGGTATCCGAGCCCGGACCCGCGTCCCCGCGGGCCTGGCTTCCGTAGAGGATCACGGCCAGGACGTCCGGGTCCCCGCGGGCGCGGGCGAGGAGCTCCTCCAGGGCCATGGGGCCATTGTACCCCCGCCCGCGCGTCCCCTGGGGACAAGACCCGTTTCCTTGAGGGGGAGCCGCCGGGTGCGTAGCGTGGATCACACTCGGACAAGGAGGCGGATGCGCGATGCGGAAAGCGGCGGTGTGTGGTGCGGCGGTAGCGGTGCTCGCCCTGTGGGCGGTGACCCCGGGGCTGGCGGACGCGGGGATCGGTGGGATGTTCGTGGACGTCCCCACGACCCACCCCGCCTACCCGGCGATCCAGAACCTCGTCTCCCGGGGGATCATCGTGGTCGGGGCGGGGGGGGAGTTCGGCGGCAATTCCCCCCTCCTCCGCTACGATGCGGCCCAGTGGCTCCACCGGACGATCACGAACCTCGAGACGACGATGCGGGCGGGAACGGACCTCACCCCGCGGCTCACGAGCCTCGAGACGCGGGTGAGTGGGCTGGACGCGACCCTGACCCGGGAGCTCGGGGCGATCAAGGCCCAGCTCGCCCAGCTCCAGGCCGGCGGGGCTGCAGCCGCGGCGGAGCGGAAGGCCCAGACGGCCCTCGTGGTCGGGGTGACGGGGGTCGTCCTCGCCCTGGCCGCCCTGGCCCTGTTCCTCTGGTTCTAGGGGGGTAGGGCCGCGGGGGGAGGAAGCCCCGCGGGTGGTCCTTGCGGGCAGGGGGAGGGGGGCGTATAGTGCTCTCCCCATGCCTTTTCTCCGCCGGGGGATCGAGTTCCTGTTCGGCCAGACGAACGAGCAGCGCCTCCGCCGGCTCCTCCCGGTGGTTGCCGAGGTGAACGCCTGGGGGGAGAGGGTCGCCGCCCTCTCCGACGGGGAGCTCCGGGCGAAGACGGACGAGTTCCGAGGGCGCCTCCAGGCGGGGGAGTCCCTCGATGACCTCCTCCCCGAGGCGTTCGCCTGCGTTCGGGAGGCCGCCGCCCGGACGATCGGGCTGCGGCCCTACGACGTCCAGGTGATGGGGGGGATCGTCCTCCACCGGCGGATGATCGCCGAGATGAAGACCGGGGAGGGCAAGACCCTCGTCGCCACCATGCCTGCCTACTTGAACGCCCTCGCCGGCAAGGTCCACATCGTCACCGTCAACGATTACCTCGCCAAGCGGGACCGGAACTGGATGGGCCCCGTCTACGAGTCCCTCGGCCTCACCGTCGGCCTCCTCCAGGAGACCACCCCCCCCGAGGAGCGCCGGGCCGCCTACGCCTGCGACATCGTCTACGGGACCAACGCCCAGTTCGGGTTCGACTACCTCCGGGACCACATGGTCGTCTCCCGGTCCCAGATGGTCCAGGGGCCGCTGGACTACGCGATCGTGGACGAGATCGACAACATCTTGATCGACGAGGCCCGAACCCCCCTCATCATCTCCGGCCCCACCGCCGACACCGCCCGCCAGTACCGGGAGTTCGCCCGGATCGCCAAGCTCTTCAAGGAGGGGGAGGACTTCGAGGTGGACGAGGCCCACAAGCGGCTGTCCCTGACCGAACAGGGGTGGCGGAAGGCCGAGGGGATCCTGAAGTTTGACAACATCGCCGACCCCCGGGCCACCACCGCCCGCTACCACCTCGAGACGGCCCTCCGAGCGAGGGTCTTCTTCCACCGGGACCGGGAGTACATCGTGAAGGACGGCCGGGTGATCATCGTCGACGAGTTCACCGGCCGGCTCATGCCCGACCGCCGCTACTCGGGCGGCCTCCACCAGGCCATCGAGGCCAAAGAGGGCCTCCCCGTCCAGCGCGAAAACCAGACCCTGGCCCAGATCACCCTCCAGCACTACTTCCGGCTGTACCGGGGCCTGGCCGGGATGACGGGGACGGCGAAGACCGAGGAGGAGGAGTTCAAGGAGATCTACGGGCTGGAGGTCGTCCAGATCCCCACGAACCGGCCCCTCATTCGGGAGCAGCTTCCGGACGTGATCTACCGGACGAAGAAGGGGAAGTTCGAGGCCGTGGCCGACGAGGTGGAGCGGCTCCACCGGGAGGGCCGGCCGGTCTTGATCGGGACGACCTCGATCGAGGACTCGGAGGACCTCTCGCGGCTCCTCAAGAAGCGGGGCCTCCCCCACCAGGTCCTGAACGCCAAGTACCACGAGAAGGAGGCGGCGATCATCGCCCAGGCCGGCCGGGCCGGGGCGATCACGATCGCCACGAACATGGCCGGCCGGGGGACGGACATCCTCCTCGGGGGGAACCCCGAGTTCCGGGCCCGGGCCGAGGCCGACCCGGAGGCGGAGCCGGAGAAGTACCGGGAGCTCCTCGCCCGGTACCGGGCCGAGGCGGCCGCGGAGCGGGAGAAGATCGTTCGGAAGGCGGAGGATCCCGCCTACGTCAAGCGGGCCCTGGCCAAGATCAAGGACTGGTGCGCCGAGGTCGGGCGGCCGTTTAGGCCCGAGGAGTGGGAGGTCATGGAGGGGGGCCTCGCCGTCCTGGGGTTCCAGCGCCACGAGGCCCGCCGGATCGACGACCAGCTCGGGGGCCGCTGCGGCCGCCAGGGCGACCCCGGGACAAGCCAGTTCTTCCTCTCCCTCGAGGACGACCTCCTCCGCGTCTTCGGCGGGGAGCGGCTGAGCTCGCTCATGGAGAAGCTCGGGGTGAAGGAGGGGGAGGCGATCACCCACGACCTCCTCACCCGCTCGATCCGGAGGGCCCAAAAAAGGGTTGAAGAGCGGAACTTCGAGATCCGGAAGCGGCTCCTGGAGTACGACGAGATCATGGCGAAACAACGCGAGGCCATGTACGCCCTCCGGGAGCGGTTCCTCCTCCCCGAGGAGGGGGAGACCCCCGACGACGCGGCCCTCCGCGAGCACCTGGAGGAGATGGCAAGTGAGTTCGGGGAGCTCCTCCTGGAGCGCTACGCCCCGGGACCGTCCCCCGAGGGGTGGGACCTCCCCGGGCTGCGGCGGGAGCTCAGCCAGCTCCTCCCCGAGGTCCCCGAGCTCCCCCAGAGGCGGGAGGCCCTGGCCGATCTCGTGGCGGAGCTCCTCCAGGGGCAGCTCTCCTCCCAGTGGGAGCGGCTCTCCCCCCACTACCCCCTGATCTGCCGGATCGTCCTCCTCCGGACGATCGACGAGAACTGGCGCCAGCACCTGTTGGAGCTCGACGAGCTCCGGGAGGGGATTGGGCTGCGGGCCTACGGGGGGACGGACCCCCTGATCGAGTTCAAGCGGGAGGCCCACCGGATCTTCCAGGAGATGGTCCTCCGGGCGGAGGAGGAGGCGCTGCGGTTCCTCCTGAGCCCGCGGCTCTCCGTCCGGGCGGAAGCAGGGGACGGCCGTCCCGTGGCCACGCGCGTTCCCGTGACCGCCGGGGCGGCGAGCTCGACGGGCACGACCGCCGCCGCAGCCCCCCGCTCCGGGACGGGTCCCTCCAAGCCCGCCCAAGCCGTGGGCCGGAACGACCCCTGCCCGTGCGGGTCGGGGAAGAAGTACAAGCACTGCCACGGCCGCTGATCCCCATGACCCCGGAACTGCTCATCCCCCTGGGCGGAGTGGGAATCGCCCTCGCCTTGCTCGGGGTTGAGAGGGTCTGGGTAAGGGCAAACCAACAAGCTATCCCTCTGCGCATCGCCGTGGCGGGGACCCGGGGAAAGTCGAGCGTCACGCGCCTGGTTGCTGCCGGTCTGGCCGCTGGCAACAAGCGGCCCTTGGCCAAGACCACCGGGTCCCGGGCAGCAGTCCTCCTCCCTTCGGGGGAGGAGCGTCTTCTCCTCCGTCGCGGCCTCCCTTCGATCCTTGAGCAGCGACACATCCTCGCCATGGCCCGGCGGGCTGGGGCCAACGCCCTCGTGGTCGAGGTGATGAGCATCCGCCCCGAAAACTATGCAGTGGAGCTGGGCCACCTGCTCCGGCCCCACATCCTTGCCCTCACGAACGTGCGCCCCGACCACGTGGCCGACCTTGGCTCCTCCCCCGAACAGGCGGCGCGCACGTTCATGCAAGGAGTCCCTGCGGGCACGCATGTGGTTTACCTCCAGGGCACCTGGCCAGAGAGCGCGACGAAGTTGTTGCCCCAGCGCGCTTCCCAGGTCACGGCGGTGGATCCCAACGCTTATCGGAGCGAGCTAGCTGGGCTTACCGTTCCCTATGCCGAGTGGACGAACAACGTTCGTCTGGCCCTGGCCGTGTGTGAAGCGGCAGGGGTCCCGGCAGCGGTTGCTGGGCGAGGCATGGCAAGAGTTCGTGGAGATTTCGGTGCCCTACGGGCGTGGCGGATTACGGAGGAAGACAGAGAGTGGATCGTGATCAACGCGTTTGCTGCCAACGATCCAGTCTCGACACTCTCCATCCTCCATCGTGTGCAAGACGCGCCCCTCTGCCGCGGGCTACCCATCGGGGGGGTCCTCAACCTCCGGGGAGATCGGGGGGACCGCACTGGCCAATGGAGCAAACTCTTGGCCTCACGGGAAGGCCCTCCGCTCGACTTTCTCCTCGTGGTAGGAGACCGCCCTGCCTCCCTAGTACGCCGAGCCCGAAGCCGCTACAAAGACCGGGTGGAGGCGGTCCGGGTGCGGGAGCCCTCCGACATCTTCCGCGCTGGGCGACGTTTTGCCCCAGACGGAGGCGTACTGTTTGGGTTTGGAAACATCGGCGGGGTGGGAGGAGTCCTCGTCGAGCATTGGGAGAACGTGGGGGAGCCACAATGTCTGTGGAGTTCCTTGTCGTAGGGATTGGCATCGCAGCTTTGTTTGCCGAGGTGACCGGGTTCTATCCGGGGGGTCTGGTCGTTCCGGCCTACGTGGCCCTGCACCTGGACCAGCCTTTGCGCCTCGTGGGGACGTTGGCCGTGGCCCTTGCCGCCTGGGGAGGCTACCTCTTTCTCTCCCGCTTCCTCATCCTCTTCGGCCGCCGGAGGTTCGTCCTGCTCGTGACCCTCGGTGCCGCACTGGGAGCGATCGGCTACCGCCTCCTGCCAGGACTCTGGCCCACCGCTGTCCAGCTACGGACCATTGGCTGGGTCATCCCAGGGCTTCTGGCCAACTCCTTCGAACGCCAAGGCGTGGCAATTACTGTTCTTGGAACTGCCACAGCCAGTGTGATAACGTGGTTCCTCGTTCGGCTTATCCTAGCCCCATAGGTTTTCGGGGGCCCCTACGGAAACCAGAGCACGTTGGTGCGCGCCAACAGTGGGGAGTCGAGTTTGTCGTTCTTGCCCTCCTCGCCGGGCTGAGCGTCGGGGCCTACGTGGCTGCCCAACGTGCAACCCATCACGGGGCCAACAGCCTGCGGAGCCCGATGCTGACAGCGGCACGACTGATGGCCGAGGCCACGGCCGCAGTTCTAGATTGCCGGACAGCCCAAGGGGTTCAGCTCAGCCCCGACGATGTGAACGTCACCGGGCTCATCGGCCTCCCGTTCTCTCCCCTTACCACCACGCTGGGAGACTTGGCAGCCAAGCGCACGTCAACCAACCCCAACATAGCGGCTCTCCTCGTGCAGATCTTGGTGGAGGCGGGGGCGCAACCAGGAGATACCATCGCCATTGGAGCTTCAGGATCGTTCCCTGCACTCATCCTCGCTGTGCTCGCCGCAACCTACGCCCTTGACCTCCACCCCATCCTAATCTGCTCCCTTGGGGCCTCGCAATGGGGAGCAAATGACCCCCGATTCACCTGGCTTGCCATGGAAGATTGCCTGGTGAGTAGAGGCGTTTTTCCCGAGGGGCACCGCGCCGTGGCCGTGTCCCTGGGAGGCGACCGGGACGTAGCGCTGGAACTCAACGCAGAACTACGGGAGCAACTCGTCGCTTCGATCGAGGCGCGGGGAGCACATTTCATATACCAGCCCGATCTGGAGAGCAACGTAGTGGAGCGCCTCCGCATCTACGATCTGCATGCCGGGGGCCGTCGGATCGCCGCGTTCGTAGGGATCGGAGGGGCGTGGGCTGATCTCGGGGAAACCGCTACTGCCCTCGCCCTCCAACCAGGCCTCAACCTTTACCTCTCCTCCTCCCCACCAGACCCGGAGGAGGGCGTCAGCTTGCACATGTTGCGGCGGGGCATCCCCGTCCTCCACCTCCTCAACCTCCGTGGGCTTGCTGCCCGGTACGGACTGCCCTGGGACCCCTCCCCTCTCCCAAGGGCGGGCGAGGGCACACCCTTCGCAACCGCAGCGGGAAACCGAAGCTCGGCCTTCCTCCTCGTGGCCGGCCTCTACCTGGGGCTGGTGGTGACGGCAGCCCTGTTCACCCTCGTAGTCAACCCCAGGGTTCGGCTGGGTTCCCGCAGAAAACCGAGGGGATCGCTATAATACGGCTCATCAGGAGGTGGTTGAGGTGAAACAGGCGCTGGCGTTCGCAGTGGGTCTCCTGATCGCAGGGGGGATTGCCTCCTCGGGTCAGGAAGTGATTGCCCGACAGGGGATGGTGGCCTCGGCGCACGAGTTGGCCTCCCAAGCCGGGGTGGAGATCCTTCAGAAGGGTGGAAACGCAGTGGACGCGGCGGTGGCCACCGCGCTCGCTCTGAACGTGGTCGAGCCCAACGCGTCAGGAATCGGCGGGGGCGGGTTTATGACCATCTACCTCGCTTCCACCGGCAAAGTAATCGTCCTCGACTACCGCGAGGTTGCCCCGGCCTCGGCCACGAAGGACATGTACGCCTCGGACCAAGCCCGGACCGAGCGGTGGTCCGTTCTCGGGGGCATGTCGGTGGGCGTCCCGGGCTGGCTCCTTGGAATGTGGACCGCCTTGGAAAAGTACGGCACGATGTCCTTCGCGGAGGTCGCGGCCCCGGCGATTCGTCTCGCTGAAGAGGGCTTCGTGGTCCACCCCATGCAGACAGGGATCATCTCCGACAACCTGCAGAAGATGCTCCGCTATACGGATGCCTCGTTGCTTCCCTACCTCGAAAACGGCTTGCCCATCGAGGCGGGTCGAGTTCTCAAGCAGCCAGCCTTGGCCCAGACGTTCCGCCTCATCGCGGAACACGGCCCGAAGGTGTTCTACGATGGCCCCATCGGGGAGGCGATCGTGGCCGCAGTGAACAAGGCGGGCGGGGCGATGACCATGGAGGACCTCCGCTCCTACCAGGTGGTGGAGCGTCAACCCGTGTACGGAACATACCGCGGCTACCAAATCTACTCCGTGCCTCCGGCCTCCAGCGGGGGCACCCACATCATCCAGCTCCTGAACATCCTGGAGTACTTCCCCATCCGGGAGCTAGGGCACAACTCCACCGTGGCCCTCCACATCATGGCTGAGGCGATGAAGCTCGTGTTCGCTGATCGCGGCAAGTACATGGCGGATACCGCGTTCGCCCAGGTGCCCCTTGCCGGCCTGACCTCCAAGGCTTACGCCCGTGAGCTGGCATGCAAGATCGACCTCACCCAGGCCGCCGCCTCGGTCAACCCCGGAAACCCCTGGGCATACGAGCCCAAGTCTGAGGCTATACCGGAATGGATGGGCGGGTTGGGCAGCGAAGTCACCTCCACGAGCTCCTTCTCGGTGGTGGATGCGGCGGGGAACATCGTGGCCTCCACGAACACGATTAACTACTTCTTTGGAAGCGGCGTCTTTGTGCCTGCGTATGGGATCATGCTCAACAACGAGATGGACGACTTCTCCAAGGACCCCGCGAGCGTGAACGCTCCCGAGCCGGGGAAGCGCCCCCTGTCCTCCATGTCGCCCACCCTCGTTCTCGACCCGAAGGGCCGTCCGTTCATGGCGGTAGGTTCCGCGGGGGCCACGCGGATCATCACCGCGCTTGCGCAGATCATCATGAACGTAGTCGACCACGGGATGAAGATGGACGAGGCTATCGAGCAGCTTCGAATCTACCAGCTGGCAACCGGGAACTTGTTCTACGAGCGGGGCATCGATCCCGCGGTTCTGGCCGGGCTGGAGCGGCTCGGGCACAAGCTCACAGGCGCCGACAAGAGTGGCACGTTCGGCACCGCTCAGGGGATCCTGTTCGACCCCGACGCGGGGATCATGTACGGTGGGGCTGACTCACGCCGTCTTGGGGTGGCCGTCGGGTACTAGCATGGGCGGCGGCCAAGCTGATTGAATGAGGTCGGAAAGCGGGGGAGGTACCCCCGCTTCCTGACCTCCGGATGCAAGGAGGGATCGCCATGAAACAGAAGTTCTCGGTACTCCTAGGCGTAGCCGCAGCGCTTCTAGCGATCGGGCTACCGGTCTTTACCCAAACCACAGCTGCTCTTCCAGGCCAAGTGGCCGTGGGCAAAGAGGGGATGGTGGCGTGCGCCCACCCCTTTGCTGCGATGGTCGGAGCCCAGGTTCTCGCTCGGGGAGGCAACGCTGTGGACGCGGCGGTTGCCATGTCGTTCGCCCTCGGCGTGGTCGAACCCTATGCCTCGGGCTTGGGAGGGGAGGGGTACATGATTCTGGCCCTTGCCGACGGGACCCAGGTGGCGGTGGATTTTCGGGCCTGGGCGCCGGGCCACGTGACCCCCCAGACCTCCCGGGCCACCTACGGTCCACAGTCCGTGTGCATCCCTGGCGCTGTGGCTGCGATGGACCTTGTGCTCCGTGAGTACGGGACGATGACCCTGGCTGAGGTGCTGGCCCCAGCAATTGAGCTGGCCGAGGGGGGCTTCCCCGCCGACGAGGTGTACGTCCGTCGGGTGCTCGACGCCTTCAAGGACCTGTCCGATCCAAAGTATGCTGAGGCGGGAGCTCTGTTCCTCCCCAACGGGTTGGCCCCCGATGTCGGCCAGCGGATCACCAACCCGAAGCTTGCCTATGCCCTTCGGCTGATCGCCGAGGAGGGGGCGGAGGTGTTCTACACAGGGGAGATAGCCGATGCCATTGTCGCCGCCACTGAGGGCTGGATCACCAAGGCGGACCTGGCTGCCTACCGGGCTGTGGTCCGGGAGCCTGTACGGGGCACCTACCGGGGCTACGAGATCCTCAGCGCCCCCCCGATCGTTGCCGGGGTGGTGGTCGTGGAGGCCTTGAACATCATCGAGAACTTCAACTTGTCCCGGTACGGTCGCTATGACCATCCCACGGTGGTTCACATCATCGCCGAGGCGCTGAAGCTGGCGTTTGCTGACCGTGACCCCGTGGTGTGGGACCCGGACTTCTACGAGGTACCGGTAACCGGGCTGACCTCGAAGAAATTTGCCGCAGAACGGGCCAAGCTCATCGCCCTCGACAAGGTCATCCCCCCCGCCAGGGTGCCCGTGGGAGATCCCTGGCAATTCAACTCCACCGCCCTCCCGGTCGGAGTGGGAGCGGAGGCCGATGCGGGCTGCACCACCCACATCAGCGTAGTGGATAAGCACGGAAACGCGGTCAGCCTAACCCAAACCCTGAGCTCGTTCTGGGGAAGCCGGGTTGCAGTCCCCGGCTACGGATTTCTTCTGAACAACCAGTACCAGAACTTCAACCTGTACCGGGCGGATCGTCCCGATGACCGGAACGTGGCCGAACCCTACAAGCGCCCCCGCACTGTCATTGCCCCAACCATCTTGCTGGACCGCGGTGAGGTGTTCCTCGTGGTCGGCACCCCGGGGGCAGGGCGAATCCCCGGCGTCGTGGTCCAGACCATCGTCGCCGTCGTGGACTTCTGCCTGAATCTTGAAGAAGCCATCACCGCACCGAAGTTCTACAGCCGGAACGCAGTGGCAAACCTTGAGATCGAAGGGGGGTTCTCGGTAGGAACCATCGAAGTCCTGAAGACGTTGGGCCACGCGATCAAAGAGTACGGTCCCCTCGACCTGTACTTCGGAGGGACGAACGCCGTGATGGTCCTCGCCGACGGAACGATGATCGGTGTAGCCGACGTTCGACGCCTAGGCGGGGCCGCGGGACCGTAAAGCCGCCGTGCGATAGACGAAGTCGGAAGGCTTGGAAGAAAGGAGGCGTGCTGTGGATAGGAGAGTGCTGACCATTGTGCTGTTGGTGTTTGTTGCGGCACTGGTAGGGGTCGCGGGCCCAGTGTTCAACGTGGGTTTCAGCTCAGGAACAGAGCCCTCTTGGGCCGCCGCTACAGGAACGTGGCAAGTAGCCGACGGCCAGCTCAGAGGTGAAAACGGACGCGTTTTGTTCCCCGTCCAGGTCGGTGCCGGTCGGCGCGTGGAGGCGACCATCGCCTCCCTCGCCGGTGAATGGGCTGCGGTAGTAGCGAAATACCAAGATGAAAACAACTGGGTTGAGGTTCGGATCATGAACGCGGGGGTTCTGCTCGTCACGCGCACCGGTGGCCTCGAGAGGACCTGGAACCAGGCGATAGCCTCGACCTTCCCCGCCACGCTCACCCTTGCTTTCTCCGGAAGCAAAGCGCGGGTGCTTGTGAACGGAAACCCAGTCCTGGAGGCTGCCGACCCTGCATGGGAAACCATGCTCGGAGCGGCCGGAGTCGCGGTGCGCGGCCAGGCAGCGTTCAGCCAGTTCCACGCAAGCTCCTTTGCTGGGCCCGTCCTGATCACCTCACTGGGACGGAGCCCTGGAGGACTTATGGCCAAGGTCCTTGCCGAACGGGCAGGCCTGGTCCACGACTACATCGAAGGGGCGCAACCCAGTGACCTCCGCAGCGTACAGACCCTGATCCTCGTCCTCGGGGCCAGTTCCAAGGGCCTGGGAGCAGCGGGGATCTCGCTGGATGACGAATTAGCCCGGGGACGCGCTCTGATTGCCGAGGCCCGCCGCCAGGGCCTGGCGGTCGTCGTTATGCACATCGAGGGAGAGCCCCGCCGGGGAGCGCTGAGCGATGCGCTGATCACCGAGTTCACCCCGCAGGCTGACTACGTCGTGGTCAAGGCGGATGGAAACGCGGACGGACTCTTCACTACGTTGTGCCAGGCACATGGGCTCCCCCTCCGCACGATCACCGCGACGGCGGAAGCGGCGGAGGTCATGGTCGACCTGTTCAGCTTGTGGCGGTGAACACCTCATGAGGCAGCAACTAAACTGGAGGGGGGCGGCCCTGGGGGCCGTCCTCCTCCTGAACCTCGTCGCCACTGCCCAAGGACCGGCCACCCACGACGTCCGTCCTGGGTACGGGATTACTCATCTAGCTTGGCTCAGCGACTACTTCCCCCCCTTGCGGGGCACGCCGGGAGACACCCGGATCTACATTCTCGACTCCGGCGTCCCGGGAGGCACCGCCCTCGTGCTGGGGGGAACCCACGGCAATGAGATCGCCGGGGTCTTAGCTTCCATCGTGCTTGTGGAGCGCGCAACTCCGGTTCAAGGACGCCTTATCGTGATCCCCCACGCCAACAACGCGGTCCACGGCTACCCCGATCCCCGGTGCGCCTCCTGTGGTCCCTGGGTAACCCTTCAGGGCCCCGAAGGGGCCGCCCGGTCGTTCCGCTACTCGCCGCGCCTCACCAACCCCTCGCTCCAATCCCCCGATCCCGAGACCTACGTCCACCCCTCCGGCCTCTCCTTCCCGGGCGAGGAAGCACGAAACCTCAACCGGGTCTACCCCGGGCTTCCCGGCGGCACGCTGACGGAGCAGATCGCGTACGCCATCACCCGCCTGGTCATTAAGGAAACGGTGGACTACGTGTTCGATCTCCACGAAGCCGGCCCCAGCTCGAGGCTTGCCCACACCCTGGTCTGCCATCCCCGTGCCCTTGCTCTTGGGGCCATCGCAGTCATCGACCTCGAGCTGGAGGGGGTGAGGATGAAGCTCGAACCCTCCCGGGAGGAGTTCCGGGGCCTGTCCCACCGCGAACTGGGAGACCTTACATCAGCACTGGTATTCCTCATCGAAACCCCAAACCCTGGACAAGAACCGGGACTGGAATCCCCCGACGTGGTGGCCGATCCACACTACCCCATCGAACAGAGGGTGGGGATTCACCTCGAACTCACGATGAGAATTCTCGCGATTGGAAACCAGCTGAGACTACAACCGGTGGTCGTGACCGGGGTTCCGACCTACCGCGAAATCATCAAAACCGGCGTCTCTGCATGGCTCAACTGGTGAGGAGACGGTCACATGACAAACCTTTTTTTCCCTGAGGCGTGGGTGTTCATCGCGATGGTGGGGACGTTCCTCCTCACCGTGTTTCTCCTTCGCCAGCCGGTGGCCTTGGCCTTGTTGGCTGGTTCGATCATGGGCGCCGCGGTGGCAGGGTTGGGATTTCCCCTGCGGCACCTCGTAGAGGGGGCGTTTGTCTATCTCGATACGATCCTGATCATCGCCTGTGCGATGCTGTTCATGCGGGGGATCCAAGCCTCAGGACTTCTAGAGACCGTAGCCCACCACATTGCCCGGAGCCTGAGGAACTGGCCCACGGTGCTCCTTGTGGCCATGATGGTGTTCGCCATGACGGCGGGGATGGCCACGGGTTCGTCCACGGCTTCGGTCCTCACGACCGGGGCAATCGCCGCCCAGGTGTTTGTCACCATGGGCCTTGACAAGGCGAGGGTAGGCGCCCTCATCGCTATTGCCGGACTGCTGGGGATGATTGCCCCCCCAGTGAACATCCCCGTCATGATCATTGGGGGTGGGGTGGACATGCCCTACGAGGGTTTCTACCTTCCTCTCCTTGTCCTCACGGTGCCCACCGCAGTCCTTGCCGCCCTGTGGATTGGGTGGCGGGGCATCCGCCGCCTCGGTGAGGGCTCGAATCTTCCTCCATCGGTCCATCGAGAGTACGGCTTGAGGCTCTACTTCCCGCTCCTCCTCTTCGTGGGGGTTGTGGTGGCCGAGCGGGCATTTCCCACGGGGTTCCCGTCCTTAGGTCTCCCCATCGCCTTCCTCGCCGCGTACGCCATAAGCCCCCTGTGTGGACGCCTGTTCAACCCAGTGAAAACAGCGGTCCAAGCAATTCATGACGCTCTACCGATCCTTGGCATCCTCGTAGGGGTGGGGACGTTCATCCAGGTGATGACCCTCACCGGGGCCCGGGGGATGATCGTGGAGGCGTTCGCCGGACTACCCCGTTCCTTGTTCTATGGGAGCATTGCCGTAAGCATGCCCCTGTTCGGTGCGGTAAGCGCCTTTGGATCGGCCTCCATCCTCGGGGTGCCCTTTCTGCTCAACCTCTTGGGGGCTGGAGTGATTGTCACCGCTTCGAGCCTTTCCTTGTTCGCCTCTTTGGGTGACCTGGTACCGCCCACCGCGCTCGCTGGCCTGTTTGCCGCCCAAGTGGTGGGGGAGAAGAACTACCTGCGGATCCTTGCCCGGTGCGGAGTGCCGGCCCTCCTGATAGCCGGGGTCGCGGTGGCCTCCCTGGTGGGGGCTCCTACCCTCGAGCGAGTGCTCACCCGATCACCGGCCCTCTCCCGGGGGTTGTTTCTGAGCGGTCTGGGGTTGGGTCTGACCCTGCTCGTCCTAGGTCTGGAGTGGCTGAAGCGAGCCTTGACAAGGAAGGAGGAGCCATGATCGGCTGGTCGTACCGCCTGATCGTAGGAATGCTTGTCGTATTGGTGGGATGGGATCTCCTCCGGGAGAAGAGCGTCCGGCGGCAGGCGGTGGCAGCGATGGTGCTCGTCCCTCTTGTGCTGCGGCTGTTGATGATCAAGTAAGGGAGGACCGAACATGCGCGCTCGACCGTGGGTGACAGGAGCGGGTTTCCTCGCCTTGGTCGCTGTGGTGGTGACGATCTCCGCGTTCACCTTCCTGGATATGCACCGAGATCGGCCGATCTACGCCGGACCTGGAGTCACCCGCGTGGGGAAGCTCAGCGCTTACTTCCCCAGCCTGGCGGGGACCGGACTAGACACGGACGTGTACTACCTTGAGGGGGAGGCCCCTGGGGCAACGGTGCTCGTCCTTGGGGGAACGCACCCCAACGAACCCGGGGGGTTCCTGGCCGCGGTGGTCCTTGTAGAGAACGCTGTGGTCCAGCGGGGCCGCCTGATCGTAATTCCCCGGGCAAACCGCTCCGGGTTCACCTGCACCGACCCTGGGGAGGGCCAGCCCCAGGTGTACCACATTCCAACGCCGGGTGGACCCCGCGAGTTCACGTTTGGCAGTCGAGCCACAAACCCCGTCCACCAGTGGCCGGATCCAGTGGTCTACGTGAACCGCCTCGGGCAGCAGCTCACGGGGTCAGAGGTCCGTAACCTGAACCGATCCTATCCGGGCAGCCCCACCGGTTACCCCACCGAGCGGTTGGGCCATGCGATCATGGAGCTCATCCGGATCGAAAAGCCAGCCCTTTCCATCGACCTCCACGAAGCGTCCCCTGAGTACCCGGTGATCAACGCCATCGTCGCTCACCCGCGGGCCCTAGAGTTGGCGGTGAAGGCCGCGATGTTCCTTGAACTGGAAGGAATGGACATTGCGGTGGAGATGTCGCCCGCCACCCTGCGCGGCCTTTCTCACCGCGAGTGGGGGGATCACACGGACACCCTGGCCCTTCTCCTCGAAGCTCCCAACCCGTCCCAGGGACGGCTGCGGGGCCGGACCGACACCCACCTCGTGCTGACCGGCCAGGACAAGTTCTATACCCAGGCTGGAACGAGAAACCGGCTGTACGTGAAGTTCACCGAGCGCGGCTGGCCCCTGGAGGAGCGAGTCGGCCGCCACCTCCAGACCTTGAAGGTGCTCATTGAAACCTACTCGGCAGCTAACCGCGCCACCCCTGTGGTGGTTGCGGGGTTCCCCGGGCTGGTCGAGCTGCGGAAGAACGGAATCGGAGCCTACCTCCGACCTCCGTCCTGAGGTCGAGCTTCGCTCACCCTGCCCTTCCCCCTTGAACCGCGGGCGAAACCCCCTATCATCACTTAGCAGTCAAAGGTGGTGAGTGCCAAATGCAGGGAAGGAGGGCGCGGCTCCTCGTCGAGGTCGTGGACCGGTACATCCGGACCCGGAAGCCGGTCTCGTCCCGGGAGGTTGGAGCCGCCTACCGGCACCGGTTCAGCCCGGCCACGATCCGGGCCGAGCTCCTCGCCCTGGAGCGGGAGGGGTACCTCTACAAGCCCTACCCCTCCTCGGGCCGGGTCCCGACCCCCAAAGGGTTCCGGTTCTTCGCCGACTGGCTCCTGGATCTCGCCGAGCTCGAGGCAAGCCCCGAGGTCCGGCCCGTGGAGCGGCCCGAGGTCGAGCTCGGGGAGCTCCCCGACCTGTACCGGAGCACGGCGGCGGTGCTCGCCGCCCTCACCGGGGAGCTTGGGTTCGTCCTCCCCCCGCCCCGGGAGCGGCTCCGGATCCGGACCCTTGTCCTCCGCCGGGTCGGGCCGGGGACGGTCCTCGCCGTGGCCCTGACGGAGCTGGGGACGGTGGAGGCGCGGCTCCTCCCCCTGGACTTCGACCCCACGGAGGACGAGCTTGGGGAGGCGGAGGGGTTCCTCGCCCGGTGGCTTGCGGAGCACACCCTGGCCGACGCCCCGCCCGCGGGGGACGTCCCCACGGGCTGGCACAGCCGGGCGGCGCTCGGGGCCCTGGCCGTCCTCCGGGGGCTCGCCAAGGGGGGGTCGGAGCGGGGGGTGTACGTCGAGGGCTGGCCCCAGCTCCTCGTGGGGCTCGCCCACCGGTCCCCGGAGTGGGCCCTCGCCCGGGGGCAGGAGCTCCTCCGCCTCCTCGAGGACGGGCGGGCGTTTTCCGACCTCGTGGGGGGCCTCCGGCTCGAAGGGGGGCTGGCCGTCCACGTGGGGGACGGCTCGATTCCCGAGCTCCGGGACCTGTCCCTGGTGGCCGCGCCCTACCTCGGGGGGAGCGGGGTGGTGGGGGTGGTGGGCCCCCTGTGGATGGACTACGCGCGGGCGTTCTCCTCCTCCCGGTACGTGGCCGGGCGGCTTGGGGCGCTCCTCGCCGCGGGGAGGGAAGGATGACCGAGGACCGCCACGACGAGCCGGTGAGGTCGGTTGAAGGTTCGGCCGGGGAGGGGGAGCTCCGGCGGGAGCTCCTGCGCCTGGCCGCGGAGTTCGACAACTACCGAAAGGCCGTCGCCCGGGAGCGGGAGCTCCTCCGGGAGAAGGCCCTCGACGAGGCGGCCCTGGCCCTGCTGCCGGTCTACGACGCCCTCGGGAGGGCCCTGGAGGCCCACGGGGAGGGGGATCCCCTCCGGGAGAGCCTCCTCCGCCTCCAGGGCCTGGTGGAGGAGTCCCTGGCGCGCCTGGGGTGCCAGGCCTACGAGTCCCTGGGGAAGAGCTTCGACCCCCTCTACCACGAGGCCCTGTGGGGGGAGGAAGCGGACTGTGAGAAGAACACGATCCTGGCCGAGTACGAGCGGGGGTTCGTCCGCAACGGGCGCGTCCTCCGCCCGGCCAAGGTGAAGGTGAGCTTGGGACGCCCAGGAGGTGGTGTCTCGTGACCGACAAGGAGAAGATCATTGGAATCGACCTCGGGACGACGTTCTCCTGCGGGGCGCTCGTCCGTGGGGGCCGGCCCGAGGTGCTGTTGAACGCGGAAGGGGAGCGGATCACCCCGTCGGCGGTGGCGTTCACCGAGGCCGGGGAGGTCCTCGTGGGGCAGCTCGCCCGCCGGCAGGCGATCCTCAACCCCACCCGGACCGTCCTGTCCGTGAAGCGGAAGATGGGGACGGATTGGCGGTTCCGGGTCAAGGTGAACGGCCGGGAGGAGACCTACACCCCAGAGCAGATCTCGGCGTTCATCCTCCAGAAGATCCGGCGCGACGCCGAGGAGCTCCTCGGGACGAAGATCGGGAAAGCCGTGATCACCGTCCCCGCCTACTTCAACAACCTCCAGCGCCAGGCGACCAAAGACGCCGGGAAGATCGCAGGCCTGGAGGTCCTCCGGATCATCAACGAGCCCACCGCGGCCGCCCTCGCCTACGGCCTGGATAAGAACCGGGAGGGGAAGATCCTCGTCTACGACCTCGGGGGCGGGACGTTCGACGTCTCGATCCTCGACATCGGGGAAGGGGTGTTCGAGGTCATCGCCAGCGACGGGGACACCCAGCTTGGGGGCGACGACTTCGACCGGAGGGTCATGGACTGGCTCGCCTCGGAGTTCCAGGCCGAGACGGGGATCGACGTCCGGGGCGATCCCCAGGCGATGCAGCGGCTCCGGGACGCGGCCGAGGCGGCCAAAAAGGAGCTCTCGAGCCGGATGGAGGCCCGGATCTCCCTTCCGTACCTTGCCGCCGATTCCAGGGGGCCCAAGCACCTCGAGCGGACCCTCACCCGGGCCAAGTTCGAGGCGATGATCGGCGACTACCTGGAGCGGACGATGCGGATCGTGGACCAAGCCCTCCAGGCCGCGAAGCTCACCCCCGAGGAGATCGACCAGGTGGTTCTCGTCGGGGGCTCGACCCGGATCCCCAGGGTCCAGGAGCTCGTGGCCGGGAAGTTCGGGCGGGCCAAGGTGAACAAGGACATCAACCCCGACGAGGTGGTGGCCCTCGGGGCGGCGATCCAGGCCGCGGTGCTGGCCGGGGAGATGAAGTCCCTCGTCCTCCTCGACGTGACGCCGCTGACGCTTTCCATCGAGACCCTGGGCGGGGTGGCGACCCCGATCATCGAGCGGAACACGACGATCCCCGTGGAGAAGACGAAGACGTTCACCACCGCCGAGGACTTCCAGACGACGGTGGAGATCCACATCGTCCAGGGGGAGCGGAAGATGGCCGCCGACAACAAGAGCCTGGGCCGGTTCCAGCTCACCGGGATCCCCCCGGCGCCGCGGGGGGTGCCCCAGATCGACGTCACGTTCGCAATTGACGCCGACGGGATCCTCAACGTCACCGCCAAGGACAAGGCCACGGGGAAGTCGGCCTCGATCGAGATCAAGGAGACCTCGCGCCTGACCGAGGCCGAGATCGAGCGGATGCGGCGGGACGCCGAGGAGCACGCCGAGGAGGACCGGAGGAGGCTCGAGGAGGCCGAGGCCCGGAACGCGGCCGACGCCCTGATCCACGCTGTCGAGAAGAGCCTCGGGGAGCTTGGGGACAAGGTCTCCGCCGACAAGCGGGCGGCGGTGGAGGGGGCGATCCGCTCCTTGCGGGAGAAGCTCGAGCGGAAGGCCGATGCCACCTCCCTCCGGGTCGGGATGGAGGAGCTCAAGCGCCTGGCCGGGGAGGTCGCCGCGGCGGCGTACCAGGGAGCGGGGTCGGGCCAGGCGGGCCCGGGCAAGGGCGAGTACATCCCCTACGATAAGGAGGGGAAGTAGTGGCCCAGGACTACTACAGCGTCCTCGGGGTGGACCGGACCGCCTCCCCGGAGGAGATCAAGCGGGCGTTCCGGAGGCTCGCCAAGGAGTACCACCCCGACGCGTACAAGGGGGACAAGAGGGAGGCCGAGCGGAAGTTCCGGAAGATCGCCGAGGCCTACGAGGTCCTGTCCGACCCCCAGAAGCGGGCCCAGTACGACCGGTACGGCCACGTGGGGCCCGAACAGGGGTTCGACTTCGGGCCCGGGGACTTCCAGCGGACGCGGGAGGCGTTTGGCGAGTTCTTCGGCCGGCCGTTTGAGGACCTGTGGAGCATGTTCTTCGGCGAGGGGGTGCGGACGAGGGAGCGGGCCGGGCGGGCCCGGCGGGGGGAGGACCTCGAGTACCGGGTTCGGATCACCCTCGAGGACGCCGCCTTTGGGGCCAAGCTCCGGGCGACGGCGTCGCGGTACGTCCCCTGCGGGCGGTGCGGGGGGTCCGGGCTCTCCCCCGGGACGGGCCTCCGGGTGTGCCCGACGTGCCGGGGCCACGGCCGGATCGAGTACCGGCAGGCGTCGGTGTTTGGGACGTTTGTGAACGTCCGGACGTGCCCCGAGTGCGGGGGGATCGGGGAGCTCCCCGAGGCCCCGTGTGGGGCCTGTGGGGGGGAGGGGCGGGTGCGGGAGAAGGGGGAGATCGCGATCGAGGTCCCCCCCGGGGTCGAGGAGGGGGCCCGGCTGCGGATCCCCGGGGGCGGGAACGCCGGGGCCGCCGGGGGGCCGCCCGGGGACCTCTACGTGACCGTGGAGGTCCAGCCCCACCCCCTGTTCCGGCGCAAAGGGGAGGACCTGGAGCTTGAGCTCCCCGTCCACTGGGGGCAGCTTGTGCTGGGGGCGACGGTGAGGGTGCCGACCCTGCGGGGGGAGGCCGAGCTCAAGATCCCCCCTGGGACGGATCCCGAGGCCGTGCTCGCGGTGCCTGGGGAGGGGATGCCCCGGGGCCGGCGGCGGGGGGACCTGAAAGTGAGACTCAAGGTCGAGGTTCCGAAGAAGCTTTCGCGGCTCCAGAAGCGGCTTGTGGAGGAGCTTCTGGAGACCCTTCCGCCCCCCGAGCCCCCCCAGGGGTAGGACCCCCTCACCCTAGCCCTGTCCTTCCCCCTACGAAGGGAGGGCGACATGTCGTAGGCAGTTTTGCCTTGTAAACCACTTCTACGGCTTGTAGACCCCTCGGGAGGGGTGCGGATGCGGACGAAGGTGACGAAGCGAGCCCAGACCTCGGTCCCCGCCGAGATCCGTCGGCGGTACGGGATCGGAGAGGGGGACATGTTGGAGTGGGTGGACGACGGTGGGGAGATTCGGGTGATCCCCATTCCAGCGGACCCGATCCGCGCCCTCCGGGGGTGTGCCCGGGGGGAAGGCCTGCTGGGCCGGCTTCTCGCGTCTCGGGAGGAGGATGTGCGTGCGGAAGGGGCTCTACCTTCTTGACACCTCGGCGGTGCTGATCCTCCACGGGGACGAGCCCGGGGCGGGGCGGGTCGAGGAGATCCTCCGGAGCGAAGAAGTCCTCCTCCCCTTTGTGGTGCTGGTGGAGGCCTACAACCTCACCCTGGGGACGGCATCGGTGGCCGAGGCCAAGCGCCGACATGCGCTTCTCAAGGCCCTCCCGGCTTGGATCTTGTGGGAGGCCGACGAGGCCGTGGTCCTCGGGGCAGCGAAGTTCAAGGCTGCCCACCGGCTTCCCTTGGCCGACGCCCTGGTGGCGGCGTTTGCGGCGGTGCGGGGTGCAACCCTTGTCCATCGAGACCGGCACTTCGACGCTCTAGCGGGGGAACTCCCCATGGAACGCTTGCCCTAACCGGGATCCACCCCCGGCCCCTTTCCCGATGGGGAGTTTCCTTGCCCCCTCCCTCGACGGGAGGGGAGAGGGGCTCCCTCTCCCCAACCTGCTCCGCAAGGGAAGAGGGAGAAAAGGCCAGCACCGTCCCCTTGCGGAGACGGTGCTGGCCAAGGCGAGAGAGGCTCTAGAGGGAGGTGGACCCTGGAGGAGGTGGAGGAGGCTCCTCGCCATTTCCGCCGGGCGTCCCGGATTCAGGGCCAGCCAACGGACCGCAGCCGGAGGCGTTGCAGGCCCGGACCCAGTACCAGTACGTGGTTCCCACGGTCACGGCCGTGTCCTCGTACGTCGTCTCTTCCACCGTGGCCAGGAGGGCCGGCGTGCCATCGGCGCTCAGCGCGCGGTAGACGAGGTAATTGACTGCTCCGGAGACGGCCTGCCAGGTGACCACGACCTTCCCGTTTTCCGTCCCGTCGCTTGCGGTCAGCTCCTGGGGAGCCGGGGGAACCTGGCTCGTGGCAAAGCCGGAGACGGGGTCCGAGAGGACGCTGCACCCGCCGGCCCCGCACGCCCGAACCCGGTACCAATACGGCGTGCCGAGGACCACCTCGAGGTCGTCGTAGGAGGTCCCCTGAACGGTCGTCAGAAGGGTGAACGATCCCGTCTGGCTGAGCCCCCGGTAGAGGGCGTACTCGGTGGCCCGGGGGGACGCCTGCCACGTGATCCGGACGCGGTCGGTGAACGTGCCCTGGGAGGCGGTCAGCCCCGTGGGCACGGCGGGCACCTGGCCTGAGGCGGCCTTGCCGGACTGCGGCGGGGTGAACTGGCTGCACCCGGCGCGGTTGCAGGCCCGGACCTTGTACCAGTACGTGGTTTCGGGAATCACGCCCGTGTCGTCGTAGGCGCAGTGGCCCGTGGTGGCCACGAGCTGGTAGGCCCCCGTGGCCGAGGTGGACCGCCAGACCTCGTACCCGGTGGCCTCTGCGACGGGCCCCCACACCACCCGGACCCGGTCCGCGAACTCCCCCACGGTCACGGTGAGCTCCCCCGGGACCGAGGGTGCCATGCCCCCCGTGAGGAGGGTGCACCCCCCCAGGGCAAGGGCCGTGCCCAGGAGGACCACTCCGTAGATCCCGTTTCTCCGTCCGACCTTGGTCTGCGCGTTCATCGTGTCCTCCCCCGCTGCATGGGCGCACTCTGCTTCAGCCCATTGTGGTCAGCGGGAAGTGTAGCGCGTGGCCGGGGTGCCACCGAGGGCCTGTGGGGAGTGCGGGGTGGACGCTGGGGGTTTGGGGAGCGGGCACGGAACACCGGGGGAGGACGCCGCTGTCCCCGGCGGGGCGCGGAAGGGCGTTGGGCACAGGACGGTTGTCGTTGTGGACCAGGGCTCCGGTGGGCTAAGACGGTTCGGTTCCACCCGCCGGCGGCCGGTGCGGGGGAACGAGGAGGGGTTGATGACCAAGAAGATGATCGTGGTGGGGGCCTTGCTCCTGGCCCTGGGGGCCCCGGGGTGGGCGGGGGCCAAGCTGGGGATGGGGGGCGGAGCGGCGGTGGCCATCGGAGACCAGCTCCGGATCGCCGCCTTGGAGATGTTCACCGAGCTCGAGGGCCATGCCTGGCTTTCCGGGCGGGTGACCCTTTGTTACCTCCCGCCCCTGCTCCCCGCCGAGGGGCCGGCGATGCTCGTGATGGCCGGAGCCCGGTTTGCCCCCGTGGGTGGGTTCCGGCCGTTCCTCGCCCTCGGCGCGGGGGCGGTGGTGGAGGCCAAGCCGCTTGGGGGGTTCGCGAGCAACCTCGCCGGGGCGGTGACGGTGGGGCTCGAGTGGTGGATCACAGGGAACCTCGGGCTCTACGCCTCCAGCTCGCTGGCGGTGGCCCAGCGGAACACCCCCTACGGGAAGGTAACCTACCCCTACCTCCCCTGGGCAGTGGGGTTCGTCGTGGCGAGCGAACCCCGGCCGAGGGCTCTCCCGCCCGGGGTGGAGCGGTAGGGGCCTAGCGCAAGATCGCGATCCGCTCGAGCCCTAGGCCCATCCAGGCCTCGCCAAGCCGGGCCTGGACCCGGGCGAGGTAGACCCCGTTGGCGAGGGGGCGTCCGGCGGAGGTGCCGTCCCACTCAAGCCTCGAGCCCAAGGCAACCCCTTGCCAGACGAGGCGTCCGGAGAGGTCGAAGATCTCCACCCGCAGCTCGGACACGGCCGGAACTGAGGTTCCCACCGCCTGGACGACGATGGACCCATTCCCCCGCCACGGGTTCGGAGCGATGCGGACGCGGAGGAGCCCGGGGACGGGCTCGTCCGGTGGGGGAGGGGGAGGGAGTTCGTCTGGGCTGAGGGCCGTCGCCGCGGCCTCGGGCGGCGGGGGAGGGGGACTTCCCGCCCGGACCCTCAGGGTGAGCCCGCCGACCAAGGCGTAGAGCCAGTAACCGTACCAGGGCTCCAAGGTGGTGGCCCGGCGGTAGGCTCCGTCCTCGGCCCGGTAGCCCCAGAGGGTGTCCCGGACCCATCCCGCGGCCACCGCGTCCGCCCACGACTTCACCTGCCCCTCCCGGACGACCTCGAGGGCAGTCTTGGCGACCGGCCAGGGCGCGCCCACGAGGTGCCAGCCCGCCCGATCGAGGGGGACGCGCTGATCCGAGGCCGGGACCACGCCTTGGGCGACCACGGCCTTCCCCTGGGGGAGGCGGGCCCAGTACCCGCGGGTGGGGGAGAGGGAGGTGGGGCGGGCGTAGGCCGTTCCCGTCCACTCGTAGAGGGGGACCCCGAACAGGTCCAGGGGTTCCCCTTCCGTGGGCACGGAGACGAGGTACCACCCGGCCGCGCCGTAGGCGTGGCGGAGCCCCGACGGCGGGGCGAGGGGGGGCAAGTAGAGCCGGCCGTGGCCGTAGACGTTGTCCTTTCCCGGCCGGCCCATGTCGACGGCGTTCTGCTCCAAGAACTCCCGGACCTCGCGGGCCGTCCAGGTGGGGTGGGCCGAGAGGAGGACCGCCGCCACCCCGGCCACGTGGGGGGCGGAGGCTGAGGTCCCGGGGAAGCCGGAGGGGCCGTAGCTCCAGGTGGTCACGCGATCCGGCCCCATGAGGTCCGGCTTGGTGATCGAAACCGGGTTCAGGCGGCTGCGGTTCGTCGGCCCCTGGGAGCTGTAGGGTTCCTGGGGGCCGGAGGTCCAGGAAGCGGCGGCGATGGCCCCCACGGTGAGGACAAACGGGGCGTTGCCGGGGGCGGGGATCGAGCTTTCCGCCACCGCGTACCGCAGCTTGACCCGGCTGGTGGTGAACAGTTCCAGCCGGGGCCGGGCCGGGGCCGCGTGGGCCCGGATCACGACCCCGTACGTCCCCGCCGCGGGCGGGACGTAGAACACCTGCTCCGTGGGGGGCTGGCCCCCGGCCTGGGTGCCCGTCGAACTCGCCACGACCACCCCCCCCGGGAGGCTGACGAGGTAGAGGTCGTAGTCCTGGTCCGTGGTCGGCCAGGCGTCCCAGGTGAGCCAGATTCCGATTGGGACCCCGGCCTCGGCCTGGAAGGCGTTGGCGTTCACCCCGGGGGCGAAGTCGAGGAGTCCATCCCCGTCCTGATCTCGCCATTCCCCCTCCCAGTGGGCGCCGTCGGCCGAGTTCCCGGCGGCGTGCACCCACAGGATCCCCCCCTCCACCGCGCGGCGGACGATTTCGCACACCACCCCGGTTCCGTCGTAGAAGTTCGTGTTGAACCAGCCCAGGGAGTGGGAGACGACCCGGACCCCGAGGGCGAGGGCGTCGGCCACGGCCTGGGCGAGGTGGACCTCGTGATCGATCCTCATGAGGACGAGTTCCGCCTCGGGGGCCATGTCCTGGACGATCTCCGCGCAGGCCGTCCCGTGGCGGCCGCCGGTCTCCATGCCCGCCCCCGTGTAGTCCCGGGTGGCGACCACGCGGCGGAGCCGGCCCTCCGCCACCGCCTGGGCCAGGCCGCCGAACTCGACGTCGATCACCGCCACCCGGACCCCCTGGCCCCGGTGGCCCGCGGCGTGCCAGGGGGCAATCCCCGTGAGGTCCACGCCCTGGATGAGGGGGGCCGGGCGGTGGGGGGGGCGGACGTAGCGGACTCCGGGGAGCGCGGCGAGATCGAGGAGGCGGTCCACTCCGACCCGGACCTCCCACAGGCCGAGGTCCGGGGCTGACCCGAGGAGGGTGCCGCCCACCGCGCCGAGGGCGGGGGGGGAGTCGGCCTCGACGACGACCGTCACCTTCCCATCGGAGAGGGGGAGTCCCGCCTGAGCGGCGAGGGGCCCCAGGGAGGAGGGGTCCCGGGCCGCCCCTTCCGCCAGCCGCTGGAACTCCGCCTCCAGGGTGGGGACGGCGCGTTCCGGGGGGATGGCTTTATCCCACCCCGCGGCCCCTATTCCCAGGGCGAGGAGCGCTGCAGCCAGGGCGCCGCAGCGCCAGAGAGCCCGGTCCAACTAGAACCTCAGGCCCACGGAGAAGACGAACGTGTCCGTGGAGAGGCCCCCTTCCACGGTGGCCACCGGGCTCCGCAGGTAGGCCGCGTCGAGGGCGAAGGCGCTCCAGGCCACGCCCAGGCCCGCGGTGAAGACGGGCCGGTAGCCCTGGGTCGGGACGGGTTCCAGGCGGACGCCTCCCCGGAGGGCGAGGGTGTCCAAGAGGGTCCACTCCACCCCCAACCGGAAGCTGGGGGAGGCTCCCGATTCCAGCACGGCATCCGCGGTGGTGAGGATGGAGCCCTCGAGCCAGGATGCGGCGGCACCGATCCGGTGAAGCCACGGGATGTTCACTTCCGGTTCCTGGCCGGTGCCCCGCCACTGGTAGCGGGTGCCGCCCACGTCCTGGGAGCAGTAGGCCAGCCGGAGGGTGCCGAGGTCCACGACCACCCCGGCGTCGAACCCCATCCCTTGGGCCCGGCCCTCGAGCATCCGTTCCCGGTAGAGTTTCGCGGTCAGGCCCACGGCCACGGTGGCGGCGTCCCCTGCGGGGATCCGGAGCGCGCCGCCCGCGAGGAAGACCGAGGCATCGTAGTCGAACGTGCCCCCCTCCTCGGTGGACGGGATGCCCCCCACGCGGGCGCTGAACCAGCCCCCGCCGAGGCCGATCTCGCGGACGGTGCCGACGGCGCCCAGGTATTGAATCCGGTAGTCCAAGGTCCCGCCCCCGAGGCCGGCGAACGGCTCGGTGTACATGCCCCCGACGTTCAGGGTGGCCCAAGCCAACCCGGCGGGGTTCCAGTAGAGCCCCTCCGCGCCGGTGGCCACGGCGGTGAACGCCGAGCCAAGCCCGAGGGCCCGGGCGCCGGTTCCGAACCGGTACTGGGCGAGCGCGCCAAACCCCGGCGGCCCCTCCTGAGCGAGGACCGCGCCTCCGACGAGACCCAACGCCATTCCCAGGACCACAAGCCGCGTTTTCATGTTCAAAGGAGACCTCCCCGAAAGATCAATACATGAAAATGGTACACGAACGTCCGACGGTTTGCCCAGTCTAGAGCCAGGGGGTGAGGTCCCGTTCCGTGGGGAAGTTCGGGTAGACCCCGGCGAACCGGATCACGCCGCGCTTATCGATGACGAGGCAGTAGGGGACGTACGGGACGGAGAGCAAGCCGACCACGTCCATCGCCGCGTCGTACGAACCCCGGAGGGTGAGGAGGTCGACGTAGCCGTGGGAGGAGAGGTAGTCCCGGGCCGCCCGCTCGTCGTAGTCGAGGTTGACCCCGACGAGGGCGACGCCCCGGTCCTGGAACCGCTTCCACAGGTCCCGGAGCTTGGGGAGGGCGACGGTGCAGTCTGGGCAGGTGGACTGCCAGAAGAGGAGGAGGACGACCCGGCCGCGGAAGTCGGAGAGGGAGAAGGTGCGGCCTTGGAGGTCGGGTAGGGCGAAGTTCGGGGCGGTGAGGCCCACCGCGGTGCCCACGGGGGGCTGGCGGGGGCGGGTGAGGAGGTAGGCTCCGGCGGCCGAACCGAGGAGGACGGCGAGGGCCACGATCCCCACCCAGGGCCGACGGACGAGCCCCATCGGCCAGGCACCTGTTCCCTTCCCGCTTGGAGCCACGGGGCGATTGTAGCCTTCCTGGTTGGAGATGGCGAGCGGGGGCTGGTGGAGGGAGGGCGAACCCTTACCCCCACGTTGTTGTTACCCCCCTCCCTCGACGGGATCCCCCGCGATGGAATCCTTCCAGCACCCCCCTCCTCAATAAGAGCCTCTCTATCTCCCCTCCCTTGATGGGAGCCGCTTTTATCCCCCCTCCCTCCATGGGAGGGGGGTGAGGGAGGGTGATCCCCGTCACCCTGCCCTCTCCCCAACCCTCCCCCACAGAAGGGAGGGGGGTGCGTATGCAGAGGGGCGAGGAAGTGAATCCGCGGGGGAAGAAGAAAACCCCGCTCCCCTGGGGTCAGGGGGGCGGGGTAGAAGATCACCTTTACCGGTAGATCGCGAGCTTCAGAAGCGGCGACGTCACCGTCGTCCCCGCCACCTCCGCCGTGATCTGGTACAGGTAGACCCCGTTGGCCAGGTACCGACCGGCCAGGTCCTCGGTGTGCCAGCTGAGCTCGGCTCCCGCCGCCCTCCCCTGCCACACGAGCTTCCCGGAGAGGTCGAACACCACGACCCGGATCTCCGTCACCAGCGATGCCATCGGTCCCGTCACCTGGAACGTCGTCGTCTGGACGTCCGTGATCGGGTTCGGATGGTTTGCAAAGCGGAGTTCACCGGCCACCGCCCCGCCCCCCTCGGGCGGGGGGGGCGGAAGCTCGCTTGGGGAATTCCAAAGCGGCGACGAGTCCCCCCTGTCGGCGAGCAGGGCCGCGGCCGTGGCCCGGGAGGCGTAGGCAAAGCGCAGGGTGAGCCCCGGGACCCTCGCCTCGAGCCAGTACCCGTACCACGGGCTGAGCGTCGTCGAGCTCGTGTAGGCCCCATCCGTGGCCTTGAACCCGTAGATCGCGTTCCGCACCCAACCCGCGGCCACGGCATCGGCCCAACCGCGGGCCTCGCCTCCCCGAACGACCTGGATCGCGCCCTTGGGGTACGTCCAGGGGGCGCTCACCATGTGCCAGCCGGCCACGCCCAGCTCCAGCGACACGTCCGACGCCGGCGGGGAACCCGTCACCGAGAACCGCGTGCTCGCCCCCAGTCGGGCCCAGTACCCCACCTGCGGGTAGATCGTGCTCGGCCGGACATAGCTTCGGCTCGAGGGGTTCCACCACCACATCGTGACCCCTTCCGGGGCCCCGGCGGCCACGGGCACCGAGACCAGGTACCAGCCCGCAACGCTCCCGTAGGTGTGGGAGTTGCCATCCTCGGGAGGGGGTTCCCCCGCGGTGACCGTGAAGGTCACGCTGGCCTCGGCCGTCCCGCCCCGGCCGTCGGAGACCCCCACCCGCAGGGTGTGGGTTCCTGCCCGGGGATTGGGCCAGCGGACCTCGCTTGCGGTGGGGCTGACCTCCGTCTGTCGGGTCCCGTTGAGGTACCACTCGTACCGGAGGGGATCCCCGTCCGGGTCCGTGGCCGTGGCCGTGAACACGATCGTGTCGGCAGTGGTGGGGTTGGCGGGGCTGTAGCGCAACGAGACTGTGGGGGGGCGGTTTTCCGCCGGGGCTCCGCCGGCCTGAACGACGGTCACCGTGGCCGGGCTTCCCGTGGCGCCCGGGGCGGTGACGGTGATCGTCCCCGTGCGGGAGGAGGGGCCGGGGTTGGCGGTGTAGGAGATGGTGATCGTCCCGGCGTTCGTTCCACTCGCACCGGAGGTGATGTGGAGCCAACCGCCCCCCGCGGTGACGGCCGCGGTCCAGTTCATCGTTCCCCCCCCGGTGTTGGTCACGCCGAACGTGGTTGTCCCCGCCCCCGCGTCCACGTTGCGCGTGGCGGGCGTGACCGAGAGCGCGGGCTCGGCGGGTGGGGTCCCGGGGACGCCGTAGATCGCCCGGACGCCGGCGAGGTCGTCCGCGTGGAGGGCGCGCTTGGCGGTGCGGACCATGAGCTGGTAGTACATCACCGCGTCAGCCACGTCGGTGTGTCCCAGTCCCAGGCAGTGGCCGAGCTCGTGGAGCGAGACCGACTCGAAGTCGTTGGCCGTAGGGGGAGTGGACGTGCTCCACGAGTGGCGGGTGTTGAACTCCACGTCGATCTCGATGATGGTGGACCCCGAGTACCACCAGGTGCCGCGGCCGAGGGTCGGGCCGTCCCCCAGGTCAGCCCCCACCACCTCGTTCACCCCGTTGCGTTGGGCGCCGCCGGCTCGGGAGTGGGTGCCGGCGTAGGTGTAGGTGAACCGGGCTCCGGCGGTGGTCCAGGTGTTGGCCGAGCTTCGGATTGCCCAGTTTTGGGCGTCGGTGAAGCCCGTGTGGACGACGTAGCTCACGTTGGGCCACTCCCCGGGCCAGCGCTGGCCGGTCGGGGCGTAGAGGGGTTCGACGGGGTTCTCCGGCGCCAGGGTCATTGGGACGGGCCCCCCCGGGTCCTCCTCTAGCCGGCGCAGGTGGAGGAGGAGGTCGCCGAGGGGGATCCCGCGGGCCAGACCTCCGACGACCTCGAGCTTCCCCTGGTCGTTCCCGTAGACCTCGAAGGGGGCGTAGGGGAGGGCCGCTGGTCCGAGGCGCCGTTCCGCCAGCCGCTCGGGGGACAACGCTTTCAGGAAGAGAACCGCCTGCTCGCCGAGGGCAAACCGCGGCATGTCCGACACGGCCATTCCCATCTCCCCCACGGTCCCGCCGAGGACGAGGAGGGAGACCGTCCGGCCGAGGGGTGGGCCCTTGAGCTGGTCGTCCACGGCGAGGGTCACCGCGGTGTAGATAGACGACTGGTCCAGGTCCCAGAAGGCCTCCGTGTGGGAGACCGTGCCGACGACGATGGTGTCAGCGCCTGAAGCGAGCTGGTCCAGGCTCAGTTTGAGCGATGCGGCGTGGGCGACCGCGCCCAAGAGGAGGATCAAGCCCACGGCCAACGCTGATCGAGCGGAGGGACCCCACGCCACGAGACGTCTGCGGTTCATTGCGCTACCGCCTCCTTGGACAGGCGCCGTGGGGTGCGGGGATGCCGTCTCCGCGGTGCTGTACCGCGCTCATCCTACCCCACCAGGGGTGAGGGGAAAAAGGAAGAGGGGCTGGTCTCGCCAGCCCCTCGGATCTCCACCCCTGGCCCGCCCCTCTCCCCGGCCGGGGAGAGGGGGGGCGCAGGGTTTCCTTTACCGGTAGATTGCGAGCTTGAGGATGCCCGAAGACACCGTCGTGCCCGCCACCTTGGCCGTGATCTGGTAGAGGTAGACCCCGTTGGCCAGGTACCGACCGGCCAGGTCGTCGGTGTGCCAGTTGAGCTCGGCTCCCGCCGCGCTCCCCTGCCACACGAGCTTCCCGGAGAGGTCGAACACCACGACCCGGATCTCCGTCACCAGCGACGCCATCGGCCCCGTCACCCGGAACGTCGTGGTGTGGACGTCCGTGATTGGGTTCGGGCTGTTGCCGAAGGCGAGGCCTGCGGCGCCGGTCACGCCCATCGGCGGCGGCGGCGGGAGCTCGGTGAGGTCCAGCGCGGAGGCCGGCTCAAGCCCGAGGCCCGTCGGCATCGTCGTCACGCGAGAGGCGTACAGGAACCGGATCGAGAGGTTGTCGACGAGGGCCCGCAGCCAGTAGCCGTACCACGGCTGGATCGTCGTGGCCGAGACGTACTGCGTCCCGTCCCAGCCCCAGAGGACATCCCGGACCCAGCCCGCGGCGACGGCGTCGGCCCAGCTCCTCACCTCGGAGCCCCGGATGACCTGGATCGCGGTCCGCGGGTAGGCCCACGGAGCGCTGACCATGTGCCAGCCGGTGCGGGTGAGGGCGAGGGTCTGGTCCGTCGTCGGCACGGTGCCGGTGGCGGTGACGGTCTTGTTGGCCGGGAGGTTAGCCCAGTAGCCCATGTTCGGGTTGAGGCTTGTGGCCGTGGTGTAGGCGGTCCCGTTCCAGTTGTAGAGGGTCACGCCGAAGATGGTCGAGGTGTCGCCGGTGGTCGGGACCGAGACCAAGGTCCAGCCCGCCGGGCCGTAGGTGTAGGTCAGACCTGCGGGCGGGAGCCCGGGTGCAACGGGGACCTCAGGTGCACAGGTCGGGTGAGAGGTGAGGTGGTTGCTCGTGTCCACCGGGCCGAACACCGTATTAGCCGGAGCGCCTGCCGGGGCACCCCAGTAGTTCTGCTGGGCATTGAACGTGCTGACCCCGAGGTTTCGGGCCCGAATCGGGGAGTAGATGGCGTTGTTGCGGAACAGGTGGTTCCCCACCGGGATCCCGGCGCTGATCCGGAAACCGTCCGAGCCACCCCAGATGAGGTTGCAGGTGACGTTGGACGCCCCGCCGTCGAACAGGATCCCGATCGCGTTGTTGACGAGGGAGTTCCCGGTCACGTCCACCCGGCCGAGCGTGGCGCTCCCGCCACGGATGACGATCCCGTACTCCTGCATGTTCTCGATCCTGTTGTTGGAGAACGTGCAGTTCGTGGTCCCGGTCTCGATAACGATCCCGTGGGTGAGCGTGGTGGGTGAGGTGTTGCGAATCGTGTTGCCGTCCACGACCACATTCGTTGAAGCCTCGACGCGGATCCCGCGGTTCTCGGGAAGGGTCACCGTGGTGGTGATCGTGTTCCCGCGGACCTCGGAGTTGTTGGACCCGCCGGAGACGACGAGGGCCTCGGAGACCGTGGGCGCCACGGGCGGCGAGCCCTGGGACCCGTTGTCCACGAGGGTGTTGTTGAGGATGAGGGTGTTGAGGGCCCCGTTGTTCACGAAGATCCCGGAGTTCCCGCAGGAGCGGATCGTGTTCCCCCGGATGATGTTGTTGAACGCGCCGACGTTGATGTTCACGCCGTTGTTGTTGGCGAGCTCGATCGTGTTCCCCTCGATCACGTTGTTCATCGAGGTCGCGGCCTCGACGCTCACCCCGTGGCGAGCCGCCGACCGGAGGGTGTTATTGCGCACCTGGGCGTTGAGGCTGCCCGGGAAGGCCGGGTTGTACGACGGAGTTTGCGGAAGGGCGCCGAACAGGCCGACCCCGTGCCCCCCGTTGTGGGGGATCGTGGTGTCCTGTCCCGCGTTGGAGACGTTCAAGACCGTGTTGTTCTCGATCGTCGCCCCGACCGCGTACACGGCGATCCCGCACGCCGGGACAGCCCAGGCCGCAACGAGGGCCGCGTCGGCGCCGGTCGCGGCGTCGGTGATCGTGTTGTTCCGCACGGTTGCGTTCGGGGCCCCGACCACGATCCCCGAGGTGGCGGAGTTGATGGTGTTCCCGATCACCTGGGCGTTCACCGCCCCGAGGTCGATGTACACCCCGGCCGCGTCGTCCACA